>OMYS01000001.1 GCA_900315305.1 uncultured Eubacteriales bacterium
AGGAAAAAATTAAAAGTCCCACAGTATCTGAAATGTATTGAACCACAGTACAAAAGGAAAGGAAAATGTTGATTTCGCTTCTGTAATCATCATACAAGGAAAATATGGCAACTTCCGAAACAATCAAAAAGACCAGACCGGTCGCACCGCTTAAAATTGCTTACATCGAAGGCTCAAGGCCGCTGGCCCGTCAGGTCAACTCGTCTCTCGTGAAGATGCGCAAGTCAATCGCAGAGAAGGATCCTTCCGCTCTGCAGCTCCAGGGATACATTGAACCATCCTACCTGCTCGATACGAAATTAACCCGCTACGGGACAGGCGAAGGCCGCGCGGTCATCAACGAAAGTGTCCGCGGAGCGGATCTCTATATCGTCGCAGATGTGATGAACTACAGCATCACCTACAAGGTCTGCGGACGAATCAACCACATGTCACCGGACAATCATTTTCAGGATCTGAAGCGGATCATCTCCGCGGCGAACGGAAAGGCACACCGGATCAGCGTCGTCATGCCGTTCCTCTATGAGAGCCGCCAGCACAAGAGAACAGGACGCGAGTCCCTCGATGCGGCCATGGCACTCCGGGAGCTGCAAAGCTGCGGCGTCTCCGAGATCATTACATTTGACGCGCACGATCCCCGCGTTAGAAATGCAACGCCGTTCTGCGGGTTCGACAACTTCATGCCAACCTACCAGTTCCTGAGAGCGCTGCTCAAGTCCGCGCCGGACCTTCAGTTCGACAGTGACCACTTCATGGTCATCTCCCCGGATGAGGGAGCGATGAACCGCGCCGTCTACTTCGCAAACATTCTCGGAGCTGATATCGGCATGTTCTACAAGCGCCGCGACTACTCGAAGGTCGTCAATGGCAAGAACCCGATCGTCGCTCACGAGTTCCTCGGCGACTCCGTTGTCGGAAAGGACTGCGTCATCATCGACGATATGATTTCCTCCGGCGGCTCAATGCTCGACTGCTGCGCGCAGATGAAGAAGCGCGGCGCGAACCGTGTATTTATCTGCACGACGTTCGGTCTCTTCACGGACGGCTTTGAGAAGTTCGACGAGTACTATGAGAAGGGCATGTTCACTAAGCTCATCACGACAAATGTCTGCTACCGTCAGCCGGAGCTTCTGAAGAAGCCCTACTATGAGACCGCGAATATGTACAAATATCTCGCCAGCATCATCAACACGCTGAATCACGACGAGTCGATCGAGAAGGTCAAGAGCACGACGAAGAAGATCACGAAGATGCTCGGCAAGGTACAGGACCACGGCCCGGTCGTCATTGACACGGACCAGGTGGACCGCCAGTAAGCTGTAAGGCCCTCTGCCCGTCTTGCAGAAAAAATCGCAGAATAGTGAAAAGCAAATAAAAAGGAGACAGCCGGGAATTGATCAGATTTCCGGCTGTCTTCTTTTTTTATGCCCGTTTTTTGTAATTATTCATCAACCCCTTGGAAAACGGATGAACCGTTCCGAGTCTGGGGCTGAATTAGTCCTCGTCTCTCCCGACCTTGTCGGCGCGGGCCTCGATCTGCTTCTTCTGGACGTCAGCCGGGGCCTGCTCATAGCGTGCGAACTCATAGGAGAAGTCTCCCGATCCGCCTGTCATGGAGCGAAGGACCGTGCCGTATCCGTAGATCTCTGTCTGCGGAACGTCCGCCTCGATGACAGTCGTGCCGTTCTTGTCCGGGTTCATTCCGAGGACGCGGCCGCGTCTCTTGTTGAGGTCTCCCATGACATCGCCCGTGTACTGGTCCTTCACCTTCACGCGAAGGGTGACAATCGGCTCAAGGAGAACCGGGTCCGCCTTCATGAAACCGTCCTTGAAGGCCATGTGCGTCGCCGTCTTGAACGCCTGCTCAGAGGAGTCGACCGGATGATAGGAGCCGTCGTACAATGTCGCCTTGACGCCGACGACCGGATAGCCTGCGAGCGGTCCCGCGTCCATGCACTCCGCAAGTCCCTTCTCGACGGCCGGATAATAGTTCTTCGGGACAGCGCCTCCGACGACCTCGATTGCAAATTCATACGGCTCATCCATGTTGCCGCTCGGCTCAAACCGCATCTTGACGTCACCATACTGTCCGTGGCCGCCTGTCTGCTTCTTGTATTTGCCCTCGACATCAGACTTCTTGCGGATCGTCTCGCGGAACGCCACCTTCGGCTCGCTGAGCTCGATCTTTACCTTATATCTGTCCTCGAGCTTGCTCTTTATAACCTCGATCTGCTGATCGCCGATTCCGTAGAGAAGACTCTGGTGGTTCGCGGAATCGATGACATTGCGGAATGTCCGGTCCTCGATGGCCAGCTTTGCGAGCGCCTGCGCGATCTTGTCGTCATCGCCCTTGTTGACGGCCTTGTAGCGCTTTGCCGTGTACGGGACGGAAAGAAGCGTCTTCGGATACGAAACCAGCGTCTGCTTCGTCGCGAGTGAGTCGCCTGTCGATACATCACCGAGCTTTGCAAGGGCTCCGATGTCGCCCGCAAACAGCTCGGACACCTCTGTCGGCTTGTTTCCGCGGAGCACATAGAGCTTGCCGAGGCGCTCCTCATTTCCCTTGTCGACGTCAAAGAGGGTGTCGTCGCTCTTTAAGGTACCGGAGCAGACCTTGATCAGGCTGTATTTTCCGATGAACGGGTCCGAAATTGTCTTCCAGACATAGGCACTCTTGGCCTTCTGGAAGTCGTAATTGGCCTCAAACATCTCATTTGTCTTCGTGTTGATGCCGGTGCACGGGCGCTTCGACGGGTCCGGGAAGTACTCGCAGATATCATCGAGCAGGTTCGAGACGCCCTGCAGGTTGACCGGAGAGCCCATGCAGACAGGAACGATCGCGCACTCATCGATATTGGTTGCGAGCGCTGCGGAGATCTCAGCGACCGAGAACTCATCACCGCTGAAATAGCGGTCCATATATTCATCGGATGTCTCCGCGACCGACTCGAGAAGTGTCTCTCTGTACTTGTCCAGATATTCCTTCAGGTAATCCGGAACCGGGCACTCCTCCTTCCTGCCCTTTGCGATGTAGCGTCTGCCGGCCTTCTTCACGATGTTGACATAGCCGACGAACTTGCCGTTCTCACGGATCGGCATGTGGAGCGGCGCGATCTTCTTTCCGAAGAGCTCCTGCAGCTTCTCGACGACCTCGCGGTAGCTCACGTCGTCATTGTCCATCTCCGTGACGAAAATCATTCTCGGCAGGTTGTGCTCTTCGCAGAAGTCCCATGCCTTTTCTGTTCCGACCTGAACGCCGTCCTTGCCGGAGACAACGATGATTGCCGCATCGGCGACGCCGACAGCCTCTTCCACTTCACCGACGAAATCAAAATATCCAGGTGTATCGAGGACGTTAATCTTGTTCTTGTCCCACTCAACCGGAATCACCGATGTGGAGATCGAAAACTTCCTTCTGATCTCTTCCTTGTCATAATCGCTGAGCGTATTGCCGTCAGCGACGGATCCCATTCGGTTCGTTACTCCGGAGAGATACGCCATGGCTTCCGCCAGTGTCGTCTTGCCGGCGCCGCCATGACCGAGTAACACTACATTTCTGACCCTGTCTGTTCTGTAAACATCCATACACGCTACCTCCGAAATAAAATATTCTGATTCGGCATATGCCGCATTCATTATGGGAATATTGTACTAAATCGCATGACTTTAATCAAGTATTATGTGCGTTTTGGACAATGCTTGTGGGGCAAGAAGTGCATATTCCCCTGTGTTTTACACAATTTAAGTCGTCCACACCGCATCTTGTGTGAATGGCGGAGTCAGGCATAATGTGATAAGATAAATGAAATATTAAGAATTTGAGAGATAACCTATGGCTGATCAGATCAGGAGATATTTTACTTCAAGAGATATGGCGCGTGTATCGAGCCGCGCCTGCGAGGGCTGCGGCAAGTGCTGCCGCGGCATGGGTGACACGGTGCATGTCGACCCGTATGACTGCTTTATGCTGACGAATAAGCTCGGGCGTCCGTTCTCCGCCCTTCTTGACCGCGAGATCGCCCTTCATTTTGAGGGAGGGCTCATGGTTCCGGCACTCAGGATGGACCCGGACTGTGTCTTTCTCGGCGCGGACGGCCGCTGCCGTATTCACGAGGCGAGGCCCGGCATCTGCCGGCTGTTTCCGCTGGGGCGCGATTACAATGAGGGAAAGGTTCGCTATTTTCTTCTTGAGGATGCCTGTCCGGAGAAGTCCCGCACGAAGGTGCGGATCGACCGCTGGCTCGGCATTCCCGACATTTCCGTCTACGAGGAGTTTAAGCTCGACTGGCACAAGTTTCAGGTAAGCCTTGCCGGGTATCTGGATCAGGCATCCGACCGCGAGCTGGTGCGCCGCTTAAACCTGCTTGTCCTCGAGACGTTTTATCTCACGCCGTACACTGATTTCTATCCGGATTTCTACGGAAGGCTCGCTCACATCAAACAATCACTCTGACTATTCAACATTCCTCAGAATCGGAACGCTTCGCGTTCTTCGCTGGTGCTGAATACTTACACAGCTGAGGAGGAACTTACATAGAAAACACGCAGAACGTATACAGCGGAATCGACCGGATTCCGAAGGGAAATGCTCCCGATACAATCACAGAGGGGTGCCTTGTGCTCGAGGGAGGTGCCTGGAGAGGCATTTACACGCAGGGCGCGCTCGACGCCCTGATGGAGGCCGGCATTAATTTTCGGACGACGATCGGCGTCTCGGCAGGTGCCCTCTCCGCCATCGGCTATCTGTCAGGACAGATCGGCTGGGCACCGCGCATCAATCTCACCTACCGCCACGACCCGGAATACACCGGGCTTGGCGCGCTGAAAAATGATCACGGCGTGACAGGCTTCTCTTATCTCTTTGGAACGCTGATGCAACAGGACCCGCTCAACAAGAAGCGCTTCTTTGATCCCTCGAGGCGTCTCGTAGTTGTGGCGACCAACATTGCAACCGGCCGGCCGGAATATTTCGAAAAAGGAAAGTGCCGCATTTTCCGCGCAATCCGCGCGTCTGCCACCGTTCCCTATGTCTCCCGGCCCGTCACCATCGACGGACAGGCCTATCTCGACGGCGGCTGCTCCGACAAGATCCCCTACGGCTGGGCTCTCCGGAACTGCCCCGGAAAAATCATGGTCATCCGCACGCAGGCTCTCTCCTACCGCAAGACTGAGAAGAAGGAAAATGCTGCCGACCGGCTCCTCTACCGGAAATATCCGGAGCTGGTCCGTGCCATGGACCGCGCATCGGTCGAGTACAATGAGATCATCGACTTAATTGAAAGGGACACAAAAACCGGCAGGACCTTCTGCCAGGCCCCGGAGGAGCCTGTAGAGATCAGCCGGTTTGAAGGAGACGTCGAGAAGCTCGGCGCACTCTATGAGAGAGGATACACGGAAATGAAGAAGCGTATTCCAGAGCTTAAGGCGTATCTTGCTGCACCCACAGTGTGAATTCCTCATCCGTGCAGAGGACGTAGTGGGTCCCGTTCACCAGGTGCCGTGTTCCTTTATTGTAGTCGATGCCTGATGTTTTGTAGTCGTAGCTGACAGCAGCTCTCCGCTTCTCGACGACCGGGTTTGGGGAAGGAATCGCGGACAGAAGGCTCCTCGTGTACGGATGGACCGGATGGCTGAAAATTTCCTCCGTCGTTCCTGTCTCGAGCAGGTGCCCGAGATGAAGGACGCCAATGCGGTCCGAAATGTATTTGACCATCGAGAGGTCATGGGCGATGAACAGGTACGCGGTTCCCGTCTCCTGCTGAATGTCCTTCATCAGGTTGACGACCTGCGCCTGGATCGAGACGTCCAGTGCGGAAATGCACTCATCGGCGATAACCAGCTTCGGGTTCATAATAAGGGCCCGGGCTATTCCCACGCGCTGGCGCTGCCCTCCTGAAAACTGATGCGGGTAGCGGTCCGCGTGCTCCTCGGCAAGTCCGACCTTCCGCAGCATGCTGCGGATTTTCGCGCTCCGCTCTTCCTTTGTCTTGTACGCATGGTGGATGTCGAGTCCCTCTCCGATAATGTCCGCAATCTTCTTGCGCGGATTGAGAGATGCCATCGGGTCCTGGAAAATCATCTGCATCTCAACGCGCAGCTTCTCCTCTGCGGCCTTGTCCAGCTTCCCACTGATATTCATCCCGTCAAAAAGGATGCTGCCAGCCGTCGGATCATAGAGACGGATGACGGACCGGCCGATTGTCGATTTTCCGGAGCCTGATTCTCCGACGAGGCCATAGGTCTCTCCCGGATAAATCTGAAAGCTCACGTCGTCGACCGCCTTGACTGTATATGTCCGGCTGACCGGAAAATACTGTTTCAGCCCCTCCACCTGAAGAAGAGGCTTTTTATGGTAATCCGCCGGCATTGGCTCATCTCCCTTCCTGATCCTCTTGTTTCTCTCCGCTTTCGCTGTCTGTGCCTTCTTTTAAGCAGGCTGCAGCCTTTTTCTTTTTTGCCTCAAGCTCCGCGTCGATCGACTCTCCTGTCAGCTTCTCCGCGTCCGCCTTCATCCGCGCGATGCGCGCCTTCAGCTCTTCCGGCATGTCCACCTTAGGAGCTCTCGGATCGAGGAGCCACGTAGCTGCGTAGTGCGTATCAGACACCCGGAACATCGGCGGTTCCAGCTTGTCGTCGATATAGAGCGCATACTTGTTTCTGGGTGCGAACGCGTCTCCCTTTTTCTCGTGAAGAAGGTTCGGCGGTGATCCCGGAATCGTGTAGAGGCGCGGATCACTCGTATCAAGGTCCGGCATCGCCGAGAGAAGGCCCCATGTGTACGGGTGCTTCGGGTCATAGAAAATCTCATCGATCGTTCCCGTCTCGACAATTTTCCCCGCATACATGACATTGACGAAGTCCGCGACCTTTGCCACGACGCCGAGATCATGGGTAATATAAATGACCGATATTCCTCGTTCCTTCTGAATCTTTCTGATGAGCTCGAGTATCTTCGCCTGAATATTGACATCGAGGGCCGTGGTCGGCTCATCACAGATCAGAAGGTCCGGATTCGACGAGAGCGCGATCGCAATAACGACACGCTGCCTCATGCCTCCGGAGAGCTGGTGCGGATATTCCTTCATGAGCTTCTCCGGATTTGTGATGCCGACCTCGCGAAGCAGCTGCACGGAGCGGTTCCACGCGTCCTCCTTTGCGATGTGGTAGTGCCAGATCATGCCCTCCATGATCTGCTTTCCGATATTCATCGTCGGATCAAGAGAGGTCATCGGGTCCTGAAAGACCATAGCCATGCGGCGGCCGTTGATGTGCGAGCGAATCCACTTCTTGTCCTGCTTCAGAATGTCAACCGACTTCCACTCTGCCCCGTTGTCTTCATCCGGGTTGTAATCGATGCCGCCCTTGTTGTCGCGATAGTTATATAAAATCTCTCCGCTGTTCACAACCGCATTTTTCGCCAGAATTCCCATCGCGGCCCGCATGGTAACAGACTTACCGGAACCAGACTCACCGACGATTGCGACAGTCTGTCCCTGATAGAGATCGATGTTAATGCCGCGGATCGCGTGGACAGGCCCCGCCGTTGTGCGGAACGTGATGTCCAGATTCCGAATATCGAGGATCTTGCGCCTTCCGTCCTTCAGGACCTCCGGGGCAAGCGGCCTGCTCCCGCACGGAACCGGGTTCATAGTTTTATCTTCCATAAGAACGCCTCACATTTCCTTGAGCTTCGGATCAAGCGCCTCGCGGAGTCCGTCGCCGACAAGGTTGAAGCTCAGCATCAGGAGCGCCATGACAATAATCGGCGCCACAATCTGGTACGGATGGGTCGTGAAGGAATTATAGCCTTCTGAGATCAGAGATCCGAGCGAGCACTGCGGGACCGGGATGCCAAGTCCGACAAATGAGAGGAACGCCTCCGTGAAGATCGCGGTCGGAATCGAGAACATGACCTGCGTGATGATCGGGCCGATGATGTTCGGGAGAATTTCCTTGAAAATGATGAAGAAATTTCCGGCTCCGAGCGTCCTCGAGGCGAGAACGAATTCCTGCTCCTTCAGCTTCAGCATCTCCGCCCGCGCGATGCGGCTCATACCGATCCACTCGGTCAGCATCAGTGCGAAGATGATCGTCACCATGCCCGGTTTCAGAACAAGAAGAAGGAGAGTCACGATCACGAGCCGCGGGATGCCGTTGCAGACCTCGAGGATCCGCTGCATGACCATATCGACGCGTCCGCCGAAATACCCGGAAATCAGTCCGTAGCTCATACCGATCACCATGTCGATGACCGCTGCCGCGACCGCAATAATCAGGGACACGCGTGTGCCCATCCAGGTCCGCGTGAAAATGTCGCGCCCGTAATTATCAGATCCGAACCAGTAGTAGACATTAGTCAGCTTTTTGTCAAAATAGCCATTCGTCTTCTTTGAACCGGTCGTCGTGCTGATCGTCTCGCTTCCGTCAAACACACCCGTGTTTTCGATGACCGGTATGCGCGGCGCGAGGTTTTTCTGCGAAAGATTCTGTGCAGAGTATGTATAACCGCTGATCATCGGCCCAACGACCGCAAGAAGAGTGATCAGCAGAATGAGTATGAGGCCGACAGCCGCGCTCTTCTTTCGGAAGAACCGCACGATGACCTCTTTCCAGTACGCCTGGCCGGCAAAGTTTGTGTCCCTTCCAAGTTCCTCCCCGCTGTTTTTCAGCCGGAAGTCCTCATCCTTCGGGATATAGGCTGCCGCCTGCGCAGTGAGAACTGCATTTGCATTGCTCATGCCCCTGCCCCCTTTCTCGCAAGTCTCAGTTTCTTACGTCCTCCGCCTTCACCGTCGCTCTTACCGAGCCGGATGCGCGGATCTATGATACCGTAGAGGATATCAACCAGAAGCATGATTCCTATGTACATCGCCGAATAAATAAAGGACAGCGCGATGACAACGTTATAATCATTGGACTGAATTGCATTGACGAGAAGTGATCCGACTCCGGGGATCGCAAAGATCTTTTCAACGACGAGCGACCCCGTCATCAGATCGACGATCAGCGGGGCCAGAACCGTGATGATCGGAATCAGCGCATTCCGCAGTGCATGCCGGAAAATGAGAGCCGGTCCGGAGATGCCCTTCGATTCAGCGAGCAGCATGTAATCGGAATCCAAAACCTCAAGCATCTCACTTCGTGTGAATCTCGCGATATTCGCCATCGTGAACATCGAGAGTGAGATACTCGGAAGCACGGATGACTTCACAAGCTGAGCCCTTGAAAAGAGCATCGGGAAAATCTTCCAGTGGTAGCCGAACGTATAGGACAGGGCCAGCGCGAACACGTAGGACGGGACGGACACACCGATGACAGAAATAATCGTCGCGATTGTATCCCAGATCGTGTCGTGCTTAAACGCTGCCAGGAGCCCCAGCAAAAGGCCGATCAGTGCCCCGAACGCGACAGCTGCGAAGCCGATGCTGACCGAGATCGGAAGTCTCGTTGCGATCAGCTGCGAGATCGGCGTGTTCTTAGAAATGTTGTAGCTGACACCGAAGTCCCCGTGGAGCAGATTTCCGACATACCTCAGAAACTGGATGATCACCGGCTGGTCGAGCCCGTACTTCGCGTACAGGGCCGCCCGCTGGTCATTGTTAAGCTTCTCATCATTGAAAGGGGAGCCCGGCATGAGCTTCATCAGTATAAACAGTATGAGAATGATGACAAGCAGCGTAAAGACCGCCGTCACGACTCGTTTCAGGATGTATTTTTTCATGTAGTTTCCTGCCTCCCTGTATGATCATCTGCCGGGCTTTTGCTTACCGTCTTATGAAGCGCCCTTGACACAGTCCTTGTAAACTCTGTTCAGCGCGACCGGATGGTACTCAATGCCCTTTACGTTCGACTTGACCATCATCGCGTTGCACTGCGTGTAGAGCGGGAAGATCACAGCCTGGTCCATAACAATCTTCTCTGCATCATACATGGCATCCCAGCGTCCCTGCGTGTCAGAGACAAGATCGCCGGTCGTGCATTTGTCGATAATCGCATCGTAATCCTTATCACTCCAGAGACCGTAGTTGTTGGAGTTGTTCGTGACCCACATGCCGAGATATGTCATCGGGTCATCATAGTCCGGACCCCATCTGGTGAGACCGAGCTGGAAGTTGCCGTCCTGCATATCCTGGACTCTCTGCTTCTTCGGCTCGACTGTAATATTAATTGTAAGACCCGGAAGTGCATTCTGAAGCTGCTCCTGAAGAACCTGTGCGACCTTCTGCGGCGCATCATCCGCGTCAACAAGCATATTGATCGTCATCGAGCTCTCACCGAGCTCCTCGAGACCCTTCTTCCAGTACTCCGCCGCCTTGTCCGCGTCGTAGCTGCAGACATCCTTGAATTTTGTCTGGTCCTCTGAGAAATACTTTCCGTCAGGGCCTGTTGCGAAATCAAGCGGAACCGCCGTATATGTCGCCTCAGAGCCGTCCTTCAGGACATCATTGACGATTGAATCCCTGTCGATCGCCATCGTCATCGCGAGACGGATATTCTGGTTTGCAAGCTCCGGGACCGCGCTGATATTCGGTGACAGGTACCAGAGATAGCCCGCGCCGACAGCCTTGAATTCCGGGTCGTCCTTGACGGAGTCAACCTGATCGCCATTGACCATCGTCGTGTCAAGCTCTCCGTTCTGATAAGACATCAGGGCCTGCTGAGAATCCTGAATGACCTGGTACTGAATACCTGCCAGCTTGATCCGGCCCGCATCATAGTAATCAGGATTCTTCTTCAGATGGAACGAGGTCGCCGCCGGCTCGTAGTCATCGAGAATGAACGCACCATCAGAGAGCGTCGTCTCCGGACTCGTCCCGAACGTGTCCTTGCAGCTCTCAAAGAACTTCTCGTTGACCGGATAAAATGTCGGGAAATACATAAGACTTAAGAAATACGGAACAGGCACATTCAGCTCGACCTTCATTGTCTTGTCGTCGACAGCCGTCACACCGAGCTCGCTCTTATCCTTTGTCCCGGCGATGATATCTGCCGCGTTCTTCACCTGCCCGATGTCACTGAGCATGTATGCGTACTCAGACGCAACGGACGGATCAACCGCTCTCTGCCACGCGAACACAAAGTCCTGGGCCGTGACCGGGTCGCCGTTGCTCCAGTTCGCGTCATCCCGGATCTTGAATGTGTACGTAAGACCGTCGTCTGACACGTCGTAGGATTCTGCCAGTGCCTTCACAGGCTCACCGTTCTCATCCATCTGCATCAGACCGTCTGTATAATCGGCGATCACTTCAAATGAAGTGCCGTCTGTCGCCTGCTGCGGGTCGAGAGATTCAACCGGCGTCTCCATCATGACATTGAGGTCCTCATCGGACGCGACAACAGAAGAATCCGTGCCTGACGAAGTCCCCGTGCCGGTGACGACCGAGCCGGACGACTCCGTCCCGGTTCCATTGACCGCGGAACTGCCACAGCCGAAAAGACCAAGCGTCATGGCTCCCGCCAGAACGCATGCTATCCATCTTCTTTTCATACAATGCCCTCCTTTTCCTCCGGACGCAGATCCTTAGCTGCCCCGGGATCTATGCCGGCATGGTATCACCGGCCGCTGCGGCAGTCAAACAAGCAGGCATATTGTATGGTTTTCAAAACAATAATTTTGTCTTTGTATATATATCTGCCATATTTCCTGTCTGTTGCCCGTCCGCTTTTTATGCTGAGTACACAAATGCACGATTGCTATATATACGCTATCGAACCCCGAAGTTCGTTACAGTTCACACGCCACCAGACCTCGGTGAGCGGTCAGCGATATCAGGAGCGGTGAGGGCGTTATACATTGTTCTCAGATCTCCTCTGCATTGAAGACACGGAGGAGTCCGAAGATCACCCTGAGCCGTGCCCGATACCGCCCTGATATTCGCGACCGCCTGCGACTTTGGATGGCGTGTGAACAGTAACCGAAGTTCGGCCGCATAGCTCCGCTCCGGGCGCAGTCCGGTTGCCTTGCCGCGAAAGCGCGTATATACTTGTAGAAGCCGCGCATCACATGCGGCAATCCGAAAAGGGGGACATAGATTGAATCTTCTCAATTTTGAACATATAGCAAAAACCTTTGTCTCAAGGCCAGTCTTAAAGGACGTGACCTTCGGGATCGACGACACAGACAAAATCGGAGTCGTCGGCATCAACGGGACCGGAAAATCCACGCTGCTCGCGATCGCTGCCGGGGCACTCGCGCCGGACAGCGGCCAGGTCGTAAAGGGCAGAGATGTCCGCATTTCCTACCTCCCGCAGAGCCCCGTCTTCGACGGCTCCATATCAGTTCTCGACAATGTCGAGAAGGAAATTCACGGAAAGGCGGACCACTGGGACACGACCGGTGAGGCCCGGGCGCGGCTCATCGACTTCGGCATTCCGGACCCGGACGCGTCGCCCGACACGCTCTCCGGCGGACAGAAGAAGCGGGCCGCGCTCGTCGCAGCCCTCCTCACGCCGTGCGACCTTCTCATTCTCGATGAGCCGACGAACCACCTGGACAGCCGCATGATCGAGTGGCTGGAAAATTACCTCACAGGGATGCGCGCCGCCCTCCTCATGGTCACGCACGACCGGTATTTTCTCGACCGGGTGACGGACCAGACCGTCGAGCTCGACAGAGGCTGCGCATACCGCTACAAGGGCGGATTTTCCGTCTATCTGGACATGAAGGCCCAGCGCCTCGATTACGCGAAGGCCGCCGAGCGAAAGATGGCCGCGCTCTACCGCCAGGACCTCAAATGGATGATGCGCGGCGCGCAGGCCCGCCGGACGAAGCAGAAGGCGCATATCCAGCGGTTTGAGGACCTGAAGAACAGAAACAAAATCGTCGAGGAGCGCCAGATGGAGCTGAACTCTCTCCAGTCCCGCCTCGGAAACAAGACGATCGAGCTTGAGCATATCAGCAAGTCCTACGGCGGAAGGCTCCTCTTCCGTGATTTCACCTACCGGTTCTTAAAGACCGACCGCATCGGCATCATCGGCCCGAACGGCTGCGGAAAATCGACGCTCCTTAAATGCATCATCGGTCTCGTAAAGCCCGACACCGGCACCGTCGAGATCGGACAGACCGTAAAAATCGGGTACTTCGGTCAGGAAAATGAGGCCCTCGACGAGGGCACGCGCGTCATCGACTTCATCCGCGACACGGCGGAGTACATCCGCACGGAGGACGGGCTGACGTCGGCCTCCGTCATGTGCGAGCGCTTTCTCTTCGACCCGGAAATGCAGTACTCTCTCATCGGGAAGCTCTCCGGCGGGGAGAAGCGCCGGCTCAGCCTTCTCAAGGTCCTGATGAGCGCCCCGAATGTCCTGATCCTCGATGAGCCGACGAACGATCTCGATATCCAGGCTCTCCAGGTGCTCGAGGACTATCTCGACCACTTCGCCGGCATCGTCATCGTCGTCTCCCACGACCGGTACTTCCTCGACCGCGTCGTGACGAGAATCTTCGCCTTCCAGCAGGACGGGACCCTCTGGCAGAGCGAGGGCGGGTACGCGGAGTACCGCGAGCACTGCCTGCAAAACGGAAAGGACCTGCTCTTCGGCTCCTCCCTCCCGGGCGAAAAAAATGCGGTCTCCGAAAAGAGCGCCGCAGCAAATGCCCCTGCCCCGGAGGCATCCGCTTCCGCAGGCGGCCGCGGGCAGCACCGCCGGAAGCTCTCCTACAAGGAGCAGCGGGAATATGACACCATCGAGGATGAGATCAATCAGCTGACAGCGCGCTCCGAGGAGCTGGCAAATGAGATGCTCTCGTGCGCCACCGATTACGGAAAGCTGACTGAGCTCACAAAAGAAAAAGAAGAGACGGACGCAAGGCTTGATGAGCGCATGGAGCGGTATCTCGAGCTCGAGGACCTGGTCGAGAAGCTGGCAGCCGAAAGCTGAGACAAGGGCCGCAGCAAAGTAACATAAAGAGGAGGTCTCCGCACATGCGGGAACCTCCTCTTTGCTACGCATCTATATAGGCGTCAAGAGTGATTGCGCGCTGGCTCAGACCTTTGACACTGTAATCATTTGATCGGCTCGAAATCGACCGCACCGTGCTTGCAGAGCGGGCAAACGAAATCCTCCGGGAGCGTCTCGCCCTCGTAGACGTAGCCGCACACCTTGCAGACCCAGCCCTTCTTGCCCTTTGTCTCCGGCTTCGGCTTCACGTTCTTCTGGTAGTACGTGTATGTCATGGTGTCCTTGTCGGACATGACGCGCGCCTCTGTGACGGAGCAGATGAACATGCCATGTGTCCCGAGGTCCAGATACTGCTCAACCTTGAGGGACATGAACGCGTTGATGTAATGTGTAAGGAACGGAAGCCCGTTGTCCGAGTGCAGGCACTCGAAGTCAGCGAACTTGTCGACATTCTTTCCGCTCTGGAACCCAAAGTGCTGGAAAATGGAGAACGGAGCGTCGACGGACAGGCAGTTGACGTTCAGGATGCCGGTCTTCTTGATCACATCGTGCGAGTAATTCTGCTTGTTGATGCCGACCGCGATGCGGTTCGGGCTGCTCGTGAGCTGCGTGACCGTATTCACGATGAGGCCGTTGTCCTTTCTGCCATCGTTGCAGGTGACGACATAGAGGCCGTAGCCGATCTTGAAAAGGGCCTTGAGGTCATTCTTGTCTGCCTTCTCGTTGGAGCGGGCAATATAATCCTGGCAGAGCTCATTCGCGAGGGCCTCGAGCTTCTCGGAGGAATCCTCCTTGAGCGCAGAGCGGATCGTCACCTCATTTTCCGCAAAATCAATGTCGCGGCTCTTCGCGAACATTTCCTTAATGATCTTGATGACCTGCGGCGCCCATGTGCCGTTCTCAATGATGCCGACCGTTCTCTTCTGGAAGCCTCTCTCCGTCAGGCGGTCGATGAAGTCGCGCATAAACGGATAAATATCGGCGTTGTAGGTCGTCGTCGCAAGAACAAGCTTGCTGTACCGGAACGCGTCCGCAACCGCCTGTGACATGTCATCGCGCGCAAGGTCATAAACCGCGACGTTCGGGCAGCCCTTGTCGTGCAGACTCTTTACGAATTTCTCAACCGCAGCTTTCGTGTGCCCGTATACAGATGTATAGGCGACACAGATGCCGTCTGTCTCCGGCGTGTAGGAGGACCAGGTATCGTAAAGATCAATGTAATGACCCAGGTTCTCGACGAGGACGGGGCCGTGAAGGGAACAGATCGTCTGAATGTCCAAAGTTTTTGCGATCTTCAAAAGCCGCTGAACCTGCGCGCCGTATTTTCCGACGATGCCGATGTAATAGCGTCTCGCCTCGTCATCCCACGGCTCCTGGACATCGTTCGCACCGAATTTTCCAAATGCGTCCGCCGAGAACAGGACCTTGTCCGTGCTGTCGTAGGTGACCATGACCTCCGGCCAGTGGACCATCGGCGCGAAGACAAATGTAAGGACGTGCTTTCCGAGGGAAAGTGTCTCGTTGTTCTTGACTTCCTTTCTCTTAAGGGCCGGATCCAGATCGAAGAACTGGTCCATCATCGCGAAGGTCTTTGCATTTCCGACAATCGTCGCGTCCGGATATTTCTCCGTGAAGACCTTGATGTTCGCGGAATGGTCTGGCTCCATGTGCTGGACAATCAGGTAGTCCGGCTTCCTTGTGCCGAGGACCTTCTCGAGATTGGCGAGCCATTCCGTTGTGAAATGCTGATCAACTGTATCAAAAACCGCGATTTTCTCATCGAGGACCACATACGAGTTATAGGCCATGCCGTTTGGAACTCTGTACTGCCCCTCAAACAGATCGATCTGATGATCGTTGACGCCGACATACTTGATGTCATCTGTAATTCTCATTCGTTTAGCCTCCTTAAGCAAGTGCCGTTTCACTGCGCTCAGTATATCATAGCGGGCATACTTTCGCAAAGATGGATCCTGTGCTATTATATATAGACAAACGCTTAAAGGAGCATACTTATGGTCATCGGTTTTATCGGTCTCGGACTGATCGGAGGGTCCATCGCAAAGACGGCCCGCCGGACACATCCGGACATCACTATTATCGCCTACAACCGCACAAAATCCGTGCTTGACGCAGCGCTCGCGGACGGCACCATTGACCTGGCTGTCCCGGAAATCGGCGAGCCGTTCCGGAGATGTGATTACATTTTCGTGTGCGTTCCCGTCGTCACAATGCACGGAATTCTGGAGAAGCTGAAGCCCTGGATCAGCGAGACGACGATCCTGACGGACGTCGGATCAACGAAGTGCGACATTCACGAGGTCGTCCGGAGCATGGGCCTCGAAAAGCAGTTCATCGGGGGCCACCCGATGGCCGGCTCCGAAAAGACCGGCTACGCCAATGCGACAGACCGCATGATCGAGAACGCGTACTATATTCTGACGCCGGGGGCGGACATGCCGATCCGCCAGGTAAGTGCCTTCTCCGCATTCATCAGCTCTCTCGGCGCTCTTCCGCTCGTGCTCTCCGCTGAGGACCACGACTTTATCACCGCAGCGATCAGCCACGTGCCGCATGTCATCTCCGCCTCTCTCGTCAATATGGTTCACGACCTCGACGGGCCGGAGGAGTATATGAAGCAGATCGCGGCCGGTGGCTTCAAGGACATCACGCGTATCTCCTCGTCCTCACCGCAGATGTGGCAGGAGATCTGCCTTGCAAATGGTGAAAATATCTGTGTCGTGCTCGACCGCTTCATCCGCAAGCTGACGGATTTCCGGTTTGCGATCAAGAACGGTGACGGCGACAAGCTCCTCGAATATTTCACGGCGTGCAAGGAGTACCGGGACAGCTTCAGCGACGAGTCCGCCGGCCCGATCAAGAAGAGCTTCCGGATCTATCTCGATGTCGCCGACGAGGCGGGCGCGATCGCCGAGGTCGCGACACTTCTCGCGGAAAAGAACATTTCCATCCGGAATATCGGGATTGTTCACAACCGCGATTTCGAGCAGGGCGCGCTGGATGTTGAATTCTACAATGAAAATGCGCAGAAGGCTGCCGTCGGCGTCCTCACGGAAAAGAAATACCACATCTACGAGACTTGATCAGAAAGGGATTTTCTGCTATGCATATCAGCAATGTATCCGCTCTCCACGGAACGATCACGGTTCCGGGAGATAAATCCATCTCTCACAGGAGCGTCATGCTCGGCGCGATCTCCGAGGGCAGCACCTATGTCCGCGGATTTCTAAAGAGCGCCGACTGTCTGGCGACCATCGACTGCTTCCGCCGTCTCGGAGTGGACATCCGCGAAATCGAAAACGGCTCTCATTTTCAGGATGCGGATCCCGGAGAGCCCGTCCTTGTCATTCACGGAGCCGGCCTTCACGGTCTGAAGGACGCAGGCTCCGCTCCGCTTGACGCGAAGAACAGCGGCACGACGGTCCGGCTTATGTCCGGCATTCTCGCCGGCCAGCCGTTCATAAGCCACCTGACGGGCGACAGCTCTCTTCAGAAGCGCCCGATGGCGCGCATCATCCGTCCCCTTGGGGAAATGGGAATTTCCGTCGTCTCCGACAGGGGCAATAACTGTGTCCCTCTGACGATCAATGGCGGAAAGCCGAAGGGCATCCACTATGAAAGCCCCATCGCGTCCGCACAGGTCAAGTCCTGCGTGCTTCTCGCGGGCCTCTACGCGGATGATCCGACCTTCTTCACGGAGCCGTTTCTCTCCCGGAACCACACGGAGCTGATGCTGCAGAGCTTCGGCGGAAATCTGAAGGCCAGAAAGAGGTCAGGCTCCGACGCTGTGACGACAATCCTCTATCCGAATACAATCCTCCGCGGACAGGACGTCCGCGTCCCGGGCGATATTTCCTCTGCCGCCTATTTTCTTGCCGCGGCGCTTCTTGTGCCGGGCTCCGAGGTGACGCTCAGAAATGTCGGCATCAATACGACGCGCGACGGAATTCTCCGCGTCATCCGCGCGATGGGCGGAGACATGGAGCTCGGAAATGTCCGAATGGAGGGCCGCGAGCCGGTCGCGGACATCACGGTCCGCTTCTCGCAGCTTCACGGCACCGAGATCGGCGGCGCGCTGATTCCGACACTGATCGATGAGATTCCGGTCATCGCGGTCATGGCTGCCGCGGCGGACGGCGTCACGACAATCCGCGACGCGGCGGAGCTCAAGGTCAAGGAATCGGACAGACTCCACGAGATCGTCACCGACCTCCGTCTCATGGGCATAACAGTCGAGGAGACGGACGACGGCATGATTATCACGGGAGGCAGGCTCCGCTCGGCGAAGATCGATCCGAAGGGCGACCACCGGCTCGCGATGGCCTTCGCGGTGGCAGGTCTCATCGCCCGCGACGGCGTCGACATCGAGAACAGTGAGTGCGTGAGCGTCTCCTATCCGGAGTTCTTCCATGACCTGTACAGCCTGAGCTGACGGTTCGTGATTTCATGCAGGCAGGGCTCTAAAGGCAAGCCTGCCTCTGCTGTTCACAACTTCACGCAGATCCCGAAATACGCAAAAAGAGCACCGGCCTGGTGCTCTTTTTTGTGTCTCTATATTCTCTTTTCCTGTCCTCACCGGAGCAGGAAACGCGCCTCTTCAGATCAGAATCATCGCATCTCCGAAGGAGAAGAATCTGTAGCGCTCCTCGACCGCGTGCTTATACGCGTTCAGGATGTGCTCGCGTCCCGCAAATGCGGATACAAGCATGACGAGCGTCGATTCCGGCAGATGGAAGTTCGTGATCAGACCGTCCATCATTTTGAAATGATATCCCGGATAAATGAAGATGCTCGTCCAGGATGATCCCGCGTGGATCACGCCGTTCTCATCCGTCGCGGACTCGACCGTTCTGCAGGAGGTCGTCCCGACGCAGATGACCTTGTGGCCGGACGCCTTTGTGTCATTGAGAAGCTTTGCTGTCTCCTCACTCACGATATAGAACTCCGAGTGCATATGGTGGTCCTCGATGTTCTCTGTCTTGACCGGTCGAAACGTTCCGAGGCCGACATGCAGCGTCACATGCGCGATATTGACGCCCTTGTCCTTGATCTCCTCAAGCAGCTCCTTCGTAAAATGAAGTCCCGCCGTCGGAGCAGCCGCGGACCCGTTGTACTTCGCGTAGACCGTGTTGTAGCGGTCCTTGTCCTTCAGCTGGTGATGAATATACGGCGGAAGCGGCATCTCGCCGAGCTGTGAAAGGACCTCCTCAAAAACGCCGTCAAATGAAAAGCGCACCTTCCGGTTGCCCTCGTCGAGAATGTCCTCGACATACGCGGTGAGCGGGTACTTGCCGGTCGACGGGTTCTTTTCTCCGAAGACGACGACCGTGC
The DNA here is from genome assembly GCA_900315305.1 of uncultured Eubacteriales bacterium. Taxonomy (GTDB): domain Bacteria; phylum Bacillota; class Clostridia; order Lachnospirales; family Lachnospiraceae; genus Chordicoccus. The sequence goes on from OMYS01000001.1 coordinate 19,255, forward strand.
CGGGCTTCATTTTCTTGCCCGGACGGACAAGAGTCTCCCACTCCGTGTCCGTGAGGCGGCGGAGCAGAAGGATCTCGACGTGCGCACCGGTCTCAGCCTTGACGCCGAGGAGACGCGCCGGGATCACCTTGGTGTCATTGATAACGAGCGTGTCACCCGGGTTCATCCAGTTGATGACGTCGCGGAACGTGTGGTCCTCGTATCTTCCGGTTCTGCGGTCCATGTAGAGAAGGCGCGAGGCATCGCGCTGCTCAAGCGGGTCCTGCGCGATCAGCTCCTTCGGCAGATCATAATAAAAATCACTTTTTTCCATTGAAAATCTCATTTCCTTTCATAATTCAGCCATAAAAATCAAGGACCTTCTCCTTGTAGAGAACGACGTCCTGCTTCACATCCTTCACTGCCCCGGTCTCATCATCAATCGACACGATGCAGATCGAGCAGTTCGGCGGCACGCAGCCGTGCCAGAAATCTCCTCCCCACACAGAGTGCATGAGCGCGCGGCCCGCTCCTCCGTGAGTTGAGACAAGGATCCGCTTTCCCTTGTTCTTCGGATCGTGGATCACGTCCTCATAGAACTCGTGGGTCCTCCCGAGCAAGTGCTCCATGCTCTCGCCGTTCTTCGGCGCCTCGTAATGATCAATATCAAATGAGAGCGCCTCCAGCACGCGGGGATCCGTCTCCGGATTGTTCTTCGAGCAGTTCATGCCCTCGTAATCCCCGAAGCACATCTCCTCGATTCTGGGATCCGTCTCAATCGGAACGGCCGCGCTCCCCGCATTTGCTGCACTCTCTCCGGACAGCGTCTTCTTGCCGAGCGCAAATTCGGCTGTCTCGTAGGCGCGCTTTAAGGGCGAGGAATAACACCGGTCAAACGTGATGCGGCGGCGCTCAAGCTCCTCGCCGACCTCTGCCGCAAGACGCCTTCCTCCCTCATCGAGAGGAATGTCGCTCCTGCCCTGAAGCAGATGCTTCTCGTTCCACTCCGTTGTTCCGTGTCTTAAAATATACAGTTCCATGACAGGCCTTTCCGTAAAAAAGGGCCATCCATAAGATGGCCCTGACAAGCTTTGCATTACTTTCTCAGTTCGATTCCGAGTCCCTGAAGACCATTCAGGATCTTCTTCATCGCGCTCTGGATCTCCTGATCCTCGAGCGTCTTGTCCTTGTGGCGGAATACCAGGCTGTAGGCCATCGACTTATATCCGTCTGCGATGCCGGTTCCCTCGTAGATATCGAAGAGCCGATAGCTCTCGAGGATCTTTCCTCCGCGCTGCGAGAGGATATGCTCGATCTCAGCGGCTGTGACCGTCTTCGGAACGAGCATCGAGATGTCACGCGTGACGGCCGGATACTTTGCGATGCCGACATACTTTCTGTCATAGGTAGCGAACGGAAGAATATTCTTCAGATCAAGAATCGCGATGTAGGTCCGCTCTCCGATGCCGTAGTTCTTCATGACCTTCGGATGAACCTCACCGAGCTCGCCGACAGACTGACCGTCGTACAGAATCTCTGCCTGGCGTCCCGGATGGAAATAGCACCTTCCGAGGTCCGCGCGGTACTCCGGCTTCTTTGTCATGCCGATCTTCTCGAAGAACAGCTCGACGACGCCCTTCAGGTCGAAGAAATCCCCGTCGCCGTACATGCCGAGCGTGATCTTCATGCGCTCATCCGGAAGCTCCGTGAGCGGAAGGCTCTTGGCGAGATAGACATTGCCTGTCTCATAGAGTCTGACGGCCTTGTTGCGGCGGTTGTAGTTTGTCGCCAGCGATGTGAGCATGCCGTTCAGCGGTGTCGTCCGCATGATCGAGAAATCCGGTCCGAGCGGGTTGCGGATCGCGATCGCGCGTCTCTCCGGCGCATCCTCCGGGAAGAGAAGCTTGTCAAATGCCTTCGGCGACTCGAAGCTGTAGCAGTAGCCCTGTGAAAATCCGCAGTCCTCGGCAATGTCGCGGGCCGTCTCAAGCACTCTCATGTCAAATGTAATGCCCCCGGCCGTCGCCGCGCCGTGCGGCAGCGTCGTGCCGATATTTGCGTAGCCGTAGAATCTCGCCACTTCCTCCGCGAGGTCGCACGTTCTGTGAATGTCCTGGCGGAACGTCGGCGCTATGACGACATTTCTCTCCTTATCATAGACCAGCTCCTCCTTCTCGAAGTAGCGGATCATCTGCTCCGGGGAAATATCCGTGCCGAGCATCGCGTTGATCTTGTCCGGCTCAAAGACAACCTCAGAGGGCTTGCGGACCTCCGGATAGACATCGACGCATCCTCCGACGACCTCGCCGGCGCCGAACTCCTCCATGAGCTGGCACGCGCGGTCGATCGCCTCGCGGGCTGTATTCGGATCAAGTCCCTTGTCAAACTTCTGGGACGCGTCCGTCTGCAGACCGATCCGCTTTGATGTGAGGCGGATGTTGGTTCCGTCAAAGGTCGCGGCCTCGAAAAGGACTGTGTGGACATTGTCCGTGATCATCGAGTCCTCGCCGCCCATGATGCCGGCAAGTCCGACGTAGCGCTCCTTATCCGCGATCATCAGGACCTGATCGTCGAGATCACGCACCTGGCCGTCAAGCGTCGTAAATTTCTCGCCGTTCTTCGCGCGCTTCACGATGATCTCGTGACCCCTGATCGTATCATAATCATAGGAGTGCATCGGCTGACCGTACTCCTCCATGATGAAGTTCGTGATATCAACGACATTGTTGATCGGACGGATGCCGTTCGACGCGAGGCATCTCTGCATCCACTTCGGGGACGGACCGAGCTTTACATTTTTAACAACTCTCGCCGTGTAGCGCGGGCAGAGCTTCGGATCCTCGACTCTGACGCTGATATAGTCGTGCACGTCCTCGCTGTTACCTGTCTCCTTGACGACGGGCGGTCTGAAGTCCTTGTGGAAGGTCGCCGCTGCCTCTCTCGCGATGCCGATCACGCTGTAGCAGTCGACGCGGTTTGATGTGATCTCGTACTCAATCACGGCGTCATGAAGACCGAGCTCTCCGATGGCATCCGCTCCCACCGGTGTTCCCTCCGGGAAGACATAGATTCCGTTCGGATCTGCCTCCGGATAAAATTCATGGGAAGAGCCGAGCTCCTCGATCGAGCAGATCATGCCGTCGGACTCGACGCCGCGAAGCTTTCCCTTCTTGATCGCCACACCGCCCTCGACGGCGCCTCCGCCTGCGTGCGTTCCTGCGACATGGCCGCCGTCCAGGACGACCGGGACCAGCTGTCCCGCCGCGACATTCGGTGCTCCGCAGACAATCTGCAGCGGCTCTCCGCTTCCGACATCCACCTTGCACACATGCAGATGATCGGCGTCCGGATGCGGCTCGCAGGTGAGCACCCTTCCGACAACGATCTTGTCAAGATCCTTGTCGAGATAGGTGCAGGTCTCGACCTTTGTTCCGGAAAGCGTCATGGCGTCGCAGTACTCCTTCGGCGTCACATCGAGATCCGGTACGTATCTCTTAATCCATGACATTGATGTATTCATTGAATTTGCTCACTCCTAAACTGTGTAATACTCGAAACGCGAAGCGGTTCGAGTCTGGGATGCTGATAAGTGTAACGACTCAGAACTGCTCGAGGAACCGGATGTCATTGTCATACAGAAGCCGCATGTCGTCGATCTCATACTTCAGAAGCGCAATGCGCTCGAGACCTACGCCGAAGGCAAATCCGCCGTACTCCTCCGGGTCCAGCCCGCACATCTCAAGCACATGAGGATGAACCATGCCGCAGCCGAGGATCTCGATCCAGCCCTCGCCCTTGCAGAACCGGCAGCCCTTTCCGCCGCACTTGAAGCAGGAGACATCCATCTCTGCGGACGGCTCCGTGAACGGGAAATGATGCGGACGGAACTTTGTCTTCGTCTCTTCTCCGAACATCTTCTTCGCAAATACATCGAGCGTTCCCTTCAGGTCGGCAAATGTAATGCCCTTGTCGATCACAAGTCCCTCGATCTGATGGAAGGACGGGGAGTGTGTCGCATCAACCTCATCTGAGCGGAATACGCGGCCAGGAGCGATCATACGGATCGGGAGCTTCCCCTGCTCCATGATGCGTGCCTGAACCGGAGATGTCTGGGTGCGGAGAAGAATGTCGTCCGTGATATAGAACGTATCCTGCTCATCCTTTGCCGGATGGTTCGGCGGAATATTCAGCTTCGTGAAGTTGTACTCATCGTATTCGATTTCCGGTCCCTCGACGACCTCGTAGCCCATGCCGATAAAGATACGCTCGACCTCCTCCAGTGCGATTGTGTTCGGATGGCGGTGGCCCATTCTCTGCTTCTTTGCCGGCAGCGTGACGTCGATCTTCTCAGACTCAAGCCTTCTGGTAAGCATTTCCTCCTCGAACCTCGCACGCCTCTCCGCAAGCGCGCTCTCGATGGACTGGCGGGCGTCATTGACCCACTTGCCGACCTTCGGGCGCTCTTCGGCGGGAACGTTCTTCATTCCCTTGAGAACGGATGTCAGTAATCCCTTTTTGCCGAGAAACGAGACCTTGATCTCATTCAGTCTGTCAACCGTGTCCGCACTGCGGATCGCATCGGCAGCGCCGGCCTCAATCTCCTTTACTTTCTTCTCAATTTCACTCATGTGAACCTCCGGTGATACGTAGTATATATGTTTCACCTTCAGAGACCTTAAAGAATGAGCCTCCAAAGGGCGAACTCCTGTAAATATAACTCAATTTTTGTCGGGGCCTGTCTCCCCCGCAGAAGCGGTTCCTTTGCTCCCGTCAGTCTCTTCCTTACTGCCTGTGCCCGCTTCCTCCTGTTCCCAGGGGATATCAATGTCCTCCGGCTGTCGGTCCTCCGTCTCCACATCGTCGTCGCGCAGCGGCCTCCAGATCGAATGCTCATCCAGGTTGCTCTCGATCTCCTGGCGCTTCTTTACATTTGCGTCGCGCATGACATCGACCGCCTCGACCATGAAGTTCTGGTCCGGGTCCTCATAGAGCACGCGGTTTAATTCCGCGCCGAGGAGCACAAACCACATGCAGAAGTACAGCCAGATCATCGCGAGTACAACACCGGTCAGACTGCCGTAAATATTGCTGAAGTTCCGGTTGTGCTCATAATACAGCGACATGAGGTACGAGAAAAAGACCCACACTGTCGATGTGATCAGAGCTCCGGGCAGCTGCGAGCGGAATGTATAATGGCAGTTCGGCAGAAATTTGTAAATGAACAGAAAGACAAAGATCAGACCGACATAGGCAAACAGGACGCGGAACGAATACAGAAAGCTGATCAGATCATCGAACCACGGCGTCGTCATCGCGATTTCCTGGATTCTCTTGCTCTTGAAGGAAATAAACAGAGCGATCGCGACAAACGCAAAGAAAATGCACACATACATCATCGATCTGAGTCGCAGATACAGCCATCCACGGGTCTCCGGCGTCTTGCTGATGACATTGAGCCCGTTTGTCAGCGCATGAAATACCTTCGCCGCCGACCAGATCAGAATGATCAGAGAAATCGGGACGTACGCGTATGATCTCGACTGGACCTCCCTGATAATTGTCATGACATATTCCTTGAGACCTGACGGAATAATCGCGATGATGCCGTCTGTCAGCGCCGTGATATCGACGCTCGCCCTCTGGCTGAACGCAATGAAGATCATGAAGAAGGGGACAAATGAAATCATAAGAAAATAGGCGCATGTGGTTGCATATGCGCCTAAGTGATCTTCTGTTGTCCGGCGGCCGAAGCTGCCGAATACCTTCATTATATCCTTCAGCATGAACTGTTCAAATCATTCCTGTTCTTAAGTCTCACTTCTTCCCGCCTCATGCCGCGAAGCGGCATCTCCTGCGGACCACCCGGAACTTACTTTCTTGTTCCGAAGGTGTAGCACGTCGTCGTGCTGTATTTACTGCCGGCGGCAATGACCGGGCTCGCAAAGGCCGGCGTATTGACGCTGTTCGGGAAGTGCTGGGTCTCCATCGCGAACCCGTCGCGCGGCTTGTACTCATGGCCGTGCTTTCCGGCCGGTCCCGAGATGTAATTGCCTGCATAGAACTGCATGCCCGGCTGATCGGTCATGACCGTCATGACAATCCCGCTGCGGTCTCCGACAGCCTCCGCGACATTGCGGAGTCCCTCTCCGTTCAGCGCAAAATTGTGGTCGAAACCTCCCGCCAGAGCAAGCTGCTCATTTCCGTTGGCAGCGATGTCGCGGCCGATTTTCTTCATCTCACGGAAGTCAAACGGCGTGCCCGCAACCGGCGCCACGCTTCCGACCGGAATCAGCCCCTCACCGACCGGTGTGTAGCCGTCCGCATGGATTAAAACGCTGTGGTCCAGGATGCTCCCGGATCCCTCTCCGTTCAGATTGAAATAAGAGTGGTTCGTCATATTAGCGACTGTGTCCGCGTCCGAGATTCCCTCGTAATGAATCTTGAACTTGTTCTGCTCTGTGAGCATATAGGTCACCGTCACCTTGAAATTTCCCGGGAAGCCCTGATCACCGTCCGGACTGACAAGGGAAAATGAGACGCATCCGTTCCGCTCCTGCGGGACAGCCTTCCAGATGCGCTTCTCGAAGCCGTCCGGACCGCTGTGCAGGTTGTTGTGGCCTTCATTTTCTGTCAGGTGATATTCTCTGCCGTCAATCGTAAAGGTCGAATTTGCGATGCGGTTGCCGCTCCGGCCGATACACGCCCCGAAGAAATTCGGGTTCGTCTCGTATTTGTCAAGCGTGTCGTATCCGAGGACAACATCCGTGATGTGCCCGTCTTTGTCCGGGACTGCGATGTCCTTTACGATAGCGCCGTAATTTAAAACCGTGACGTAGGCACCGTGCGAATTCGTGATCCTGTATGCCTCGACAGCGCTGCCATCCTTTGTGTGTCCGAATTCAGTTACTTCAATCTTCATAGCCTTCCCCGCCTTGCGTCCTCCCCAAAGAGGACGATTTCTGCCATTAAAAAACACCCGGAATGCCGTTCCTTTTCACTGACACCTAGCGAAAGCCAGGTGGGTTTCCGCAGCCTGTCCGCTGCCTTCCCCTGTACGAAGATGGGGCCTGACATTGGTACCGGTCATGTAAGAATCCCTTTAGTGAATTGTAGGATCAGAAAAATAAGGGGATCGCACATCCCAGGTGGATGTAATGATTATAAACTAAACATCGAATCCTTTCAACTCCATATACAGATTCCTTGCATAAGAATCTGTCATGCCGCTGACAGAATCGGTCGCCATGAGGACCCGGAGGTACATCTGGTCCGCCTCTGCGGCGTGCTCTGCGCATCGCAGATACACCTGTCTGTAATTTTCCGGTATGAGAGACAGATATTTTTCCTCGAGCAGGGCGCCGCGGCCTGCTCCCGGCGTCCGCGGCGCGCCGTATGTCCATTTTTCATCACCCCGGTAGCGGACTGCGGCAGGCACAAGGATTCCGAGAAGGTACGAGATAATTGTATTTGCCGCAATTTCCGTCCGGTAAATGGAGGGGGACGTGAACGCAAAATCCCACGCAATTCCCTTCAGCGCCTCGAGGACAGCCCTGCTCCTTTTATCCGCGATCAGCTCTCTGCCCCAGGTCCCGCTCATAATCACCCTGTAGTGCTTTACGAAGCCGTCCGTCGCGGCATAAATCAGCAGGTCCTGTACGTCTCTCAGCCAGCTCCTGATCGCGTATCCGCCCGGATCGACTGTTCCCTCGAGTCTTGCCATGTCGTAGTGGTCGCCGAGAATCTTCAGGTACGATTTGCCGACGCCCCGCGACCTCAGCTCCTCCTCAAAGGTCTGATAGCTGAAGAACCCCTTCTTATAGGCATCCTCGATGTCTGCCGTCGCGTAGGCAATATCATCGGCGGCCTCAAGAATAAAGGCGACCGGATTTCTCCTGCCATCCGTCCCGGTCACGCGCTGCACCGTATCGAAGAGGTCCTGCTCTGACGCCATGTACCCGTTCTTTTTCAGCTGTACGTCGGAAGAGGCCGGATTCATGCCGAGTGAGGAGACCGGGTACTTGATCACCGCAGACAGAAGGCCGTACGTGAGGTTGAGTCCGCCGCCGCGGATCGGGTGCTCAAGCTTCGAGACGACCCGAAGGCCCTGCGCGTTGCCCTCAAAATGCAGAAAATCCATGGCCTGCTGCGGACTTAGTGCCTTCTCAAGAGGCACGCTGCCCCCTCCGGCCGGGACCATGAGGACCGGGAGGTGTTCCGCAAACCAGGCGCGGATCGCCTCTTCCCCGAAATGACCGAAGGGAGGATTGCCGATGTCATGAATCAGTCCCGCGCAGGCCGTGAGCTCGCAGACATCCGCCTTTACATTCTCGTCAAAGGAATGATCGAGGCTGCTCTCGATCACCGACTCGCCAATGTTATTGGCAAGTGACCGGCCGATGGAGGACACCTCGAGAGAATGTGTGAGTCTCGTCCGGATAAAGTCGCTCCTGTCGAGAGGAAAGACCTGCGTCTTGTCCTGCAGGCGCCGGAATGCGGCGCTCTCGATAATTCTGTGGTAATCCTTCTCAAATTCAGACCGCAGATCGCGCCCGCCTCTCATTTCCTGCCGTGCGCGCTCTGTACAAAGAAGCCGCTGCCACTCCATATGTCCGCCTCCTCCCGATGTCCCCGTCATCTGCATAAGTCCTGCCTAAAAAAAGGCGCCCGCCCTCGCGGCAGACGCCCTTCTTCTTCATTTCATCGTAACTACTCAGCATCCCAGACTCGGAACACTTCGCGTTCCTCGTTGTGGGTGCTGAATAAAGGCATTTCCTCTTACTGCACGCCGAGGATCTTCCGGACTGTATCCGGCATCTCATCGACAGCGCAGACCGTGTTATGACGCACAGGTGCCGTACGGATATCTGTGATCGCCGGCGGCTCTGCGACGCCCGAGATCCTGTGAAGCTCATCGATCAGCTCGAAATCGCTCTTTCCTGCGACCTTATCGGGTGCGATGGCCCCGATGACAGCTGCCGCGAACTTGTAGGGGCTCGCCGTAGACGCGATGACCGTCTTTGTCTTGTCCCCTGTCTTCTTAGCGTATGCGCGGTAAACGGCATTTGCGACGCCCGTGTGCGTATCGATCACATAGCCTGTCTTCTCGTAGAGCGCCTTGATGCCCGCGAAATTCTCCTTCTCTGTCGCGAAGCCGCCGCGGAAGTCATCGAGTCTTTCCTTCATTTCCGGCGTGATCCGATAGACGCCCTTTGCTGCAAGGCTCTCCATCAGCTTCCGGCACTCAGCCGCGTTGTCGCCGCAAATCCGGTAAATCAGACGCTCGAGGTTGCTGGAAATGAGAATATCCATCGACGGAGACGATGTGAGAATGAACTCACGGTTCTTATTGTATTCCCCGGTTGCGAAGAAGTCGGTCAGAACCTTGTTCTCATTGGACGCACAGATCAGCTTTCCGACCGGAAGGCCCATCTGCTTTGCGTAATAAGCCGCAAGGATATTTCCGAAATTGCCTGTCGGAACCGTGATGTTGATCTTCTCGCCTGCCTTGATCTCACCGCTCTTCACGAGCTGCGCATAGGCATACACATAGTAGACGATCTGCGGGACGAGACGCCCGATATTGATGGAGTTGGCAGATGAGAACTGATATCCGGCCGCATGGACCTCCTCGTTCAGCGCAGGATCATTGAACATGCGCTTCACGGCGGACTGAGCGTCATCAAAGTTGCCCTTGATCGCGACGACATGCGTGTTGGCGCCGCGCTGCGTCACCATCTGTCTCTCCTGAATGTGGGAGACGCCGTCCTTCGGATAAAAGACGATAATCTCCGTTCCCGGAACATCGGCAAATCCCGCCATGGCGGCCTTGCCTGTATCGCCGGACGTCGCGGTCAGGATCACGATCTTTCCCTTCACGTTGTTCTTTTTCGCCGCCGTGGTCATGAGGTGCGGCAGAATGGACAGGGCCATATCCTTGAAGGCGATCGTTGCGCCGTGGAACAGCTCCAGGTAATAGACGCCGTCCTTCTTTACGAGCGGTGCGATGGCCGGCGTATCGAACTTCGAATCGTAGGCTCCCGCGATGCAGGCCTTCAGCTCCTCCTCCGTATAATCTGACAGGAACTTGCTCATGACAACATAGGCGAGCTCCTGATAGCTCATGTCCGCGAGCTCCTCCATCGGCTCCGTGAGGGCCGGAATCGCTGTCGGAACGAACAGGCCGCCGTCCCTGGAGAGTCCCTGCAGAACTGCCTGGGATGCAGATACTTCAATGTCGCTTCTGGTCGATTTGTACCGTACTTCCATGTGTGTTCTCCTATCGATGAGATAATATAGAAAATAAAGTCTGCCGGCATGTGCTGCCGGCAGATGGTGTTACCGGTTGTTGACAGCTGTGACAAGAGCGTCGATGGACGCCTTGATGATATCGGGGTCGAGTCCGGCTCCCCATGTCATCTTTCCGTCCGGCCACTTCAGACCGACATACGCGATCGCTCTCGAGGAAGAGCTCTTCTCCAGCGCGTGCTCAGTATATGTGTCCAGCGTGTAATCGAGATTGTAGGCCTTCTTCAGCGCGTTGCTGACGGCGTCGAGACGGCCGTTGCCCGTCGCGTCTGTGACCGTCGGAGTCTCATCGTTGTAGGAGGATGTGACATGTGCCGTGATGCCGTCGATCTGCTCAAAATGAACCTCTGTGATGTCGATCGGATCCGACAGACCCTCGAACTCGCTCTTGAAGATCTCGAAGATCTCATCCGGCTGCAGTTCCTCGTGCTTTCTGTCGGAGACAGCCTTGCACGCGTAGCCCATGGCCTCCTTCATCTTCTTCGGAAGCGTCAGGCCGAACTTCGTCTCGAGAATATAGCCGACACCGCCCTTTCCGGACTGGCTGTTGATGCGGATGACATCCGCGTCGTAGCTTCTTCCGACGTCCTTCGGATCGATCGGCAGATACGGAACGGTCCACTTGTCCGGATGGCGCTCGTTTCTCCACTTCATGCCCTTCGCGATCGCATCCTGGTGAGAGCCCGAGAATGCAGCGAAGACAAGCTGGCCGGCGTACGGTGTGCGCTCATAGACCTTCATGCCCGTGCACTCCTCATAGGTCTCCGTGATCTCCGGCATATCGGAGAAGTCAAGCTTCGGGTCAACGCCCTGGGAATAGAGATCCATCGCGAGCGTCACGACATCGACATTTCCCGTGCGCTCACCATTGCCGAACAGGGTGCCCTCGATGCGGTCCGCGCCGGCAAGAAGACCAAGCATGGAGTCGGCAGCGCCCTCACCGCGGTCATTGTGCGGATGCAGGGACAGCACGACGTGGTCGCGGTACTTTAAATTCTTGCTCATGTACTCAACCTGCTGCGCGAAGACATGCGGCTCAGAGAGCTCAACCGTGACCGGCAGGTTGATGATCGGCTTGTGGTTATCATCGAGCGTGTCCGGATGCCAGATGTCGAGCACGGCGTTGCACACCTCGAGTGCGTACTCCGGCTCCGTTCCCGTGAAGGACTCCGGCGAGTACTCGAAGCGCAGGTCCTGGCCGGATTCCCTGCCGAGGTCCTCGAGGAGCTGTGCGCCGTCCGTCGCCAGCTTCTTGATGTCTTCCTTTGATTTTCTGAAAACCTGCTGCCGCTGCGCCACGGATGTTGAATTATAGACATGGACGATCGCGTGCGGAGCTCCCTTGATCGCCTCGAAGGTCTTGCGGATGATGTGCTCTCTCGCCTGTGTCAGGACCTGGATCGTGACATCGTCCGGAATCATGTGCCGCTCGATCAGTGTGCGGCAGAGCACATACTCCGTCTCGGAGGCAGCAGGGAAGCCGATCTCAATCTCCTTGAAGCCGAGCTTGATCAGAAGCTCATAAAACCTCAGCTTCTGCTCGAGGCTCATCGGAATGACAAGGCTCTGGTTGCCGTCCCGGAGGTCAACGCTGCACCAGATCGGTGCCTTCTCGACGTGGTCCTTCTTAACCCAGTCCAGGCACTCCACCGGCGGCATGTAATACTGACGCTTGTATTTTCTGTAATCAAACATAATCTAAACTCCTTTGCTCCTCCAGCCGGAAAATGAAAACTGTTCCGCTGAATGGTCACTCTATGTCAAAAGTAACATGTACACCATCCAAAGTCAAATCGCATGCCCGTCTCACGGGGCATAAGCGCTCCTTGCCTTCTTCAGGCGTCCCCTTCGCAGCAGCTTCTTCAGTCAAGCCAGCCGTGCGATTCGAGGAATCTTCGAATTCTTTCCATGGCTTTTGTCAGATGATCGACACTGTAGGCATAGCTGATTCGCGCATAGCCCTCGCCGCAGCCCCCGAACGCGCTGCCCGGCACAATGGCCACATGCTGCTCGCTCAGAAGTCCGGTACAGAAAGCCTCGCTCGAAAGTCCGCTTCTGCCTATATATGGAAAGACGTAAAATGCGCCCTCGGGATTAAAACAGGTGAGCCCCATGTCATTGAGCTTCTTCACGACGTACCGGCGTCTCGCGTTGTATTCTGCCCGCATCGCCGCAACCTCATCGTCACAGCTCTGGAGCGCCGTGATCGCCGCGTACTGGCTCGTCGTCGGAGCCGACATGATGCAGCTCTGATGGATCTTCGTCATGACCTTGATGACCGGCCGCGGGCCGACCGCGTATCCGAGTCTCCATCCGGTCATCGCGTAGGTCTTCGAAAATCCGTTGACGACAATTGTCCGCTCGGCCATATCCGGCAGAGAGGCGATCGAGACATGCCGCTCGGCGCCGTATGTCAGCTCGGAGTAGATCTCATCGGACAGCACCATGATATTGGTTCCGCGGAGCACGTCCGCGATCTTCTCCAGGTCCTCCCTCGTCATGATCGATCCGGTCGGATTATTCGGGTAAGGCATTATGAGGAGCTTTGTCCTCGGCGAAATCGCCTTCTTCAGCTCCTCGGCCGTCAGCCGGAACTGGTCCTCCGCTCTCGTCGCGACGTGCACGGGGACGCCTCCCGTCAGAGACGTGATCGGCTCGTAGCAGACAAAGCAGGGCTCCGGGATAATCACCTCGTCTCCCGGCTCGACAAGCGCGCGGATCGCAAGATCGATTGCCTCGCTTCCGCCGACCGTCACGACGACATTGTCCTCACTGTAGGTCAGTGCGAACCTTCGCTTCAGGTACCGGCAGATCTCCTCGCGGAGCTCCTTCAGCCCTGCATTTGCCGTATACCTCGTTCTGCCCTGCTCGAGCGTCCGGATCGCCGTGTCCCGGATGCTCCACGGAGTTTTGAAATCCGGCTCGCCGACGCCGAGTGAAATGCAGTCCGGCATGTCCGCCGCGAGATCAAAAAATTTCCGGATCCCGGAGGGCCTCATCTCTCTGGCACCTGCCGAGAGAAGAGCTTCATAGTCCATCATAAAACGGTACACTCTCTTTCATCAATTTCCTGTGCCTGATACAGTCTCCCGCCTCGCTTATAGGTCCGGAGAAGAAAGCTCGTCGATGTCGAAAGCACATCATCGAGAGGTGCCAGCCGCTTCGCGACGAAAAGAGCGATGTCCTGAAAGCTCTTTCCGTTCAGCATGACCATCAGGTCATAGGTCCCGCTCATCAGGAATACGCTGTCGACCTCCGGAAATGCCGCGATGTCATCGGCAATCTCGTCAAAGCCGCACGATTTCCGGGGCGTCACATGAAGCTCGATAAAGGCGGTGACCCGGTTGATCCCGGCCTCCTCCCAGTCCACGAGCGTCTCATAGCCGCGGATATATCCCTTCTGTTCGGCCTCGTCGAGGAGCTTTGCCGTCTCCTCCGGAGTCTGGTCAAGCATCGCCGCCAGGTCCTCAAGCGGAAGCTTCGGATTTTTTTCGATGATTCTGAGCAATTCTTCCATTCCGGATCTCCTCTTCATCAAAGTGCTTTAAGTATTATCAAAAGTGATTACGCGCGGCTGCGCTGCTACGCAGCTCTCACCGTAATCATCATTATAAGCCGCCGGTACCCGATTTGAAAGCCGAATGTCAGCGTATTCCAACTATACCGCATAACATCTGCAAATGCAATGCACCCCAAGACTATGGATTTCACAGAGTGAATATGCTAGAATCAAGGCGTTGGCCGGTCAAGGGCCACAACAATATACAGAAAGGAACAAACAGAGAATGAAAGAGTATTCACCGATCAAGGAAGGCAAGGTCCGTGAAATCTACGACGCAGGCGACAGCCTGATCATGGTCGCTACAGACAGGATCTCCGCATTTGACGTCATCCTGAAGAACAAGGTCACGAAGAAGGGCACCGTCCTCACACAGATGTCCCGCTTCTGGTTCAACTACACGAAGGACATCATTCCGAACCACATGATCAGCACGGATGTGAACGACATGCCGGAGTTCTTCCGGAAGCCGGAATTCGACGGAAACAGCATGAAATGCAAGAAGCTCACCATGCTTCCGATCGAGTGCATTGTCCGCGGCTATATCACAGGCTCAGGCTGGAAGAGCTACAAGGAGAACGGCACAGTCTGCGGCATCCGCCTTCCGGAAGGTCTGAAGGAGTGCGACAAGCTCCCTGAGCCGATTTACACTCCGTCCACGAAGGCTGAGATCGGTGACCACGATGAAAATATCAATTTCGAGAAGTCCATCGAAGTGCTCGAGAAGAAGTTCCCGGGACACGGCGAGGAGTATGCGAAGACGATCCGTGACTGCACAATCGCGCTCTACAAGAAGTGTGCCGATTACGCGCTCACAAGAGGCATCATCATCGCCGACACGAAATTCGAATTCGGTCTCGATGAGAACGGCAAGGTCGTTCTCGGCGACGAGATGCTGACTCCGGACTCCAGCCGCTTCTGGCCGGTGGAAGGATACGAGGCAGGTCATGACCAGCCGTCCTTCGACAAGCAGTTCGTCCGCAACTGGCTGAAGGCTCATCCGGACAGCGACTACAACCTTCCGCAGGACGTCATCGACAAGACGATCGCCAAGTACAAGGAAGCCTACAAGATGCTGACAGGCGAAGAGATCCGCTGATCAGTCTCTTGACTGAACCGATAGAAAAGGCCCCCGGCCGCATCTGATGATGTGCGGCCGAGGGCCTTTTGATAATTCAGCACCCGGACTCAAAGCGCCTTATGTTTCTCGCCGCGGGTGCTGAACCGCTAAAAATTACTCGCTCTCGATCGGCGTGATTCTGTTCTGGTCAAAGAACGACGAGATATCATTTACGCCGAGGACCTGATAATCATGGGCGTAGGTGTCGTGCGATTTCTCGCCCTCCGTCATCGCCTGGTACATCGTGTATCCGTCCATGGCGACGCGTCCTGTCCGGAGATAGGTGTCGCCGAACTGCGTCCAGCCGATATTTCCGTCGACATTGCAGTAAATGACGTAGCCCTGGCTCTGGAAATAAGCAAATTTCGGGTTGTCCGTCGTGTACGGAGTCGCATCCTGAATATCTCCGCCGAACGCGAAAATAATCTTGTCAATATCGCCGACGATGTTGTGGTTGACCGTCATCCATCTCTCATTGTCAGCCTTCAGCTCGTCCGCCGTCTTTTCCGACGCGTTCCAGTGTGCGTAGGTATGGCTTGCGAAGGTCCAGCCCTCCGCCTTCAGCGCATTGGCGATCTTTGTCGCATTTGCGACATCCTCGTCCCAGTTAAAGTCCGGATGCTCCTTCAGCCAGTCGACCTGGTCCTTGTCGAGGTGCGGATTATTGATGTCCTTGTAGTAGTCGTTCGTGCGGTAGCCGAAGACACCGTCATAGCCGGTCAGCGCGATCGTTCCCCGCGCTCCGTGGTAGCTGAAATCCGGATGCTTTTCAATAAATGTATTGAGCCGCGGCGCGACGTCGTAGTCCCCGATCTTCGTGTCGCCGTTCTCATCGGTGTACTCGCACTTGACATTTCCCTTCTTGTCGAGGACCATCTTCGTCGCATACCCCTGGGTGCCCTCACCGTATGTGTGGTAGTAGCTCAGGTCATCCTCGGACAGAACGAACGCCTTCTTGCCCTCCGGCAGAAGAAGCGACGTATTCTTCGTGACCGTTGTCGTCCCGTCGGCATTCGGCGTCTTGACGCACAGGTCGTCGAGCGAGACAAGCACATAGCCATTATCGTACATATCCTGAATGATGTGATCGAACTCGTCGGCCGTAACCATCGCCGTCCCGTTGCGCTTCGCGCGGTCCTCCCCGACCACGCTGGCCTCAAGACCCCTGTCGTCGTTGATCAGCGAGTGGAAGAAAATATGCGGAACCGTCGTTACATCGACGGCGACGCAGGATGCCTTCTCATCCGTGTAGGTCTGAATCGCGGCAAGAAGGTCCTGATTCTGATCATAGCCCGGGAAGCTCTCGATGACAGAGATCGCCTTGTCATAGTCGTACTGCTCCTCGTACTTCTTTGACATGGCCAGGGCCTCGTCAGCTGTTGACGGAACCTCTGATGTCGACATCGAAGCCGCCGTGCTTTCCACCGCGCTCTCCGCCGTTGATACCGTATCTCCTGCCGGAGATGAAGAGGAATCCCCCGTGCCTCCTGTTGTCATGCGCTGGTGAACAATGAGTATGCCGACCAGCAGAACGAGCAGTGCTGCAAGCAGTATGGTCTTGGCAATCAGTCTCTTTCTCATAATATATTCCTTCCTGACAGATCAGCGTGTGAGCCTCGGAAATCTTCCAAAGAAAGGCTCCATTCGTTTCCAGATAATGTCCGTGCCGCCCTTTGCCTCAGCCTCGAGGTTCATCGGCATCTGCGGATCATGAAGCGACATGCGGAGAAGCGCCCAGCCCTTTACCTCGCTGTCATGAAATGAAACCCGCACGCCCTCATAGTTCGGCTCCACGATATGGAAGAGCGGCTGTTCCTTGGCAAAGGTCCGGAACTCCTTGAGGACATTCTCACCATAGGCCCTGTAGTCATCGCCCTCGATTGAGAAACGAATCTCACGCGCCTCCGCCGGCTGGCCAAGGTCGGCAATCAGAGACTCGATCCGCTTTCCCTCTTTCTTCAGCTGTGCCATCTTGCAGATGATCTTTACGGAAATGTAGGCGCCGTCATCTGAGAAATAGTTTTCCTTGAACGCGCCGTGTCCCGACGTCTCGATGGCAAGCTCACAGTCCTCGCCCTCACGGTTCAGCTCGATTCCCTTGTCGATCACGTTCTTATATCCGCGCATGTAGCGGTAATGCTTCAGGCCGTGTTTTTTGAGGAACTCCGCAAGCTCGTCGGATGTGACAGAATCCGTGACGATCGTGGAGTGCGGGTGCTGCTCGGACACAATGACCGCAAGAAGAGCAATCAGCGTATTCCGGTTGACCTCCGTTCCGTCCGCGAATACGACGGCGCCGCGGTCTCCGTCACAGTCAAAGATCACACCGAGGTCCGCGTGGTTCTCAACCGTCGCGCGTCTCGCCGCGTCCATCGCCTGCTTGTTCTCCGGGTTCGGGATGTGGTTCGGAAATGTCCCGTCCGGATCAAGGAAGACGCTTCCCGTCGTGTCCGCGCCGAGCGGCTCCAGAATGTCCTTCGCAAAGAAGCCTGCCGCTCCGTTTCCCGCGTCCTCGACGATATGAAGGCCCTTAAGCGGATGCTCGTAGTCGTCTGCGCGCACGGAATCCTTGATGATCTCTCTCATGTGCTCGCTGTAGAGAGAGACGAGATCGAAGGTCTGCGGCTTCGCATCTCCGGCAGCCGGATACTCTCCTGTGATCGCCGTATCGTCAACTGAGGCTCCTGCCTGCTTTGCGATGGCCACCGCGCTCTTAAGGACAGCCGTCAGCTCATCATGCTCGAGTCCTCCGTCCTTCGTGAAGAACTTGAGGCCGTTCCGGTTGAATGGCAGATGGCTCGCCGTGATCATGACCGAGCCGTCGAAATTGCTGCCATCAAGCACCGTGGACTGGAACATGGCCGGTGTCGACACGAGCCCGCAGTCAAAGACCTGCGCGCGGCTCATTCCCTTAATCACACCCGCTTTCAGGGCTTCCGCTGTCAGGCGGCTGTCATGGCCGACGCCGACTCTGAGCTCTCCCGGCTCTTTCCCGAGCCTTGCGGCCAGAAATCCTATGAAGGCCTCGGAAATGAACTGCGCCGCCGCAGGCGTCAGGTTCAGCTTTTCCTTGTCCGTCGCGATCGCTGCGCCGCGCACATCATTGCCGTTCTGCAGTCCCATCAGGATGCTCTCTATATCTGCCATATCTGTCCCCTTTCAGATTCTTTTCCGGCATCACTTGCCGATACACATTTGAATTTAAGTATAGCACATCTCCTCTTCGTTTTACAGTGTCTGGTGGCGCGTGAACAGCAACGAATCATCTGACAAGTCCGATTCTTTCGTGTATACTGAAAGAAACATAAAACCCCGCATAACTAAGGAGGATGCGCCATGGACATTCAGGACGCACTGGAGAAATGGCTCTACGCCAACGTCGGAGCGGCTGCTCTCGTCAGTGAGCACATGAAGAAGACGGTTGACACGCTGGTCGCAAAGGGCCAGGACACGGTGAAGAACAATCAGGACACATTTGACAGTATCCGGCTGACAGTGGACGGCACGGTGGAGGACGTCAAGGAGCAGGCGGACAAGGTCCGGAACAGCGAGCTCGTAAAGGAGCTGACGAAGCTCACACAGGAGCAGCGCGACTCACTCCGGAGCATGATCGATGAGGCCGATCTCACAGCAAAATCAAAGGATTTTGCGGACAAGGTAGGCCAGGGCATCAGGGATATGGCAGATCTCGCACAGGAAAGGGCCCGCAGGAAATCAGACGGATTCCCGGGCGAAGACCCCGAAGGAGCCCCGTCCCACGGCGCGGAACACGAGCCAGGCAAAGAGACGGATGACAAAGCAGAGGCGGATGACAAAAACAGGCAGGCATAAAAAAGAAGCACCGCGGAATTTCCGGGGTGCTTCTTTTTTATTTAAGCCACATTTCATTTACTTTCAGTCCGGCTTTCTGAGGAAGCCGCTGCGCTCGCAGCTGTCGATTTCGAGGCGCTCTCCGCCTTCTTCTCAGCCGCCTTTTTGGCGTTCTTTTTGTCAATCGCATCCTCCAGCGTCTCCGGCGTCTGCTTCTTGGCCTTGAAATAGTCCGTAAGCTGGCTCTCCAGGATGTTTTCCTCCGTATCTGTCAGCTGCTCCACATCGCCCTCGCTCGTCGACAGGAGCCAATCCGAATCATAATAGACCGTATCGTAGGAGTTGTTGTTCGCGGCATCTGCAAACAGCGTGCACCCGAGGAAATAGTTCGGCTTGCTGATGTCGAGATAATCGAGAATCGTCGGCGCAAGGTCGAGGGAATTCCGCCCGACCGCGTCAATCGTCGATTTCTCAATTCCCTTATAATAAATGAAGAGCGGTATGCGGTCGACGCTCCCGAACGTTCTTGAATAATCCGGGAAGGTATCGAGGTACTGCTGGTCCGCGTACGCGCAGTGGTCTCCCGTGAAGACAACAATCGTATTGTCGCCGAGCGGGCCGGAATACAGCTTGTCCATAAATTTTCCGAACTGGACGTCGTCATTGTAGAACTTATTGAGGAGCGTGTTGCTCCCGTCCCCGTACTTCTCATCCGGCGAGTCGAGTGACAGATGCGTCCCGTACGTGTAGATGCAGGTAAAGAACGGCTTCCCCGCCGTGCTCTGGTCAGAAATCGTCTCATAGAGCAGAGAGTACGCGTCCTTGTCCGACATCGACTGGTTCGGTCCGTCGAGATTCTTCTTGTCCGCGACGACCGTGTCAAAATTCATGCTGTCAAGATACGATGAAAAATGAAGATTCAGCGGCTCCGTGTTGATGAATGACGTCTGATATCCTTCCTCCTTAAAGATATCCTCAATCGACACCAGCGTGCTTGTGTCGTAATTCTCCAGCTGATATCCGGAGTAGAGCTGTCCGATCAGTCCGCGGTATGTAGCAAAGGTGTGGTTGTAGTAATTTGTAAAATTGACCGACTTATTCTCATATGCTTTCACGTTCGGCATGATGTTGCGGTCGTCCTCGACAATGTTCTGCGAGATTCCCTCCGTAAAAATGAGCACCACATTCGGCTTCTCACTGAGGTTCTGCGGCTTCGTGATATTGCTCTGGACCTCGCCCTGATAAAACTCAGATGTCACATTGTCGCCGGACGCGGCGCTCGACGCGAGCTTCGCCTGCTTCTCTCCCGCCTCGTAGAGTGAATACAGACCGTAAAAGGCCGAGTACTGATTGCCGATCGCCATCGTTGCGGCAAGCTCAACAGCAAGCGCTGCAGACAGAAAGCCCGTGCTGGGGAGGCCTCTCATGCGCACATGGCGGATCGGAAGGCACGAGCACACGATCATCAGGACAAGCGTGAAGCCGTACAATACCGTTCTTCCCGACAGGCCGTTCAGCGAGTCCGTGTTTGTGACCATAACAAGCGTCAGATAGGACCCCGAAAAATACAGGAACATATACTGCAGGTTGTAGGCCAGCATCAGCGCGTAATTGACAATATACGCGGCCACTCTGTTCCTTCCGACAATCGCATTTGACAGCATAAAGATCGCCGCAAGCTCAAGGAAGCCGATCCACGCGTAGGACGCGTCCCCGGCCACTATCGCGCCTCTGATAGTCATCACGACGGCATAGACATACTTGATAATTTCCGGAAGGAACCAGAGGAGTGTCTCGAGCGGTGACCGCTGCTTGTTCTGAAGTGCCAGGTACTCTCTCCTCTTCCCGGCACGGCGGATCTTTGCCTCCGCCCGCCTCTTCGCGGCCTCCCGTCTGTACGCGGGGTCATTTCGCCTTGTGACAGCCTCTTCCGCTTCCGCAAGCAGACCCTTCAGCGCCGGCCCTCTCCCGGATTTTTTTTCTTTTTCCTTATTTTTATTTTCCTCGGATCCAGAGGAAGCCTTCGCCGCACCGAATTTAGCAGCTCTTTCTTCCGCGCCGCCTGCTGCCTGTGCTCCGGCTTCTCCGGTGCTCTCCGGCTCCTCATCGTCCGTCAGCTCGATGATGATATCCTCTTCATCGCCTGCCGGAGTATCCCTTTTCCATTTATTCTTATTTGTAAAGCCATCAGGGTGAAACGCCATGGACATAACCTTGCCTTCTATGCCAATCTTTTTGTAAAAATCCCGTAACACAAATTACTCATATTTTAACAATGAAATAATATCCGGTCAACAGATGATCGCGCAATTCACCGCATCTCCGGCACTCCGCGACCCTCCTGACTCAAGGCCGGATGGGGCGGCTTTAAGGCCATGTATTGTTTTTCATACTGTGCATAATTGTAAAATTGTATTCTATTGAGAACAATATTAATGAATCCCCTGCCTCAAATTGACTTTTCTGCCCGGACAAACTATATTGCTCTCAAACGCTACGGCGTGATCGTGCTTCGACGCGCGAATCTGATAGGAGGGCGATTTATGGAAACAAAATCAATTCCTGAAATTTACGGGAGTCTCGTGTTCAATGACACAGTCATGCGCGAGCGCCTCCCGAAGGACGTCTACAAGGCTGTTCACAAGACCATTCAGAATGGCACACACCTTGAGCTCGACGTCGCGAATTCTGTTGCCGCTGTCATGAAGGAATGGGCCATCGAGCATGGCGCTACTCATTTCACACACTGGTTCCAGCCGATGACAGGTCTCACGGCCGAGAAGCACGACAGCTTCATTTCCCCGGAACCGGACGGAACGGTCATCATGGAATTCTCCGGCAAGGAGCTTGTCAAGGGCGAGCCTGATGCGTCCAGCTTCCCGTCCGGCGGTCTCCGCGCTACATTCGAGGCGAGAGGTTATACGGCATGGGATCCGTCTTCACCGGCATTCATCAAGGACGGTTCTCTCTACATCCCGACAGCCTTCTGCTCCTACGGCGGTGAGGCACTCGACAAGAAGACTCCTCTTCTTCGTTCCATGAACGCTCTGAGCGATGAGGCCGTCAAGGTCCTTCATCTTCTCGGACACAGCGAAGTCAAGCATGTCTCCACAACGGTCGGCTCCGAGCAGGAATATTTCCTGATCGACAAGGACATGTACATGAAGAGAAAGGACCTCGTCTTCACAGGCCGCACGCTGATCGGTGCGCCTGCTGCGAAGGGTCAGGAAATGGAGGACCATTACTTTGGCGTCCTGAAGCCGAAGGTATCCTCATTCATGCATGACCTCGACGAGGAGCTCTGGAAGCTCGGCGTTCCGGCCAAGACAAAGCACAACGAGGTTGCTCCGTCTCAGCACGAGCTGGCCCCGGTCTTTGAGACTGCAAATGTCGCTGTCGATCACAACCAGCTGACAATGGAGATCATGAAGAAGGTCGCCGACAAGCACCATCTCGCATGCCTGCTCCATGAGAAGCCGTTCGAGGGAATCAACGGTTCCGGAAAGCACAACAACTGGTCCATCGTGACAGATACAGGCCTGAACCTTCTTGATCCGGGCAAGGACCCGTCCAAGAATACAAGCTTCATCGCGTTCCTGACGGCAATCATCTCCGCTGTTGATGAGTACGCTGATCTGCTCCGCTGCTCCGTCGCTACGGCCGGAAATGACCATCGTCTCGGCGCCAACGAGGCACCGCCAGCCATCATCTCCATCTTCGTCGGAGATGAGCTCGACGCAGTCCTCAAGTCCATCGAGTCCGGCACGTCATTTACAGAGCCGGGCAAGGTCAAAATGGCGATGGGTGCTCCGGTTCTTCCGCACATCACGAAGGACAACACAGACCGCAACAGAACATCACCGTTCGCCTTCACAGGCAACAAGTTTGAGTTCCGTATGCCGGGTTCCGCTGTCTCCGTCGCAAATGCGAACATCGTTCTCAACACAGCTGTCGCTGAGACGCTCTCCAAGATCGCTGATATCCTGAAGGATGTTCCGGCTGAGGAGCGCGACGCGAAGGTTCTTGAGATCGCGAAGGACGCCCTGAAGAACCACAAGAGAATCCTCTTCAACGGCAACGGCTACACAGACGAGTGGGTCGCAGAGGCGGAAAGACGCGGTCTCGACAACCTGAAGTCCCTTCCGGAGGCAATGCCGCGTCTCATTTCCAAAAAGAGCATCGATCTCTTCAAGAAGCACGGCGTCTTCACCGAGGAGGAGCTCAGATCCCGCTATGAGATCAACCTTGAGAACTACGTCAAGACGGTCCACATCGAGTCTCTCGCTATGCAGGAGATGGTCCGTAAGGACTTCACGGCCGGCCTTGTCGCTTACACGAAGGACCTCACGGCTGAGGCTTCCCAGAAGAAGGCCCTGATGCCGTCCAGCGCATGCACACTCGAGGAGTCGACACTGACAAAGCTCGATACGGCTGCCGCTTCTATGATGACAGCTCTCGACAAGCTTGCAGCTGACACAGATGCGGCTGAGGCAAAGGACGATCTGCTTGAGAAGGCAAATGACTACCACGCATCCGTCCTCGCTGATATGGACGCGCTCCGCGCGATCGTCGATGGCGCTGAGAAGCTCATCCCGGATCAGTATCTCCCGTATCCGACATACGGCGCAATGCTCTTCTCCCTGAGATAAGAGAAGCCGGAAAATAGAATACAAAATTCAAAGGCGCTCCCTGCATTCTGCAGGAAGCGCCTTTTTTCGAGCGTTCATATGGCGTTGTTATCGTCATTCCTGCGCCCTACCGTTCGCATTCTCCAAGCCCACCGCATGCGGTCACAAATATTCGTGCTCTGCCACCAGGTCTGGCCGTGTGCAGTCCTGTCTCATGGAGAGTACTGCACGCAAAAAGGGGACTGCCTTCCGGCAGTCCCCTTTTGATCTTTACAGTGAGCTTCGATCAGCCCTTCATCTGAGCTGCGACTTCTTCTGCAAAGTTCTCCTTCTTCTTCTCGATGCCTTCGCCTGTCTCGAAGCGGATGAAGCCCTTCACCTTGGCCTTTGCGCCATTTGCCTTTGCGACCTGTGCGACATACTTCGCGACAGACTGCTTTCCGTCCTCAGCCTTGACATAGACCTGGTCCTGAAGGCAGATCTCTGCCATTTCCTTGTTCAGACGGCCCATAACCATGCCGTTAAGGATCTTCTCATTTGCGTTCGGCTTCTCGTTCTTAGCCGCTGCAAGAAGGATCTCCTTCTCCTTAGCGATGTAGTCCTGGTCGACCTCGTCGCGTGTATTGTACTTCGGGCGCATAGCTGCAGCCTGCATAGCGACGTTCTTTGCCATTTCCTTCATCTCGTCGTTGACAACATCAGACTCGACGTCGACAAGAACGACGATCTTTCCGCCTGCATGTGTGTAGGATGTGATGAAACCGTTCGGCTCGTCCATCGTTGCGAAGCGGCGGATCTTCAGGTTCTCGCTGATGACAGCGATCTCCTCGACCAGAGCTTCCTTGACAGTCTTGGACGGATCAGCAAGCCATGCCTCCTCCATGAATGCGTCAAGGTCAGAAGCCTTTGTAGCGAGCGCCTGCTTTGCGACCTCGTTGACATAGGCCTGGAACTTCTCATTTCTTGCGACGAAGTCTGTCTCGGAGTTGACCTCAACGACTGCCGCATGCTTTCCATCCTCGCTCACGAGACCCTCGCAGAGACCCTCAGCAGCGATTCTGTCAGCCTTCTTCGCTGCCTTCATCTGGCCGTTCTCGCGAAGATAATCGATTGCCTTGTCCATATCGCCATCTGTCGCTACAAGCGCCTTCTTGCAGTCCATCATGCCGGCGCCGGACTTCTCACGAAGCTCTTTTACCATCTTGGCTGTGATTGCCATCTTGTTTTCCTCCATGTTAGAAAAATTTAAGAAGCTGAAAAATTAAAAAAGACGCGCGGCAGGTTTCCCCGCCGCGCATGAGCGGTTCCTTTACAGGTTTCTGTCTGCCCCGGACCCTAAGCCGGAAGCATTTTCATCACTGCTGCTCAGCCGCTGCCTTCTCGGACTCCTCATCCGGATAAGCTGTGTAGCCTTCTGCCGGAACATCCTCAGCATCCGTAGCGCCCTGATTTGCCTCGATGACAGCGTCTGCCATCTTGCCGACAATGAGCTTGACAGCGCGGATTGCGTCGTCGTTGCCCGGGATGACGTATGTGAGCTCTTCCGGATCGCAGTTCGTATCGCAGATACCGATGAGCGGGATGTTCAGAGCGTGAGCTTCCTGTACGCAGATTCTCTCCTTCTTCGGATCGACGACGAAGATTGCGTCCGGGAGCTTCTTCATCTCGCGGATACCGCCGAGGTTCTTCTCGAGCTTCTCATGCTCCTTCTTCAGGTTGATGACTTCCTTCTTCGGAAGAACATCAAATGTGCCATCCTCAGCCATCTGCTCGATGTCCTTCATGCGCTTGATACGAGTCTGGATCGTGCGGAAGTTTGTGAGCTCGCCGCCGAGCCATCTCTCGTTGACATAGTACATGCCGCATCTCTCAGCCTCTGTCTTGATGGCGTCCTGAGCCTGCTTCTTCGTACCGACGAAGAGGATCTTGCCGCCGTTCGCGACGATATCGCCGACAGCGTTGTAAGCGTCGTCGATCATGCCGACTGTCTTCTGAAGATCGATGATGTAGATGCCGTTGCGCTCTGTGTAGATGTACGGCTTCATCTTCGGGTTCCAGCGCTTTGTCTGATGACCGAAATGGACGCCTGCTTCGAGCAGCTGTTTCATGGAAATAACACTCATTTTGTTTCTCCTTTGAAAAATGGTTAATGTCTGCCATATGTTTCCCTCCGGCCAACCCGAAGGCACCACGACCGGAATCCGCATATGTGATTACTGTTCTATGCGCAGATATGCCCACGCACTTGTTCAGTTTATCACGGAAAATGTCCGCCCGTCAAGACTGATCCGTACATTCCGCACATTTTATGCGGCGGCCGTCAGTGCTCAGACTACGTTCACCCGGTCCTCTCTCCGGAAGATGCGGGCGCAGACGAGCGCGCCGAGCGTCAGAAGCAGCAGCTCCCAAGCGGCGGCCATGTACTCATTGTGACTGATGAACGGAATGTACGACGCGACGCAGGCATAGACATTATTCGTGATGTGAGCCGTGATATTGGCCTTCATGGAGCCGTAGTGCTCATAGATCAGCGCGAGCACGATGCCAAAGAGCGCCGTGAACACACCCTGCGTCAGATTTCCATGCGAAATTCCGAAGAGCACGCCGCTTAAGACTGCAGCCCAGTACACGCCGAGGTAATCCCGGATTCTCCGGTAAATGAGCCCCCGGTAAATAAGCTCCTCGCAGATCGGGCCGATGATACCGACCACAACGATCTGGACAGCGAGGTTCGGCGCCGCAAGCGCCTCATCGACCGTCTCGTAGGCGCTGTCCTCAAACGGAATGAGAACGCTCGTCAGCATGTTAAGCAGCGTCGCCGTGCCGAGCGTGAAGACAATGACCATCGCAATTTCCTTCGCGCCGTATCTGCGCTTTGCCGGAATCCGGATATCCGGAATGTATGCGCGCCTCGTCCGCTCATCCGCTTTAAAAAAGAGATACGCAACCGGGATGAGCGCCGCATCGGCAACCCCCGTCATAATGACGGTCATGCTGTCCGAATTAAGGAAATTGGCAACCGCCGCCGAGCCTGTCACGCGCCAGATGACCTCAAGAATCAGCATAAAGAGAAGGCCGATCCCGTTGAGGCCCACAACCGCGAGCAGAAGCGGGTAGACGGCCCTCCAGACGCGAAACAGGGCGGAGCCGTCCTGCGGAATGGAATAGCCAGTCTTCCGCAGGTCGCGCATTTTCCTGCTGCTCTCCTCACGGCGCGCCCTGCTCTCCGCGAGCGCCTGTCCGACAAGGACATTCCTCAGCTCAAGCGGGGAGTCGACGACGCACTCCGGCCACGCCTCCTCGAGCTCTCTCCGGCTCCCGTAGCCATATGTCACGCCGATCGAGGCGATCCCGTTCTTTTTTGCCCCCTCGATGTCATAGTACCGGTCACCGATCATCACAACCTCGGAGCGCAGGTCCTGCATGCCGAGGACAGAGAGCGCCGCTCCGATGACCTCGGACTTCTCCGTGCGCTCGCCGTTCATTTCCGCGCCGACGACCGCCGTGAAATACTGATCGATCCCGAAATACTGAAGAATCCGGCGGCAGTAGACGGTCGGCTTTGAGGACGCGAGCGCCAGCGTGAAATGGCGCCTGTCGAGCTCCTCAAGAAGCTCACGAATCCCGCCATAGAGGCTGTTCTCATAGATACCCGTCACCTCATAGCGCTCGCGGTAGAGCGCGACAGCCCGGTCGGCCTCCGCGTCCGTAAGCCCCTCAAAGCGCATGAATGACTCCTTGAGCGGAGGTCCGACAAAGCAGGTGAGATCGCTCAGGGCGATGTCACGGTCCCAGCCCTTCTTCATCGCGTACTGCACGCATTTCGTGATCCCCTCCCCGGAGGCCGTCAGTGTTCCGTCGAGATCAAATAAGACTGTATTCCACATTCCGATACGCGTTCCTCCTTACATGTCACATATGGTCCGGCGCGGAGAATCCGAGAAGATTGATGCTGGTCTCAAGCACTCTCTCCGTGAGGCGGAGCAGAGACAAATAGCTTCTGCGCTTTTCGTCATTTTCCTCCGCGAGGATCTTCGTCTCATGGTAGGCGCGGTTAAAGTCATTCGAGAGCTGGTAAATGTACGCACAGATCTTGTGCGGTGCGAGCTCCCGTCTCGCATCCCCGATCGCAGCGCCAAAGCCGGAAATATCGAGCATCAGGGCCTTGCCGGCCTCTCCGTCAGCAGGCAGAAGGGCACAGCCCTCCGCGGCCGCGCGGTCCTCCTCCGACGCCTTCGCGAGGATCGACTTGATGCGGACGATCGTATAGAGAATGTACGGACCCGTATTTCCCTCGAAGGACGTGAATTTATCGACATCGAACACGTAGTCCTTGGACGCCTGGTTCGAGAGGTCGCCGTACTTGACAGCCGCCAGCGAGACGATCTTCGCCGTCTCATCCGCGTCCTCGCTGCGGACGTTCCGGTTGTCCGCGATTTTCTTCTTCATCTCGGCCTCGATGTCATCGAGAAGGATCTCAAGGCGCATGACGCCGCCCTCTCTCGTCTTGAACGGCTTGCCGTCCTTTCCGTTCATCGTGCCGAAGCCGATATAGTCGAGCTCGGTGTCCTTATCGACATAGCCGGCGATTCTCGATACGCGGAAGAACTGCGTGTAGTGGAGCGCCTGCCGCTTGTCTGCAAGGTAAATCATCGCGTCCGGATGGTAATTCCGCATCCGGTCGACAACGGTCGCGAGGTCCGTCGTCGCGTAGAGCGAGGAGCCGTCCGACTTCTGGATGAGGCACGGCGGCACCTCCTTCTTGTCCGTCGGCTCCGTGACATCGACGATGAGGGCACCCTGGTCCTCGTGCGCGATGCCGCGCTTCTTCAGGTCATCGATCATCCACGGAATGATCGGCTGTGCGTCCGACTCCGCCTTCCAGAGATCAAAATGAACGTCGAGCCGCTCATAGTTGCGCTTCAGGTCCGCAACTGAGATCTTCATGATCTGTCTCCAGAGGGCCATGTAGCCCTTCCGGCCGAGCTGCAGCTCCTTCGTCGCCTCGAGCGCCTCAGCCCGGTACGCCTCGTCCTCCTTAGATTTTGCTGATGCGGTCGGATAGATCTTCTCGAGCTCGGAGATTGTGAACGGTGCCTCCTCCGGAAAGCTCTCCGCATTCTCGTCAAAATACGGAAGGTCCGGCTGCTCGTGTCTCAGCTCTGTGATGATGAGGCCCATCTGAAGGCCCCAGTCGCCGAGATGGACGTCGCCAAGCACCTCATTTCCTGTCGCCCGGCAGATCCTCTTGATGCTCTCGCCGATGACCGCACTGCGCAGGTGGCCGACGTGGAGAGGCTTTGCGACATTCGGTCCGCCGTAGTCGACGATGATCTTCTTCGGCTTCTCCTCCTGCGGAATCGACAGATGCGGATCAGCTGCGACCATTTTCAGATAGTCCGCGAGAAAGTCATTTTTCACACGGAGATTGATAAAGCCAGGCTTCATGACAGCGGCCGTGAACACGAACTCGCTGTGCTTCTCACAGACTGCCGCGACATCACCCGCGATCAGAAACGGTGCCTTGTGGTAGAGCTTTGCGCCGGCCATCGCGCCGTTGCACTGATACTCGGCGAGGTCCGGTCTGTCTGACGTGCGGACTCTGCCGAGATCCTTGTCATAGCCTGCCTCGGCAAATGCGGAGCCCAGCTGCTCCGACATAATTTCAATAGTTGTCTTCATAGCAATTACCTCAGTTCTAGTTGATCGGAGAGCTCCGCGAGCGGATACGTCTCCATATTCAGCATGTTTGCTGCGCGCGCGGCGCCCTCCGGTATCTTTCCGCCCGAGAAGGCCGCAATCCGGCGGCACGGATCCGGGAAGATGTCCCGCATGTCCTCATACGCCGAGAAGATGTCGGCGTCGTCCGCGCCCCCGCCGAAGCAGGAGACGATGACCGGAAGGCAGCCGGCGATCCCCGCCGCGTATCTCCCGTCCATCAGCATCAGATCATGATAGGCGGCCGTGCGGCGCGCATTTCTAATGTATGCCATCGCAAGGAAGGCGACATAGGTGCCGATCTTCCGGATATCGAGAAGCAGACGGATGACGGACGGCGAGGCAAATGTCACGCTCACGACCCCGTTTTTCTTCGATAGCGCCGTGATCAAGCCGCTCTGGTTCAGGTCCTCGAGCGCGTCGCCCGGGATGGCGAATTCCTTCTCATCAAACACATAGGAGATCTTTTCCGACCGCAGCGCAGTCTCTCCGTTTCTGCCCGATTCAGAGGCAAACATGAGCCGCATCCGGTCGGATACCTCGGCCCAGAAATCAGGTCTCCCTCCGAAAAATGAATACAGCGTCCGGATCGCCCGGACGGTCGGCCGCGTCAGGTCCTTCCGGCTCCAGACCCTTCTTTCCTCCTCCGGCGGAACCTGAAAATCCGTCCCGAAGTTCAGGAACCGGATTTCCGAATATGTCAGAGACGGAAATGGCAGGTGCCGGAGGCGGTCCGCATTTTTCTGATGCAGGAAGCGCCTCTTTTCGATGCTGAAATCCATGAGCGGAATGCCTGCGAACAGCTTGTTGCTCATCACCGCGCTGAGCGCAAACGCCTCCGTGTGATCCGCGTCCGTGATGTCGATCACGGGCTTAAGGACGATGTGTCGGTCCAGCAGCGTCATGAGCGTCTTTTCCATGGCCGGCTCATCGCCGGGCGTCAGTTCGACCGCCTCCGCGACGGCCGTCACGAGGTTCCGCCTGCTGAAGAACCGGTTGTACTGCATTCTCTGCTTGTCCGTAAGAAAATGTCCGTAGCCGACAAAGATCAGAAGCTCCGGGGCCATGGCGATGCCTCCGATGACATTGCTGACCGGAGAGCTGCCTATGAATTTAATCAGTACCGATGAAACCGGCATGCTGCCTCCTCTCACTTGTGTGCTTCATTCTGAATGTTCGTGACCGGTATATATCCGGAAGCTCATCTCGTCCCTCGCAAGCGTCCATCCGGATGTTTGCGGCTATTCATGGTCTGTTCGTAGCCGGAATTTCATCCTCCCATAAACGGCCGAAAGCTCTCGGGATCATTTATGACCGGTATGTGTCCGGGAGCTCGTCTCCCCACGGCGTTCCGTCGAGATTAAAGGGCGTCGACTGGTAGACATAGTAGTTCAGCCAGTTCGTGTAGAGATTGTTCGCGACCGATCTCCAGGTGAGAATCGGCCGTTTTCCCGGGTCATCATCCGGGAAATAGTGCTTCGGGAGCGCCGTGTCGAGTCCTTTGCGCCTGTCACGCTCATACTCGCGCCGAAGCTGCATGCGGTCGTATTCCGGGTGACCCATCACAAAAATCTTTCTTCCGTTCTCCGCCATGCACAGCGCGACGCCCGCCTCGTCCGACTGGGCGAGAATCGTGATGTCGTCGCAGCGGATGATATCGCGCGCCGCGACCTCCGTGTAGCGCGAGTGCGGCATATAGAAGACATCGTCAAAGCCGCGGAGAAGCGGGACCTTCCGGTTGTAGACCTTGTGGTAGAAAATGCCGAAGAGCTTCTCCTTCAGCAGATGCTTCTCGAAGCCATAGTAATGGTACATCGCCGCCTGTGCTCCCCAGCAGAGGAACAGCGTCGACGTCACATGCGTGTTGCACCACGAGAAGACGCCCTCGAGCTCGTTCCAGTAGTCGACCTGCTCAAAGGGGAGCAGCTCGACGGGCGCGCCGGTGACGATCATGCCGTCAAAATAGCGGCCGCGAATGTCATCAAACGGCTCATAGAACGTGTCGAGATGGCTCTTTGACGTGTGCTTCGACTTGTGCGTCGACATGCGCATGAAGGTCACATCGATCTGCAGCGGCGTGTTGGACAGCTCGCGCAGGATCTGCAGCTCCGTGTCCTCCTTGAGCGGCATCAGATTGAGAATGCAGATCTGGATCGGCCGGATGTCCTGGTGCACGGCCCGGCTCTCGTCCATGACAAAGATATTCTCTCTCTCGAGAATTTCCTTGACCGGAATATTGTCTGGTATCTTTACAGGCATAATGTTCTCCTATCAGCGCGCGGTCCTCGTCCCGTCCTCAAGTGATGCAAGGAATTCCTCCTCACTGATGATCGGGATCCCGAGCTCCTTTGCCTTCCGGTTCTTTCCGGAAACCGACGCGATGTCGTTGTTGATCAGTGCTGTCGTCTTCTTCGACACGCTCCCCGTGACCTTTCCTCCGCGGCTCTCGATGAACGTCTTCAGCTCATTTCTGTTCTTAAAATGAGAGACGTCCCCGGTGACCACGTAGGTCTTTCCGGCAAGCTCATCGGAGGCTTCTTCTGTGCTCTCCTCCATGCGAAGGCCGGCCTGTTTCAGACGCTCAAGAAGCTCCCGGTTTGCGTCCTCGCGGAAGTAGTCGTAAATGGCCCGCGCCGTGACCTCGCCGATGTCCGGCACCTCTGTGAGCGCCTCGATGCCTGCATTTTCCAGCGCGTCCATCGAGCCGAAGTGGTCGAGCAGTGTCTTCGCGGACGTCCGCCCTACATTCGGGACTGCAAGGCCCGTGAGCAGGCGGTACGGCTCATTCTGCTTCGACGCCTCGATCGCGGCGAGCAGCTTGTCCGTGTTCTTATCCTTGCCCGTGAGGCGCTTATCGATCAGCTCCTCACGGACGTCCTTCAGCGAGTAAATATCGCCTACATTCTTAATATAGCCGTTGTCCGTGAGCTTCTTTGCGATCTCCTCGCCGAAGCCCTTGATGTCCATGGCGTCCCGCCCGACAAAATTGATCACGTGGCGCACGAGCTGGGCCGGACATGACGGATTGACGCAGCGCATGTCGGCCGCGCCCTCCTCCCGGACAATCGGCGCCCCGCAGACCGGACAGCGGTCCGGCAGACGGAAGTTCTGCACGCCAGCCGGTCTCTTTTCGCGGACGGCGCACTTGATTTTCGGAATGATCTCGCCGGATTTATAGACAACGACCGTGTCCCCGATGCCGATGCCGAGCTCATCGATGAAATCCTGATTGTGAAGCGTCGCGCGGCTCACCGTCGTCCCGCAGAGCCGGATCGGGTCAAAGACAGCCGTCGGATTGACGCGGCCCGTCATGCCGATCGACACCTCGATGTCGCGGATGACCGTCTCCTTCTCCTCCGGCGGGTACTTGTACGCGATATGACCCGCACTGTACTTTGAGCCGGCCGGGAAGTCATTCCGGTAGGCGATCTGGTCGATCTTGACGACCGCGCCGTCGATGTCATACCCGAGATTTCCCCGCGACTCGCCGATCGCGTCGATCGCGCTCACGATCTCATCGTCCGTCCGGCACAGCGTGCCGGGGACCGTCTTCATGCCTTCCTTTGCAAGGAGAGCAAGCCCCCTGTCCTGCGACAGGATATAGTCCGGGTTCTCCGACCGCTGCACATTGAAAATGAACATCGACAGGCCGCGCTTCTTTGTCTCCGCCGGATCAAGCTGCCGGAGCGTTCCCGCCGCACAGTTTCTCGGATTCGCAAATGTCTTCTTTCCGTTTAATTCCTGCTCCTCATTGACCCGCTCGAAGTCAGCGAGCTTCATATAGACCTCGCCTCTCACCTCGATCGGAAATGAGATGCCGCTGAGCTTCTGCACGACATCCGGGATCACCCGCGCGTTGACCGTGACGTCCTCGCCGATGTAGCCGTCCCCTCGCGTCTCAGCAAGGACCATCTCCCCGTTCTCGTAGCGGATGCTCATCGAGAGGCCGTCAATCTTGTGCTCAACGCGGAAGAGCGCGTCGGGATGAAGCTCCCGCACGCCGTGGACCCACTCGAGAACCTCCTCCTTCGTGAAGACATCCTGAATCGAGAGCATCGGCACGTCGTGCTCAACCGTGACGCCGTTTTCCCGCCTTATGGGAGCACCCGCCCTCTGCGTCGGCGAATCGGGCATCCTCCATTCGGGGTGCGCCTTCTCAGCCGCCTTGAGGCGGAGCATCAGCTGGTCGTACTCGTAGTCGGTGATCTCCGGGACCGCCGCCTCATATGCCTCGTTGTAATGTTTTACTTCTGCGACGAGCGCCTTGTATTCATTTTCTGATGTTACTTCTGCCGCCATTGGAACCGCCTCTCCGTTCGCCGCCGTTTCTCTTTCTTCCCTCTTCCAGGCGCTTCCGGCTCCCGAAGGAGGATTTCTTCTTTTCGGAATAAGCTCCCGCGCTCTTTCCCCAGCCGTGAGACGCGCTGCTCTTTCCGCGAGGCTCAAAGCTGCCGCCGCGGCGCCTGCTGTCGTCTGACGCATGCGTGTGCTTCTGACGCGAGTCGTAACTGCCTCCCTGGCGCTTATCGTCCGTATGCTGACGCTTCGGGCGATCCTCATGGGTGCCGCCGCGCCGCCTGTCCCCGGACGTGTGCGGCCGGCCGCTGTGTCCGCCGCGGCCTTCCTCAGACGTGTGAAGCTTTTCACCGCGGCCTCCGAGATACATTCCCGTCCGCGTGCTCTTCTCCGGCCTCTCGAGGTCGTGCTCAAGCTCCGCGACCTCCGTCCGCGTGAGGAACCGGTACTCGCCCTGCTTCAGGTCTCCGAGCGTAAGGTTCATGATCCGGACGCGCCGGATCGCGTTCACGCCGTAGCCGAGCGCGCGGCACATGCGGCGGATCTGCCGGTTGTACCCCTGCGTGAGCACAATGGAGAACTTTTTTTCTCCGAGCTGGCGCACGTAGCAGGGACGAGTCGTGACAAACAGCCCCTTCGTCTCTTTTCCGCCGCTCTTCTTCTCCGCCTCGCGGATGGACGCGTCGTCGTCGAGCAGAATCTTCACGCCGCCGGCCATCTTCTCCAGAAAGTCCTGCGTGACCAGCTTGTTGACGCTCACGACATATTCCTTCTCGTGGCGGTTGCCCGCGCGCATCACGCGGTCAATCAGATCGCCGTCATTTGTGAGGATCAGAAGGCCCTCTGAGTCCTTGTCGAGGCGGCCCGCGTATGTCACACGCTTATCAAAGCCGATCGCGTCGATAACATTGTCCTCGACAGACGGATCCGCCGTGCAGATGACGCCCGCCGGCTTGTTGTACATGAGATAGACGCGCTCCGCCTCCTTGTGCGGGAGAGGCTCTCCGTTCACATAAACGGTGTCGTTCGGGAAGACGCGGTCCCCGAGAGACGCGCGCCTCGGCTCATTTTCTGCCTCGCCCTTTCTTGCCTTCCGTCTGATCTGTACTCTTCCCTCTTCAATCAGACGGTCCGCCTCACGCCTTGAGCATACGCCCGCATCCGCGATGAATTTGTTGAGACGCTTGCCTTCATTTTCCATGACTTTCCTCTTTCTGCCGTCAGCCGGCATGAAGCCGGCCGCAGGGCTTATTATGAAACGAAGCTCTTGCCGCAGTATCCGGAGTAGGACGGCGTCCAGATATGGTACCAGCCGTTCTGTACATCGCCGATGACATAGACGCTGTCACCCGCGTGAAGCGTCGTGATGACTGTGCCGTTCGGCTGTGCGCGAAGGAAGCAGTCGCTCACGATCGTCGCCTGCC
Organism: uncultured Eubacteriales bacterium; assembly: GCA_900315305.1. GTDB lineage: Bacteria > Bacillota > Clostridia > Lachnospirales > Lachnospiraceae > Chordicoccus. The sequence continues at coordinate 54,094 of OMYS01000001.1, forward strand.
GTGTCGCCTGGCCGCCTGCTGCCGCCGCGAGAGCCGCCTGCTCCTGGGCTGCCTGCTCTGCCGCTGCCTGCGCCGCTGATTCCGCTGCTGCCTGCGCCGCCGCTGACTCTGCCGCCGCCTGGGCTGCCGCCGATTCCGCCGCTGCCTGGGCTGCCTGCGATTCTGCTGCTGCCTGGGCTGCCGCTGACTCTGCTGCCGCCTGGGCCGCTGATTCTGCCGCCGCCTGTGACTCTGCCGCTGCCTCAGACTCCGCTGCCGCCTGATCGGAAGAAGCCGTCGCGGCGCTCAGATTCGTCTGATATGTCGCGTAGAGAGCCTGTACATCGCTCGTCTGTGTGATCTGGTCGACATAGGCCTGCGTCTTTGCGTCGAGGGCCGAGAGCACAATCTCAAGAGAGCCGCTCTTTGCCTTCTTGACATAGAGCTGATCGAGGCCCGGGAGGACCGAGGTCATGCCCTGCTTCTGCCAGGAATATGTCGCGTACACAACATAGGAATTCTTCGTGAGACCTGTCTTCGAATAGACGGTCACATAGCTGTAGCCTATGCCTTCATTGTTAATATCCTGCTTCTTCTCGTCTGTCAGCACATCGACAAGGTCCGCGAGCTTGTCAAAATCGCGCGCATTCAGTGCCGCGTAGTACGAATTGATGAGATTCGACACATCATCGGCGTCATTTTCCGTGAGCGCACCCCCGTCGGACGAAGCCGCACTCTCCGCGGATGAAACAACGGAAACAACCGAAGACGATGCTGACTCAGCTGATGTGACAACAGATCCCGTCACCGATGAGCTGACGGTCTTGTTCTTCGAATCTGTCAGGGATGATAATCTTCCCCCGAATTTTCCTGCGATGGCCCGGATTCCGAAGAACATCGCGACAAGCGCCGCCAGAATTCCCAGGATCAGTCCGATATACCGGAGATTATCCGAGAGCCACTCTCTGAACTTATTCAAACCTTTTCCTCCATGCCGGGCCTTGCGCCCCGGATCGTTATACTCTGGTAACTCTTCAGCACCCCAGACTCGGAACGCTTCGCGTTCCTCGTTGTGGGCGGGCAGAGCGGCTTCGCCGCTTGTCCGCCCCTTGGCAAAATGATGAAATCGCCCGGCGAGCAAGCTCTCCGTTCGGATTTCATCATTTTGCCAAGGGTGCTGAATAGATACACATTTTCATATTCTAACATCAAATGAAAGCAATGAAAAGACCTCGCGGAAGCTGATTTGCTCCGCGAGGTCTCGCTACGCGTCTGACAGGAGTCGAACCCGCGCACCCGGAACCGGAATCCGGTGCTCTATCCACTGAGCTACAGACGCACATTATATATCAGGAACAGAAGACTTCTGTTCCTGAACTTTAGCTATTATAGCAGATTAATTCCCGATGAGCAATGCCAAGTTGCATGAATTATCCGGAAATTGGATCAGGATGTTACTGTTCTCACGCCATCCAAAGTCGCATGCGGTCGCAAACATCAGGAATTTCTCTTCTGCCCTCTTACATATGCCAGCAGCCCGATCAGGCCTCCCGCACCGACCATAAGAAGCACGAGAGACAGAATATTCTCTCGGTCCCCTGTGTCCGCCGGCTTTGTCGTGACTGTCTGCGCCTTCGTCTTCTTCGGCTCCGGCTCCCGGACGATTTCAGTCGGCGTGACCGTTGGCGTCACGGTCGGTGTGACAGTCGGAGACGGCGTCACCGTCGGTGTCGTCGTTGGCGTGACCGTCGGCGTTACAGTCGGCGTCACCGTCGGTGTCGGAGTAAGGGTCGGCGTCACCGTCGGAGGCGGTAAGAGTGGTTCGACCGACGTCACGGTAAGCGGATGCTCCTTGGTATTCTGGTCCGTGATCAGGATGTCGCTGTACTCATTTTCATCAAGGCTATACCCTTCAGGAGCGCTGATCTCCTTCAGACTGTACACGCCCTCGCGGAGCGCAAGAACCTCCGATATGCCCTGCTCGTCCGTCGTCAGTGTCCCGACGGTCTCTCCCGTCAGCTGGTCGCGCACCTCATAGACAGCTCCTTTCAGGGAAGCTGCGCTGACAACATGTACCGGCGCCGGCCGCTCCGGGACCTTGGCGACACGAAGATTTCCGGAGGGTACGGTCAGCTCCACGGAGGCTGAGAGAGCTTCCGGTATGACATTTGTGTAGTACATAAGGGTCTGAACCTTCTCCTCCGGAGGGATCAGCTGCCGCACACGCCACTGTCCGAATTCCGCCCTGATACGACAGGTGATGTTCTGCCCTGCCTGAAGCCCCGCCGAGGCCGGCACGCGCACCAGGATTTTTGCGTGGCATGCATCGTCGTCCTTCTCCGTCAGAATGCACTCCGTTCCTGCCGGCGCATTCTCAGGCTGACAGATAATATCCGACGAGCTGATCCCTTCACCGGACCACGTCACATCGATGCTTTTTTCAAATGCTGTGCGGTCCGCATTCAGATGAAGTGAGCTATCCCCGCCTGTGGGCGCTGCCCCAAGATCGAGAAGATATGCATAGCCGTCCGGATGCTCAGCTGCATAAGCGATCGCATCTGTATAGAGGTCGGAGATATGCTGCCACACATCCTCATACCCTTTTTCCGGTGTCAGGTCCGCCGGCGTTCCGATCGACTTCGGCCCATAGCCGGCATAGTAGGTGTGCAGGCACCAGATGGCCAGCTGTGTGATATAGTAATCCTTGCGGAAATCACCCGTCGTGTACGCCGCACTTGAAAATGAAGTGCCATCATATCGTTTCGGCCCGTTCATCATGCAGTAAACCATAGCAGTCGTCATCGGATCATTCCCGAGCTCTGCGATGCCGTTATACAAAGTCCGCTTCCACTGCTTGTCCGGGTTCATGCAGTACATGGTCTCAAGTGTCCCCTCAAGCACCATGGATCGGCATGCCATACTCGTCCCGTTGCTGTTTCTGCGAAGATAATAATGCCAGTCCATCGTATCCGACGGCATCAGGATCTGTTCTCCATCCGCCCGCACCGGTTCCACACCCGCTGCCGTGATTGCCAGTGCAAGAATCATAACAACTGCCAGCTTCAAAAATTTTTTCATTGGCACCTTCCTTCCGGCCGGTCTTATTCCTGCCATCTGTGACCGGCGCTGATTTTAATAGCTCCGGACTCATGGTAGCATTTGAAAACCGGGCGGATCTACTGACAATGTGTGCCAATGTGTGCCACTCAAGCGATTCAGCACCCTTGGAAAAATGATGAATAATTACAAAAAAAGACCCAGACCAAATCATGATCTGAGTCTTTGCGATGGAGATGAAGGGATTTGAACCCTCGACCTTTCGGATGCGAACCGAACGCTCTCCCACTGAGCCACATCCCCGAACAAGTGATATGATACATCAGTTTCCGGGGATGCGCAAGGGCTATTTTCTAATTTTTCGGATTTGTCGCTACGATTGTTACAGTTTACAGCAGCGTCAGCGCCCGCTCGCCGCGCCGGTACGAGTAGACATGATCGGACAGGACTTCTGTTCGTTTCACCTGGGTCACGTTGATCTGCCGCACCATCAGCTCAAGCTCCTCCCGGCTTAGCGTCCCGTTATTGGGCATCGCGAGCACCTCGTGGATGCTGCTCGGAAGAATGAAAAGATCCGCTCCGATAAAAGCTGCTGTCTCCGCGAGCACCTTCGGATAGAACATGCAGGCCGAGCCAAAGGTGCGCCGGTCATTGGTAATAATCCAGAGCGGCACATCGCCGGGTTCGTCCCAGATCTCTTCCTCAAGGCCGAGTTCAACGAGCAGCTTTGTCAGGGGACACACGCACGGCGGGTCCGCGACAGGCGTTGCGCTCTCCGCAAGACTGAAGAGGTCCTCCTCTGAGACACCCCATCTCCGAACGGTGTCGCAGCGCACAAAGATGGTCGCCGTTTCGCTGAGCCGCAGATCAACCGTATAGTAGAGAACGACTGCCAGATCAAGCACGCGGCGAAACGGAATATCCTGAAGGAACTCTTTGTTCATTTCGTAATTGATCACGCGGTAGCGGATCCGGTCCCTGACCTCGGAAAATGCAGTCAGTGTCTCCACCGGAACCGGCAGGACGCGGTGGCTCTCGCGCTCCTTCATAACAAGGCCCGCGACCGTATCAAGAGACATGCCCGCCCGATACATCTCATAATAAGGCTCCAGATAGATCGCGGGAGAAACAGACTCTCCCTCGCCGAGAATCGTCAGTCCGTAGTACGAGACACCGTTTAATTTCGGCACGCGCCGGACAGAAACATTTTTCTTTTCTCCGGGAATAGACCGGATCGAGTCGGCAAGATCACTTCTAAACTGTTCATAGGTCTGCTGCATGGTCACCTCATTTCTCAAGTCTGACGGGCGGCCGGAACCGATCCGGCAGACTCTGCTGTGGATAGTATATGGGTATAAGCCTTTATTCCCGCAGAAATCCGGGGACAGGTCGGATCAAACTGCGGCTCAAGAACTTGCCGCAAGTTCTGCAAAGGAAAGGTCAGTGAACTGCCCGGTCATTGAATGGAATGGCCGGAAATTCCTTACTGAATAACATGTGATGTCTGCCGGACACGGCATATGGACAGGAATGATTGATATGATGAGAAAGAGAAAGCTGCTGAAGAAGAAAAACTGTGTAACTATTCAGCACCCCACTCGGAACGCTGCGCGTTCCTCGTTGTGGGCGGACAGAGCGGCTTCGCCGCTTGTCCGCCCATCAGAAAACTTCTGAAACCGTCCGGCGAGCGTGCTCCCCGTCCGGATTTCATCAGTTTTCTGATGGGTGCTGAATAATTACAAAATTGCAAAATATTACGGGCCATCCGTATGGATGGCCCGTCTCGTGTTTATACTCTGGAAAGGTATTCGCCTGTTCTCGTATCGATCTTGACTTTGTCGCCGATGTTGACAAACAGCGGAACCTGGATCTGAGCACCTGTCTCGACAGTCGCCGGCTTTGTAGCACCCTGTGCTGTGTTGCCTGCGAAGCCCGGCTCAGTCTCGGAAATCTCAAGCTCAACGAAGAGCGGCGGCTCGACAGTGAAGACCTCGCCGTTGTAGGAATCAAGCTTGACTTCCTCGTTCTCCTTGACGAACTTCATCGAATCGCCGATCGTGTCCTTGTTGACCATCGTCTGCTCGAAGCTCTCCGGATCCATGAAGTAGTAAAGATCGCCATCGTTGTAGAGATACTGATATGTCTTGCGATCAATACGTGCAGCCGGGAATTTCTCGGTCGGACGGAAGGTCTTCTCAACCACACCGCCGTTGATGACGTTCTTTAATTTAGTACGAACGAAGGCTGCGCCCTTGCCCGGTTTTACGTGCTGGAACTCAAGGACCTGCATAACCTGTCCATCGATTTCAAGAGTTAAGCCATTTTTAAAATCGCCTGCAGAAACCATAAAACACTTTCCTCCTTGTAAATGTACACTTCATTGTATAATAAAAAGCGAAGTCACGCAACAGAATTTTTATCGGGAGCATCGCGCGAGGATCTCCCCGCAGATCTCATCGACGGATTTTCCGTCAGTCGCAACCACGATTTCACCCGCAGCCTCATAGGCGGAGCGCCTCTTCTCCATGAGCGTTCGGATTCCCTCCTCCGTCATCCGATTCTTCAGGTTCGGTCTCCCGGCAGCCTGGCCGGAAAGTCTTGCGAGGATGGTTTTCGGCTCCGCCGTGAGAAGGACAGTCCTCCCGAGGCAGCGCATCAGCGCCCGGTTCCCCTCGCGCAGCGCAAGTCCGCCTCCGCAGGAGACGATGCCACGGCCTTCCTCGTAGAGGCGAATGAGCTCCCGTGTCTCAAGATCGCGGAAATATTCCTCTCCGTCCTTTTCAAAGATCTCCGGGATCGTCCGTCCGTCTCTTGCGGCAATCCGCGCGTCCATCTCGCAGAGCGGCAGACTTGTCTTCTCCGAGAGAGCCTCCCCAATCGTCGATTTTCCCGTTCCCATGAATCCGATCAGGAAAATGAACGGTCCCTGCTCCCGAAGCCTGTGGACTTCTTCAAGCTTTTGTCTCAGCCTCCCGACAGGGATCTGCCCCGGTGCGCTCTCCTCACCGTCAAGACAGCCGAACGTAAACGCGGAGCCGAAGATCTCTCCCGCAAGTCTCGTCACAATTCCTTTTTCTCCCATCGAGATCGTGACCGTCGGGATCTTCATTTGAAGGCGCGCGCGTGCCGCCGCAAGGCACATGCGTGTGACGTCCCTGTCTTCTTCCGGCATGCACGCGAGCTTTGCGATGTCGCCTCCCATATGCTCCATGGTGAGGAGCCGGTGAAGAATTTCATCCTCAGACGGCGTCGCGTGAAAATCGTGACCGGACAGAACCGTCTTCACATGAGAGGCACGGGCCGCCTCGATCAGCGCCGGCGCCGCCGCTCTCCGGTACTCAATATCGACGAGGTCGACAGTCCCGCTTATTATCGCAGTCTTCACCGCCAGGAGATACGCCTCATCGTCAAGCTCCGCCTGACCTCCCTCCGGCCTCGTCCGGATTGTAAAGAGAAGCTTCGCAGATCCCGCAGCCTTTTTCGCAGCTGTCAGCATGCGCCCGATACATGCCCCCTCCTGAAGCTGCGGCCAGGCATCCGCCCTGATCTCAATGATGTCTGCGCCCGCTGCGCGGGCCTCTTCCACCCGCCGCACGAGGCCCTCTTCGCTGCCTGCGCTGACAGGCACTGCTATGCGCGGCGTTCCCGCCCCGTAAGCTTCATTTTCTGCTGTCTGTATTTCCATACTAATTCTCCATGTGTTAAAATGTCCTGTATCTATTCAGATGATATGGAGGTAAACAATGCAAACATACTGTCTGCTCGGCGACCCGATCGCTCACAGCCTGTCGCCGGCCATGATGAATCTTTCCTTTCAGGCGCTCGGCATGGACTGCCGCTACGACCTCCGGGTAACAAATGAAAATTCCATCGAGGACCGCGTCCGCGAGCTCCGCGAGGAAGGTGCCGCGGGATGGAACTGCACGATGCCATGCAAGCACGCGATGGTTCCTCTCTGCGACAGACTCTCGACAGCAGCCCGAATCGGAGGCGCCGTCAATACCGTAAAGAACGAAAATGGCATATTGACCGGACACACGACCGACGGCACCGGCTTCATGAACGCGATGGCCGATGCAGGCCTGCCTCTTCCTGGAAAGAAAATGACTCTTCTCGGAACGGGCGGTGCGGCATCGGCGATCCTGATTCAGGCCGCGCTCGACGGCGTATCCGAAATTGCCGTCTTCGCAAACCGCCCCGCATCGCGAAAGCACGCAGAGGACATTGCGGCAAAGCTCGCGCCCCACTCGGAGACAAGCATCACGCTTCACGGCTACACCGATCCGGAAGAGCTCCGCGAGGAAATCCGCACATCCGCCGTGCTCGTCAATGCAACCCCGGTCGGCATGGACGGCGGAAAGGGCAGCGGCCATTGCCTCATTCCGGATGCATCCTTCCTGCGGCCGGACCTCTTCGTCTACGATATCATCTATCACCCGAAGAAAACGCCTCTCCTTGCACTTGCCGAATCGGCAGGCTGCCGGACATCAAACGGTGAGTCCATGCTCCTCATGCAGGGAGCCGCCGCGTTCCATATCTGGACCGGCAGAGACATGCCCGTTGAGCTGGTGCGCGAAAAGGTCTTCTGATCCTCTTACTTTTTCTCCGGAATCGGGGTCTGCCCCGTCTCGTAGCTTTTAATGAGGAGCGCAATCTCCTCTGACCTCAGACCGTCGGCGTCGATCACGACATCGGCGGTCTTCATATAGGCAGGTCCCCGCTCCTTAAAGATTGCTTCCACCTGCTCATCCCACGAGTCGTCGTTGATCCATCGGTGTGCCTTTCTTCTCTCGCGCAGTCTTTTTCTCAGCGTCTCCTTTGTGAGCCGCAGATAGTAGACATGGCCGAGCTCCTTCAGGTACTTCCCGTTCTGCGGCATCATGGCGACACCGCTTCCGAGGACAATCACGCGTCTCTTCGCCTTCTTGTCCTCAGCCATCTCCTTCAGGATCAGCGTCTCCATCGCGCGGAAATACACTTCTCCGAACTTCTCATATATATCCGCGACCGACATTTTGAGGCGGTCAGAAACCCTCCTGTCGAGGTCCACAACCTCAAGGTTCATGGCCTTTCCGACGGCGCGGCCTGCAGCGCCCTTTCCTGATCCGATGAATCCCTCGATGATAATATTATCCATCTCTTCACCGCCTTTCCCGCTGCCCTTGCGCGCTGCCTGTCAACCAATGGAATCAGCGTGCGGAAGCAGCGGACAACCCATTCAGCACACCTCATAGAACATTTCTCTTTGTTTAGTATAGCATCAGGGCCGGCGGATTGACAACTCAGACCTCGCTGGCGTGACGCATAATCGCAAGGACCGCGGCGCTCCGCCTTCTCCAGAACGTCCGCTTCGAGATTCCGAGACTCCCGGACACAGACTCGACCGTCTCTCCTCTCACATAGTAGAGCTCAAGGACACGCTGCAGAGAAGGCGTCAGCCGGTAATAGGCATCCCAGATCAGCCGGTTTCTCCTCGCCTCAAGGGCCACATCGTCCATTTCTCTTCGGAACTCTTCCTCGGCAGAATGCATGTCTCCGCCTGCCAGCGCAAGAAAGGAGTCACGGCTCTCGCGCACATGTGCTTGCCGGCGGGCCAGACGCGCGGCGCCGGCATCGCCGCTTCTTAAGATCTCCGCCACATAGCGCTCCGTAAGTTCATTTTCCTTCTCTTCGGCTTCTTCAAACAGCATAAAAATGCGCCTCCCCGGATAAAATGTACATTCATTTTACATAGTATCCGAAGAAGCGCAATGGCTCTCTTGATATTCCGATGGATCGTGCAAAAAGTCCGTCAGATTCTGCTATTTTTCGGCGCGTTGACCACCGCGATTCCCGCGCACACGAGCGCGAGTGCGGCGACCGACCGGCCATTTAGAAAGCTCCCCTCTCCGAGAAGGGCCGCCGACAGGAGCGCCCCGAACACCGGATTTGCGAACCCGAAGATCGTGACCTTCGAGACCGGATTGTACTTAAGAAGGATGCCCCAGATCGTATAGGCAGCCGCTGAGAGAAAGGCCAGATACAGGAGAAGGAGTGTCCCCTGTCCCGTAAACGCGCCTGTCCGTCCGCCCGCTGCCATTCCCGAGAGCGCAAGCGCAAGGCCTCCCGCGAGAAACTGCCAGCCCGAAAGGAGCACCGGATCCTCATTTTTCGAGAAGAGCTTGATCATCGCGGATGACAGGGCGTACATCACAGTCGAGATGAGAATAAAGCCCTCCCCGTTAAATGAAAAGCCCGCTGAGGCCGCGCCTCCCGCGAGGCTGATGATCACGACGCCCGCAAAGCCAAGGAGGCACCCGATGATCTTGCGCCCCGTCAGCTTCTCCATCCGGAACACGCAGGCTGCGACAAGGATCGCGACAAATGAAGACACGCCCTCGAGGATCGACGCCCGGACTCCCGGCGCGTGCGCAAGACCGATATAAAAGAACAGGTACTGGCCGTATGTCTGAAATGCGGCGAGCAGAAGGATCTTCGGGATCGTCTTCCGTTTCGGAATGAGAAGCTTCCGCTCGCTCACGCTCCCCGCGAGGATGACCAGGATGCCCGCCAGTGTAAAGCGGAGTCCCGCATAAAAAATCTGTGATGCCGTATCCTCCGAGGAAATCCGCATGAGCCGGTACCCGATCTTGATGCCCGGAAATGCACTGCCCCACAGGAAGCAGCAGAAAAGCGCAAGCAGACAGACGACCGGTGTCTTTGTGAGCATGTTACCGTGGTTTTTCTCTGTCATAGCCCTTCCCCTTCACCGGCCGAAATAATTCGTTACGCCCTGCACAATGCCGTCCGCAATCGTGCTCTGTGCATTTTCCGAGTGGTCCGATGCGCGGTCGCCGACCTCGAGGTCGATGGACGGGACGGTTGAGTAGGATGTCTGCGTGAGGTCCGCCTCAAGAGACCCCGAGCTGTAGATCTTCACACCGGCCGCCGAGAGGCCCCGGATCACCGAGTCGCCGAGAAGATCGTCATTTTCCCAGGTCGACGCGACCGGCTCCATGGCGCGGTAGGATGCGTTGTCCGGCACGCTCATGTAGAAGGCGCCCTTGTCGCTCTCCGTACTGTCGTAGTGAAGCGCGATGTGGCAGTCCGCGAGATTATTCGCCATCAGCGTGCGGGCGATATTGTCGAGCTGCACATCGTCCGACTCGCGGATCATGAGCACGTTGTAGCCATTGTTCAGCAGCTTGTCCTTAAGGAGCAGAGCGAGCGAAAGAGTCGCCGAGCGCTCCGGCGTCCCGTCAAGCAGCGTCGTGCCGCCTGCGACAGCCATCGCGTAGGTAGAGCCTGCCGCCGTCGAGCCTCCCGTGACCTTTGCGGAGCCGTCCGGGTGGCAGAGGGTATAGACGCTCTCTCCGCCCTCCGTCCCGTGACCGGCGTTCACGCAGACCGTAATGCCCTTCTTAAGGCTCGGCTTTGCCGTATAAAGCACAGCCGTCCCCGTGTGGATCTGTGAATTGCCCGCATACGTCCAATTCGGGTCGAAGGCAACGGCCTCACTCGTCACCTCGTCCGACTCCGGAGCAGGCGAAGGGGTCGGCGTGGGCAAAGCCGTCGGCGCCGGAGTTTCTGTCGGCACAGGGGTTGCCGTTTCTGCGGGCGCGGATTCCTCAGCCGGCGAAGCTGCTGACACCTCGGAAATGACCGCTCTGTCCGAAGAATTAACAGATGACAAAGCGCCGCCCTCTTTGGAGGCGGCGCCGCATCCGCTGCACGCGGCCAGAGAAGCGGCCAGAAGCAGCGTGATCAGTTTTCTTTTCATTTTTAATTCCTCCCCCGTACATTATACAGATTCCGCCCGAAAACGCCAGACGGATCTTTGGGGGAGGGAACCATCAGCCCGTGCTGCAGCTTATATCACGGGCGGCTGCGAAAATCAGCCCTCCAGCTTCTCAAAGACCGGAATCGAGTCGAGCGGAGCCGCTGCGCGGACGGTCTGACCGCCCTCATAGACGGAGCCGTCTCTCGTGTCCTTCCACTGTCCCGCCGGAAGATAGACATCGCGCTCGTATGTATCAAGGCTCAGGATCGGCGCGACAAGGTACCTGTCACCGAACATATACTGGTCCTGAAGATCCCAGCATGTCTCGTCATTCGGGAACTCGAAGAACATAGCCCGCATGAGCGGCGCGCCGTCCTTTGACGCCTCGGCGTAGAGATCACGGATGTAGTCATGCATGGAGATGCGGATGTCGTAGTATTTCTTCATGATCTTGTACACGTCCTCGCCGTAGGACCACATCTCATTCGGCTGGCCCGTGTGCAGATAGCCGCCGCCGAAATCTCTGTCGTCGAGCCGTGGGATATTGAACGGTCCGCGGTCTCCGTGCAGACGGAAGACGGCCGTGAAGACTGCAAATTCGTACCAGCGCACGAGAAGCTGTCTGAAATCCGGGTCATTGACGTCGTCTGTCATGAAGCCGCCGATATCGGTGTTCCACCACGGAATGCCGGCGAGGCCCATATTGAGGCCGGCCTGCACCTGATCGTAGAGTGCCTCAAAGGTCGACGGAACGTCGCCGGACCACAGGACATTTCCGTACTTCTGGCTTCCTGCCCAACAGGAGCGGAGAAGGTTGGCTACATTTCCCGGCTTAAGGTCCTTCATTTTATCCCAGAAGATACGGCTGTACATCTGCGGGTACATATTTCCGCAGGAGAGCGCCGGCCCCGCAATATAGCGGTAGTGGTCAAAATCGTAGACGCCGAGGTCCGGCTCCGAGTTGTCGAGCCAGAACGCGTCGATGCCGTAGTCATAGTAGTTCTTCTTGCACACATTCCAGACATATTCGCGCGTCTCCGGGTTGAACGGGTCGATCTCGACGCAGTCGCCCTGGAAATCGTAGGTCTGGAGTGCGCCGCGCTCTGTGCGCATGAGCAGCCCCTTGTCGAGCATGTCCTGAAAATGAACGGACCTTCTGTCGACGGACGGCCACACGGAGACGACAACCTTGATACCGTAGGAGTGGAGCTCATCGACCATCGCCTTCGGGTCCGGCCAGTACTTCTTGTCAAAGCACCAGTCTCCCTGAACGGTCCAGTGGAAGAAGTCGATGACGATGAGATCGATCTTGATGCCGCGCTTCACGTATTCGCGCGCAACGGACAGCACCTCGTCCTGCGTGCGGTAGCGGAGCTTGCACTGCCACAGTCCCATGCAGTCCTCCGGAAATGCCGGCGCATGACCGGTCGCGTCCGTGTAATTTGCAAGAATCTGCTTCGGCGTATCCGCGACTGTGAACCAATAGTCCATTTCCTTTGTGGAGGCAGCTGTCCACTCCGTGATGTTTTTTCCGAATGTGACCTTGCCGACTGCCGGGTTGTTCCAGAGAAGTCCGTACTTTTTATTTGAGATCATGAACGGAACGGTGATCTGTGAGTTCCGCTGCGCAAGCTCCAGCTCGCAGCCCTTCAGGTCCATGTATTTCTGCTGGTACTGGCCCATGCCGAAGATCTTCTCACCGTCATTTGCCTCGAAGCGGACGGTCAGGCTGAACTCGCTGCCTCCGATGACGCCCTTCCACTCGCGGTTAATGACCTTGAGGCATCTGCTCTCGCGGCTCAGCGTGCCGTCGTAGGAGCGGAAGTACTCGCGGAGCACGAGCTCATCATCTCTGTAAAATGAAAGAATTCCCGCGAAGTTCACGGTGATCTTCGCGCGGCCGTTCTCGATCGATGCGCACGGCCTTGTGTCCGTCGTCCCGTCTCCGGCCCAGTGACTCTCCTCTCCGATGACGACCTTTGTCTCCTGCGGCGCCACCTGCTCTGTCAGGGCCCACACATTTCCCGTAAATGCGGGATACTGCGTCGCACGAACGCGGAACGAATCCTTTCCCCACGCTTCAATCCGGAGTGTCTCGCCGCCGTGCCGGACGACAAGTGCTCCGCTCTCATTACGGAATTCCATACATCTTCCTCCTTGTGAAAAATAAGTTCTGAGGACATCTTAGCCGGCCTGCCCCCTCATCTTCAACCAGAGAAAACAGGGATAAAGTGCGGGCAAAATAAGTGATTGTATTGTCCCAACACGCAAAAAAAAGCGGGAACCTCACCGGTTCCCGCCGTTCCTGCGGAAGATGGGACTTGAACCCACACGCCATTGCTGGCACAAGATCCTTAGTCTTGCTCGTCTGCCAATTCCGACACTTCCGCATGCACATCGATGAATTGAATTCATTTCCGTGACAACAATGACAATTATAGAGAGACTCTCCTCATTTGTCAACTGCGATTTTGTTCTTTTTCGAAAAATCTGTATTTCACAGGCTGCTTCTCCCGATCTCCTCCTCGAGCATCTTCTCGTCGAGCTTCTCCGCAAGCTTCGCGCACTCCGCCAGCTCCCTCGACAGGCTGTCGATCACAAGGTCGGGCGCCTTGTAGCGCATGTCGTGATCGAGCGAGGCCCACCAGTCCATCGCGATCGTCCGGATCTGCATCTCAACCGGTATGCGCCTGCTCTCTCCGTCGACCGTCACATCGATCGCGAGAATCAGGTGGAGACTCCTGTAGCCGGTCTCCTTCGGTTTCAGAATATAATCCTTCTTGCGCACGAGCGTAAATTCCGGCCGGTCAAGAACTCTCGCCGCGACGAGATAGACATCATTCGGGGTCGGGCAGATCACGCGAACGCCCGCGACGTCCTGCACGTGCTTCTCGATGCTCGCGGCCGTATACGCGGCTCCCTTCCTGGCAAGCTTCTCCGCAATGCTCGTCGGAGACTTGAGGCGCGAGGAAATGCGGCGGATCGGATTGCTGCCCTTCTCGGCAAGAATTTTCTCCGACAGGTCCTTCAGCACACTGACCGTCTTCTCCATCGCCGCCTCGTAAAACTCCATCAGCAGCTCGTACTGCTGTACATTTTCTTCCTCCCAACGCTCCAGGCTGATCTCCCGCTCATCCGGGAGAGCCGGCCTTCCGCCGGTGTTCTCCGTCTCTTTTTCCATATGACCCCTCTGCAAATGAATATATAATAGCTTTATTTCTTTTAGTATATCATACGCTGTACTGTTTTTCATACAGAGGAACGTTTCTTACGCATATTTTACATGGGACGGGATGTCATCAGTTTTCTAAGAGGGTTACTGTTCACACGCCATCCAAGGTCGCGTGCGGTCGCGAATATCAGGGCGATATCGCTGACCGTTCACCGAGGTCTGGTGGCGTGTGAACTGTAACCCAAGAGGTGCTGAATAGTTGCAAAAAAAAGGAACCTCATCAGAGGTTCCTTTTCTCTGCGGAAGATGGGACTTGAACCCACACGCCATTGCTGGCACAAGATCCTTAGTCTTGCTCGTCTGCCAATTCCGACACTTCCGCCCGTCCAAGCATTTGTACTGCTCAGAACGTTAGATATCATACCAGTCCCGGCTTCTTCTGTCAACTATTTTTTGTAATTATTCAGCACCCCTGGAAAACTAATGAAATCCGGACGGAGAGCTTGCTCACCGGACGGTTTCAGAAGTTTTCCAAGGGGCGGACAAGCGGCAAAGCCGCTCTGCCCGCCCACAACGAGGAACGCAAAGCGTTCCGAGTCTGGGGTGCTTGATTCAGCACCCCTCAGAGAATTGGTTACTGCCTTTTCCTCCGGATTCTCCGAAGCTGGGGCCTCAGCATGATCTCCGGCACCACGACTCCTTCCGGCTGATCCAGGACGTAGAGGACAGCCTCTGCGACCGTCTCCGGCTGAAGGTGCGCGAGCGTTTCAGGATCACATTCAAAATCCGCGTTCCGGTACAGCCCCGTGTCTGTCATATCCGGCATCACCGTCGTCACACGGACTCCGCATTTTCTGGCCTCCTCAAAGACGCTTCTGCCGAAGCTGAGGAGCCCCGCCTTCGTCGCCCCGTACGCAGCTCCGTGCGGATTCGCGTACTCCTCTCCCGTGACGGAGGCAATATTGATAATGGTCCCGCCGTCTCTCTTGAAATCACGGAGAAAGAGGCCTGTCAGGATCATCGGAATTTCAAGGTTCGTCCGGACCATTGCAGATATACGCTCCGGGCTCACTTCCTCGTGAAGTCCGTACCACGCGGCGCCCGCGTTGTTGATCAGAACGTTGATGCCGCCCTCCTTCGCAGCCATGCCGCGGACCAGTCCAAGGGCCGCATTCATTTCTTCTCTTACCAACAGGTCGCAGGATATGGAATGAAAATGAGGATTCTCAAGAAGCGCCCGGTCTGTCTTTGAAAAATCCCGGCCGATTCCCCACACCTCCCAGTCCCTGCCGGCAAGAAGGGATGCTGTCTTCATGCCGATTCCGGATGAGGCTCCTGTGAGCAGTATTCTGTATTCCGGCATTTTATTCCTCCCATCGGAAAATCTCGGCATCCTCTGCGCGGAGCCGTATCTCATATTCCATAAACAGTTCCATTCTGTCCGCGAGCGCGGCCGGGTAGTGATAATAGCCTCCCGTAAGCTCAAACGGGTACTGGACGACCGCCGCCCGGGGCAGGACGCGGCGCATCGGCTTCAGATAGGTCTCCGAGATGCGGAAGCTCCCAACACTGAAATCGCGGACGCGCGAGAAATCGATCATCTCCGAAGCCCTTCTGATCATCCGGCCGTAGACCTCCTCCCAGCCCGGCATATAAATCATCGGGTCAAAGCAAAGTCTGACCGGAAATCCGGCATCCATGAAGGACTGAGCCGCCCGAAGTCTCCCCTCAAGCGTTCCTGTTCCGTGCTCACAGGAATGAATCACCTCGTCCGGAGACAGCGTCAGGGCGTAAATGACGCGTCCGTCCTCCGGAGCCGCCTCCCGGATCGCCTCCGTGCAGAGGCGCGGGCTCTTCGTCCGCACCTCGATGGAAAGTCCGGGATTGTCCCGGACAAAGCGCGCCCATTCCTCCACATATCCCGTCAGGCCCTCGACTGCCATCAGGTCCGTATCGTAGGAGACGCAGAGATAAACCGGAAACTGCGAAAGGAGCCCCCGGATCTCCTTAAAAATATCCTCGAGATTCACGAAAATTACGAGATTCCCCGACGGGTACATTCCCTTTAAATAGCAGTACTCGCAGTCAAACACACAGTTCATGACGCAGGATGTATAAAAGAAATGGGCATTTCCGAAGCTCTGGCACACAGGAGCTCCCGGATACACGAGCCTGCCCTCCTTCGCGGCGATAATCAGGTTCTGACTTTTGTGCTGGACAGCCGGGTCCTGCCGGCGGCGGTTAAAGATATCCTTGTAATGCCTGATTTCTATGACCTCAGCCTCAGGGAACCTGGCCAGCATGCGTTCCGTCCGCTCAAGTCCCAGAACCCTGCTCTCGACATAGATATGGCGGAATTTGCCTCCGTGCATAGATGCGCGATGCTCTTCATTTGCTTCTGTTCCGTATTCTCCGCCCATGTCTCTCATCTCCTGCCTGATCTGCCTCAGCGCCGCTTATCATCACACTGAACTCCCTGGACCATACCCTTAAGCTCCGCGAGCAACTGTTTCCCTGTGCGCCTGTCCTTCGCCGGATAGACGCCCTTTTCCGTCCACTGGCGGACCCGTCCGCGCCACTTAAGTCCCGCAAGGTCAGCATAGAGAATCAGCTGATGAAGCTGCGCGCGCATCATGCGCGACGCGCACAGCCCCCGTGCGAGTGCATCCTCATCCAGAGGGGCGTCCGCGTCCGAAGAAATCTTCACCGCTGTCATCCGCTCAGCTTCTTCCCCGTTTGCTGTGAAAGATTTCATCGCGTACTTCCCGCAGCAGTCCTCGCCCATAACAAGGCGCAGGTATTCTGCCGCGCGCGGCAGGGCCGCCTCTGCTGCACGTCTCACCGTATCCGGCGTAACTCTCCCCGTATCTCCGCTGTCTGTCACGAATTTCAGCACATGGATCCGGTGCGGGCCGACAAACAGGTTCGCCGCCTCAAAGAAAGCCGCTCCCTCCATGTCGTAGAGCAAGACATGAGAAAGGGCCGGGATACCCCGGTCCTCTCTCATCTCATCACCTGTATACAGCCTGCTCCCCGTAAGAAGCTCAGCCTCGGGAAGGCAGCTCCCGGTCAAAAGGTCGGGATACCACTGTCTTCCCGACTCCATATTCGTAAGCTTCTGAATCAGATACAGCGGCGTCTCGCCGCCTTCCGGCATACCGCCATGCACAGCTGCGCAGCTTCCGAAATTCAAGACAAGGGTCACCTCATCCGGTGAAACCTTGCCGAGAACAGCCCCGACCGCCGCCGCTGCCCGGACAGGTCCCGTCCCTGTAATCGTGAGAAGCATGCCTTGCTCTTCATTTGCGAACTGCTGAAAGGCAGAGCCTCCGCCTGTGCGCTTCAGTGAAAATTCCTGTATCAGAGGCTCTGCCTCCGGCACCAGCGCCGTGAAAATGAAAATCATCCCGCCTCCATCCGGCCGGCGGAAGCGCCTGTCCTCCGCTCAGAACCGCTTGTTAAATGTCACAATATCGTGGTACATCACATAGACCATGAGTGCGAGCAGCAGCATCGCCGTCACGGACTCAACAGCCGTCTCGGTCTTCTTGCTGACCGGCTTGCCGCGGACTGCCTCAATCAGAAGAAACAGAATCCGTCCGCCGTCGAGAGCCGGGATCGGAAGCAGATTCATGACCCCGAGGTTGGCCGAGAGCAGAATAATCAGATTGATCATGCTCATCCATGTAATCAGTGTCCCGTAGGACTTCGACTCCTCATAGGTTGAGCTGACGGCATCGACGACGCCGACAGGGCCGGACAGATCGTTAACGCTGAAGCGTCCCGTGAACAGACCCGCAACCGATTTCACAGTCGTCTTGATCCAGTAGATCACCTCGTAGCTGCCGTATTTCAGAACATCCAGTGCATTTGCCTTCTGATACTTTCCGTAGGAAAATCCCGTGGAGATCGAATCATTCTCGACCGGCGTGATCTGATAGATATCGCTTGTCCCGTCGCTGTGCGTAACAGATACGGATACCTCCGAGCCGTCCATCGGGTTCTCCTGAAAATAATTGTAGAGCTCGCTGCCGCTTTTGATCGCCGTTCCATCGATGGCTGTAATTGTGTCCCCGGCCGTCACGCCGGCCTCTTTCATCGGCGAACCGTCTGAAACTGCTGTGATCTCACAGCTCGATGAGGTGTTGGAGTACGTGATGCCGAGCATATAGCGGACAACCGTGTCCGGATGGAAGGAAAAGGTAAGTGTCTTTCCGTCCCGCACAACCTTCATAGTAATTGTGCTGTCCGCCGTGTAGGCGCCATGCAACACCTCCCAGGTACTGATGTCATCTCCGATGACGACCGCAGACCCCTGATAGGACGTGATGACATCGCCGTCCTCAAGGCCGGCCTCGGCCGCATTCGAATCCTTTGTCACGCCCGTGACGACCGGCGAATAATATCCGAGGACCGAGACAATAATAACCGATCCGACAAAGGCGAGCAGGAAATTAAAGAACGGTCCCGCGAACAGGATCGCTATTCTCTTTCCGACAGACACGCTCTCAAAGGATCCCTCCTCCGGCTGTCTCGGCTTGTCCCAGTCTTCCTCATCCTCGACATCGTCCCAGGTGCTCTTCATCCGGCAGGATCCGCCGAACATAAGAATCTTCAGGGAATAGCGTGTTCCCCCCTTTACCGTGGAAAGAAGTCTCGGACCGAAGCCCAGTGAAAACTCCTCAACGTCCACTCCGCAGAGCTTTGCGACAAGAAAATGCCCGAACTCATGAATCAGAACGAGCAGAGAAAAAATGAGGATTGCTATAATCCATTTCAAATGCGATATACCTCCAGAGTTCCTGTCCAAAGCTCCCGGTCCTTGTCAGTGACTGACAAGGAGAAGCTGTGTCAGGAAGTAAATAATCGGCGCCGTAAAAATGACGCTGTCAAAGCGGTCCAGAATCCCGCCGTGTCCCGGAATCAGCTTGCCGTAATCCTTAATGCCCTTGTCGCGCTTGATCGCTGACGCGCAGAGATCTCCGAAAATAGAAATCACGGAGCCTGCCGCGCAGACAACAAAATACTGCCACATGTGCGCGTCTGAATTAATAAAGACAGCCGGCCAAAGTCCTGCGAGCAGTCCGACGAGTGCCTTGAACAGAATTCCCGAAAGACCCGCACACAGGATGCCTCCCACGGCACCTTCAATTGTCTTATGCGGGCTCAGAATCGGTGTCATCTTGTGCTTTCCGCACGCGCGTCCGACAAAGTACGCGCCCGTGTCGGCGACCCATGAGGACAGGAACACAAGCCAGACATTGAGCAGACCGTCCCTCTCATCGCGGATCAGGAAAATATAGCTCAGCATCACGGCGACCCAGAAGAAGCCGAAGCCGGCCTCTGCCGCCTGCTCCGCTCTGTACTTCGGGAAAGCACCCACATAGCACATCAGAATCACAACCAGGACAAGCGAGGCGATCACACCGTAATGCTCCTTCATACCGGTCAGGAGCAGGCAGTAATAGACCGCCGTCCCCGCAAAGGAAGCCGCCACCATCCCGGGCATTTTCTTTCCTTTGCCGATCAGTCCGCAGGCGCGATAATATTCCATGAGTCCGGTCTCTGCGCAGAACAGCAGCACAGCCATCAGGACCGGACCGCCGATCCAGATCGTCACCAGTCCGATGACGACAAGGATCGCTCCGCTGATTACTCTTGTTTTCATGCCTTATACCTCTTTCCCAGAATGCAGGCCGCGGCTCTTTATTTGCCGTACACTTCTTCGCAGCGCGCATCGACCTCAGCTTCAATCGCCAGAATATCCTCCACGGACGGATCCGCGATCACATGGTGCGCCGCCATCGTCTCCTCGATAATATCATAAATCTGCAGGAAGCTGATTTTCCCCTTCCGGAACCACGCGTTGGCCCACTCATTTGCCGCATTGAAGACGCACGGCATGGAGCCGCCTGTCCGGATCGCCTGCCGCGCAAGAGGAAGTCCGCGGAAGACCTCATCGTCCGGCACGCCGATTTCGATTCCTGTCATCTGCGCGAAGTCAAGCTCCGCAGCAGGAGACGGCAGGTGCATGGGCCACGTCAGGGCATACTGGATCGGAATCCGCATGTCTGACACGGCAAGCTGTGCGATCACGGAATTGTCCTCGTACTGGACCGCCGAGTGAATAATGCTCTGCGGCTGAATGACGACCTGAATCTGATCCGGATCGACGTCAAACAGCCATCTAGCCTCGATGACCTCAAGCCCCTTGTTGACCATAGACGCGGAGTCAATGGTCACCTTGGGGCCCATGGACCACGTCGGATGGGCAAGCGCCTCTTTTACCGTTACATGCGCGAGCTCCTCTCGCGTCATGCCCCGGAACGGACCGCCCGACGCTGTGAGAAGAATCTTCCGGATCTTCGATCCCGCGCGTCCCTGAAGAGACTGAAAGATCGCCGAATGCTCAGAATCAACCGGAAGGATCCGGACTCCTCTTCGTTTTGCGAGCGGCATAATGATGTGGCCCGCGCACACGCAGGTCTCTTTGTTTGCGAGCGCGATGTCCTTGCCGGCCTCAATGGCCGCAATCGTCGGACGGATGCCGATCATGCCGACAATTCCCGTCACGACAATATCCGCGGACGGCATCGAGCACATCTCGATCAATCCGTCCATACCGGAGACGACCCGGATCTCCGTGTCCGCCAGTCTCACTTTCAGCTCCTCAGCAGCTGCCTCGTCGTAGACCGCGCAGATTTCCGGCCTGAATTCTCTCGCCTGCTTCTCCATCAGGCCGACAGAACGGCCGCAGGCAAGACCGGTAATTTTCATCTGATCGCCGTGCATGCGGACGACATCAAGGGTCTGTGTGCCGATTGATCCTGTGGAACCAAGTACCGCAATATGCTTCATCAGATCGTCATGAGCTCCTTTGTCTTTGTCTCAACGGCGCTGTCTACCTTCTTGATATATTTCTCTGTCACCTTCTGAAGAGCATCCTGCTCATCAGCGATCTCATCCTCCGAGATGTCCTCTGTCTTCTTGAGCTTCTTGAATGCCTCATTGCCGTCGCGGCGGACATTTCTCATCGCGATCTTGGCGGCCTCGCCCTTCTTCTTCGTCTCCTTGACGAGCTCCTTTCTGCGGTCCTCCGTGAGCTCCGGGAAGACAAGGCGGATCGTGCGTCCGTCATCACTCGGGTTGATTCCGAGATCAGAGACAAGGATTGCCTTTGTGATTTCCTTGACCATCTTCTTCTCCCACGGAGTAATCGTGATCATTCTCGCCTCCGGGACCTGGACATTTGCAATCTGCTGAATGGCTGTCGGGGTTCCGTAGTAGTCCACCATGATTCTGTCAAGGACATGCGGATTAGCGCGCCCCGCGCGAATCGCCGCAAGCTCGCCGTCAAGATTCTTCAGGGTCTTCTCCATCTTTTCTTCATAAACCTTTGTTCTTTCGCTCATGATTATATCCTCCGGTTTTTAAAATTTTGTGTAATTATTCAGCTCAGTCGACCGTGACGCGGGTCCCGTCGATATCGCCGCGGGCAGCCCTTGCAATGCTGTTCTCCTCATTCAGACCGAATACAAGCATCGGCATGCGGTTCTCCTTCGCGATGACTGCCGCCGCTCCGTCCACAACGCCGAGTCCCTTTGACACGACCTCGGAAATTGAAATGGTATCGTATTTTTTCGCGTCCGGATTCTTCTTCGGGTCCGAATCATACACGCCGTCCACAGCCTTTGCGAGAAGAATCTCATCCGCCTCCATCTCGACAGCTCTCAGAACGACGCCTGTATCTGTTGAAAAGTACGGATGGCCTGTGCCGCCTGCAAAGAAGACAACCGTTCCGCTCTCAAGCAGCTCTACTGCTCTGTCCTTGCTGAACAGCTCTGTAAATGCACCCACCTGAAACGGCGTCATGACCTTCGTCTTCATTCCCTCTGACCGGAAGATCTCGGACACATAAATGCAGTTCATAATGGTCGCGAGCATGCCGATCTGGTCCGCCTTCGTGCGGTCGATCGCATTCGAGGAGCGGCCTCTCCAGAAGTTTCCTCCGCCGATGACGATGGCCACCTGAATGCCCTCATCGATGATGGACTTCACCTGCCTTGCGACGCCCTTGCAGGTCGCCTCGTCGAATCCTGTCTTTTTCTCACCGGCGAGCGCCTCTCCGCTCAGCTTCAGCAGTACTCTTCTCATTTTACGTATCCTCCGTTGCCTCATTTTATGTGTGCTTTGCACAATATCTTGGGATATTATACCATATCCTTTTCCGGTATGCATCAAGAGACGTAAGTCAAAAAAGAGGCCCCCGGACAATGTCCGGGGACCTCTTCAGCCGTATTTATTTCAGGAGTTTCTTGAGCTCATCCATAAAAGTCTCTGCATCCTTGAATTCACGGTAGACACTGGCGAAGCGTACGTACGCCACCTGATCAAGATCCTTCATGTACTTCATGACGATCTCTCCGATCTCGGAGCTCGGTATTTCCCGTTCGCCCTTGTTGTAGATTTCATTTTCAATCTGATCCACCATGTCGTGGATCCTCTGGGCCGGAATCGGGCGCTTGTGACAGGCCCTGACAACTCCCGCCTCTATCTTGCTCCGGTCAAAGGCCTCTCTGTTGTGATCCTTCTTGATGACCATGAGCGGAATCGTCTCGATTCTCTCGTAGGACGTAAATCTGCGTCCACAGCGGCTGCAGACCCTGCGTCTGCGGATCGCCGTGTTGTCATCGGCCGGTCTTGAATCTACAACGGATGTGTCAGGATTTCCGCAGTACGGGCATTTCATCCGCGCGTCCTGTTCTTAAGGAAATCCGGGATCTGGATGTCCTTCTTCTCAACCGTGCTCTGAACCTGCGGCTGCTGCAGTGTGAACGGAGTCTGCTCCGCTCTCTGCGGCTGCTGCTGCGT
Organism: uncultured Eubacteriales bacterium; assembly: GCA_900315305.1. Classification (GTDB taxonomy): domain Bacteria; phylum Bacillota; class Clostridia; order Lachnospirales; family Lachnospiraceae; genus Chordicoccus. The sequence goes on from OMYS01000001.1 coordinate 76,932, forward strand.
GAAATTCGGAACATTGAACTGCGGGAATGATGCCGCCTGCTGTCTCTGAGCAGCTCTGCCCGGCTTTGCATTTCTTGCCTGAGCCGCAGCTGCCTCAGCTCTTGCCTTTGCCGCAGCCTCTTCCTTGCGCTGCTTGTCCTCATCGACAAGGCCTGTCGCGATAACCGTGATCTTGCATGTATCAACTTCCTGATCGTCGTACATAGCACCGAAAATGATATTCGCGTCGTCGCCGACCATCTGCTGTACATAGCTTGCCGCGTCGTTGGCATCCATAAGGGAAATGTCGCCGCGGATATTGATGATGACGTTCTTTGCGCCCTTGATCGAGGTCTCAAGAAGCGGAGATTCGACAGCCTGCTGAACAGCCTCAAGAGCCTTGTCATCACCCTTGGACTCGCCGATACCGATGTGCGCGATACCGCCGTTTGTCATGACAGTCTGGACATCTGCGAAGTCGAGGTTGATGAGAGCCGGCTGGTTGATCAGGTCTGTAATTCCCTGAACTGCCTGCTGAAGAACCTCATCGGCCTTCTTCAGCGCCTCCGGCATCGTCGTTCTTCTGTCGACGATATCGAGCAGTCTGTCATTCGGGATGACGATCAGCGTATCAACTGCCTGCTGAAGCTTCTCGATACCCTTCTGTGCGTTCTCCATTCTCTTGTTCGCCTCGAAGCGGAACGGCTTTGTGACAACGCCGACCGTAAGGCATCCGAGCTCTTTTGCGATAGAGGCAACGACCGGAGCGCCGCCCGTGCCTGTGCCGCCGCCCATGCCGCAGGTAACAAATACCATATCTGCACCTGTCAGGGTCTGCTTGATCTCCTCAGAGCTCTCTGTAGCAGCCTGCTCGCCGACCTCCGGCTTAGCTCCTGCTCCGAGTCCCTTGGTAACCTTCTCACCGATCTGAACGATCGTCGGCGCCTTGCACATGGCAAGTGCCTGCTTATCTGTATTAATTCCCACGAATTCAACGCCGCCGATCGATTCATCGACCATGCGGTTGACCGCGTTATTGCCTGCGCCGCCTACGCCGACCACAATAATGCGCGCTTCAGATTCGGCTTCATTGGATGAAATCTCTAACAAAATGGTCCTCCTTTTATCTGCCTCGGTGTGGCCGATATGTTTATGCGTAAAATCATTACACCATATTACTTTTACTATAAATAATCAGCCCTGTTTTATCAAGTTTAAATTTCATTTTTTTTAAAAACGATGTTCCTCTGGGATCCGTCATAATTCTCCAGGTGAAGAGTCCCGGCGTAATTGTCCTGCTCAAGAATCGGCAGAATATCCGCGAGCTTTGCGAGTCTTATGCCGATATGACTTCCGTCGCCGAGCTTCACCGACACGTCTCCGTAGACAAGCGTGAGTGTCCCGTCCTCGAGGAAGGAGGCGCTGTCCGGGGCCTCAAGCCCCTGATCAATCCGGTCCCTGAGGCTATCCAGCATGGTGAGCTTCGTCTTCAGCCCGGAGACAGGGAGCTTCTCCTCCATCGTCATTTCGCCGTCCGGCTCAAGTCCCTCCACAACCGGAATTCCGTCCCCGTCCGTCAGGGCATGGCTTCTTGCCTGCACAATCCCATCGCCGTCAAAATACCAGTACGTCCCGTTGTCCTTCAGGGCTCCCACCAGCCTTTTTTCCACGACGGTGACCGTCACGGAGCTCACGGATGTAATGCTCACCTTGAATGAGGAAATGAAGCCCTCATCCGGAAAGGTCCGTCCGTTATTCATAAGCGCGGTGAGCAGCGTATTGTCTTCCGTCGGGCACTGTCTCACCAGAGTGAGTACCTCATCCTTCGTGTTGTGGACATTGCCCTCAACCTTCACCTGCTTCAGCTGAAAGACGAGCGCGAGAGATACGATCGCGGCCGCGAGAAAAAGCAGGATGTCGAGGAAAATGCGCAGGCCTCTCCGCCGCCGCTTTTTTCTCTTCCGGCCCTTTGCGGATATCTCAGATTTCCGTTCTGACATATTCCTTGAACTTATCGCCTCTCACCTCATAATTCGGGAACTCGCCCCAGGACGCGCATGCAGGAGAAAGGAGCACGGCATCGCCCGCCTCAGCATGGTCTCTGCAGTAATCCATCGCCTCATGCATCGTGTTCTCCATGACGATATCCTTCTCGGGGAAGCCGCACTCGATGGCCGCCGCCCGGATATTGTCCTTCGTCGCTCCCTCGAGGACAAGCTTCTTGACCTTTCCGCCGAAGGAACGGATCCACTCTCTGTAATCAGAGCCCTTGTCATATCCTCCCGCGATCAGGAACGTCGGGCGCTTCATCGCCTGGATTCCCTTGATGGCCGCATCCGGGTTCGTGCCCTTCGAATCGTTGTACCATGCGACGCCTCTCTTCTCGTCGACATACTCGATTCTGTGCGGGACCGGCTTGAAATGGCGGCAGACATCGGCGATTGTCCGGATATCGACACCGGCAGAATATGCCATGGCCACGGCGGCCATCACATTTTCATAGTTATGTGTGCCGATCAGGATCAGATCGTTGACGTTGACAATATCTGCGTGGACACCGTCCCGGTTCAGCACGATCTCATCGCCGTCAAGGTAAATGCCGTCCGCAAGCTTCGTCTTCGATGAAAACCAGAAGACGCGGGCCGGGCATTTGTCAGCGAAGTCACGGAGCACCGGGTCCTCATAGTTGAGAACACAGGTGTCCTTCTTTGTCTGGTTCTTTGTGATCAGCTCCTTCACACGGATATACTCCGCCATCGTGTGATGACGGTTCATATGGTCCTCCGTGATATTCAGGATCGCGGATACCTGCGGATGGAACGTATGAATGGTCTCAAGCTGAAAGCTCGAGATCTCCGCGACAACGGTTGATTTATCCGTCGTCTTGAGGGCCGCCCCTGTGTAGGCATTTCCGATGTTGCCCACGACGAACACCTCCGGAACAGCGGCCTTCATGATCTCGCCGAGCAGAGAGGTTGTCGTCGTCTTTCCATTTGTTCCCGTGATCGCGAGGACCCGTCCTCTCCCGACCTGATAAGCAAGCTCGACCTCTCCCCAGATCGGAACACCGGCCGTGCGGATCCGCTCCACATTCGGGATATCCGTCGGGACACCCGGGCTCAGAACCGCAAGAGACAGCGATCCAATCAATTCATCCGTCAGCTCCCCTGTCACTGCTTCCGTCTTCTCCGGCTCGGCGACCTTTGCGAGCAGCTCCTTTGGCGTCACTCCGGCTTTCTCGTCAAAGAGAACCGGCACCGCGCCTGTCTCAGCGAGCAGATTGGCTGCTCCGACGCCGCTCTTTCCGGCACCGTATACAAGTACCTTTTTTCCTTTGAAGTCCATATCTTTCCTCCGTCTCAGGATCTGTTTCTTCCCGATATTAAGAATACACCGGGCCCGCTCCGTGAGCGGGCCCGGAATGCAATCTCTATTATATACGTTTCGGCGGGCACTTTAAAGCCCCAGGAGACCCACCAGTGCCATCAGCGTCGTAATAACCGTGAAAACAGCGACAATTCTTGTCTCCGACCAGCCGCATTTCTCAAAATGGTGATGAATCGGAGTCATTTTGAAAATTCTCTTTCCGTGTGTCAGCTTGAAATACGTGACCTGCATCATAACCGACACAATCTCGATCAGATAGATCAATCCGACGATCGGAATAAACAGCGGCATATTGAGGATATATGCCATCGACGCGACAAAGCCGCCGAGGGCCAGCGATCCCGTGTCTCCCATGAAGACCTTCGCCGGATATGCATTGTAGAGCAGAAAGCCCATCAGCGCGCCTGCGACCGCTGCCGGGAACGGAGCGACGCCCGCCTTCAGGATCAGAGACGCGATCACAAAGAACACCGCGACCACGATCGTGACCGAGCTTGCCAGACCGTCAAGGCCGTCCGTAAAATTCACGGCATTGACAGTTCCGAGCACAACAATGAAAAACAGCGGATAAGCCCAGAATCCGATATTGACCATTTTACCCGATGTGAACGGGATCATGAGCTCCATCGAAACCTTGTGGACCTTCGTCATAAAAAGAAGAAACACAATCGTCACAACAATTTCAAGCAGCAGCTTCTGCCAGTCGATCAGTCCGTCCGAATTCCGCTTGACGACCTTCAGATAATCATCGATAAATCCGATCAGGCCGAACGCAAGCGTCAGAAAGAGGACCGGGCCGATCTTCGGAAAACGGATCACGAAAATAAGAGACGTAACCGTAATCGCCACCAGAATCATGACGCCGCCCATCGTCGGCGTCCCCGCCTTCTTCAGATGAGACTCAACTCCATACGTTCTCTCTGTCTGGCTGAATTTCAGGTTGCGCAAAACCGGAATCACAAACGGCCCCATGACCGCCACAATTGCAAATGCGATAAACACCGGCGCTATCGCGGATATCTCCACCATCTCTTCTCCTCTCATTTCCCGTATGCGGACAGGGTCCGCAGATACTGTAACTATTCAGCACCCCAGACTCGAAACGCTTCGCGCTCCAAAGGGTGCTGAATAGTTACATTATACACGATCACCAGGCCGAATGGAACCGTCTCAGTCGTCTGTGTTGTCAAGTCCGGCCTCTTCATTTGTATAGCCGTCAGTCTCCTCTGTGTTGCCGCCGGCCGTATCAGATGCGTCCTCGGTCCCGGACACCTCCGGAACGTTGGTATCGGCCGCCTCATCGACGTCCTGTTCTCCTGTCGGATTGGTGTAATCAAACTGAAGGTACGGGTTGTCCGGATTTGACGCCTCATCCGGTGAAATGCCCATATACGGAAGGATCTGCTGCAGAATGTCGCGGCCGATCCACTGCGGGTAGCGGTTGTCTGCCTGCGCCTCTACATTCGGCTCGTCAACCACGACATAAATGACGACCTGCGGATTGTTATAAGGTACAAATCCGATATAGGAGTCGAGATATTTTCCATTGCCGCGCGGAATTTTCTGCGCCGTTCCCGTCTTGCCTCCCATTGAGTAGCCGTCGACCTTCGCATAGGCCGAGGTTCCCTCGTCAGTAGATTTCTTCATGTAGGACCTGACAAGATCTGAAACGTCCTTAGAGATAATCTCCTTCTGCACAACAGTTCCGTAGGTCTTCTCGACGGAGCCGTCACTGTTCAGGACCTGGCTCATGAGATGCGGCTTGACGAGATTGCCTCCGTTAATAACCGCGCTGACCGCCGTAATTTCCTGGATCATCGTGCAGGTGAAGCCCTGACCGAAGGAATTGACAGCAAGATCAAGGGCACTCATCTGATCAGCGCTGTTGATAATGCCGGACGCCTCTCCCGAGAGATCGATGCCCGTCCGCGATCCGAACCCGAACATCTGCTGGTACTGGCTGAACTCGTCGATTCCCATGAGCGATGCGACCTGCATGAGACCGTCGTTGCAGGAATTCTTGATCAGATCGCCGACCGTCTCCTGTCCGTGTCCGTACGGGTCCGAGCACTTGATCCTTGTCCCCAGTACAGTCTCGCCTCCGTCGCAGTAGAAGGTCTCATTTCCCGTGAGTGTGCCGTTCTGAAGAGCTGAGGAAATCACGACAGGCTTATAGACGGAGCCCGGCTCATACGAGTCGGAAATGCAGAAATTCTTCCAGATCGACTCGAGTGCCTCTGTCTTCTGGTCATCGCTCATCGCCGCGATCTGCTCATCCGTATACTGCGTGGAAATCGCACTGGACGGATCATTCAGATCGTACGGGTCCGAGGATGCCATCGCGAACACGGCTCCGGTATTCGGATTCATGACAACGACGCCGATATTCTTTGCGCCGCGCCCGCTGTAATACGGACCGTTTGCATAGGTCTCATTGAAGGACTCGATCGTGTCTTCAACGGCCTTCTGGATATTGGCATCCAGAGTCAGCTCCACCGTCTTTCCGTCAACCGGTGCGGCGATCGTCTGCTCGAGCTGTGTGCCGGACCCGTAGTAGGCGTATTTCCTGCCGTCAACACCGCTGAGCGTGTTGTTGTAATAGCTCTCGATCCCCCAGGCCGCCTTGTCTGTGTCGTAGACGAAGCCGAGCACATCGCACGCGAGAGAGCCGAGCGGATAGCTGCGGACATACTTCTCCTCAAACCAGACACCTTGAATATCAGTGGCGCGCGTCTCTTTTTCCTCATCTGACAGAGACGAGTCGTCCGTTCCGTCCACATAGGCATCCCAGGCCTGCTTCTGTTTAATTGTGACCGTGCTTCCGCCGAGAAGCACCTGATATCTGGAGTTCTTCGTTCCGTCGCCTGTGAGCAGCGCATCGATTGTCGAGGTGTCGATCCCGAACACGTCGGAGAGGGCCTTCTCTGTCGGCTCCTTATAGGCGGAATCCGAATTGACGGCATAGCAGTCCAGAATGACCCTGTACTGCTTGACAGAAGTCGCCAGCGTCGTTCCGGTGCTGTCGAGAATATCGCCTCTCTTATAGGCGATGGACACCGACTGATACTGTGACTGGTTGTTGGCGAGCACCTGCTTTGTGTACTCCCCGCCGTGGGTCAGGTTAATGCCTGCCATTCTGATTAAAAGCACAATTAAAGCTGCCACGACTGCAAGAAACAGTCCTGTCAGCTTCCTTCTGCTAATTCCGCTCAGTTTTCTTCTGAATACGCTTCTTCTCCGACGTCCGGAGACTCTTTTCTTTCCGTTCTTCTTTCCGCTCTCGTTCGCTGCCAAATGTAAACTCCTGAAAAACACGGTATTTCTTCCTGACCGGATCAGGAAGGAACGTCCCTGTATTGTCTGACCTCACTGGAATCTGAGCTACTATTATACCACACAATCTGATCCTCTGTCGCATAACTCATGCCGAGTTTAAGGATCGCAGTATTTCTCACATATTCCCAGTCAATACTGTCGTTTACACTTTCAAGCAGCGCGTCGTTCTCACTGCGCAGAGTGGAAAGTTCGCTCTCGAGCGCCTCATTTTCCTTCGTCTGCGAAGTGACAGTCTCCTTCATGCGCAGATAGTAAATGCACATGCCGACTGTGAGAACCGTTACAACGCTGAAAAAAAGAACAAAGACAAGGTTAAGAGAGGCCGCCCTGCGCCGGTTCCTTCTGACCGCGCGGCTTGCCTGTCCCTTTTCCGGAGCTGTCCCGGCCTTTCTTTTCCTCCCGGCTGTTCCGGCATAGCCCGGCGTGAGCTCATCTTCTGCCCCTGCAGCCTTCGGAATTCTCTCCCTCCCGGAGGCCCTCCGCCTCCGGGAGACCTTTTTTTCTGCGTCAGCCTTCAAGGCCTCCGCTCCGCTCACAGGATATCGCACACCCCTGAAATCCGCTCTCTTATTTACCCTTCTTGTGGATGTCCTGCCGCGTCCGGCCATTTATGTCACCAGAACCTTTCGTTCAAAGATTCTCAGCTTCGCGCTCTTCGACCGCGAGTTGAGGGCCATCTCCTGCGCAGACGGCAGGATCGGCTTCCTTGTCACGACCCGTCCCTTCGGCTTCTTGCCGCAGACACAGACCGGAAATTCCGGTGGGCACGTGCACGGATTCTCATTTCTCCGGAACGCGCTCTTGACGATGCGGTCCTCAAGAGAATGAAATGTAATAATTGCGAGCCTTCCGCCGTCATCCAGAAGGTCAATCATGCTGTCGATTGAGTCCTTCAGGGCGGTCAGCTCTCCGTTCAGCTCGATACGGATTGCCTGAAATGTCCTCTTGGCGGGATGTCCTCCCGTCTTCTGGACCTTCATCGGAATCGACGCGCGGATGATCTCGACTAACTCCCCAGTCGTCTCGATCGGCTTCTCCGCACGCCGCTCCACAATGTGCTTCGCGATATTCTGCGCGAAGCGCTCCTCCCCATAGTCGCGGATGATCCGGAAGAGCTCATGCTCGCTCGCCCCGTTGATGAGGTCCGCCGCAGTCCTCGGCTCCGTCTGATCCATTCTCATGTCAAGCGGAGCATCCGTCATGTACGAGAACCCCCGGTCCGCTGTGTCCAGCTGATACGAGGAGACGCCCAGATCCAGCACAATTCCATCGACATGGCTGATTCCCAGATCCTTAAGGATTTCCGGCATCTGACTGTAATTTCCGTGCACTCGCGTGACAATCTCCCCAAAGTCACGCAGCCGCTCCCCAGCAGCCTTCAGTGCCTCTTCATCTCTGTCAATGCCGATCAGCCTTCCGTCTCCGGCAAGCCTCTTTGCAATTTCAAAGGAGTGACCGCCTCCTCCGAGCGTCCCGTCGACATAAATGCCGCCCGGGTGCACTTGAAGACCGTCAACCGTCTCCTTCAGCAATACCGATGTGTGTCTGAATTCCATGTGTGCTCTCCCCTGATCCGTGCGGATTTCAATCAGGCCCCACAGCGCCTGCAGCTCCCCTGCAGGTACTGCTAAGTCGGCCATCCCGGTCCGCGCGCTCCCCGATCAGCCAAGCTGTTTCATTTTCTCGAGCATCCCGCTCATCCCGACGGCATCACTCAGAGTTTCCGATTCCTTCTCCCACATCTCCGGTGTCCAGATCTCAAAGCTTTCCATATCGCCCGTGATGACGACCTCGCCGTCAAGATGCGCATAGGCGCGGAGCTTCTGGTTCAGAAGAATCCGCCCCTGCGCGTCCGGCCGGCACATGTCGGCATTGGCCGCGATGAATCGCTTGATCTGGCGTTTGTCCGCCGCGCTTCCCTGGAGCTCGTTGAGGGTCTGCATATATTCCTCGAACCCTTCCGTCGTGAACACAGTCAGATTGCCCTCCCACCAAGGAACAACGACGAGATTCGACTCCCCGATCTCATCCCTGTACTTGGACGGTACGACCATTCTTCCCTTGCTGTCCAGCTTTTGTTTATAGGTGCCAAGGAACATACAATCTCCCCATATCGTGGCATTCCGTCCCATTTCGTACCACTTGTACTAAATTTTAACCCATCGCCTGCCATATTGCAAGCTGTTCGCCATCTGAAATCGCAATTCCAAAAGAAAAAGGTCCCGGAGAGCCGCGTGCCGTGGTTCTCCGGGACCTTTGCTGCAACAATATAAAATTTCATTTTCCGGTATCAGCTCAGACCGCCGCCTCACGGCGTGCGAGCTGCACATGCTTATAAATAATGACGAGAATCGCAAGTCCCGCCGCAACCGCCGATACGACCATCGAGACCGGAATCTGTGTTCCCGGGATCAGAAGCTGATCTGTCCGCAGCGACTCAATCCAGAACCGTCCGATTCCGTAGCCCGCGACATAAATGAGGAACTCCTCTCCCCTGAACTTCGTGTGATTTCGAAGCAGGAAAAGCGCAAGAAGCACGCCGCAGTTCCACAGTCCCTCATAGAGGAAGGTCGGTGTGACCTGAATGTACTGCACGCCTCCCACGGTCACTGCGTGTTCCCACATCTCAGATGTGATCTCATTCTGCCGGACCGCAGAGACGGGAAGCTGCATTGCAAAGAGCCCGTTCGTGTACTGACCGAACGCCTCGCGGTTGAAGAAGTTGCCCCAGCGCCCGAGAATCTGTCCGATCGGAAGTCCGATCACGCAGGTGTCGAGCAGCGTGAGGAACCGGATCTTCTTGATTTTCGAGAGCACTGCAAGGGTGATAATGCCGGCTATAATTCCACCGTAAATCGCAAGTCCGCCCTGGCGGATATTGAAAATGGACAGAACATCGTCCTTGTAGAGGTCCCACGCAAAAATCACGTAGTACGCTCTCGCTCCGACGATCGCAAAAATCATCGTCCAGATCGATATGTCAATGTAATCATCCGGCTTCTGTCCGGTCTCCTTCGCCCGATGGCACAGGGCCGCAATGCCGAGCAGCATGCCGACCGCGATACAAATGCCGTAGTAGGCGATCGTAAAGTTGCCGATCTTAATGTTCTTCCCGACATGGGACAGATAAATCCCGAGGTGCGGAAAGTTGATATTGTAATCCATGTCTTGTCCTTTCCGGTCAGACGTTGAATCTGAACAGAATTACATCTCCGTCCTGTACGACGTAGTCCTTTCCCTCCATGCGGACGAGACCCTTCTCGCGTGCCGCCGCATAGGAGCCGCAGTCAAGGAGCTGCTGATAGTTGATGACCTCGGCCTTGATGAAGCCTCTCTCGAAATCCGTGTGGATCTTTCCGGCAGCCTGCGGGGCCTTCGTGCCGATTTTGATCGTCCACGCGCGCGTCTCGTCCTCACCGGTTGTGAGGAAGGACTGCAGACCGAGCAGATGATAGCTCGCGGCGATCAGTTTCTCGAGGCCGGACTTCTTGACGCCAAGGTCCTCGAAGAACTCTTCCTTCTCCTCGTCAGAGAGCTCGGATACCTCCTGCTCAAACTCCGCGGAAATGACGAACACCTCGCTGCCCTGGTCAGCGGCAATTTTCCGCACGGTCTCTACATATTTGTTCGACGCGCCGTCGTCCGCGAGGTCTTCGTCAGCGACATTGGCCGCAAAAATGACCGGCTTGTCTGTAAGGAGCCAGAGGTTCTTTCGGAATGCCTCATCCTCCTCGTCCTCGAACTGTACTGTCTTCGCAAGCTTCCCGTCATTTAAAGCTGCCTTGATTTTCTGCAGGACCTCAAGCTCGCGCTTTGCGCCCTTGTCGGCCCCGGACTTTGCGGATTTCGTCGTCTTCGCGATTCTGCGGTCAAGGACCTCCATGTCCGCGAGAATCAGCTCCATATTGATGGTGTCAATGTCACGCTCCGGATCGATCGAGCCCTCGACGTGGATGATATTCGTGTCGTCAAAGCAGCGCACCACATGAACAATCGCGTCGCACTCGCGGATATTCGCAAGGAACTGGTTGCCGAGGCCCTCGCCCTTGGAAGCGCCCTTGACAAGGCCCGCGATATCGACGAACTCGATGGTCGCCGGTGTCGTTTTCTTCGAGTGGCTGAATTCCGAGAGAAGCTTAAGACGCTCATCCGGAACGGCGACGATTCCGACATTCGGATCGATCGTGCAGAACGGATAATTCGCGGACTCCGCGCCAGCCTTTGTGAGTGAGTTGAACAGTGTGCTCTTGCCGACATTCGGCAGTCCGACGATACCTAATTTCATTTTAATTTCCTCCCATAAAGTCGGCTCCTCCGAATTACGAAAAGAGCCCAAATGCGTATACTACCGTAACACAAAAGGGCTCTTTTTTCAATGACAGATAAGGAGGCAGCCGGCGCTCCCGTCATCAGATAATGGCTTCATCTCCCGACAGCACAACGATGAGGGTTCCGTCCCGGAAGGAAACCTCGGCGCGGCTCTCCGCCATCTCATTGCTGATGCCAAGTGACGCGGCGTCCTGGCTCAGCGTCCCATCCGTCAGCGGGTATTTAAATCCCCGGAGCGTGATGTGCTCCACGCGCTCTCTTCCCATCGGCAGAAGGCTCACATATTTCCCCGGCGTCCTGCTCTTTTCAAGGACAAAGGAGTGGTCCGCCAGAAAAATGAAATTTCTCTCATCGACAAGCGCCGCGCCGCACCCCGCCTTCAGCGCGATGCGAAGGTCTGCAAGATTTGCAAGAAAGTGATCGAGACGGCCGCCGCACGCCCCGAGAATGCGGATTTCCGTGCTGCCGAGCCGCACGGCCTCCCGGATCGCCGACTCCATGTCCGAGAAGTCCTTCTCGCACGGATAGGTCTTCACCGGAAGTCCGCGCCGCTTAAATTCTCTGATCCGCTCCGCCGCAGACGTGCTGTCGTAGTCCCCGAGAATAAGGTCCGGCGTGATGCCGGCCTCCACGAGATAATCGGTGCCGCGATCCGCCGCGATCACAAGCTCCGGCTGAAAGAGACCGGCATACCGCGAAAGAAACGCAATCCTTAGCTCGCCTCCGCCTACGATCAGGGTCTTCATTTTCCGGCAGCCTCTTTGCGGAACGCGTCCTCCACCTCTCTGCGGGCAAAGAGCTCTATAAAGTTCCTGACATTCTTCTCGGTATTGCCCCCGAAGACAGCACTGCCCGCCACAATGACATTGGCGCCTGCGTCCATCGCCTTCTCGACATTGCTCCGGCGGATGCCGCCGTCAACCTCAATATTGACGTGCTCAAGTCCCCGCTCGTCGAGCATCTCTCTTAATTTCGTAATCTTCTCGTACATCTCCGGCTTGAATGCCTGGCCGCCGAAGCCCGGCTCGACCGTCATGACGAGGACCATGTCGACCTGGTCGAGGATCGGCTCAATCATTGAGAGCGGCGTACGCGGCTTGACCGAAACGCCGACCCTGCGGTCCATCGCGCGGATCTCCTCGATCACGCGGATCGGATCATTGACGGCCTCGATGTGGAAGGTAATGCTGTCCGCACCTGCCTCCGCGAACTGACGGATGTAGCGGATCGGCGACTCAATCATGAGATGCACATCGAAGAAAAGGCCGGAGGTCTTCCGGATCGACTCGACGACAGGGACCCCTACTGAAAAATTCGGGACAAACATGCCATCCATGACATCGATGTGCAGCCACTGCGCGCCCGCTGCTTCGACGGTTTCAATCTGGGATCCGAGATGATTAAAATCTGCCGCCAGGATTGACGGCGCGAGGTAGTATTTCATTTGTAGCGTCTCCTTTCCGCATCTGCAAGCTCTTCGTAAATTGTCCGATAGGAATCATAGCGGTCTCTGCTGATGCTGCCGTCCTCCACAGCCCGGCGGACAGCACAGTCCGGCTCGCTCATGTGCGCACACCCCTGAAAGCGGCATGTCCCGATATACGGAGAGAACTCAGCGTAATAGTCCTGCAACTCCTCCTTCGTAAGCCCGCTCGTCTCAAGTGATGAAAAGCCGGGTGTATCACAGATATAGGTATTCTCCGATATTCTGATCAGCTCCGCGTGTCTGGTCGTATTCTTTCCGCGCGCGAGCTTCTTTGAAATCTCGCCCGTCTCCATGTGCTCCGAGCCGAGGAGCGCATTTGTCAGCGACGACTTGCCGACCCCCGACGGTCCGGCCAGAACGGTCGTCGTTCCCCTGACATATTCCCTCACGCGCTCGAGACCCTCACCTGTCCGCACGCTGATGAAATCGACGCTGCACCCACAGTGCGCGTACGCCGCCGCAATGCGGTCCATCGTCCCCTGCTCTGCCGTGTCCGCCTTGTTAAAGCAGATCCGGCACGGGACATGCTGCAGCTGTGCGGAAATGAGGAACCTGTCGAGCAGCATAAAATTCGGGTCCGGATGCTGCATGGCAAAAAGAATGAGTGCCTGACCGACGTTGGCAACCGCCGGGCGGAGCATCTCATTCATCCGCGGCAGTATTTCCACGACATTGCCGGTCTTTTCATTTTCACTGATCAGTTCCACGACAACGTCGTCGCCAACTAGAGGCTTTCTCTTCTGTTTCCGGAAGATGCCCCTGGCCCTGCACTCATAAATGCCGGATCCTGCTACGGCTACGTAGTAGAACCCGGCGATACCTTTTATAATCTTACCCTTCATGCGCGTTAGCTCTGTGAGAAGCTGACAGTCCACTGTGCGCGCGGGACGTAATCTCCGTCCACTTCCTCGTAGAGGTAGACTGTACCGGTGTCAACGCCGTCCGCACCGTTGCACTCAAGCAGGTACGGGAAGGAGAGAGAATCTCCCTCTGCGACGGTCGTATCGACCTCCTGACCGTTCACCGTCTGGACAAGAACCAGCTTGTAAGCGCCGCCCGTGTAGCTCTTGGAGGCTCCAAGAGTCGAGGATGTCGTCCAGTTTCCTGTGTTCACGACCTCCGGTGTCGGTGTCGGAGTAGCTGCTGTCGCCTCATCCGGGTCATTGACCGTGAGAACGATCTCCGTCCCTGACGTCACCTTCGAGTACGCATCGACCGACTGGGACATGACCTCGCCGGTGCTGACATCATTCGACGTGCTGTACTGGATCGTCGGAATGAGGCCTGCATTCTGCGCCTTGGAGATCGCCGTGTCCTTGTCGACGCCGACGAAATTCGGGACTGTGACAGTCTCGCCCGTTCCGCTGCTGACTGTGAGTGTGATCGTCGTATCGGCTGTCGCCTGTGTCCCCTCATCCGGAGATACGGAAATGACATAGCCCGCCGCCACGCTGTCGGACTGCTCAGTCGTCACCTGGACATTCGTAAATCCGGTGCTCGAGAGAGCCGCCTGCGCGTCAGACTGTGAGCTTCCGACCAGATTGGACGGAATTGTCAGTGCGCCGCTGCCGGTACTTCTGTAGTAATAAATAGTCGAATTCTTCGCGGCCTGCGTTCCCGCTGCCGGATCCTGCTGGCACACAAGGCCCGCCGCGTACTGGTCAGAGGCCTCCTCGCCCTGGTACTTGATCCCAAGGCCTGCCGCGGATGCCGCAGCCTTCGCGTCGTCCTCAGACATACCGACGATATTCGGGACCTCCACCGTGTTCGAATCCGTGACGGCCGTCGATGTCACGCTTGCCGTCGACGATGTAGAGCTCCCGAAGCTGAACAGTCCGGCTGCCCTTCCGATGAAGTAAATGAGGACCACAATGATAATGCCGCAGACGATAAAGCCGCCGATGGTGACAGCCTTCTCGAGCTTTGAGCTCACCTCTTCGCCGTCATCATCATCGTCGTCATCGTCGCGCTCCGGCTCCTCATAGCCCTTCTTCGCGGCACTGACGCTCGAATAGGTCTTCTGCTCCTGCTGCGGTCTCTGCGCCGCCGGCTTTGTCGCCTCGCGGATCGCCGTCCGCTCAGCGGGCGAAATCATAACCGTTCTCGCGTGTGAAGAGAGCGGCGTCAGCTGTACAAAGTGGCCGTTCGGCTCCATCAGCGAGCGCTTCAGGTCTGTGATGACCTCGTTCATCGACTGATAGCGGCGGTCGACCGTCTTCTGCGTACATTTTAAAATGATCTGCTCAAGAGAATACGGCAGGTCCGGTGTGTACTTTGACGGCGGTTCCATCTCGTCCTGCAGATGCTTGATGGCGATCGCGACTGTCGTCTCCCCGTCGAACGGGACACGGCCCGTGACCATCTCATAGAGCGTGATGCCGAGGGAGTAGATATCGGATCTTGCGTCCGCAAAGCCGCCTCTGACCTGCTCCGGAGAGCTGTAGTGGACAGAACCCATCGCGTTTGCGCTGATCGTGTTGGAGGATGTCGCGCGCGCGATGCCGAAATCCGTGACCTTGACCTTTCCGTCTGTGGAAATGATGATATTCTGCGGCTTCACATCGCGGTGAACGATGCCCTGGTCATGGGCGGCCGCAAGGCCCATGCAGACCTGAATGGCGATGCTGGTTGCCTCCCGGACGGAGAGCTTGCCCTTCTTCGCGATATATTCCTTCAGGGTGATTCCCTCGACAAGCTCCATGACAATATAGTAATTGCCCTGGTCCTCGCCGACGTCATAGACATTGACAATGTTCGGATTTGCCAGCCCGGCTGCCGCCTGGGCCTCGCGTCTGAACTTCGAGACGAATGTGCTGTCGCTTGAAAATTCCGACTTCATGACCTTGACCGCGACATAGCGGTTGAGCTTATGGTCCATGGCCTTGTATACGTCAGCCATTCCGCCGGAACCGATACGGCCGACAATCTCATATCGATTCGCTAACATCATTCCCGTTTTTAACATGTTTCATCTACCTCATCTGCATCCGGTTTTATCAGTACTACCGCAATGTTGTCCTTGCCGCCGTTGTCATTTGCCGCTTCTATGAGCTGCTCTGTCTTTTCTCTGAGCGTCGTATTTCTCGCGATCAGATTTCTGATCTCGACATTGTCCACCATATTGCTCAGACCGTCTGAACACATCAGCAGCATGCAATCCGGCGGAAGCTGGTAGTCAAAGAAATCAGCCTCCACGTCACTGGCCGCCCCCACGGCCCGGGTTATGATATTCTTGTCCGGATGCGTCCGGGCATCCTCTTCGGTTATCTCCCCGAGTCTGACCATCTCCTCAACCAGGGAATGATCCTTTGTGATCTGCGTGAGCTTGCCGTCGTCAAAGAGATAAAGCCGGCTGTCTCCGACATTCGCCGTATAGGCGTAATGCTCGATGACAGTCGTGACGACAATGGTCGTTCCCATGCCGTACATTTCCTCGTGCGCGGCTGCCTCCTCGATAATTCCCTTATTTGCCAGGCGGATCGCCTCATTGATCAGCTTGACGGGATTCTTCTCGCTGCTGGACGCGATATAGTCCCTCACGACATTGACTGCGTACCGTGACGCGAAGTCCCCGGCGTTGTGGCCGCCCATGCCGTCTGCAACAATATACAGATTTGGAAGATTCCCGATCGGAGCGTCAGAGGCAAATACACTGTCCTGATTGATTTTCCGTTTTTGTCCTACATCTGTAGCAGAATACGATTTCATCTGTCAGTTTCCATTTCTGAGCATCGCTTTCGCAGCTGCCCGCAGGCGCCGTCAATATCTCTGCCCATTTCTCTTCTAATAGTAACATGGATTCCGTAATTTTCAAGTTTTTTCTTGAAATTCAGAACGTGTGTTCTGTCAGGGGCTTTGAAGCCCGCTTCCCGCACCGGATTCACCGGAATCAGGTTGACGAGAGCATTCATTCCCCCGATCAGAGACGCGATCTGACGGGCGGCGTCATCCGAATCATTGACGCCGTGGATCAGCGAGTACTCGAAGGTCAGCCTCCGCCTGTTGACGCTGTAATAGGATTTCAGGGCCGGGATAATTTCAGACAGGCTGTAGCGCCTGGCGATCGGCATGATCTCTCTTCTCATCTGATCGTTCGGCGCATGCAGTGACAGCGCGAGATTAATCATCAGCTTCTCATCGCGGAGCTTCAGTATTCCCGGAACGATGCCGCAGGTCGACAGCGTGATGTTCCGCTCGCTGATATTGAGGCCGCCCGGCCCCGTGATCATGCGGATAAAGCGCACCACGTTCGCGTAATTGTCAAGAGGCTCGCCCGTTCCCATCAGCACGATATTCGACACGCGCTCCCCAGTCTCTCTCTGAATCGCATAGACCTGCGCGAGCATCTCTCCCGCGGAGAGGTTCCTCGTCAGCCCGCCGATCGTCGACGCACAGAACCGGCAGCCCATGCGGCATCCGTTCTGCGTGGAAATGCACACCGAGTGGCCGTGCTGGTAGACCATGTAGACCGACTCGACATAGCAGTCATCCGCGAAGCGGAAGAGATACTTTCTTGTGCCGTCGATTTTCGAAACCTGCACGGTCCTTATCTCCGGACTGACGAACGGGTATTTTTCCGTCAGCGCATCGATAAGCTTCTTAGGCACATTCGTCATCTCTTCAGGTCCTGCCACGATTTTCTCGTGCAGCCACTGGTAAATCTGCTTCGCGCGGAAGGGCTTCTCTCCCGCAAGGCGGACGGCATCCGTGAGCTCATCGATTGTGAGCGACTGAAGATCGTACCTGATTACGCTTCCGTCCCTGTCCTCCCGCTCTCTCCTTCCGGCGGCGTCATTTAGTCCCGGCTCCGCCGCGGGCCGCATTTCCTTTTCATCCTGTCCCGTGCCCACACTCATGACTTCTCTTCCTCAGACGGGAACGGCTTGTCAAAGTCCTTCCGCTTCAGTCTCGCGATAAAGAAGCCGTCCGAATCATGGACACCCTGCAGAAGCTGCAGATATCCCTGCTCCGTCGTGAGCCTCCAGAGCTCGCGCGGAAGATACGGATTGAGGCTGTCGGTCACGAACGGATAGTGCTCCGTGATCCAGGCCACGTTGTCCTGATTTTCTCTGTGGCCTACCGTGCAGGTGCTGTAAATGAGAGTCCCGCCCGGTTTTACATAGCGCACTGCATTTTTCAGGATCTGTCTCTGCAGATCGACGAGCGAATTAATCTTCTCCGGCGAGACCCTGTACTTGATGTCCGACTTCCGGCTGATCACGCCGAGTCCCGAGCACGGCAGATCGCAGATCACGATGTCCGCCTTCTCGACCGAATCCATATCGAGCGTCAGCGCATCCATCACGACCGGCTTTACGTTAATCAGATCCGCGCGCTTTACGTTGTCGGCAATCAGCTTCACCTTCTCCTCGCTCAGATCCCTGGCCTCGACCATGCCGTAGCCGCCCATCTTGTCCGCGATATGGAGGCTCTTTCCTCCGGGCGCCGCGCAGACATCAATGACATAATCGCCGCGCTTCGGCGCCGCTGCCTCCGCGACGAGCATCGAGCTTACATCCTGCGGGAAGATCCAGCCGTTCTGGAAGGCCTTGAGTCCCGGAAGATAATTGTAATCCGAGATATTGTACGCGTAGGGCAGATACGGCGCGCGCTTTACGGTCACGTTCTGCTCACGCATCGAATCAAGAATGACCTTCTTCGTGATGTTGTCTGTCTTGAGGCGGACCGTCGTCGGCCGCTCAATGAGGCAGCTCTCGAGCATTTTCCCTGTGACAAACGGGCCGAACTCATCGAGCCACGATGACACCAGCCACTCCGGCATCGAATATTTGACGGAGAGATAGCGGACCGGCTCCTTCTTACTGTCCGGATACGGAATGCTGTCCTCGTTCCGGATGATACTCCGGAGAACGCCGTTCACAAAGCCCTTCAGATTATAAAAGCCGTGCTTCTGCGTCAGACGCACCGCCTCATTAACAGCGGCAGAGTCCGGGATGCCTCCCATGAAACGGATCTGATAGACCGCGCTCCGGAGAATCTCACGGATGACCGGCTTCATCTTCTCGACCGGTACCGTTGAATAGCAGTCGATGATGTAGTCGATCTCGATCATGCGCTCGACAGTGCCCTCACACACCTTTGTGATAAATGCCCTGTCGCGCTTTGAGAAGTACTGGTATCTGTCGAGTGCAGCGCGGATTGCCGTGTGGCTGTATGTTCCGTTCTCACCAATCTCCGTCAGAATTCCCAGGACAATTTCTCTTAGATTTTCAGGCATAAGATTATTCCCCCCTGTAATGGAAAATGAAGGATTTATCCGAAAAACAGAAGACCGTCGTCATGCACGCCGCGCAGAAAATCAGCGACGGGCATCTTTTTCTTTCCCGCGAGCTGGACCTCATCGAGCGCGAGCATGCCGTTTCCGCATTTTACGCTCATTCCGGACCGGTCCGGCTTAAGGACGGCTTCTCCCGGAGCCGCAGCATTCCCTTCGTTATCTGTCACATGCGCCTTCCAGATCTTCAGCATCCTTCCGTCCGTCTCCGTAAAGGCACATGGCCACGGGTTCATCGCCCGGACAAGCCGCTCAATATATGACGCAGAGCGCGTCCAGTCGATGTGTCCCATCTCCTTTGAGATCATCGACGCGTACGCGGTCGTACTCTCCGCCGGCTGCGGCGTATAGCTCGCCGACCCGTCCACGATCGACGGGATTGTGTCCACAAGAAGCTGCGCGCCAACGGAAGCCAGCTCATCAAAGAGAGACCCGCCTGTTGTCTCCTGCGTAATCGGCACCTCTCTCGAGGCGATCATATCACCGGTGTCAAGTCCCCTGTCCATCCGCATAATGGTCACACCACTTTTGTCGCAGCCGTCAAGAATCGCGTGCTGGATCGGCGCCGCGCCGCGGTAGGCCGGAAGAAGAGACGCGTGGACATTGATGCAGCCGTACCTTGGAAGCTCAAGTATATTTTCCGGTATAATCTGACCGAATGCGGCCACAACGATCATATCGGGTTTTATCTCTCTCAGCCTTTCAAAAATCTCCGGATTCTTCCGGATTTTCTCCGGCTGACAGACCGGGATGCCGAGCGACACGGCCGCCGCCTTGACCGGCCCGTCCACTATCTCATGCTTTCTTCCTCTCGGACGGTCCGGCTGCGTAATGACAAGCGGAATCTCGTAGCCCGCCCGCGCAAGCGCCCGAAGCGTGCCGACAGCGAAGTCCGGCGTGCCCATAAACACGATTTTCATCTGCTCACTGCTCCTCTTCTTCATACTGCACATCGTGCAGATCGCCCTCGACATATTCCGTGTACATATGGCCGTCCAGATGATCGATCTCGTGGCACATGCATCTGGCAAGAAGCTCCGTGCCCTCGATTCTGACCTTCTCCATATCACGGTTCAGGCACTCGACGATGACGTGACTTGGTCTCGTGACGACGCCTGACTTTCCCGGAAGAGACAGGCAGCCCTCCTCGCCCGTCTGGCTCCCGTCTTTCTCGACAATCACCGGGTTGATCATTGCGATCGGGTCCTGTCCTGTGACGTCGATCACAACGATGCGCTTCAGGATTCCGACCTGCGGGGCCGCAAGTCCGACTCCGTTCGCGTGGTACATTGTCTCAAACATATCGTCAATCAGCTGGCGGAGATGCGGTGTCAGCGTCTTGACCTCCCTGCATTTTTTCGTGAGAACAGGGTCTCCGACGACTCTGATTGTTCTAAGTGCCATAGTATACTCCTTCTTTTTATGTATTAAAGTCAAACTGAATCCGAATGTCCGAGAAGCCGCGGTTCGCGGCTACATAGGCCTCAATCCTGTCCTTTGCCATGATGAGCCTCTCGTTGTCCATGTTTCGTATGTAAATGACCTGCCTGTAGGTATCCCGGACCTTTCCGACGCTCTGCGGCGCCGGACCGATGGTCCGGAGCTGTCCGTGGCTGTCGATGCGGTCCAGATATTTCCGGATATACCGCATGCCCTCTGTGAGCAGCCGCTCATTTTTCGAGGAGCCCAGAACCGCGCACATATTGCCCTCCGGAGGATATTCCATGATTTTCCGGAAGAGCTTCTCCTCGCGGTAGAAGGCATCGTAGTCCTGCGCGGCGGCGGCCCTTATGCTGAAGTGGTCCGGCCGATAGGTCTGGATCACGGCGTGCCCCGGCTTTGTTCCGCGGCCTGCGCGGCCGACCGCCTGTGCAACGAGCTGGTAGGTGTGCTCCGACGAGCGATAGTCGGCCTCCGTGAGCGAGAGATCCGCGAGCAGCACGCCGACCAGCGTGACATTCGGAAAATCATGCCCCTTCACGATCATCTGCGTGCCGATCAGAATATCCGCCTTTCCCTCGGCGAAGTCGCGGAGAATCTTCCCGTGACCCTCCTTGCCCCGCGTCGTGTCAAGGTCCATGCGGAGAATACGGGCCTTCGGGAACATGCCGGCGACAATCTCCTCAACCTGCTCCGTTCCGACCGTGAGACCGCCGATGAATCTCGAGCCGCACTCGGGACAGCGGTCCACGTCCCTCTGCTCATATCCGCAGTAATGGCAGACAAGCATGCCGTTTCTGTGGCGCGTGAGCGTCACGTCGCAGTGCGGACATTTCATGACATGGCCGCAGGAGCGGCACGTCACGGCGCCGGAATATCCGCGGCGGTTCAAAAACAGCATGATCTGTTCTCCCCGGGCAAGTGATTTCTCCATCTCTGTCCGAAGGCACTCGCTGATGATTGAGCGGTTTCCCGCCTCCAGCTCCTTTCGCATGTCGACAATCTCCGCTTCCGGGAGAGACGCATCTCCGAACCGGCTCTCGAGGCGGAGGCCCAGATACTCACCGGTCTCAACCCGGTGCGACGCCGTCATGGACGGAGTCGCCGATCCCATCAGGACATGCGCGTGCTCGAGCTCGGCCCGCTTCACGGCTGTCTCCCTCGCGTGGTAGCGCGGCATCGTCTCGGAGTGATAGGACTCCTCATGCTCCTCGTCAATGATAATGAGCCCGAGATTTGAAAACGGTGTGAATAGCGCCGATCTCGGCCCGACCATAACCGAGATGTCCCCGCGCCTCGCCGCCTTCATCTGGTCGTAGCGCTCGCCGTCCGAGAGCCTCGAGTGGAGAAATGAGACGCGCTCTCCGAATCTCGCCACGAAGCGGAGAGTCGTCTGCCACGTGAGGGCGATCTCGGGAATAAGGACAATCGCCTGCTTTCCGGCGGCAAGCGTGTCCGCGATCAGCTCCATGTAGACAAGCGTCTTGCCGCTGCCTGTGACGCCATTGAGGAGCACAGGGCGTCCCTGCCCTCCCTCGCCCCACTCGGCGCGGATCTCATCTGCGACATACTGCTGCTCATCTGTGAGCGTGTCCTTTGGGCAGGTCTTCGCCTCCCGCACGACGCGCCTCAGCTCGGAGGATGTATCGATATGGAGGACGCCCTCCTCTGCCATCCGCCGAACAACCGAAGCTGGAACAGCCGCCTCCTTCTGGAGCCTGATCTGATCCATGCCGGAAATTCCGGGAGAAGCTTCCGATGCTTCCTCCCCGCCGAGCAGAACCCGCATAACGCGGGCCATCGCCCCGCAGCGGCGCCTCTCGTACTCCGCGAGCACGCGTCCCGCATTTTCCGGCTCCGCCAGCGTAACTGTCCGCTTCACGATAGCCCCGACCCGGCTGCGGACAGGGACGACGGTCTTTAATGCCTGGATCATCGTCGATCCGTAGTTCCGGCTCATCCAGGCGGCGAGAAGAAGAAGCCTTGCTTCAACCGTCTCATCGTCCGTGATCAGCTTCAGGATGGACTTCATTTTTTCAGGAGGAACTGCCGTCCGGTCAGTCAGTCCGACGACATAGCCCCTGATCCTGCGGCCGCCTCCCCCGAAGGGGACCTCGACGACGCAGCCGCAGCGCACATTGTCTGCAAGCTCCTCCGGAATCCTGTACGAAAAAGGATGGTCGAGCTTCTCGTGCGCTATGTCAACAATCACTTCAGCGTATTTCGCCATGTTCTCCTTCCGCAGACAATAGAAAGGCCGGTTCCCTCAGACACCTGCCTTTTTCTCCGCAAGGATCTCGGAAATGATCACGCGCTCATCCATCGGATATTTAACGCCGTTGATCTCCTGATAATCCTCGTGGCCCTTGCCCGCAAGCACAATAATATCGCCCGGCTCGCCGTGCTCGATGGCGTAGCGGATTGCCTCGCGGCGGTCCGGAATTTTGATATATTTTCCGTCTGTTTTCTTCATGCCGGTCTCGATGTCCGCGATAATCTTCATCGGGTCCTCGGTTCTCGGATTATCAGACGTAATGATCGTGAAATCAGCCAGCTTTCCTGAGGTCTCGCCCATCTCAAACCGTCTCTGCGGATCGCGGTCGCCGCCGCAGCCGAAGAGGCAGACGATTCTGTGTGGATTGTAGTCGCGGAGTGTCGTGAGAAGGCTTCGCAGTGCCATCGCATTGTGCGCGTAATCGATGAGCAGCGTAAACTGGTCGCTCACCTTCACCGGCTCGATGCGGCCCTTTGCCTTCGCGGTCAGGAGCGCCTTCTGAATATTCTCCTCGGAAATCTTGAAGTGCTCGCACACTGCAATGGCCGTCAGAGCATTATAGACCGAGAATTTTCCGGGGACAGTCAGCTCAACCGGGAAATGCAGCTTTCCGGCGAGATTGAATTTCACGCCGAGATATCCGCCCTTGAATTCATGCTGAATGTCCGTGGCGCGGAGATCTGCATTTTCATTTTCAATTCCGTATGTCTCGACGCGGCAGGTATGTCCCTCGAGCACATCCTTTGTGTGCGGATCATCCGCATTGACAACGCCGACCTTGCACTGACGGAACAGAAGACCCTTGCAGTGCATATATTCCTCGAACGACGCGTGCTCATTCGGGCCGATGTGGTCCGGAGAGATATTCGTGAAGACGCCGATCTCGAACGGAATGCCCGCCGTGCGGTTCAGCTTGAGCGCCTGGGAGGAGACCTCCATGACCGCGCAGTTCATGCCGGCGTCAATCATGCCGCGGAGATCTCTCTGCACGACATAGGATTCCGGCGTCGTATTGGCTGACGGAATGTGCCTGTCGCCGATGATCGCCTCGATCGTTCCGATCAGTCCGCAGCGGTATCCCGCGTTGTCAAGGATCGACTTGATCATATAGGTAGTCGTCGTCTTTCCCTTTGTGCCCGTGATGCCGATGACCGGGATATGCTCCGCCGGATAGTCAAACCACGCGGCGGACGCGTACGCCAGAGCAATGCGCGTGTCCGCGGACTCGATGACAGTCACGGAGTCCGGAATTCCCGTCTCCGGCATGTGTCCCTTCTCAATAAAAACGGCCGCGGCTCCCTTCGCACACACATCTCCGATATATCTGTGCCCGTCGGATTTCGCGCCGACAATGCATACAAATGCACTGCCCTCGGTAACCTTCCTTGAATCATAGACGAGATCGCTGATCTCAACATCCGCGCTGCCCTGCACAAGCCTGCAGTCCATGCGCTCTATCAGTCTGCTTAACTTCATATTCACTCCTTTATTTCCGGAAGAGCCCGGAAGCGGGGCTTACAGGAATAGCGCCCCATAATGAATTAATTATATTGCATGTCCTCTTCTACGTCAAATTACGTTCGGAGAGCCTGCGGCATTCGTCAAATCCCACAAAGGAGCGCATGATCTTTAGAGTTTCTTTATAAATTTTATTTTTTCTTCCCGAAGCTGTCATATTATCTACACATATTCCTTGTATCATATGGTTCAGATAGTTGATGAACCACTACTATCTCCCCCCTCATTAATTTAGACACAGAAAAAGGAGCCGGACGACAGGCTCCTTTTTCTGTGCCCTGAAAAGCGACATGCAGTCAGAAAAATTCCCGCTCCCCGGCGCATCTGTGCCGAAGAGCGGGAATTCTGATTGTCTGGTGAAACCAAATGATCCGGAAAGCGATCAAAGCGTCTTGACGATCTCTGTTCCTGCTTTTCCGAGATAAGCAGCCTTGCAGCGCGGCACGGACGTGATGATGGCGCGCCGGTTCGTTCCGAGCTCCACAAAATCAATTGCCGCCTCAAATTTCGGAAGCATCTTGCCGCGCTCGAACTGGTTCTCCTCCATGTAGCTTCTGGCCTGCTTGACATCGATCCGGCTGAGAATCTTCTCATTGTCCTTCCGGTAATTCAGAGCGACCGCATCGACAGATGTGAGGATCATCAGCGCGTCGGCCGCAAGATCAATCGCGAGCAGTCCGGACACGAGGTCCTTCTCAATGACAGCCGATGCTCCGCGGAGATCGACGCCCTGCTCCATGACCGGAATTCCTCCTCCGCCGCAGCAGATGACGATCTGGTCATCCGCGAGAAGCGCCTTGACTGTATCAAGCTCAATGATTTCCTTCGGCTTCGGCGATGCCACAATTCTGCGGTACCCGCCTTCCACCTCCGTGACGAAGTTGCCCTTCTTCTCCTCCAGATCAGCCTCTTCCTTCGTCATGACGCGGCCGATGACCTTGGACGGCTCATAAAATGCCTCATCATACGGGTCAACCATGACCTGTGTGAGAACAGTGGAGACCGGCTTGTAAATGCCGCGGGTAATCAGCTCCGCCCGGATCGCATTCTGAAGGTCATAGCCGATGTAGCCCTGGCTCATTGCCGAGCAGACTGACATCGGGCAGGCGGTATATTCCGGATGGTTCTGCGCGAACTCGTTCATTGCGCTGTGAATCATGCCGACCTGATCGGAATTGCTGTGTGTAATGACAATATTGGCTCCCGTCTCGACAAGATCAGCGATTGCCTTTGCCGTCTCAGCGACGGCAACCTTCTGCTCCGGGAGCGTCGCGCCGAGTGCCTTGTGCCCGAGCGCCACGACCACTAATTTCTTATCTGCCATGTGCCTTCTCCTTACTGTCTGAACAGGGATATGCCGCCGTGCAGACCGCGCGCGGGCAGCGCCGGATCCGCAAAAATCGGCATTCCTTTCAACTGATTAGTACTTATTATGATATTGTAATTGTACTGCGGATTAACTCTCCGCGCAATCCTGCGGCTCAAATGAGACCCGTCTCAGATGCGCAAAATCATAGTTTCATTCTGGTTTCCTGCAGGTCACGCGAGAAGTGCCGGAATTCCGAAGCTTGCCAGCACAATAATGCCGAGCACGATTCTGTACCAGCCGAAGGCCTTGAAATCGTGCTTCCGGATATATCCCATGAGGAAGCGGATCGCGCAGACCGATACAAGAAATGCAAGGGCCATGCCGAGGATCAGGTATCCCCACTGTGCCGCCGTGAAGGATCCGTTAAATTTCACGAACTTCAGAACGCTGGCGCCCAGCATGACAGGAACTGCGAGGAAGAACGTATACTCCGATGCGCATTTTCTGGACATGCCGAACATAATGCCGCCGAGGATAGTCGCGCCTGAGCGGGATGTGCCCGGGAAGAGTCCTGCGAGCAGCTGGAAGATACCGATAATCAGCGCGAGCTGCCAGCTGATTTCACTGATCTTCCGCACCTCCGCCTGCTTTCCCTTGTTCCGGTTCTCGACCACAATGAAGAGAACACCCCAGAGGATCAGCATAATAGCGACGCACACATAATTGTAAAAATGAGCCTCGATCCAGTTGTCAAGCGGCATCGCGACAATGACCGCCGGCAGGCAGGAAATGATAATCTTGACCCACATGACAAGCTTCGGCCGGCTGATCACCTTATATACGCCCTTTTCCTCCGGATGCACGCGGTGAAACGGCCACAGCTTGTTCCAGAACATGACGACGACCGCAAGAATTGCTCCGAACTGAATGACGACGAGGAACAGAGACCAGAACGGATCGGCCTCATTGATACCGAACAGCTTGTATACAAGCAGCATATGGCCTGTCGAGCTTACCGGAAGCCACTCCGTGATACCTTCGACAATGCCGAGGACAATCACCTCGAGTATTGCAATCATTTTATTCTCCTTCTCAGTCGATAAATCAGAAATCCGGAGAAACGGTCTCCGGATTTCCAGAGGGCCATAAGATCCGGCCCTTCCATGTGCAGAAATTAAATTTTCGCGATATCAATCAGCGAGAGGTTCTTGATATCCGTATCCTCAAGAGACGTAACCAGCGCCTCCGCCGTATCAATGGCGGTCAGGACATAGACACCCGTCTCAATGGCGTTTCGCCGGATAACGAAGCCGTCGTGCTGATGCTCGATTCCGCGAGGCGGAAGATCGATAACAAGATCAATCTTGTGGCCGAGAATCAGGTCCAGAAGATTCGGATGCGGCTGCTCGAGCTTGTTCGTGCGGACCGCATGCACGCCGTGCGCATTCAGGTACTCCGCCGTTCCGCGCGTCGAATAGATCCGGTAGCCGAGCTTCTCGAACCTTGCCGCGATCGGCGTGATCGCCGGCTTGTCCTCATCGCGGACCGTGATGATCATGTTCTTGTACTTCGGCAGTCTGACACCCGCACCGAGGAAGGCCTTGTACAGCGCCTCGTGGAAGTGCTCGGAGATGCCCAGCGCCTCTCCGGTTGACTTCATTTCCGGTCCGAGCGTGATATCCGCGTCTCTGATCTTCTCAAATGAGAACACCGGCATCTTGATCGCGATGTGCTTTGCTTCCGGCTGCAGCCCCGGCTTGTACCCGAGCTCCGTGATCTTGTGGCCCAGAATGCACTGTGCCGCGAGCGGAACGATCGGAATTCCTGTCACCTTGGAGATGTACGGGACCGTGCGGGACGATCTCGGGTTGACCTCGATGCAGTAGATCTCGTCGTCCTGATCGATGAACTGGATATTGATCATGCCCTTGACGTGGAGCGCCTTCGCGAGCTTCTCCGTATAATCGACGATTCTGTCCTTCGCCAGCTGTGAGAGCGTCTGAGACGGATAGACGGAGATCGAATCTCCGGAGTGAATGCCCGCGCGCTCGATGTGCTGCATGATGCCCGGGATCAGGATATTCTCACCGTCGCAGACGGCATCGACCTCGACCTCCTTGCCGAGCATGTATTTATCGACAAGAATCGGGTGGTCCTGCGCGATCTGGTTGATGACGCCGATATACTGATCGATGTCCTCATCAGAAATAGCAATCCGCATGCCCTGTCCGCCGAGAACGTAGGACGGACGGACCAGGACCGGATAGCCGAGACGGTTCGCGGCTGCCTTGGCCTCCTCAGCCGTAAAGACGGTCTCGCCCTTCGGGCGCTTGATGCCGCAGGCTGCAAGGACCTCGTCAAAGCGCTCGCGGTCCTCCGCCGCATCGACATCATCCGCCGATGTGCCGAGAATCGGGACACCCATCTTCATGAGTGATGCCGTCAGCTTGATAGCTGTCTGACCGCCGAACTGAACGACGGCGCCGTCGGGCTTCTCGATGTTGACGACATTTTCGACATCCTCCGGTGTCAGCGGCTCAAAATACAGACGGTCCGCGATATCGAAGTCTGTCGACACAGTCTCGGGGTTGTTGTTGATGATGATGGTCTCCCAGCCTTCCTTCGAGAACGCCCATGTGCAGTGGACGCTGCAGAAGTCGAACTCGATACCCTGGCCGATACGGATCGGTCCGGATCCGAGGACGAGGACCTTCTTTCTGTCGTGCGTGGCGATGGCTTCATTTTCATCATTGCCGTAGACTGAATAGAAATACGGGGTCTCAGCCGCAAATTCCGCGGCGCAGGTGTCGACCATCTTGTAGGAGGCAGTAATGCCTGCTTCCATTCTCTGAGCCTTCACGGCCTCTTCCGTCGTGCCGGCAAGACGCGCAATCAGATAGTCCGGGAACTCCATGCGCTTCGCCTCGCGGAGAAGCTCATCCGTCAGCTTTCTCGTCTTCAGGGAATATTCCATGCCGACGAGGTTGGCGATCTTGTCGATGAACCAGATATCGATTCCCGTGATGGCGTGAATCTCCTCGTGCGGGATCTGGCGGCGCACAGCCTCGGCGATTCTCCAGATTCTGCGGTCATCGACGAGCGCGAGCTCCTTCTCAAACTCCTCCTCCGGGACCTGGCTGTAGTCGTAGCTCATGAGTGAATCCACATGCTGCTCGAGGGAACGGATCGCCTTCATCAGGGCGCCCTCGAAGTTCGAGCAGATCGACATGACCTCGCCGGTCGCCTTCATCTGCGTCGTCAGCGTGTGCTTCGCCGTAATAAATTTATCGAAGGGCAGTCTCGGAATCTTGACGACGCAGTAGTCGAGCATCGGCTCGAAGGACGCGTACGTCTTCTTCGTGATTGCATTCGGGATTTCATCCAGTGTATAGCCGAGCGCGATCTTCGCAGACACCTTGGCGATCGGATAGCCGGTTGCCTTGGATGCGAGCGCGGAGGAACGGCTGACTCGCGGGTTGACCTCGATGACGCAGTACTCGAAGGTGTCCGGGTTCAGCGCGTACTGGACGTTGCAGCCGCCTGTGATCTTCAGCTCCTCAATGATATTGAGGGCCGATGTACGGAGCATCTGATATTCCTTGTCGCCGAGCGTCTGGGACGGAGCGACGACGATCGAATCGCCCGTGTGGACGCCAACCGGATCGATATTCTCCATGTTGCAGACGGTGATCTTGTTGCCCTTCGAGTCGCGCATGACCTCGTACTCGATTTCCTTCCAGCCGGCGATGCAGCGCTCGACGAGCACCTCATGGACGCGGGAGAGACGGAGACCATTCGAGAGGATCTCACGGAGCTCATTTTCATCGTGCGCGATACCGCCGCCGGAGCCTCCGAGCGTGTAGGCCGGACGGAGAACAACCGGGTAGCCGATGATGCCGGCAAATGCAACGCCCTCCTCGACATGGTGGACGACCTGCGACGCGGCGATCGGCTCATGGATTTTCTCCATTGTATCCTTGAACGCCTGGCGGTCCTCCGCCTTCTTGATCGTCAGCGCAGTCGTTCCGATGAGCTTCACCTCCGGATGCTCATCGAAGTATCCCTGGTCCGCGAGCTCCATCGCGAGGTTGAGGCCGGCCTGTCCGCCGAGTGTCGGCAGGACGGAGTCCGGATGCTCCTTCTCGATGATGCCCTTGACGACATCAGTCGTCAGCGGCTCAATGTAGACCTCGTCCGCGATATCCTTATCCGTCATGATTGTGGCGGGGTTTGAATTCAGGAGAACGACCTCAACGCCCTCCTCATGCAGTGAGCGGCAGGCCTGGGTTCCGGCGTAATCGAACTCGGCAGCCTGACCGATGACGATCGGGCCTGAACCGATCACCAGTACTTTCTTAATATTCGCGTTCTTAGGCATTAGCGGCTCCTTTCATCATGTCAATAAAGCGGTCAAACAGGAAATTCGCGTCCTGCGGGCCCGGGCAGGCCTCCGGATGGAACTGGACAGTGAAAATGTTCTTTCCTACATAGGAGAGACCTTCATTTGTCCTGTCATTGACGTTCTCAAATGCAGGCACCGCCACCTTCGGGTCAACCGTATTGACATCGACCGCATAGCCGTGGTTCTGGGACGTGATGTAACAGCGCCCGTCGCCCATCAGATCGCGGACCGGATGATTGCCGCCGCGGTGACCGTATTTCATCTTGTAGGTATCGGCCCCTGTCGCGAGCGCCATGAGCTGGTGGCCTAAGCAGATCGCAAAGATCGGGACATCGGACTCATACAGCTTTCGAACCTCCTCGATGATCTCCGGATTGTCCTTCGGATCTCCGGGGCCGTTCGAGAGCATAATGCCGTCGGGATTTGCAGCAAGGACAGTCTCCGCCTTCGTGGACGCGGGGTAGATCGTGACATCGCAGCCGCGCTTTGCGAGGTTCTTTGCGATATCGGCCTTCGTTCCGAAGTCATAGAGCGCAACTTTAAGGCCGTTGCCGGCTATGTGCTGCGGCTCTTTGCAGGTGACCTTCTGTACGACCGGTCCGACCTTGTAGGCCTTGATCTTCGGAAGGACAGACGCGACATCCACTTCCTCCGTCGTGATCATGCCGTTCATCGTTCCCTTCTCACGCAGAATTCTCGTGAGGGCACGCGTATCAATCCCCGCAATGCCGGGAATATCATTTTTCTTGAGAAAATGCTGGATTGTATCCTCCGAGCGGAAGTTGCTCGGGAGTCGGGACAGCTCGCGGACGATGTATCCGTCCGGCCATGGACGTGATGACTCCATGTCCTCATAGCAGATGCCGTAATTTCCGATCAGTGGATATGTCATGCATACGGCCTGACCGGCGTAGGATGGATCCGTGAGGACCTCGAGATAGCCTGTCATGGATGTGTTAAATACGATTTCGCTGATGACGGTCCTCTGTGTACCGATACTGGTACCCGTAAAGACCGTTCCGTCTTCCAGAATCAGGAATGCTTTCACGCTTTTACCGCCCTTTCTTGAATGTTGACCTTAAGAAAACAAGCCGCCTTTCCCGCCGGTTCAGCTGACTCAGTATGATCAACGGCAGAACACAGCGCGCGGCTTTTACGTTTCTGTATTGGCGTATCTTTTTTTACAGACATAGACCTTATAAACTGTACCATAGCGGATTTCAATTTTCAAGGGTAGCTTCACGGATGTCTTCAGTTCCAAAATGATCGGAAAATAGTTTTAAAAAGTGGTTGACGAATCACTGATTCCATAGTATGATAGTCAGCGTTGACGGACGAAACACAGAAATGAAAATCAGTCAACGGTTCGCAGGAATGGCGGAATTGGCAGACGCGCAGGCTTCAGGTGCCTGTTGTAGCAATACAGTGAGGGTTCAAGTCCCTTTTCCTGCATCGCTAAAAAAGACCGGAATCCGAAAGGATTCCGGTTTTTTGTAATATAATGCACATCGGAATAAAAAAAGGATATCAGGAGAGCCTGCCCGCCCGATATCCTTTTGTGTTGTGGGCGGACAGGCGCTGAAGCCGCTCTGGCCGACCGCAGCAAAGCTTACTGAACCTTATTTCCGGCGCGGAATTTCTCCGATTCCGATCAGCAGAATCCCGAGCGCAATCGCGACATCCGCTGTGTTGAAGACAATGTCTCTCATGCGCTGCGTCTTGGCCTTCGGCAGCGTGAGAAAATCGCGCACGGACCCGCGCGCCCACCGGTCGACGATGTTTCCGAGTCCGCCGCCGAGCACGAGTGCCCAGCCGGCCTTTCCGAGCGCGCTTTCCTTCTTTCCTCTGAGCTCCGCCAGCCACTTGATCATAAGAAAGGTAAATCCGGCAGTCGCCGCATTGCGGACCATGACCGGCTCCTTTGAAGCCTTCCCGCCGGCAAAGCCGGAGTTGTCAAGCGGCTTCACGCCTATATACCCGTTCGTGCAGGCAAGCTCGCTCTCTGCAAGCTCCGGGTGCTGATCGATCCACGTCTTCGTCATCATATCGGCCGCAAAGGCGCCGATGAAGAGGAGAAAATAAAATCTCATGCCTTGTCCCCGCTTCCATCATTCCCGGGCTGTTCTTCCGGTGTCTGATCACTGGCTGCATCCTTTCCGCTGTCCACATGAATTTCTTCATACTCGGCGGTGCGGATCTGTCCGTCAGCGTCCTCTGTCACCTGCGTGAACTCCGCATCCTCTGCGGTGTCCTCGTCAGCATCCTCATCCTCAAAGCGCGCGTCCTCCGCTGCCTCCTGCTCCTTCTTTTGGTCAGTGCGCAGGTCCTCCGGAACCTCTGCGCCGCACTTCGGACAGAATGAGGAATCGCCCGCGATCATAGCTCCGCATTTCGGGCAGATCACCATGCCCTTTACATCGGCGAGCTGTTTTCGCATCACGCGGATCTTCTCCTTGTGGTCCTCGATGGAGCCGACCAGCTCCTGCTCACTGTCCGTGAGCGCCGCGCCGCCGGACACAGCTCTGCGGAAGACCTCCTCGCCCAGCTTCTGGAAAATCTTTCGGACTTCATTTTCCTCACCTGTAATCTTAGCGCTGATCTTCGTTGCCTCGAAAAATGTTCCTGTCTGCTCCGCAGCCTTCCTCGTATACCGCGAAATATGACGTCCGATATCACTGAAAAAATCATCTGACATAGCTGTACTCCCTTCCCCGGCGCATTTTGGCTCCGGATTTTTATTTGTAATGATTCAGCACCCCTCGGAAAACTAATGAAATCTGAACGGAGAGCTTGCTCGCCGGACGATTTCATCAGTTTTCCGAGTCCGGGGTGCGCATTGCTGCATTTTTTCAGCCGCCGCTTCTCATAAGGATCTTCGGGGCCCCTCTGTGCTCGACGTAGTCTTCTGTGATGACGACCTCTCCGATATTGTCGTCCTTCGGAATTTCATACATAATGTCGAGCATGAACGACTCGATAATGGACCTGAGGGCTCTCGCGCCGGTATCCTTCTTGAGGGCCTGCTTCGCGATCGCCCGGAGCGCACCGTCCTCGAAGGTGAGCTTCACCTCGTCCATCGCAAGCAGCGCCTCGTACTGGCGCAGAATCGCATTTCGCGGCTTGCTCAGAATCTCCATAAACATGTCCTCATCGAGCGGATCGAGCGGGCAGACGATCGGGAGACGCCCGAGAAATTCGGGGATCATCCCGAACTTTCTCAGGTCCTCCGTCGTCACCTTCCGGAGGATGTATTTGTCATCATCATATTTGTCCTTCAGATCAGCCTGAAAGCCGATCGAGCTGTGACGGTTTAACCGCTCCCGGATGATATCTTCGAGGCCGGAAAATGCACCGCCGACTATGAAAAGAATATTCTTCGTATTGACGAGCTTCATCGGCACCATCGCGTTCTTCGATGTCGCGCCGACCGGAACCTCAACCTCAGCTCCCTCGAGAAGCTTGAGCATTCCCTGCTGGACCGCCTCGCCGCTCACATCGCGCTGATTTGCATTTTTCTTGCGCGCGATCTTGTCGATCTCATCGACAAAGATAATGCCGTGCTCTGCCTTTGCGACATTATTTCCGGCCGCCGCCAGCAGCTTTGACACGACGCTCTCGATGTCATCGCCGATATAGCCCGCCTCCGTAAGCGACGTCGCATCCGTGATCGCCAGCGGAACATCGAGAAGCTTTGCCAGCGTCTGCACCAGATACGTCTTGCCGGATCCGGTGGGACCGAGCAGAAGCACATTGGACTTCTCGATCTCGACCAGCCGCGGCGCGTCCTGCTTCGCCTCTTTGCCGCTCTCCGCCTTCTTTTCCTTGGCGATCCGCTCCTCTTCAATGATGCGCTTGTAGTGGTTGTAGACAGCGACCGAGAGCACCTTCTTCGCGTGCTCCTGTCCCACAACGTACTGATCGAGCTGCCGCTTGATGACATGCGGCGCCGGGACGGATTTCATCTCAAATTCCGGCAGGGGCTGTTCCTCTTCCTGCTTCTCCGCGCGGGACTCCGGGTGCATCAGATCGCCCAGGTTCAGAAACTGCATGCCCTGCGTTCCATCCAGCAGCGAATCGATGTCAAAATGCTTCCGCATGTCACTGAGACCTTTTTCCATGCAGTCCGCACAGATATGCATGCCGTTCGGCATGGAAATGAGAGTCCCGGCCTCTGACTCCGGGCGTCCGCACAGGGAGCACCGCTTTTCATTTGTCTCTTTCTGCTTCCCGCTCTTCCCGTCACGGCCTGATTCCGTAAGTTCATTCTTCTTATCGTCTGATTCCGCCATATATTCTCCTCTTATTAATTAATAATGATTATAGCCCCCGGTACGGCCCGGCTCAAGTGAACTTTCTCTAAACAAACTTTCTGTAACGCAAGAACTGCCGCAGGACCTGCGGCAGTTCTTCTTATGCGCTATGCGATTGTAGGAAAGGGCTCACCTTATCTTCCGAAGAAGCCCCAGCCGTTATTATTGTTCTCGTCCGAGGCGGATTCAGCGCTGCTCTCCGACTCCTGGGACTTCCAGGTGCTGTCATTCTTACTCCCGAGCGTAACTGTGACCTTCACCTTGTCAAACCCGTTCTGCTGGCTGTTGATGCGGCTCAGGGAAATCTCAACCTGCTCTCCGGCCGCGTAATATTCCAGATTGCTGATCAGCTCTTCCTTTGTCGAGACCGACGTCCCGTCCATCGACGTGATGATATCGCCGGCCTTGATTCCCGCCTGATCAGCCGGACCTCCGCTGATGACGCTCGCCACATAGACGCCCTGCGGATACCCCTGCTCCACATAGGAGTCAGGCATCGTGACGCAGGTAATACCGATGTAGGAGGCCTGATCGTCACTGACCTTGGTCCTTGCCTGCTTGCTTCCAAGCTTCTCAAGAATCGGCTCCGCGATATTCATCGGGATCGCATAGCCGACGCCCTCAACGCTCGTATCAACGTATTTGGCCTCATTGATGCCGATCAGCTCGCCCTTCATATTGAGGAGAGCGCCGCCGGAGTTGCCCGGATTGATCGACGCATCGGTCTGGATCAGTGTCTTGACGGATCCGTCCGAATCCGTAACCTCGCGATTCAGCGCGCTGACGATTCCCTTTGACACGGACTGGCCATAGCCGAGCGCATTGCCGATCGCGACAACGGACTGGCCGACCTTCACGTCATCGGAATCACCGATTGAAACGACGCTGATCTGGTCCAGTGTGTCAGAGGACAGATCCGAGAGAGCGACCGCGACGATTGCAAGATCGTTGTCCGCATCAGTGCCCTTGATCGTTCCCTTAACCGCGGAATTATCAACAAATGTAACTGTGATCTCAGATGCGCTCGAGATCACGTGGTTATTTGTTGCAATCAGCAGATCGTCATCCGTCTTTCCGACGATAATCCCGCTTCCTGCGGACACGCTCTCCGACGACTGTGTCTGGCCGTAAATATTCTGGTACTCCTCAACGCTCGTGTTTGTGATGGCGACCATGGACGGCATGACCTTCTCGACGACTTCCTCTGTCGTCAGCTCCTCATCACTGCCGCTGTCAGCACTCGCCTCCGACTGAAGCGCATTCGGATCGATCGAGTCAACGCTGCTCTCCGCACTGCTGTCTGTGCTGTCCTGATTTCCGAGAACAATTTTCTCGCTTGAATCAGAGGAGGACGACGAAGACGGTGCTGCCGCCTGACTGCCTCCCGAGAGTGAAGACACACCCTTGTACACAAGAACAGCGATCAGGCAGAACATAGCTGCGAGAAGCACGATGACTGCAATCTTCTTTCCCTTGCCCGAACCATTTCTGTCTTTCCGGTTCTTTCTGTTTTTTCTTCCCGGCCCTTTCGGACCATTTCCCGAGCCTCCCGAAGGATTCATGAAATCGGTGCCGGCCGTTTTCTCATCCTCCGGTGTGCGGAACCGATATGAGTCATACCGGCTATGATATCCCGTATCTGCAGAGTTTCCGGTATGTTCATCCTGTCCGTATGAACCGTTGCCGTTTCCTGTATATCCGCCCTGTCCGTATGAACCGTTGCCGTTTCCTGTATATCCGCCCTGTCCGTATGAGCCGGTGCTGTTTCCTGTATATCCGCCCTGTCCGTATGAGCCGGTGCTGTCTCCCGCGGAGCTCGAAGCGCCCGCACTGCTGCCCGCGCTGCTCTGCCCGGAATAGGCCTGCTGCTTTTTCTCCTCCGCGGCCTTCTTTGCCTCTATATTGCCGAAGTTCCAGTCCTCGTAGGTCCCCCAGTGGCTGTCGTTGCTGTAGCTTCCCGTGTTCTGATTCCGGTAAGTTCCGGCATTGTCTTCTGCGCCTTGATTCGCATTCTGATCAGGCGAAGAAGAATCCTCCACCGGTGAAGCATCATCCTGTGCCGGACTTTCCGCCGCCGGCGGCTTCGCATTTTCTGTATCCTGATGCGGGCTGCCGGCTGCGGAATCAGTGCCGCTTCCTGCAGGCAGATCCTGATTCTCAGGTTCCGGCGTGCTGCCGTTCAAATACTCATCCATTGTCAAGTGCCCCTTTCGCGGATGCGTGTCCACCGGAAATTCACACCATTTTCCGCTGCGGCCCTGCCGCCTGCATCGCACCCATATTTTCCTTAGTATAATAGATAAAAAATGTGATGAAACTGTGACCGGCCTAGTCCTCCGTGTCGCGCCATGTCCAGAAGCGCCTGTTGCCCGTGCATGCCATCACCATCCAGTCCGGCAGGTGCGCGTAATGTTCTCCGAGCTTGAAGCCCGCATAGCGGAAGAAGCACTGAATATAAAATCCCGGGATCAGATAGCCCCGGTTCATTTTCCGGAGTGAGCCCGTGACATACTGCACGAGCTTCACGCCCTCTCCTTCGGACGCAACGCTGCGGAAAATTTCCGGATGCATGGCATGCGACACACCGTTGTCGAAATTTCTGTGGAACTGCTGCATATTCGTGTAGTTGTGGGAATGCAGGACCCTCGCGTCGGCCGCGTAGGCGACCGCATAGCCGAGCGTTATGATTTTTCCCGCAAAGATACTGTCCTCATTGAAAATGCAGGGCTTCGCGAAGCCTCCCATCTCGTGGAACGTCCGCCTGTCATAGGCCGCGCACACATCGGAGCAGAAAAACGTCTTGATCCCGTATGTCTTCAGGTCCTCCAGACGCCGGACATGACTCTCGTGCGGATAATTAAAGCTGCGGACACACCCCTCCGGAATTCTGCAGCCCGGCTTCGGAAGCTGCCGCGCGTACGAAATCTTGATCAGCGGATCCTCCGTAAGCGGCCGGATCAGATTGCCGATCAGCCGCCTGTCATGCGGAACGGCATCCTGCGTCATAAAGACAATGACATCGGCGTCCGATAGGTCCGCGCCCATGTCCCGCGTCGCCGCATGGTCAAACTCTTCCGGCCGGATCTGGTAGACCTCCGCGTTCTCAATCCCTTCTGTGAGCTGCGCATCCCAATATTTCTCGTCCGTATTGATAATCAGAATATGGGACGGAGCGTAGTACTGATCGGACAGTCTTTCAAGGACCGTCCGAAATGACGGATCCGGCTTGTAGGTCGGAATAATCACATCGACCGTTGGATTTTTCATGTATGAATACCCCTTAGAAAATGCGTGCCACCTGACACGCTCCCCGCACGTCAGATGGCACATGTACTGTCTTAAGCTTCCTGGCTTCCGCGTCCTTATTTGACGCTGTCCGCCTCTCCGCCGCTTCCGCTGATAACACTGTTCTTTGTCGCTGTCTCGATGCTGTCCTCGCCGTAGCCCGAGAGATCAATGAGGTTCTGGCTGTACTCCTTCACAGTCTCCGTTGGCTCATAGTTCTCGTCGTCGAACAGGAACGCGTGGAGCTCCTTTACGTTCTGCTCGAGTGTGACCGGGACAACGCAGTCATAGGTATTGTCCCCGACCGTCACATCGTTTTCGAGATGCTCGAACGGGAAGCCGCTGGTCTTGTCGATATTATAATCAAAGACCTGTGTGGCCAGCTTCAGAATATCCGAGCTCGAATAGGACGTGTAGCAGAGCGGGAATACATCGGCAATAATAGATGAGACCGATGAGAATCCCGCGCTCTTTGCCTTCTCGACGAGCTTCTCGATGACAAGTCTCTGTCTCTGGGTCCGCTTGAAGTCATTGCCGGCCGTATAGCGGATACGGGCATAGGCAACTGTCTGCACACCGTTCAAATGGAAGGTCTTCGTGCCTGTCCACTGGTTTGCCTCGTCCGGAATATCAAGAGGTGTATAGGTGTCCCCTGTGACCTGCGCCGTCTCCACGCAGTAGTCATTCAGATGGACGGCCTCCTCGTAGGTGAGATCGACATCAATGCCGCCGAGGTCCTCAGCAAGCTTCGCGACTGCGCTGAAGTCGACGACTACGTAGTCATGAAGGTTCATGTCCAGGTTCTTGTTCATCATCTGGAGCATCTGCTTCGCACTGCCGACTGCGTAGGCGGCATTGCATTTGTTGAAGTTGACCGCATTTTCATCATCGAGCGAGCCGATGTTGAGAAGCGTATCTCTGTACAGAGAGACAAGTCTGACCTGCTTCGTGTCATTATTGATGCTGCAGATGATCATCGTATCGCTGTTCGCGTAGTGCAGATTTCCCTCACGCGTATCGATACCGACCAGCACAAGATTCGTATATCCGGTCATCTTAGAGTCATCATCCACGCCGGAGTTCTCCGCGGCGGCATCGCCGTTCGCGTTCGCATCCGCCTCATTTGCCGCAGCTGTGCTGGTCTGATTTTCAGACGCACTGTTTCGCGCACGAAGATTCTCGTTGACCTTCGCGTAAATGAAGATTCCGAGGCCGACTACGACAATAATCAGCAACTCCGCCATGAACAAGGCCATACTGTGCTTCTTCTTTTTGCCCTTCATATTGCTCTTACCTTTCAATATGCATTCTTGTTGACAAACCCGTTAAAGACCGTCATGAACAGGATTTTAATATCGAGTCCAAGTGTCCAGTTCTCTATGTAGTAAAGATCGTATTCAATGCGCTTTCTGATGGACGTATCGCCCCGGAGGCCGTGTACCTGCGCCCAGCCTGTCATTCCCGGACGGACCTGGTGCTTAATCATGTAGCGCGGAATCTCCTCCTGGAATTTTTCAACAAAATACGGCCGCTCCGGACGCGGACCGACGAGCGACATATCCCCCTTCAGGACATTGAACAACTGCGGGAGCTCATCGATACTTGTCTTCCGCATAAATTTTCCGACCTTTGTCACACGCGGATCGTCACGGACAGTCCATGCCTTCTTCTCCTTGCTGGAGTCCTGCATGACCATCGAGCGGAATTTATACATCATGAATTTTCTATTGTGCAGTCCGACTCTCTCCTGCCGGAACAAAATCGGCCCCGGAGAGGACGCGCGGACAAGAATCGCAAATACCAGCATGACCGGTGAAAACAGTGCAATGCAGATCAGACTTCCGATAATGTCCAGAATCCTCTTCAGCATGGCATTAAATGTATTCGACAGCGGCACATAGCGGATATTGATGACCGGCAGCCCCAGAAGGTCCTCCGTATACGGCTTGGTCGGGATAATATTGTAATAGTCCGGAATAAATTTCGTGTGTACACCCGACTTCTCGCACAGGGCGACAATATTTTCCAGCCTGTAGTACTCTCCCAGTCCAAGCGTGATGTCAATTTCATCGAGATGGTTCTCAGGAAGAATCACCATCAGATTGTCAATCCTTCCGAGTACCTTGATTCCCTTGTATTCCGTTCCCGCCTCGACGCGGTCATCCAGAATGCCCCGTATATTGTATCCCCACTGCGGATTCGTCAGGACGCGGTCAATAAATTCCTCGGCCGCGTGGCTGTATCCGACGAGAAGCACGTTTCGGACGAACCTTCCCTTCTTCCTCATATTCGTGAGGATCTGCCACACGCCGAGACGCATCGCAATATCAAGGATCGCGTTGATCGCCGCGAACATCGACAGCATAGAGCGCGACCAGTACATCTGGTGGCGCATATACAGGACCACGATGAAGGCTGCGTACTCCATGATATTGGCCGCAATGATATTTCTGATCTCAACCCTGCGCCCGCGCATCCGGTGCGGTGAATACAGTCCGACCGCCCAGTACAGGATGATCATCATAATGACCATGATCGGCATAACCGACATATAAACCGGGTAGGGGACAGCTTCAAATGAACCGCGCGAAAACAGACGGCTTCTGAATTTTATATACCAGGCTAACCAGTAGGAAAATGCAACTATGACGGCGTCAAATACCGCCAGAAGACGGTTAAAGTACTTCTGATTATCTTCGATCAATGCTCTACTCTCCCAGGTTTTGGCTCCTTAATTTTTAAATATACTATAGACCCTGGATTTAGGCAAGCACAGTTTTCTCCCCAAGGAGTCAGCCCTGCAGAAAGCGGCGCACGATGTTGATCCAGAGCTCAAACTGGATTCTCACATAATTCCCGAAGTTCTCCGGATAGAAACGAACAATTTTCCCCTCTCTCCGGCCCTTCATGGCAAGAAGAAAGCCCTTCGCAATTCCCTGCACATACTCCCTGCCGTAGCCCTTTGCCGCAAAGAAGGCCGCCTTGACCAGAAATCCCGGGATCAGTGTCGGGAGGTTCAGAAGAATCTGCGGCACCGGCATATTTTTGGCAATCACATAGATGCTGTTCCGGCTTGTATTGATCACCTTGAACAGATTGTAGACTGACCCGCTCGAGGCACTCCCGACATGCAGGACCCTTGCCGACGGAATAAACAGATTGTGATAGCCCTGGATTCTTGCCCGCCATCCGATGTCGCAGTCCTCAAGATACGCGAAATGATTTTCATCAAACAGGCCGATCTCATCGAGGATCGACTTTCTGTAGATGGCCGCACCGGCGCAGCTGGAGAAGATCTCCGCCGGGCGGCGGTACAGCTTCTCCGGCTTTCCCTTTCCGCGCGCAAAGGCCCAGCCGAGCCCGCAGTACAAATCCCCGGCATCGTCCATCAGCTCAGGGTCCTTCATGCTCAGCATTTTTGCCTGGCAGGAAAATACACTGCTCTTCCGCTCCATCGCGCGGACCAGCTCTCTCGTGAAATTTCTGTCGACAATTGTGTCATTGTTGAGAAGAATGACGTAATCCATTCCCTCAGAGGCGCGGATTCCCGCGTTGACCGCTCCGCAGAAGCCCGTGTTTTCTCCCATGCGGAGCATCTCCGCCTCCGGAAACAGCTGCTCTGCCTCCTCCGCACTCCCGTCCTTCGAGCCGTTGTCAACAACGATCACGCGGTCTGGAACAACCGATTCCCGGTACACGGATTCGAGACAGTCACGGAGATAGCTGATCCCGTTATAGTTCGGGATAACGACGGAAACTTTCGGTGCAATACTTGTCATAGCTTATACCTTCAGAGAATAATTCCATTTTTTCAGGGACAGGTTCGGGTTATAATTCGGATCACCGTGAATCAGGATGTCCGTCCAGTGTGACCGCATATACTCAATCTCACTCTGGAACCGTCTCACCTTCTCCTTCGTATCCTCGGCTCCCCGTGTTCTTGACTCATCGTGATAGAGCTCCGCATATGGGTCGTAGACGATCCGGTATCCGCACTGCCCGATTTTCAGGCAGAAATCGACATCATTGAACGCCACTGCGAGCTCCTCAGTAAAGCCTCCGGCCTTCTCAAATGCCTCGCGCTTCACGAGCATACAGGCCGCAGTGACAGCCGAGAGGTCCTGCATAATGGAGGCCTTGTGCATGTAACCGCCCCGGCCCCTCGGCAAATCCACAAACATCGATCCCGCGATTCCTCCAATTCCGATAACGATCCCGGCGCTCTGGACCTTGTTGTCCGGGTAGTACAGCTTTGCACCGACCGCACCGACATCCGGCCGCTGGCAGACGCCGAGCATCTCCGTAAGCCAGTCGGTCGAAATTGTTCCCCTGACATCGTTATTCAGAAACAGGAAATAGTCGCCGCGCGCAAAGGACACGCCATAATTATTGATCGCCGAGTAGTTAAAGCCCTTCCTCCACCGGACAAGCCGTATATTTTCTTCATTTGACTGGGAGAGCTTTCTGTAATATTCGAAGGTTTCCCGCTCCGTGCTGTTGTTCTCGACAATAATTATCTCGAGGTTCGGATAATTCGTGTCAAGCACCGACCGGATGCACTGGTCAAGCGCCTCGTGCTCATCCTTGTTCGGGATGATGACCGACACCTTCGGGCAGCCATTCACCGGATATCTGACTCGGTAAAAGCCGAAATCGGGGAGAAGCTCAACCGTTCCCTTCTCTCCCGCGCGCCGCAGGCTTCCCTCAACGGCCTTCTTTCCCGCCTCATAGGCATAGGTCTTGCTCATCGGATTGTCCGCGGTCGATGCCTCGTGCGTTCTCCAATGATAGAGAATTCTCGGAACCCTGGCGATTCCCTCTGCCTTCTCCGCGCACCGGAAAATGAAATCATGGTCCTGCGCGCCGCTGAGCTCCGGATCAAAGCCGCCGGCCTCCTCTGCGAGCGCCTTTTTCACGACGAGGAAATGCGTGATGTAGTTATTAGATCTTAGAAGGTCCAGATTAAATTCCGGCTTAAAGTGCGGCTGAAAATGCTTCGATCCGTCCGCACTGATCTTGTCCTCATCCGAGTAGAGCATATCCGCGCCTCTCTCCCTGGCCGCCTTCATCATCTCAAAGAGGGCATCCGGCTCGAGAAGGTCATCGTGATCAAGAAAGCCGATATAGGTTCCGCGCGCGGCCGCAATCGCCCGGTTTGTATTTTCCGCTATACCGAAATTGTCAGCAAGCGGCACATACCGGACCCTGGGGTCCTTCTTCTCTCTCTTCGCCATGACAGACCGGACCGATTGCTCTCCGTCCTTTTCATCATCCGCGGCGCCCGCGTCGGCGATCACAAGCTCCCAGTTCTGATAGCTCTGCGCCTCAACGGAGTCGATCAGCTCCTCAAGGAACCTTGCCGGCGTGTGAAATGCAGGGACGAGGACCGATAGGAGCGGATCCGTATCCGCTGCCTGCTCCTTCTCCTTAAGGAGCTGTGCCTCCCCTGCCCTGTGGCCCTGAAACCACGGCTCATAGGGTACGTCCTCCGGCTCCATCCGGTCCATCAGACGGTTGATAAATTCTCTTGTTCCAAAATGCTTCCAGTAAAGAAAGCCCTTTTTAATCTTATATGGAGTACAAGCAGCGCGGCCAGGCTGACGGCCGCCCCTGCCCGAAGTCCCGGACAGGTGAAACTATAGGTGACGGTATGGCTTCCGGCCTTAAGAAGCACCGCCTGGAAGCCGCTGTTTGCCTTCACGGTCTCGGCCTTTTTCCCATCGACCGTGACGGACCAGCCCTCCTCATACGGAATCGTTGTCAGGAGATACGCATCTTCATTTGTCGTGACTGTCTCCGTGATTTCATCGCCGTCCCCGGTGTTCTCCGAGCTGACCGTCCCGTCCGTCAGACGGTTGTCCCAGCTGACCGTGACCGTCGGCACGCCGTCCTCCTCATCCGTTCCGACAGCCGTGGCACCTCCCGCGCTGTACAGAGTCGAAAGGCCCGCATCGTCATTCTTAAGGACGGTCACACTCCCGAATGTCTTATAGTAAGAATATCCGCTGATCTCCGCCGTGCGGTCAGTCGTCAGGATGTACCGGACTCCGAGAAACTCCGGCTGATTCCCTCCCGCTCCCAGGTCCTCAGCCCTCGAGAAAAGCAGATGATTGCCATCCGCGTAAAAGAGAGACGGCCAGTACGTTCTCACATAATCCAGTATATTCCTGTTCTGTGTCGAATTGTAGGAGCTGATTGAATAATAATCCTGAACAGCCGCGTCCATGCCAAGCGTCGTCCCGTAGGTTTTCTCGATTCGGTACAGGGATGTGTCGGTCTTTTTCAGATATTGAAGGGCCTTCGTCGTGTCCGAGTCAAAGAGCGTCGCAAAATACGATCCGTTCTTTGTGATATTGGCTCGGTTCACAAAGTCATTGAACGCATCCTTCGTGAGATTCACGGCAAGGAGCAGAACGACGGCTGTGATGAGAAGCCTTTGGGCACGCACTCCTCCGCTCTTTTTCACAAAAATCCACAGAAGCACAAGCATGGCGATTCCGAGAACGGCCGGCGACATGCTGACATGGTAGTTCCGGTAGCGCATGTAAAGGACGCAGAGCGCATTTCCGCCCGCAAGCCCCGCAATGCCGAGCACAAAGCCCGCGCGGCTCATGGTCTTCTCCCGGATCATCCAGGTGAGCGTGAGCGCCGTGATCACCGCAAAATAGGCAAATACTGCGAAAAACCAGCGGCTGACTGCGTACGCGAACCCGTTCATCACAACGCTGACAGGCGTGATCATGACCGAGAGAACGGCAAGAACGAGAATCACATAGTGGCAGATGACCTTCCGTCTGCTTCCTGCCATGCGCGGAATAAGGAAAATGTACTGAAAGAGAACCGGTATGAACAGTATAGAAAAGTATAGACACGGGCCCTCGTAGTAGTTCGCATAGCCCATGAACTCCCCGATGTTCAGCATGGTTG
Organism: uncultured Eubacteriales bacterium; assembly: GCA_900315305.1. GTDB lineage: Bacteria > Bacillota > Clostridia > Lachnospirales > Lachnospiraceae > Chordicoccus. Next base: position 121,210 of record OMYS01000001.1, read on the forward strand.
TCGAGAACATGCGGCAAAACAGAGTCAGATAATAATAGAATGGGAATATATGCGGGAACAGACGCATCCACACAGAAAATTCCGATTCCATCCGCTCGCTCACTTCGAAGATTGCGAGGACCGTCGGGATAATCGTGACCATCGCCAT
>OMYS01000008.1 GCA_900315305.1 uncultured Eubacteriales bacterium
ATGTTCACTTTTCAGATGAAGGCAATAAAACCGGCAATCAAAGTAACTATGCGGCTTTCAGCCGCTGGCACCGCAACGCGGTGAATAATTCAGGATTAAAAATCAATACTGTCTGTAGCAATCAGGACAAATAATCCCAGCGTACTGAGACAGAAGAAAAGTATACAGAGCAGGATTGTCAGTACTACAAGAATGATATTGGGGAGATTCTTCATGCTAACTCGTCTCGCAATCAGATAAGTTGGTTCTGCGATGATCACAATGAAATCGGTCATCCAAGTTATACCCCAGATGACCAGAAAGAAGATATTGTTTACCCGAGGCGACAATGTTTTTACAACCACAATTCCACAGAAGGCAGCTGCTGACAGCAAGGCAACCATGAAGAAAATAATCAATGCTTTACGTGAGTTCTTGTTCATAAGATGACCTGAGTCTAATGGAATATGAACTGTGAGATATTGATTTCACTCATTTTTAGAGGTTCGGGCGGAAATTTTCGGTCATTCAATGACCAGGTAGTTCACTTCCGCCTACATTCATGGATAGCTTAGGAGCTTCACTGTGAACATATAGAGCAGAATTTTTACTGAGCATACGAACACGGAAAAAACTGACATAAGGATACTGACTGTGATGATTATTATATTTTCACGATTAAGCTTAATTTCCCGCGCTAATAAATAGGTGATTTCCGAAATCAGCGTCGCTACACCGGTAATCCATATTGCTCCATAAAATGAGCCAAGGAATAAGTACACTTTATGAAGCGACAAAAATTTTGCGAGTTCAATAGAACAGATAGCTATCACCAAAAGAAAGTTAATGATAAGGTAAGCTATCAGTGCACCGTGTGGATCTTTACGCATAACAATTTAATACAGGTATTATATGCAGCCCGGGCCATTAACGACCCGGGCTTTCTGTGTCCGTTACTTTTTCTCGAGCTTCTTCTTGATGATCTTGATTTCTCTCTGCGCCGCGTACGGTCCGATTTTCTTGAATTTATCCTCGGTGCGGACCATGTCGGATGCGTGCGGCAGCTCGCGGTGCAGATGGATCGCGTCGAATTCGCAGCGCGTCGTGCACAGGCCGCAGCCGATACAGCGGTTCTCATCGACGATGGTCGCGCCGCAGCCGAGGCAACGTCTCGCTTCTGTCCGGACCTGCTCGTCGGTCAGCGGAAGACGCGTATCCTCAAATGTCGTCACCGGATCGATGTGCTTCTTTCCAGGCACGGAGCGCTTTGCCGTATCGTAGCTTTCGACGACGATGTTGTCCTTGTTGAGCTCTGTGAATTCGCGGAGGTCGCGCGCAATCGTGAGCGACTGGCCCGGGTGGACAAAGCGGTGCATCGATTCCGCTGCCTTCTTGCCGTCCGCAATCGCGTCGATCGCAAACCGCGCGCCGTGCCGGATATCGCCGCCTGCAAAGATGTCCGGCTCTCCGGTCTGGAACGTGACCGGGTCCGTCTCCGCCGTCCAGCCGCGACCGAGCTTCACCTTCGTGCCGTCGAGCAGGTGGTTCCACTCCGCGGACTGGCCGATCGCAAGCAGCACAGTCGTGCACGGCACGGTGATCGTCTGACTCTCATCATATTCCGGGTGGAAGCGGCCGTTATCATCTTTGACGCGCGTGCATCTCTTGAAAATGACACCCGTGACAGCTTCATCCTCCGTGAGCACCTCCTTCGGTCCCCAGCCGTTCCGGACAAGAATGCCTTCCTCCACAGCCTCGGCAACCTCATCGGCCGCTGCCGGCATTTCCTTCTCACCCTCAAGACAGAGCATCGTGACCGTTCCGTCCGTGAGCCGCACCGCTGTGCGGGCGACATCGACCGCGACGTTGCCGCCGCCGACAACGACCACATTACCGGAGAGCTTTGTAAGCTTTCCCTCGCAGACGTCCCTTAAAAATGAGACGCCCGAGAGGACCTGATGCGCGTCCTCACCCGGGACGCCGGCCTTCCGGCCGCCCTGCAGGCCGATCGCCAGATAAAATGCCTTGTAGCCCTCTTTGCGGAGGTCCGCAATGGTGACGTCTTCGCCGACGGTCACGCCGCAGCGGAATTCCACGCCCATCTGCCGGAGAACATCGATCTCGGCGTTCAGCACGTCCTTCTCAAGACGGAAATTCGGGATGCCATAGGCGAGCGTGCCGCCGGGACGCTCATTCCTTTCAAAGACCGTGACATCATAGCCCTTCTCGCGCAGGTAATACGCGCAGGACATACCGGCGGGGCCGGCCCCGATCACAGCCATCCTGTAATCCGGTCCCCACATCTTTCCTTCATCGTTCTCACAGATCGGGACATATCTCGTCTCAGCCGCGAGCTCCTTCGCGGCGATATATTTCTTCACCTCATCGATCGCGACCGGCTGGTCAATCGTGCCGCGCGTGCATTCCGTCTCGCAGCGCCTGTTGCAGACATCGCCGCAGACGGCCGGGAACGGGTTGTCCTGCTTGATCAGCTTCAGCGCGTCCATCCACCTGCCGTCGGCGGCCATTTTCACGTACCCCTGGACCGGGAGATGAGCCGGACACGACGCCTTGCACGGAGACGTGCCGGTCGGATAGCAGTTAATCTTTGCGTCCTCCCGGTAGTGCGGGTTCCAGTTGTCGGCCGTCCATGCAGTCTCATCCGGAAGGAGTGTCTTCGGGTAGCTGACCGCGCCCTGCTTTGTGCAGAGCTTCTGGCCGAGCTTTGCCGCGCCGACCGGGCAGACCTCCACGCATTTGCCGCAGGCGACGCACTTTGACGCCTCGACGGACGCGCGGTAGGCGGAGCGGGACATATTCGGCGTATTGTAGAGCTGAGACGTCCGGATGGCGTTGCACACGCCCGGCGCGCAGTTGCAGATGCCGACGATCTTGTCCTCGCCGTCAATATTCGTAATCTGGTGGACGAAGCCGTGGCGCTCCGCGCGCTTTAAAATCTCCATCGCCTCGTCGTAGGTGATATAGCGGCCCATACCGCGGTCGACGCAGTACTCCGCGAGATCGCCGACGCCGATACAGAACTCGCCTTCGATCTCGCCGTCGCCCTCGCCGCGCATGCGCTGCTGCTTCCGGCACGTGCACTGGCCGACCGAATACTTGTCGTAGCGGCTGAGCCAGTGTGAGAGATGCTCGACCGGGACGGAGGTGTTCTCATTTTCAATGGCTTTCTCGACCGGGATGACGTGCATGCCGATGCCCGCGCCTCCCTCGGGAACCATCGGAGTTACGCCCTCGAGAGGCATCTGCGTCATGAGATTGAAAAATGTCGCAAGGTTCGGATGCTCGTCCGTGAGCTTGTCATTCATCATCATGAACTCGGCGGCTCCGGGCACGAAGATTGGCACATCGTACTGCTTCGAGTGTCTGGCATTTTCCCGGTTTGACTCGAGCACGCCGATCCAGCACAGGTGCTCGCACATTTTCCGCGTCTCCTCGACACTCATGTGGTTCATGCGGGCCAGCTGCTCCGGCGTATAGGACACGCGCGTCTTCCTGAAATTTAAGAGAAAACGTGCCTCCTCCTTCGTCAGCACCTCGTCGAGCGCCCAGTACTCCGGGTCGTCCGTCTTCATGGACTTCGTGTATTTGACGAGATAGCGGTCCGTGATCATCGTACCGAGCTGTAAAATGAGCTTCGCCTTCTCAGGGTCATCGGGTTTCTTATGTTTCGGCGGGATATAGTCGCCCGCGTTGGTCATTCTGTTTTTCTGCTCCTTCATCAGAAGAACCTCCCTACAATGTCTCTTGACGACGCGACAGTGTCCTCCATGTCACCGAAGCTTAAGATTTCACCCGCGTAATAGGTGCGCTTCGTTCCCTGAATCGCGTCGAGCCTGTCATACCATCCGGCCGCGTAATCCTCGGGGCTTACGTGCGGGCAGTAGTAGGACTCCTGCTCAAAGTGGCGCTCCTTGACGGGGTATCCGCAGACGCGCATGTCGTCGAGCATCGCGTTGATCGTGTAGTCATAGTCCGCGTCTTTGCTCCCCGCGTGGTTCCGGAGCGCGTAGACCGCGCACGGGCAGTTGCCCTTCAGATCCTCCCAGCGGTGGTAGTAGACCATCGCGTGGCCGAGACGGTGATAGTCCATATTGTCGAAAATGTACCCCGAGATCGTCGGTCCCTTGTCCTGATCGAACGAGGCGATGAAATTCACGTATTTTTCGTGAATAATCCGGCTGAAGAGATCAGCCTCCTCCTCGGTCGCATCGGCGTACTTTGCAAAATGATCGAGCGGCGTCGTTACGATCAGCCGGTCGAATTCCTCTGTATGCTCGCCGCCGGCGTCACGGACAGTCACCCGGACAGGCCCGTCATCCGGACGCTCGATCCGGACGACCTCTGTGCCGAGAGTGGCCGGATGGATGAGCTTTGCATTTGCCTTCTCATAGATGCTCTGCGTCCCTTCCTTCCACGTCCAGAGCCGCAGATTGACGAATTCGATCGCGGTCGTCGTGTCGAGGTATTTCATGACATAGGCGGCCGGGATCTCGTCGAAGAAGCCGTAGCCGAACGACGTGTACGGGGCGATCCAGATCTTCATGACGTCCTCGACGCCGTTCTTTTTGCAAAATTCCGTGAACGGAAGCGCGAGGTCCTTCAGGTGCGGATTTCTTCCCTTGATCTCAAGGAGAGAGTCATTCAGTCCCTTGGAGAGGCCGTCATAGCGGCCTTTTGCGACGCCGCGGTGCCCGTAGCAGTCATAGCCTCTGTACTTGGTTTCCATGAGGTGAACGAGCTTCTTCATCTGTTTCTTCAGCTCGAGCAGGTCCTTCGTTTTCTTGATAGAAGGCTCGTGCAGCGGATCGAACGGATAAATTTCCTTTCCATGTGCGTCGCGGTACATGCGCCGCATATTCGGGCCGTCAAAATGGCCGGTCTCCGCGAATTTTTCGACCTCGTGCACGGCGTGATAGGTGATGGCGCCCATGATTGCGCCGGTCTCAAAGGTGCGCTCCTCGCCATTTACCTTCATCTTCGGCGACCAGCATTTGCCGCCGACACGGTTCTGCCGTTCGTAAATCGTGTAATTGCGGTAGCCCTTGAACTGAAGATACATGGCAGCAGAAATTCCGGCGGGACCTCCGCCGATGATGCAGATCTTTTCATCCAGATTTTTCATACCTTTTTCCTCCTGCATAGTTTTCGTTCTGTACGTAGACAAGCGGTCAGGCTTTTTGTGAAATGCATAAGTCTCGGTGGATTGCTTTAAATCCGGGATATATACAGTAAAAACAGCCGGATTGATTATTTGTAATTGTACAGAACGCCCGTAATCGATAACTATATCTTAATGGAATGGGGCATAATAAACAAGACAATCTTGAACAAATCCACGATAATTGTTATAAATACACAATGCCAAAAGAGCGGGGAAACGAGCCTGAATTTTTCTGCGAACGAAAAAGCAAACGGGACTGTCCTTTTTTGTGATGTGAGCTGTTATACGTAATAGAGGAGCAAAAATCCTCGAATTGCAGGCCGCTTATGAGAGAGGAGAAGAGAAAGTGAAGGTACTTGATGAAACTGCAATGACAGGTGTAGTGAGACGTGCCGGCTGTGTGTGCCACAGCGGATCAAAAGATACACATAAAATATCAGGAATATTTTTCTGCCATTGCCAATGTATGAAAGGAAACCTGACGAACAGCAACTCAAATCATCAGTTTGCACATAATAAGTGATACGGGAGGATCTAACATGAAAGTACTTGAAGAAATCGGACATGCAAGTTCACCCCGACGAGCAGGCTGTGTCTGCTATAGTGGTCAGGCCAATACAAAAAGGTTCGGCGGCTGGCTTTTGTGTAAATCCAATTGTAAGAAAAACGATTCGCTTAATAACAAGAGTAATCATACAATTGCACATAACGGATGAGAAACTTTTGTCATATGACAAAATGAATTAATCACATAAGTGGCCTGTAATTATAACTAGGGGTAAATGATATGAAATTTGAACTTAAGAGAATTATATATAGCTGGAAATTTTGCCTGATGACAGCAATTCTAGTGCTTTCTATTTGTATAGAGTGGCAGGCGCAGAAAGTAAATGACAGCATTGACGAGCCCAAGAAGGTCAGCTATCAGCAAATGCAAACGATCGGCAAGGTGACAAATGATTCAATCAATGAATATCTGAAGAAATGCCAGAATCTGAAAGATGCTGGTGTCAGTGATGGTTTTTTGCAATTAGAACATCAGTATCCTCAGTATGATCGTATCATTATGCAGGTCTATAATGTTAATGACCCAACAGCCATCATATCAAAAGGGGATTTTTTTAAAGATAGAGTAAATTCCATTAAAGAATTGGTATCGAACCGCCATATTTACAATAGAGGAGAAAAAGAGAAGGCTAAATTGCTGGCTGAAAAAACGTCAAAACCATTTGCACTTGGATATGGATCAGACTGGGGGAGTATTTATTCTGGACTTGGACTTATGGGAACCCTGTTTTCCATAGCAGCTATTTGCATGGGGGTAGATTTTAGCTCTAAAGACCGCCTGATTTCAATGGATAAAATTTTGTATACGACGGGTCGACACAGAATTTTTGCACTTGGGGCAAGGCGAATTGTCTCTGCCATATTGACGATTTGTATCATGTATATCATTATGCTTGTTGGAAACGTGCTGGCATATTTTAAGGGCGTTCACTATCTGACTCTTAACAGTCCTGCGATTGTGATCGAAATGCAAAGTATCTATCAGGATACGATCGGAAGTTTGTTTTTTAAGGCAGTTGTTGCGGGCGCATTCGCGGCTGTCTTTGGATATCTTCTTGCAGTTCTGATAAATATGATTACTTCAAACAAAATAAAGACGCTCGCAATTACGCTGCTTCTGTTTCTTCTTCCGCTTGTGGTGAACACATCAAGGCATCTTCCTTCGGTGGTATCCCGCATCACGTCTGTACTTCCGTGCATGGCGTATGTGGTCCGGTCTGATCTGCGCATGTATCACACCTATGGCAGTCTGACTGTGTATGACATGATTCTGATTGTTTCTATTGTCGGATCCGGAATCCTTGCGGTTCTTGATCTGTATCTTTATGGAAGGAAGGCGCTGAACCGATGAATGATACGGAATCAAGACTTGGCGTAGTCTATCAGGTAGATGGGGATTATTACTATTTTGATGCGGGAACGGTTTAATGAAATGGGAAAGGGTGGTAAAGCAGCATGAATACAGCTGACGATTGCAGATTAGTCGTGAATCAGGTAGGAAAACAGTATGGAAAGAAGACTGCGCTCTCCGGGGTGTCCTTCGAGGTCGGCCCTGGCCTGTATGGCTTTCTCGGGCCGAACGGGGCAGGAAAAAGTACACTCTTCGGAATTATCAGCGGCTATATCCACCAGTACGCCGGAAGCGTCTTAATTCCGGAAGTAAGCCAACTTCATCCGGTGCGGGTCGGCGTTCTCCCACAGGCTTTCAGCGGGTATGGTGAGATGAAGGTAGGCGAATTTCTTCTCTACATGGCCAGCATCAAGGCCCCTTCCGTTCCGCGCGAAGAAGCGGTGAAGGATATGAATGAAAAGCTTTCGGTCTTTCACCTGACGGAGAAGAAGAACATGAGACTCAGGACACTTTCCGGCGGACAGCTCCGGCGGCTCGGGATCGCGCAGGCCTTTCAGTATAATCCGGCGGTTGTTCTTTTGGATGAGCCGACAACCGGCCTTGATCCGGAAGAGCGGATCAGCTTCAAGAATTATGTGGCAGAGCAGTCGGAGAAGGAGATTATCCTGCTCTCAACACACATCGTATCGGACCTGGAGGAGAGCACAAAGGAGATTTTCATTATGAATAACGGCCGCCTGCTTCTGTCTGGACAGGAAGAGGAGCTCCTTGCCAAGGTGCGCGGCAAGGTATTCCTTGTCACTGCGCCCTCGGAGACCGAGCTCTACCGGAAGGTCGGTTCCTATAAAATTTCTTCCCTGTCTTCTGACGGAGAACTCAGGGCGCGGGTCGTTACGGACGGCACGGTTCCCTGCCCGGGAGCAGCGCCTGTGCAGGCCGATCTGAATGATGTTTATATTTATACGCAGATGGCCTCGGGACATCAGCAGGGCTGATCGGAGGGAAAGAATGCTTCACGCAGAATTTTCAAAAGGCAGAAAGTGGATCCGACAGATCATCGGAATCGTGCTGGCTCTTGCCGCTGCAGTGGGTTTGCTTTGCTTATGCACGTACCAGAGCTTTGTAACGACGGACAGCGGATATAAAGACGTCAGCGGAATCAAGGGACTTTCTGAATATGTATCGTTCGTTCACGACAGATCAGCCGGGATCTTTGATGACAATAAGCTCCAGGCGATGCTCTCGGAGTATAAGGAAAACCGGAAGACCATGAGTGTCGAAGATGCGACGCTTGTTTTCAATCAGAAGCATCCGGAATATGAGTCAGTGCTGTCGAATCTTTATGACGACGAGTTTTCCGCTGCGGGAGAAGTGGATCCCGATCATTATGATTTTGCCATCCTGACCGGAAAGCCGGATCTGGCGGATGCGTTCTTTCGCACTATTGAAGAATATGCTGACGCGACCTATTACAGCAAGGCGGAGATTACGTACGCGGACCGGCGCGCAGCTTCGGTCAGCAGCTCTTTCCAGAAAGGCATCCGGTTTGATGTCACTGATCATTGGCTGACATATATGTCGGCAAAATCATATTTCTCAATCATCCTTGCGTTTCTTGCCTGTTTCCTTGCTGCCCGCCTGTACTGCTCGGAGAAGGAGAACGGGATGAACCGGATTATGGTCACGGCGGGCAGAAGAGAGCATCGGAGAATCTCGCGCGGCAAATTTGCAACCGGTGCACTGCTGCTGGCGTTTCTCTATGCCGCCGGTGAACTGCTGCTGTATCTTCTGATCCTTCGTCCGTACGGGCGCTGCGGCTGGAATAGTCCGGTGCAGATAGCCGGCGTCTACTATTCTTCCTTTTACAAGGGAACGCTCGGACAGCTCTATGTGTTTGCGCTTCCGGGAACACTGGTCCTTATACTGTCTATCTATGCGGTGGCCTGCCTAGTGTCTCTTCTGTGCAGAAACAGTCTGATGGCCATTGTGATGTCCGCGGCTGTGACCATGCTGCCGACCGTGCTCGGAGAGAACGGAGGTCTCATGGAGACGCGCTGGTACAATCATCTGATGAATGCGCTTGCATTTACAAATCTTGATCCCTCGTTTGTTCTGCAGAACTACAGCAGTTTCGGGTTCGGAGGAAGCCGGATGCCGGCCTATCCGTTCGCCGTTCTTCTTTCAGGGATTATCTTCCTTGCAGCGGCCGTGATTCTTCCCGCCTGCTACAGAAGATCGATGCAGGTATAAGGCTATACGATACAGATGATGAAAAAGCTGGAATGACAGAGCAAAGAGAGCTTGGGGTATGGCAGGGGACAATGATTTTTTCTTAATCAGTCAGATGCGGCGGGGCGACAGGGATGCCTTCGACCGCTTTGTGAGAAAATATTATGATCGGGTCCTGCACTACTGCAGACGGCGGTGCGCGTCGCCTGAGATGGCGGAGGACCTGACGGAGGAGACGTTCCTTCATTTCTTTGAGGGCTTTGCCGGCTATCATCATCTCGGAAAGGCGCTCAATTACCTGTACACAATTGCCGGCAACCTGATTGTCAATGAGGCACTTCGAAGGAAAGAGATGCTGACGGACGATATCGGAACGGTCGCAGAAATGGGACAGGGCGGATCGGCAGCGGATATCGATGAGACGCAGGATAAGCTGTTTGTAGAGGAGCTTTTGAGGACGCTGCCGGAGGGCGAGCGGAAGGTGCTCGAGCTCTCCGTATTCCGGGGCCTTACGATCAGGGAGATCGCAAAATTGGTCGGGATCTCAGAGAGCGGCGTTAAGTACCGGATGAAAAAGGCGAAGGAATCACTCCTTCAGACTATGCAGGAAAGAGACAGGAGGCAGATGAAATGAGAGAGCAGATCTGTGAACATCGAAATGGAGACGCCTCCGGCATGCTGTCCGAGACGAGAATTGAAGATACGGTGCAGAAGTCGATCCGCACGTTTTATCGGAGTGAGAAGAGGCGGGAGCCGTCCTATCTGTATTTTCTCTATGTGCAGCTTTGCTACACGAAAAAGCGGTGGTGGATTCTGCAGGCCGCCCTCCTTGCCGGCTTTCTTGTTTTTACAGGGCGGATCTTGAGCGACGAATCCGCGCAGAAGGCCTTAGGCGTACTTGCATCGCTCTTTGTGATTCTCATCATTCCGTCATTTTTCCGCGAGGAGAGCCAGCAGATGTCCGAGCTTGAAAGCACCCTGTTCTTTTCTCTGCGGGAGGTGTACGCGGCGCGGATGGTTCTCTTCGGTTTGTTTGACTCGATCATTCTTGCCGTCTTCTGCGTGGTTCTTCGTCAGCGGCTCCATCTTGACCTGTATCAGATGGTCTCGCGGTTCTTTATTCCGCTTGTCATCTCCTCGGTCATCTGTTTTCTGGTGCTGGGAAGCCGCTGGATCAGGAACCCGTATCTGGCCGTGTCTCTCTGCGTCCTGTTCTGCGGCGTCTGGTGGTTTATCACGGCAAATGACAGGATCTACGCCTCGATTGCCAGGCCGGTCTGGATTCTGATCCTGGCAGCGGGTATACTGTTTCTTGTCATCTGCATCCGTTCGCTTCTTAAGCGTGCGGACCGGCTGCATGTTTGAATGATTGCAACGAAATGGCGCATCTCCTGTGAAGCAGACCATGGAAGGAGCGCCGGGGAGATTATCGATGGAACTTACGCTGAATCATATTTCTAAGCGGTACCGGCAGGACATTGTTTTCTCGGATGTCTCCGCATCTCTTGGCACTGGGCTCTGTGCGCTGATCGGGGAGAATGGCAGCGGGAAATCGACGCTCATGAAGATGATTGCCGGAATTTTGTTTCCGGACAATGGGCGGGTATGCTTTGACGGAAAAGATATTCGGGAGCTCGGATCTCTGTACCGGAGACGAATCGGATATCTTCCGCAGACAATGGGGCTATATCCGGACATGACGGTGGAGCAGTATCTTTTCTATATCGCGTCGCTCAAGGGTCTCCGCCCGATTGTCGCAAGAGAGGATATGCGGCAGATCATGGAGGACATATGGGACCCGGAGATCCTGAAGGAAGGGATGAGCGAGCTCTCGGGCGGGCAGCAGAAGCTGGTCGGCATTGTTCAGGCAAGGCTTGGTGACCCGGACATTCTGCTTCTCGATGAGGCGATGGCGGAGCTGGACAGAGACCGAATGTTCACTGTTCTGAAGAGCCTTCGCGCATACGCGGACAGCCATCTGGTGATATTATCCTCGCATCTCACAGAGGACATTGTGCCGCTTGCGGACATGGTTCTTAAGACCGGACACGGTGGACTTGCGTATGAGAAGAGAAATGTGTGGGGCGTGTGACGCGCCTGCAGCCGGATAGATGTGCGTAATATAATCAGAGACAGGAAATGAGAGATGTCATGAGAAGAAACGAAATGAAACACGATGAAATAAAAAAGCACGGCTCCGGTGAGGATCTTCGAGCAGCGCTTCGCGCGATTGACGGCAGGGGATACCCTGCCTATAAGTCTCTTGCGGGAACCTATATCTGCCCGGGATATCAGCTTGTGATTGAGCATGTGCAGGGAGATCCGTTCGCGTCTCCGTCGGCAGTCGGGGTCTTATTAAGTCCGGCAGAGTCCGGCCTTCCTGCGTGGACGCACGAAACGAAGGCCCGGCGGACCGTCTCCGAGGATGTGCTGACACGGGCCTTCGCGGCGGCAGCGGAGGAGGTGAGCTTTCATGCCGGCGGCTCCGGAAAATCGGGTCTCATCGGCTCAAGCCGTCCGGGACAAGAGGTCCTTGAGCGGACCTGCTGCCATATCGGCGATGACGGCTCAGTGACGTTCCATCTGCGCATGGGATTTCCGGCGGACGGGCGGCGCGTGAGAGCGCGTTCGCTTGAGAAGATGCTCTTTGAATTTCTGCCCTCGATTGTTCAGAGATCACTGACTTTTGGTGGGGCGGGAGAGAAGACGCTGCGCAGTGCCTGTGATCTGGCTGATGACAGAGAGGCGGTTCTTGCTGCTCTTAAGGAAAAGGGGGCGGTCGCTTTTATCGCGGACGGCTCCGTTCTTCCGCGTGAGAGCGGCGTGTCGCAGCGTCCGCTGCCTCATGCTGTGCGTTTTGAGTCGCCGGATTCGCTCGCGGCGACGCTCCGCCTGCCGCACCGCGGGGAGGTCCGCGGTATGCTGATCCGGAAGGGAATTACACTCATTGTGGGCGGCGGATACCACGGAAAATCGACGATTCTGAATGCCATCTCGCTTGGCGTCTATCCGCACATTGCGGGCGATGGCCGGGAACTGGTCGTGACCGATCCGACGGCGGTCAGGATCCGCTCGGAGGATGGACGGAGCATTTCCTGTACGGACGTCTCGCCGTTTATCGGACATCTGCCGGACGGGTCAGATTCCGTGCATTTTTTATCGCCAAATGCAAGCGGCAGCACGTCGCAGGCTGCCAATGTCTCGGAGGCACTCGAGGCGGGCGCAAAGACGCTTCTCATTGATGAGGACACGAGCGCGACGAATTTCATGATGCGTGATGCCCTAATGAATGCTGTCGTTCCTCGCGAGAGTGAGCCGATCACGCCGTTTATTTCGAGAATCGGGGACCTGAAGAAGGCAGAAGTGTCGGTTATCCTTGTCGCGGGAAGCTTCGGCGCGTATTTTAAGGTGGCTGACACGGTCATTCGCATGGACGCCTACAGGGCCTCTGATGTCACCGAAAAGGCGAAGGAGGCCGTCAGAGCCTGCGGCTGTGAGGTCCCGGAGGCGGCTGATCCGTGGCATCTGCCGTCCTTTGACCGCCGGCCGCTGCCGTGCCGTGAGCTTTTAGGCGACCGCGTGAAAATGAAGAATCTCGGGCTTGAGGGGTTCCTCGCGGAGCGAGAGAAGGTTGATCTCCGCTATGTGGGCCAGCTCATCGACGCAGAGCAGTCGGAGACGCTTGCTTCGTGCCTCCTGTGGCTTGGCCGGAATGCATTTGACGGAAAACGGACGCTCCGGGAGTGCGTCTGTCTTCTCATGGAGAAGCTGGAAAGGGAGGGCCTTTCTTCTCTTTCCCATGGTACGGTGCCGCTCATTGCGATGCCGCGCGAGCAGGAGATCTTCGCGGCCGTGGACCGGTACAGGCGGCTTCGGATGCAGAGAGAGAAGTAAATGCGTGCCTGAACTCCGGCTGTGCTCAAGAATCACGCTTGGTGTTTCTATGAGACCAGCCGGAGCTTTGTGATCTATTGCTTGTCATCCTCCCGCAGGTTCCGGCTCGTGAAGCGGTCCTTGGCCTGCCGGACGAGCTCCGTCTTCACTAAGTCCGGCAGCTCAACCTTCTGGACGCCCATCTGCCGCGCTGCCCAGAGCGGGTCCTCACCGGCCGTGACGGCATTCGCCGCGTAGCTTGCGCGGAGCCGGCTTGGGGTGATTTTATTTCCGTACGGGAGATCGGGGAGATACGTCATGACCATCTCGCGGACCATCACCTCAACCATGCGGACGGACATGCGCGTTCCCCGGATGGAAATGAACAGCGCGTTCTCGCCGGGAGCGGCCTGCAGGGCCTCGCGGCCTCTTTTCCGGTGCCATCTGGCGATCCGCTCGATGTCGCCGAGAAACTCATCGTCGTCGCGGCTGTATTCCCGCGCGGCCCGGCGCTCAATATCCGCCGCAGCCATATAGATCCGGCAGAAATCGCTGATATTCCGGAAATCCGGGTATTTGCGCAGAAGGTCCTCCGGCAGCTTATCGCCATTCAGGTACAGGCGGAGCGCGTCTGCCGTCTTCTGATCAAAATAGACGGCCTTGCGCTTCCCATCCTTTCTGACAACCGAAAAATATCCCTCATCAAAATGTACATCATTCAAATTGAGCGCGATCAGCTCCGAGACATTGATTCCCGTGTGTGTAAATGCCATCAGGATCGCGTAATTCCGATATGCTGTCTTCTCCTTCTTGAACCGCACCGCCGTTGTGATCGGGAGAGAGGCGTGCGTGCCGTCTTCATTTTTTACAAGATAGCGCGTGCTCTTCAGCGTGCCGTTTAAGACGCGGCTGATCTGCTTGTCAGACAGATAGATATTGATATCGCCCTTCGTCGGCTTCGGCCGTGTGACGGTCAGAAACGGGAAATTGTCGATCTGCCCTGTGACATTCAGATATTTAAAAAATGAAACGAGCGACGTGTATTTTCGTGAGACGGTGTTGCGCGCCTGACCGAGCTCAAGCGTCACAAGATAGCTCTGCGCGTCATAGGATGTGAAATGCTCAAAGACGCTGAGCGGAAAGTCGCGCGACTCCGTGTGGCGGAGCGAGCTCTCGGTCCGGCGCATATACTGCATGAAGGCATTCATATCGAGCGCATAATTGTAGAGCGTATTCAGCGTCGAGCTGGACGGGTTCTCGGTAAAATACTTCTGCATATAGTCAGGGAAGGTGCTGATATAGTTCTTCAGCTGTCGCTCGTGAGACATAGCCTGGCGGGATAAATTTTTCTCCTCCATAAAAATTACCTCCAGAAGAAAGCGGGATAATGGCTAAGGAGCGGTTAGTCTGATTCACTCCTATAATTTCTTTATATCATTATATATGCGCAATATATTATTGTAAATAATACACCATAATTAATTCCATAAATGAGAAACAGGTGACCTGAATTTTGACCTTTTTAGCCCCTTCCCATTACTAATGAAAGAGTTTATAATAGGTATTAGTTCGGAAATCACGAACTAATACCTATCTGGAAAGGAGACTCTTGTCATGATTATTATGGATCTCAAGCTTGATAATTTGAAAGCCTTTCATCATTTTCATATGAATATGGCTTATCCGAAGAAGGTCGTGAATTCTTCAATTCCAGAAGAGCATTTGTCTCATCATCCGAATTTCAGATACAAAAAGCTGAACATTATTTTAGGCGCCAATGCGACCGGAAAGACAAGTATCGGAATCCTTCTACGTGATATCTTTGGTTTTATTAGTAAAAAAAGCTACGGGCAATTAGTAAGTAATATCGCGGACAGGCGAAGTCCGGCTATGTTTCAAATCGACTTCATTCCGGATGGAACATATGAATTATACCGATTGAAGACAGTCTTTGAGGCATCAGAGAATGGCTATTTTACAAATGAAATGATTCATGCGTCCGTGGGCAGTGTCACTATACATACAGACGATAATTACGAAAGGTGCGCGTCTCGTCTTGAGAAGCTTCCGTCTCAGAACCTTCTGTGGAATGTCGCGCTTGAAAAAATCCCTGCATTTGCATGGTATCTGACAAGACCTGATAGTGCCGCATTAGTAAATCTGCAGAACAAGGCCAATAAGAACTATCTTAAAATTTTTGACACGACATTAAAGGCCATCGATCCATCTATTGTGAAGGTCGAGGCAATTCCAGGAACTGATGCGTCTTATTTAATCAAGCCCAAGAATACGGATATTCTTATTCAGCAGGGAGAAATTCTTAAACCTGAACTGCTGTCTAGTGGAACACGGGCAGGAATTGACATTGCAGACATGATGGCATGGGTGATTAATCAATGGAGTGCGTTTTTTTACTGCGATGAGAAATTCTCGTATATGTATACGGATATTGAGAAAGCATTCCTTGCCGTTATGGTTGAAAAGCTGCCATCAGATGGACAGATTTTCTTTACGACGCACAATCTGGATATATTGGACATGCCCTATCCGAAGCATTCTTTTACTTTTTTGAAGAAGGATGTGAATCAGCCGGACAAACCCATTTCCTGTATCTATGCTTCTGATTTTTTGAAGCGCAATACAGATTCTCTGAGAAATGCTGTAGAAAATGATCTGTTCTCCGCTGCACCTTCAGTTGACAAAGTATATGAGTTGGCTGATTTCACAAAGGATGATCGTCTATGAAAAATTATTGCTATTTCGTTGAGGGGCAGGATGAAAAGAAAATCATCGATACCCTGAAGACAGAGCTGAAGTTGATTCAGCCAGGAAAAGTCCAGATCGTCAATCCGGTTCAGGAGAGGATCAAAGCCAGTAGGTTGAACTCGCTTACGATGGATACGACGATTATTCTCGTGTTCGACACTGATACGAGTAGTGCCCAGATACTCATACAGAATATAAATTTCATCAAGAGCAGACCGAATATTTCTAAAGTTGTCTGCATTACGCAGGTGAGAAATTTGGAAGATGAGCTTTTGAGAAGCTGTTCCATTTCGCATATACGAGAATTGACTAATAGCAAATCTGATCGCGAATACAAATCAGATCTGATAAAAATATCCAATCTGGCTAATCGATTAAATGCATGCGGATTTGAACAAAGTAAATTCTGGGCGAAACAGGCTTCAGGTGTGTTCGGACAAATCGTGAATCAGGCCGACGAGATACGCAAAATTCGGTAAGGATTCGGGATGAAATTGTTGTCAGACAAACGTACCATTAAATATCTTGAGACATACGTCCAGCTTGCTTTACCTTTTTACAGTAGAATGCAAAAAAAGTAAAGGTTTTGATGGTTCTATCGAGGAAAAAGTAAAGCTTCTTGTTATATTCCTTCTCTCGAAATTATCACGCTAATCTGAGAGCCGCTTCCGGAACGCAGACGGAGAGAAGCCCCGCTGCCGATGAAAGAGCCGACTGAAGTACAGCGGATTGTCATAGCCGACGATGCGCGCGATCTCGGAGACGGGGTACTGCGTCGTCTCGAGGAGCATCTGTGCATTTGTCATGCGGGCATTCAGGATATACTGCATCGGCGTCGTGCCCGTATATTTCCTGAAATTGCGGATGAACCAGCTGATACTCATACCACGCGATCTCGCATAGTCCTCAATGCTGATGTCACTGCTGTAGTTCTCGCTAAAATACCGGACCGCGAGGTCCATCTCATGGTCAAGATACGGGTCAGAGATACGCCGCTCCTTCTTCAGCTCCCGGTGAATCGTGATAAGAAGCTCCCGCAGCAGAATTGTCAGCATTTCCTCGTAGTCGTCCCGGCAGCGCTGAAGCTCTTCGATCATGCACTTAAACAGCTCTGCATATACGGGTGAGGTTCCGACATACAGCACCCGCATATCATCGGAAATGCCGTATTTCCGCAGGATATTCTTGACATTCCCGCCCGTAAAATGAACCCAGTACACCTCCGTCTTGTCTGCGCCGTAATATTCGTACTTCTGCAGCTCCTTCGGGCGGTAGAGCACCATATTGCCGGCTGTGACAATGGTTTCATTTTCTTCACTTCCAAAATGAAAATGCGCTTTCCCGGCGCTGATATAAATGATCTGGTAGTCGACGCGGCCGCGCGGGCGATAGGTCGGAAGCTTAGGCCGCGTTTTTAAGCGATACGTGCCGCAGCTTCCGACAATCAGCGGCCGGCTCTTATCCTTGAAATCGATGGCAGAGTTGTGCAGATATCCTGAGTTCAGATACATAGACGTGCCTCCACATAAAGCTTTCCAGTAACGGATCGTATCATTTTGTGCATGTCCTGTCCAGTATCCTTTATGTACAAATCCCTGCGCAAACAGTAGTATAAAAACCGCAAAAACAGGCCTGAAGGATGCGTGGCACATCTAAAAAAGTGTAACTATTCATATGAGGAAACAGATCATGGAAGAAAAGAAATACTTGAAATGGTACAACAAGGTCGGCTATGGCTGCGGGGATATTGCAGGAAATGTTGTGTATGCGCTTCTGGCGGCGTTTGTCATGATTTTCCTGACCGATACGGTCGGCCTGAATGCGGGAATTGTCGGCGTATTAATCGCGGTGTCGAAGGTGTTTGACGGCATCAGCGATATTTTCTTCGGCGCGATGATCGACAAGACGAAGAGCCGGATGGGGAAGGCCAGACCGTGGATGTTCTACGGCTACTTCGGCTGCGCCGTGTGTCTCGTCGCGATCTTCAGCGTCCCGGCCAGTATGGGAAAGCTGGCCCAGTACATCTGGTTTTTCATCGCATATACGCTGCTCAATGCGGGATTTTACACCGCAAATAACATCGCGTATTCGGCTCTCACGGCGCTCGTCACCAGAAATAATGAGGAGCGCGTGCAAATGGGCTCGATTAGGTTTATGTTCGCGTTCGGGACAAATATGCTGATTCAGGCCATTACCGTCGGCTGGGTGGCAAGGCTCGGCGGAGGCGCCGCTGCCTGGCGGACTGTTGCCATTGTCTACGCGGTGATCGGCGTCATCGCGAATACGCTGTCTGTATTTTCCGTGAGGGAGCTCTCTGATGAGGAACTGGCGGGCGGTACAGAGAGCAGGAGAGAAGAGAGCTACCGCCTCATCGACGCGTTCCGTATTCTTGTCCGCAACAAATATTTCCTCATGATCTGCGGCGTCTACCTTCTCATGCAGCTCTACACGGCGACGCTCGGCATGGGCATCTACTACATGAAATACGTCCTCGGAAATGAACGGCTCTTCGGCACATTTTCATGGGCGGTCAACATCCCGATGATCGCGGGCCTCGTGCTCACGCCGGCCCTTGTGCAGAAATTCCGCGGCATGTACCGCTTAAACCTCACAGGCTATATGGTCGGCACGGCAGGGCGTCTCGGCGTCGTCATCGCTGGATACCTCGGCAGTGTGCCGCTTATGCTCCTCTTTACAGCGGTTGCTGCGCTCGGCATGAGTCCGCTCCAGGGCGACATGAACGCGCTGATCGCGACAACCTCAGAGTACACGCGTCTCACAACGGGCAAAAAAGTCGACGGGACGATGTATTCCTGCACATCCTTCGGAACGAAGGTCGGCGGCGGACTCGGGACAGCCATCGCCGGCTGGATGCTCGCAGGAAGCGGCTATGTGCAGAATGCGGCCTCGCAGCCCTTATCCACGATCCATATGCTCCATGTCATGTACCTCTGGCTCCCGATGGTCTTTAATTTTATGATTACGCTCGTCCTTATTCGTCTCAAGGTCGAGCAGGCCAATGAGCGGGAGAGGTCGAAAGAGAACAGATGAGTTTTGTCAAAATGACCGCCAAGATCGGCGGCCATTTTTTCTTCGGTATTTTTTCGCCATAAGATATAGGGCCGGGCATCTGTACCATTTTTTTGCGCTGTGCTATTATAAATGTAACGCAACTATTCAGCACCCCGGACTCGGAACGCTTTGCGTTCCTTGTTGTGCTGAATAATTACAACGTTCGGGTGTCAGGTTCCACGTTCGGGTGTCACACGTTCGGGTGTCCACGTTCGGGTGTCAGGTTCCCATAAAAATTTTATAAATAAATCGAGACGAATGTTTATGATTTTTTAATCGGAACCTGACACCCCCACGGAGCCCCCCCCCGCGGACACCCCCACGGTGGACACCCCCACGGTGCGGTCTGACCGCTTAAGAAAGTGCGAGGAAAATGCGATGAAGCTCGGTATGGCGCAGATGTGTATGGCAGATGATATGGACGTAAATCTCGGACACGCGGAGGCTTTCTGCAGGGAAGCCGCCGCGAAGGGCTGTGATCTTTTATTTTTCCCGGAGATTCAGCTCACTCACTTCTTCCCGCAGTACACGAAGGACCACTATCCGGACGGGCAGATCGAGTCCTGGTGCCTTGGGACTGACTCGGTCTACGTCCGCTGCCTGCAGGAAATGGCCCGTGCGAACCACATCTACCTGTCTCCGAACGTTTATCTAAGTCTCGATGGAAAACCGTACGATTCCTCGCTCTTTATCCGGCCGGACGGGACGATTGAGGGCATCTCGAAGATAGTTCATGTCGCTGAGGCTCCGCAGTTCTATGAGCAGGATTACTACACACCTTCGGATGATGGCTTCAAGGTCTTCGACACCCCGTTCGGAAAGGTTGCGATCGTCATTTGCTATGACCGGCACATCCCGGAGAGCATCCGGCTGTGCACGCTCATGGGTGCGGATCTTATTATCATTCCGACGGCCAATGTGACCGCTGAGCCGCTTGATTTATTTGCCTGGGAGATTCGTGTGCAGGCGATGCAGAATCAGGTCTTTGTTGCTATGTGCAACCGGACGGGCCGCGAGGGCGGGGTCGAATTTGCCGGCGAATCGATCGTCGCAGATCCGTGCGGAAACCTTGTGTGCCTCGCAGACAGTCGGGAGCAGCTTGTGACCTGCCGGATCGATCTTGCGGACTCAGGCAGATGGCAGAAGAAGATGCCGTATCTTAGCACAAGGCGGCCGGAGTGCTACGGACTGCTGACAAAAGAAATAAAGGAGTGATTATTTATGGCATACATGGATTTTATGGACGCATTTGAAAAGAAGATCGAGGAGGAGGGCACGGACTTCCTGACCGGACTCCTCAACTCACTTTACTCGGAAGGACTGGTGCTGGACGGGCAGTCTTATTCGGTACGCCGCATGTCCGATGAGATTGTGGACGACAGCGGTGAGACAAAAAAGGTAAAAACCGGTTTTTTCTGCTTCCCGCAGAATGGTGAGAAGGACCGTCTGTTCCAGGGTGGTGCATTTTATATCGCATCGGACCTCATAAATGTCGATGGAAAGCAGGCTTCTTTTTCGAATCCCGGAAAGCCTGACTATGTGATGCCCGACAAGCAAGTCGTCTATTACGGCATGGTTGCGACGAAGGCGCGGAAGCTCCTCAAGGAGCAGAATGCCAATTCCTTCCTGTTCCACGACGTCACCATCACGACGCCGGAGGGAAAAACCGAGCTGCTCGACGGCTTTGATTTCAGTCAGCACAAGCTTTTTATGCTCGGCCTCTACGGAAATGAATACAAGATCGGGATCCGGGAGCGGAGCTGAACCCGACTTATGATGGAAAGGTGAAAGCGTCCATGAACCTGGAGACCATCGTATGCAGCGATCTGAATTTGACTTATGATGGAAGGGGAAACGTATGGCACTGTGGCTGATTGTGGATCTTCTTGTGTACGGCGGCAGTACATTTTTGTGCCTGCACGCGCGCGGCGAGTCTCTGACAGTTTCTCTTATTATGACAATCCTGGCTGCTCTCTGCACAGGAATCACAATGCGGAGAGCGGCTGCCGCCGGTTTTCCGGAACAGGCCGGACGGAGGTACCTGTCTCTTTTCTTCTGCCCGCTGCATGGCCTTCAGTACCTGTATTGCCTCTTTATGTTCTATGCCATGCTGTTTGAAGGAAAACTCATCATTCCGTTCCTCGGGATCAGCCTGCCGTATGCATGGTCAACCTTTCTGGGGCTTCTCGGACATTTGGTCATCGGCAGTCTGATCACGGTCGTCTGCATGACAGTTGTGAACCTGTTTCTCAATCTGTTCTGGACGTGACTTGCGTACATTTTCGGCGAACTACTCGGTCGTTAAATGGACGGGAATTCCTGCCAGGCCGTTTAAACCGTAATGAAAATGCGGGGCCGTTTTCAGAGCACACGTCCTGTGGGCAAATTCTGCACAAGTTTCGAATAAAAAGGAGCTTAAAAAATGAATATCACGGTATATCTAGGCGCAAATAACGGAAATGAACGTATGCGTCAGGCGGCGGAACAGCTTGGCACCTGGATCGGACAGAACGGAAATCAGCTGGTTTACGGAGGCTCAAAATCCGGACTGATGGGAATTCTGGCAGAAGCAGCTCTTCGAGCCGGCGGAAAGGTGATTGGTGTCGAGCCAAAGGCATTTGTGGATGACTGTCTGCAGCTGGAAGGGATCACGAAACTGATTGTCACAGAAAATATGACAGAGAGAAAGGCCAGAATGATCGAGCTTGGCGATGCCTTCATTGCATTTCCGGGTGGAACAGGAACTCTGGAAGAAATTGCGGAAGTCATGTCGAAGAAAGCACTTGGACAGCTGGATGGTCCCTGCATTTTTTTCAATCTGGAAGGCTATTATAACAGTCTTCGGAATCAGCTGGAAACGATGATTTCGTACGGTCTTTCATCGTCAAAGCGGCAGGAGGGAATCTATTTCTGCGATACGCTGGAGGATGTTTTGGCCCATATCGAGGGGCATTGATAATGACTTACGATACCAGTAAATGGCAGGGTCGCCTCTTATTATCGATCGATACCAGCAAATGAGAATTTGAACCAATAAACAAACCTTTATGCCGCGATGTGTGAGGAGACGACCATAAGGAGGGATCACTATGTACGACAGAAATAAGGAAATCAATGAAGCCATCCGCGCCGGTGAGCGCGCCCTGTCCAGCCTCCGCGAGGCGGAAAAACAGCTAAACAGCGCCGGAAACTGGGGTCTGCTTGATATTTTCGGCGGCAACACAATCTCCGGATTCATGAAGCACATGAAGATCAACAATGCCAGCCAGTGCATTGACAATGCCCGGAGAGACCTGGAGACCTTCCGGGATGAACTGGGCGATATCCATGAACTTGAAAATCTTAACGTCGATGTCAGCGGCTTTCTCACTTTTGCAGACTTTTTCCTGGATGGTTTTGTCGCGGACCTCTTTGTTCAGTCGAAGATCAGCAAAGGAAAACAGCAGGTGCGGGAAGCGGAACGGAGAGTGGAAGAGATTCTGAGGACCCTGCGTGCGCAGGTGTCTTGAATATCTATTGCTCTGGATCCTTGCGCTGAGCATCCTGTCCTTTATCTTATATGGGATCGACAAATTCAAGGACAGAGCCGGGGAAAGGGCGGCAATATTTCCTGTTGCCTCCTGAATTCCCGGCGGCATATACTGATGTAGAACAAACCAAATTTCCAATTGTTCTGAAAGGAGAATGGACATGAAAATTATCCATACAGACAAGGCTCCGGCTGCGGTAGGCCCGTATTCTCAGGCAACGGAGGTGAATGGCCTCATTTATACGTCCGGCCAGATCGCCCTGGATCCGGCTACTGGGAACCTGGTCGGAGATACGATCGAGGAGCAGACGGAGCAGGTCATGAAAAATCTCTGCGCCGTATTGGAAGCGGCCGGCACCAGCCCGGAGAAGGCGGTCAAGACCCTCTGCTTCCTCACTGACATCGGGGACTTTGCGGCCTTTAACGAGGTCTACACAAAGTACTTCACCGGAAAGCCGGCCCGTTCCTGTGTAGGCATCAGTGCGCTTCCCAAGGGAGCAAAGTGCGAGGTCGAGGTCATCGCCGAGAAATAAGAAGCGGTGCAGGGCTTATCGATCGTAAAAACAAAAGGAATCCCACGCCAGGGCGCCATTTGACGCATAGGCGTGGGATTTTTCCGCCTGGATTTTACTCATTTTCCTGCACAGCAAGAATCGCCATCCACGGACGGCTCGGCAAATCGACCCATACCTTGCCGGATGCGCCATGCTGACCGCCCGTGCCAGACGGACACAATTGATCCGCTCGGGGCAGAAGGCACCCGGGAGGATTATTGACATTGAGACCATCACCCATAAGAAGCCTTCGCTCAGAGGGGATATATACTTTACCCATTATGTCTATACGATCCGTTTCATGGATGGAAACGGATTTGACTTTCGAACGCCCGAATATCGGAGGCCCATCCATCTGCTGCTCGCGGATCCGGATGTGACGGTCTGCAGCATGGGGAGGGAGCATGTGATCACCGACTTTCATGTCAGGAAACACCTGGGCGATGCGGGTCCGTTTTCAGCGCGCATGTCCTGTGGGCAGATCCTCCTCAGCGTATACGGCCGGACGCTCAGAAGAGGGTTCTTTGCCATATGCGTGCTGGGGGCACTCATTTTTTACATGATGCAGGCTTAAAGAAGACTATGATTATCAACACAGGCAGCCGGACAGATATTCCGGCATTTTTCTCAACATGGTTTTACAATCGGATCCGGGAAGGATATGTTCTGGCCCGGAATCCTTACAATCCAGTTTTCGTGACGCGTTACCGCTTGGATCCTTCCGTTGTGGACGCGGTTTCCTTCTGCACAAAGAATCCGATTCCGATGCTGAAGCGGATTCATGAGCTGGATCATTTTCGATGCTTTTTCATGGTGACGATCACACCCTATGGGAAAGAGATTGAGCCGTCTGTCCCGGATCGGCAGAGGGTGATTGAAGCATTTAAGGAGTTGTCAAATTATGCCGGCCGGAACGCTGTCTGCTGGAGATATGATCCGATCTTCATTTCAGAGAAATATACGACCAACTTTCACAAAGTGCAATTCGCCCGCATGGCAGCGATACTTAAGCCATATACCGATCAGTGTGTCGTGAGCTTCATCGACCTGTATGAGAAGACAAAGAAAAATTTCCCGGAAGTACGGGCAGTCCCGATGGCGGTGCAGAGGGAACTCATAGATGCGTTCAATGAAACCGCAGAACGCACGGGTATGCAGATCCATCTGTGTCTGGAGAATCAGGCATTGGTGCGGAGCAGAGTCGATGCTGACGGTTGCTTCTCGCAGGCAGTGCTTGAGCATGCGATCGGCAGGAGACTCCTTGTGCCAGGGCATGCACCTGCCAGAAAGGGGTGCCGATGCCTGCTTGGCGCAGACATCGGGATGTACAATACCTGCGGGCATGGCTGTCTATATTGTTACGCCAATTATAATCAGGACCTGGTGAGGAGAAACCTGAAATGCCATGATCCGGAATCACCGCTCCTGATCGGGCATTTGACGAAAGATGACGTAGTCCATGAGGCGGTGCAGGAAACATGGATAGACAGTCAGATGAGTATTTTTGACCTCATGCATAAGCCGTAATGTGACAACGATATGGCTGAGTATGTTAGAATGAAGTCGTTCGCGTTAATTGAAGTATAGCGAAGGAGGCTGGCGCACCAAATAGGGCGCCAGCAAAATCATTTTAGTTTCTCTCCCGTGTTATAAATCAAATAAATTTTTCCGTCCACTCTGTTCTTTTCGAATATCCGATTCTCTGACGTAGTACTTTGAAGTTGTTCGAACATCTGTGTGGCCAAGAACTGCCTGTGTATTCTTCAGGTCGCCCGTAGCCTCATAGAGCGCTGTTCCATACGTTCGGCGAAGTGTATGGGGAGACAAATGCCGACGTGACGGGAGGGCAGAAGAACCGTATTTTTTCAGCATCTCCTGGATCGATCGGACCGCCATGCGTTTCTTTCGATTGGAAAGAAACAGGGCGGTTTCCTTTCCACCATCTGAATAAGCAGGGCGTTCGAGATCAATATAATCCTTCAAAACTCCCAGAGTCTGATCATTCAGATACACCTTGTCCGGCGCACCGCCTTTCCGGATGATATAGATGCAGCCATTGTCAAAATCGACATCTGAGACGTCAAGTCCGACCAACTCGGCAATTCGGATCCCGGAATTTAAAAGCAGCGTGACAATCGCCGTATCCCGGAGCACGGTACGCTTTGAACGGGCAGCGGCATTTGGACTGTCGAGGTCTGTATTTTCGACGGCATTCAGCAGTTTTTTTGCTTCTTTTTTTTCCAGTACATCGATCGTCTTTTTGGCTGGAATATGGAACCGGACGGCAGCAGCCACCGGGTTCCGGGTGATGATCTCTTTTGTATACAATTTATTAAATACGACGGACAGAGAAGAGCGGATACTGGAGAGCCGGAATTTACCAGTTTCCCGTATAGCACCTTTTGGTGTCCGATAGGTGCGGCAGTGGCTGAAAAACTCATTTACATCGTCGGCAGTCAGGGAGGACAGGGCCTCTACAGAGATATCCTTTGGCTTTACGTTTTTCAGGGTAGGATTTGCTTTTATCAGGTACAGCAGAAACTCGTGAGTATCCCTGGCATAGTCAAGAACCGTTCCCGGCCGGCAGTCCAGACGGATTTCCATAAGGACCGACTGAATACACGGTGGCATGTCGTCGATGAGTTTATCGAGCGCCTGTTCCTGACGACGCAAACGTGTGACTTCGTAAGATTCTGATGCCATAGATCATGATCCTTTCATAAAAAATGTATGCACAAAATTTCTGCACTTGTTTTGCAAAACATATATAAACCTGTATGCAAAACAATTGATCGCATGGATTTCGCGGGCCGAAGGCTCCGGGTCACTCCAGAAACGGAAATATATGGAATCCGGGGCTTTTTGTTTGCCCTCAGTATATTATAGCGCAAAACGCATCTTTTACGCTATAATATTTTTCGTAAAAACTACTCTTCTTTTTATGTGTGAATATTTTTTGCTAAATCCATAATCCATTTATAAACCGGGTTGACCTTCCAAATACTGGTTCAAGCATCCGTCTGCATAACTGGTGCAAGAAGGACAACTGTCCATCCCTTTTTACCTGACTGCTCAAAGCAGGCACGGATTCCCAAGCTGCCAAACGAAAGGATTCGTCTGGCCGGACACATAGGAATCAGGCCTTCCCGGCTTGTTTCCGGATTCGTCTGCTTTTCCGCCTCTTCGGCCACTGCCTGCAGGCGGTCTGTCCCGTAGGCATCCGCAAGGTATAGCATCATGGATCCAAGGATATGCCCCAAAATGAGTGTCCGGCAGCCCTGCCTCTTAGTCATTCAGCACGACCCTTGCGTGGCTGCCTGCCTCCTTGGATTTCGTGACGACGATCTGCTTCCCAATCCGGGTCTTCAGCTCACTCACATGGGAAATGATACCCACGAGCCTCTCTCCGCCCTCGGTCAGGCCCTGCATCGCGTTCATCGCCTGGTCAAGGGAATCCTGATCGAGCGAGCCGAAGCCCTCGTCAATAAACATCGTGTCGAGACGAATGCCGCCCGCGTGCGACTGGATTTCATCGGAGAGACCGATCGCAAGGGACAGCGACGCCATGAAGGACTCGCCTCCGGAGAGCGTCTTGACGCTGCGGACGGACCCGTTGTAGTGGTCGATGACCTCGAGATCAAGACCCGTCTGGCTCTGCCGCCCTGCATTTGCCACATCACTGCGGCGCAGGTCGTACTGGCCGCCCGTCATGATTGAAAATCGGCGGTTCGCCCGGCGGACGATCCGGTCAAAGAGCGCCATCTGCACATAGGTCTCGAGCTCAACCTTCGCCTTGCCCTGGGAGATACTGCCGGACGCCGTCGCCGAGAGCGCGCTGATCTCGCGGTACCGTGTCTCCGCCTCGCTCACACCGGCATCGCTTCTACGGAGCTCCTCGAGGCAGTGACTGTTGCTTTGTATTCTCCCGGAAATCCGGGTCCGCTCGGCGTCAAGAAATGACTTTTTGGCATCGATATCCGTGAGCTTCTGCTCGGCGGCCGCCCTGTCGCAGGCAGGCGTCTCCGCAAGCTGCTTCTTCAGCGTGGCGATCGTCCCGGAAAGGCTCTGCATCTCGTCATTTTTCGCAGCGAGCGCCTCTTCTGCGGACCTGCAGGCAGATAAAATGCGCTCCGCCCTTTCGTTCATGCCGGCGGCCGCATCCTCTGCCTTTGCGCGCGTCTGATAGGGGAGCGAGGCGGCAAGGCGCTCCGTGTCCGACAAGAGAGCGCTGATCTTTGCCACGAGGGCGCTGCGGGAGGATGTATCCTCCGCAAGCTGTTTGTCCAGCCGGCTGATCGTATCCGTGCGCGCCTTCGTGCCCGCAAGAAGACTCTTTCTCCGCTCATCCTTCGCCTTCAGGTCTTCGATTGCTCCCCGGAGCTTTCCGGCCAGGGCCTTCAGCTTTGTCCGCTCATCCCCCGCAAGACGCGAAATCTCCGGGATGGGCGCGTCCAGGCCAAAGAGATCAGCGGCCGCCCGGGCCGCACTCTTCCAGAGACCCGCGGCCGATGCCGTCTTCGCCGAGACAGAAAGCGTAAGGTCCGAGAGTGCCTTCTCTTCCTTTGCGAGCCCTGCCGCGCGCCCCGGAAGGAGCGTAAGTAGCTCCTCATAGCGCGTGCGGCGGGCATTTTCGCTCTGCAGGGATTTCCGAAGCGCCTGCGCGTCGGCCGTATTGGCCGCAATTGCCGCCGTAAGGGCGGAAGACTCAAGGAGAGAGAGGCGCGATGCAGACGTCTCCGCCTCATTGACACCGTCGTCAGGTGTTCCGGCTATGTCCGCAGGGACAATCTTAAGCGTCTCCGCCGCCTTTGTGCAGACCTCGCGCTGCTTATTTAAGGCCGTCTCATCCGCTGCGACGGCCTTTTCAAGCTCCACGACGCGTTCTCTCCGCTTCGTCTCTTCCGTCTCCGCGGCCGTCTGCTCCGCCGCAAGGCGCTTTCTCCTTGCAATCCGCTCCTCGGATGCCGTAAGGTCCTCCCGGGCCTTTGCAAGGCCTTCCTCATTGGCACGGATTTCCGCATCTGTGTTCCACGGCTTGTCCATATCCGACCCGCTCGTAAACCCGGAAATGAGACCCGCGATCTGATCCTTCAGCGCGTCCGTTTTCATTTTCTGCGCTGAATGCTTCCTGGCCGCCTCCGCCGCCGCCTTTGACGCGCTGACGCTCCGCGCCTCCGCGCTCTCCACCTCATTCTGGGACGGCACCGACGCCTTCACAGCGGCCGGGGCCGGGTGGACCCGCGAGCCGCACACCGGGCACGGAAGGCCGTCGGTCAGATGCGCGGCAAGAATGCCTGCCTGGCCGGACAGGAAGCGTCCATTTAATTCCCGGAACGAAAGATACGCCGCATCAGCCTCCTGTTGCGCCCGCTTTGCCTCCGCGTAAAGCGTATCCGTGGTATTTTTCTCCCGGACAAAGAGCTGCTCCTTCTGCGAAAGATCAAGAAGCGCCGCCTTCCGCGCAGAAAATGAAGCAACCGCTGCCGCGGCCCGCTCCTTCTCCGCATCGGCCGTCTCGAGCTCCTTCCGGTCCCTCTGAAAGCCCTCAAGCAGAGAAAGAAGCCGTGCATCCTTGTCCTGTTCGCGAAGCAGCGCCTCCTTATCCTTTCGGAGCGTCTCCGCAAGGACATTCATCTGGGAAATGCCGGCCTTCAGGTCCTTCAGGGACTGGTCCCGCGCAAGGCATGCCGAAAGAGCCGCATCCGCCCGCTCGCAGGCCGCCGGGGCGGTGCTGAGGTCATCCCGCTCCTTCGTAAGCGCTTCATTTTCTTTGCGGAACTGAGCAAGCTTCCGTGAAAGCTTCTCCGCCTGACCGGTAAGGTCCGCGGCCTCTTTGTCCGCCTGCTCCGCCTCGCGGATCTCCGCAATGAGAGCCTCCACGGCCTTCTGCCGGTCCGACAGGCGCTCGAGCTCATGCTGCCTTACGATCAGGTCCTGCGGCACGGCCGCAAGGCCCTCAAGCGTCTCCTCGTCGCGCGCGAGCGCGCGTACCTCTTCCTCCCGCGCGTCTTTTTTCTTCTTCAGCTCCTCATCCTTCTCCCTGAGGCTCTCGCGCGCCTCCTTCAGAGACGCGTTACTCTGATCCAACCGGTCATAGTCCGCAAGACGGCTCAGCTCGACGGCCGCCTGACTCCGGAGCCTGTCGGCCTCGGGACGTTTTTCATTGGCAAGGGCGAGGTCCTTTGCGAGGCCCTCCTTTTCGCGCGCAAGGCGCTCCATCTGCTTCTGCCCGTCGACAAGCTCAAGGCGCCGTCGCTCCGCCGTCTTTGCCTGCTCGATCTCGTACTGCAGGCGGTCGCGCTCCTCCGCAAGCGCATCCTGCTTCCGGATCAGCTCCTGCTCGCGTTTGCGGTCGTCATCGAGGATGCGGCTGATCAGATCGAGGACCTCCTCCGGAGAGAGCTTCCCCGTGAGGGCACTCTCCTTCCATGCGCGCGCAAGCTCCTCATTTTCACCAGGATTGATGCTGCGGAGAAATGCCTCCCGCTCACTGCCGGCGGCCATATACGTCCCGTACGCGTGCTTTGCCTCCTCGCGGAGACTCCGCTCAAGCCTGTCATAATTTCCTGTGTGGAAAATGCTCCGCAGAATCTCCTTGCGCGTCTGCGTGTCCGCAAGCAGGAGCTTCATGAAATCGCCCTGCGCAATCATTGCGATCTGCATGAACTGATCGCGCGTAATGCCAAGAAGCTCCGTCACGGCCTGCGTCACCTCACTGTAGCCGCTTTTTTCAAAGCCGTCCGGCCCGGACAGAAGGGCAGCGGCATTTTCCGTCGTCACGCCGTCGCCGCGCTTCTTCGGCCGCTCATACCGCGGATTCCGGCGGATCTCATAGACCTTTCCCCTGCAGGAAAATGAGAGGTCGACGAACGTCGGCGTCCCCGGCTCCGCATACTGCGACCGGAGCATACCGCTCTCGCGGTTCCGGTCACTCGCCTCGCCGTACAGCGCAAATGCGATCGCATCAAAGATTGTCGTCTTCCCGGCCCCCGTGTCGCCGGTAATAAGATACAGGCCCTCGGATCCAAGCGCCCCGAAATCAATAGTCTCCTCGCCCGCGTATGGTCCAAACGCGGACATCACAAGCTTTACAGGTCTCACTCTTGTCCCTCCCAGATCGCATCAATCAGTTTTTCCGCGACAGAGCTCTGCAACTCCGTCATCGGCCGCCCGTTCTGCTTCTCATAGAGCTCGCCGAGCACTTCGATCGGCTCCTTCTCTCGCTCATCCGCCTCCGATTCGATCACGGACTCTGCATTTGTCCGCGCATTATCGTAATCGATCATCATGAGGTTCTTGTAGAATGCGGTCCGAAGCCGCGCAAGCGCGTTCGGCACATCCTCCTCATCCGTCAGGATCACATGGTAGTAGTCCTCCGGATCAAGGCGCGCCGTGTAATTTCGGTCCGTAAGCTCGGCAAATGAACCGCGCACGGTCTTCATCGCGCGCTTTGGCTTAAGCGGAATAAGACGGAAGGACACCTCCCCTTTCTCCTTCATTTCGACAACCGCGACGCTCTTCTTCTGATGCTCCTCGGAAAATGAATACGGGAGCGGCGAGCCCGCGTACCGGATCGTGTCGCGCCCGACGCGCTGCGGCCCGTGGAGATGGCCGAGCGCCACATAGTCAAAGGCATCGAACACCGACGTGTCCACGTTGTCGAGACCGCCGATATGACGCTCCTCCGAGTCGGAGAGCTCCGGCTGCGTCCCGGCATAGGTCACGAACTGATGTGCCACCGCGAGGTTCCGCGCCTTCGGGTCGACATCCGACCGGGAAATGAGGTACCGCATCGCATCGGTCCAGGTTGTAATCTTTTCCGGAGTCAGCGCCGCCTCGGACTGTCCGTCCGGCTCCCCGCTCTTGGAATTCCCGTCGGAGGCTGCCTCTTCAGCAAACGCGTGTCTCACCAGAGACGGGTGAATGTACGGGATCAGATAGATGTTGAGCGGCCCGTACGCGTCGCGGACGGGCACCGGCTCAATTTTTCCTGCAAAGCGCGGCGAGATGTGAACACCGCTCTCGCGAAGGATCCGCCCCGCATAGGAAATGCGCTCCGCGGAGTCGTGGTTGCCGCTGATCGCAAAGACCTGCACATGCCGCTTCGTGAGGCCGACCAGAAAATCGTCAAAGAGATTCACAGCCTCCGCCGGCGGGATCGGCTTGTCGTAGATGTCTCCTGCGATCACGACAGCGTCCGCCTTCTCCCCGTCAACAATTGTAAGAATTTGTTTTAAAATATATGCCTGATCTTCGAGCATCGGGAAGCCATTTACGCGCTTCCCAAGATGAAGATCCGCCAGATGAATGAATTTCATCAACCATAGGGGCGATCACGCCCCCGACTGAACAGTCATAGCTCAGTCAGAGGAGAATCGCCCGGCCTCCTTTCTTGATTTCCCAATACAGCCTTTCATTTTCAATGACCTGCAGCACAGATCGGCTACTAAAGATCGCAGAAACAATCGACTGTTTTCAGGCTTTCTCTGCCGCAAGGACAAGCCTCTGCTTAACCATATCATACCACAGCGTGCACGCCCCTTCTGATACGTCATAGACCGAGATCACGTTCTGAAGCCCCTCCGGAAGCTCCGGGAGGAACTTTTCTGTCACATCCGGAAATGTCCGGAGCTTCTCCGGCCTCCAGATCCTTGTCCGCTCATTGGCAAAAACGGCCGTATAGAAGATCTCCGCCTCCACGAGGTCCTGGAAGATGTGACTTCCGAACGACAGCTCCGGCTGGTACCCGGCCTTTGTCTCGGCGACCTCGGCGATTGCGCGCATCTCGCTGATATCCGCAAAGGCCGACGGAACCCCAAGCTCCGGCGACGACGTGCAAATCCGTCCCGGCGCAAAGAGCATCGCATTTGTCTTCCCGCCGCGAAGGGCCCAGTTGATCTTCGAGAGCGCATCGCGCACGGCGTACTTCTCCCGGTACGGCAGCTCATAGTACCCGACCGGATCAATGAAAATGAGAAGCCCGAGCGTCTCCTTCCTCGAAAATCCCATCGAGCTTCCTGTGCTCTCAAGAAGGATCGAATCCTCCGGGATGTTCTCCGGAATCGCAACCGCTCCGTGATTTTTTGCGACCTGCAGCGGCCGGCACTGCAGAAGATCGATCATGTAGTCGCCATTTTCCGAGAGATTGATCGTAAACTCGGTATCGACCGGATTTCCGTAGGACGTCTCAAGAAGAGACAAAATCCCGCGCATATCATCCATGAGCGGTTCACACTTTACAATGCCGTCGCAGGACACATACCAGACGAACCGGCGGTCGCCGCGATTGGCGAACATGAGCTCGGCATCGCTGTCGTGCGAAAGGAGCTTCGTCTTAAGAAAATACGGAAGTTCCGCCTCGACATCCGAAAGCGGCAGGCTCTCCTCCGCGCTGTCAATAAAGCTGATGACGTCGATCCGCTGCTGCGAGAAGCGGTGGCGCTCCGCATCACTCGTCCCGGACGTGCGCCGTGGGTCATTTAGCTGGACGATCCGCGGATAGGAGCCCAGTTTTCGGTCGACCGCGCCGGTGCCAAGCCCCATGACAAGGCGCAGCATCCCCTCATCCTTCCGGCCATTTCCCGCGCTCACGGCATAGGGACTCACGGAATAGCCGACGCCGGCGGCAGCGGGCATGAAGAAGGAGCGGTACCGCGAGCCGGATACGCGCTGGATGAGCAGCGCCATCTGCTCGTCGCGGTTCTCCAGTCCTCTGTGCAGGCGGTAGTCGAGCGCGGACTTATTGGTCGCGCTCGCGTAGACCGTGCGGACCGCGCGCTCAAACTCCTCGAGGCGATCCTCCATGGTTCCGTCGTTCACGCAGAAAACGGACTCATATTTTCCGGCAAATGCATTGCCAAAGCCGTCCTCAAGGATGCTCGAGGAGCGGACGATATACGGGTCCTGCCCGTAATATTCAAGGATCCGGCAGAATTTCTCCTCCATCTCCGGACTGAACGTGCCGCGTAGCATGCGGCTTGAAAACTCCTCCGCGAGCGAAAAATATCCCTCCGGCGTCCGCTGCCGGACCCGAAGGTCCCAGAGCTGATTGTCGACGATGTAGGAGTAGAACACGTCTGCGCCCATGTAGAACGAATCGTGCGGCTCAAGGCGGGACGCAATGTCCGGCCGCTTATTTTCAATGAGCTTTCGCGCAAGCAGCATGCCCGTCGACTTGCCGCCGATGAGCCCGGTGCCGATTTCCCGCCGGCGGATCTCAAAGTAGTCCTCGGGCCGGAAATTTTCCTTGATCATGACGCGCAGCTTTTCATCTCTTGTCAGCATGATATTGCAGATCCGCGAGCACTCCTCCGAAACGTCAAGTCCGCTCTCGTATTTCATTTCCGCGCGGTTAAAGAAGCGGGTCCAGCTGTCCTGATTATGGCTTCGCTCCTCGCGTCCCGCCTTCTCCATGATCTGATAGAACCGGGAGACCTCGACGCCGCTTGCGACCGGGCGGAAATTTCCCGTCTCCGTGTCGTAGGCATGGAGCAGGAACATCGTATCCGAGTAGCGGTTCCAGATCTTGACCGGACGGACATAGAGCGTGCGGGGCTTCTCTGACGCGGCTCCTGTTCCCGCATCAGGCTGCGCATGATCGCTTTCAATGGACGTACTTACGGATCCACCAGGCAGCAGATTCTGATCTGCGAACGGTTCATTCATCCGTTTTTCCGCATAGACGTCCAGAAAGATCTGCGCCGTCGTCTGGATTTTCGCAATTGCCTGGTAGGAGTGGCGGCCCCGGATGACCGGGAAATACGCGACCGTGTCGAGCTCAAAGAGGTACGGGCACGTCAGCTTGAAGAAATTCCCCATCATGAGGTCCGTCGCCCACGCCGTCTGCAGCTCGCTCAGGCAGTCGAACACGTAAAATGCACCGCGCCCTTCCTTTTCGATGAGGCGGCGCACCGCGAGTGTAAACGTCTCAAAGCGGTGCGAGAGCTCAACCGGCACAATTGTAACCCCCGGCTGCGCCTCAAGGAGCGGCGGATGCGACGCGAAGCGGACGTAGATGATGTTCCGCCCGTCCGCGATCGCCTGGCGGACAAAGGGCTCCATGAAGACGCGGAAGTCCGCAAGGTCCGAGACGGACCAGACGACATTGTCACCGAGGCGGATGTTGTGAAAGGCCTCATCAAGCGACGGAATTCCCGATTTCACACGTTCAAATGCAGTCATAGGGCACCTCCTTTATTGTGATGAATCCGGCAGGACGCATCGGTTCCCGCTTATGCGCACCCGAAGAAGGCAGCAGAAGCTGGCAGATCATGTATCCCCGAGGCAGCGGACGATCAGGCGTACCTCCAGCTGTCATTTCTGATAGCTTCATCGTAATCCGATTCTGCCCCACCGTCAACCGCGCCTAAAATTCTGAAACATCAGTAGGAACTTCGTTTTAAGTGCATAAAAAGAGGATCCGATCAATCGACCGGATCCTCTTTTCATTTGTGAATTGCTCACTTCATCAGCTTATGCAGGACCGCGCCCTGCGGTCCCGCCT
This sequence comes from uncultured Eubacteriales bacterium, assembly GCA_900315305.1. Taxonomy (GTDB): domain Bacteria; phylum Bacillota; class Clostridia; order Lachnospirales; family Lachnospiraceae; genus Chordicoccus. Next base: position 34,606 of record OMYS01000008.1, read on the forward strand.
TTCATTTTCCAAGATCAGTTTTCCTGTCGTCTTTTCTCCCTGACCATAAGGACAAGGAAGAGAACCAGCACTGCCGCCGAAACGGCAAATGTAATCTTCCACATGAGCGGATGGTTCGGATCCCCGGTTTTTACAACGGATGCCTTCAAGGACTGACTGCTCCTGCCCGGAGCTGTCGTCCTCGTGTTTGTGTTCTTCGTACCGGGCGTTGGTCCTGCCGGCGTGACCGTCGCCGTTCTCGACGGAACAGGCGAATTCGTCACCACAGCAGTCAGCGTCGGTGTCGGCTGATCTGTATCGATCAGCGTGAGACTGTCCGTCTTGTCACCGGTCCTTGCATGTTCGTGCAGTGTTGTCACCAGTGACAGCTTCCCATCCAGGTTCTGGACTGTCACATGCAGAAACCATGCTCCGATTTCTCTGCCGGTCTCATCCTGCGCGCTGAGCTGATACCAGTACTCACCGACTCCCGGAAACCCGATCCGGATCTCATAATCTGTCCCCGCATCCCTGGAAATCTCGGTCGTGTATGTGCCTGATTCAGATCCCGCCGGCATAGGATTGTCCGCGTCTTCCGGCGTCAGAATCAGCTGATACGTCTTCGACGCATTCAGTCCTCCGCTTCCGAAATCCGCGTGGACCGGCAACGCCATGACCATTGAAGCGTCATCCGCGTAAACCGGTCTGCTTCCAGGGAGAAGAAGAACGAGCATCGCGCAAATGATGGTCCATATTGTAAGTAATCGCTTTTTGCTGATTTTCATGTCTCTCCTCTGAGGTATGTATCATGTCCCGTCTGTCTTTGAAATCTGATACGACGCAATCACGACCGTCCGGTCGTCCTCCTGATCGGAGGAGCAGGTGGACAGCGTCAGGAGATGCTGATTGCCGGCATCGGACCTGACTGCCTCAAGCGTCTCGGAATGAACGTATTTTGCATTTGAAGCAATGCACGAAAGTTGATGTGGTTAAGATTTGTATGGATTTGTTTGTATAATTACGATTGCGCATACATCATGATATGTAACAAGTAGGAACGCCGCAATGTGATTCAGAGCCGGATTCTGATTATCCGGTTGATTCAGGCCTGTCATTTGCTATAATAAAATTCTAGCGATTAATGACATAATTCTGACAGGAAGGTGTTTTACTGCATGCATGCTGATAATCTTGATTTCGCGGTCCGTCTTTCAAAGGCGATTGCCGCACAGTTTGGAAAGGACTGTGAAGTTGTAGTCTATGATCTGAAGTCCTGCCCTGCCGAACACTCGATCATAGCCATTGAGAACGGCCATGTATCCGGAAGACACCTCGGCGACGGGCCGTCACACATCGTCCTCGATGCACTGAAGACAAAAAACGGGCGTGCAAAGGACAGACTTGCATTTCTCACAAAGGGCAGGAACGGCAAGATATTAAAGTCGAGCAATGTTTATCTAAGAGATGAAAATGGAGAAATCATCGGCATGCTCGCGATCAATTTTGATATTTCACTCATGGTCGCGATGAAGCACGCACTAAAGGACCTGACGAAGGAGGGACCCAGCGGATCCGGCACGTCTGACACGACCAGCGTCACCGCGCTTCTGGATGATCTGATCGACCAGAGCATCCAGCTCGTCGGCAAGCCGGTCGCCCTCATGAACAAGGACGACAAGGTCCGGGCCATCCGCTATCTGAATGACAGCGGCGCCTTTCTGATCACAAAATCGGGACCGAAGGTCTGTGCGACCTTCGGCATATCGAAGTACACGCTGTACAGCTATATTGACGCTGTCAAAAATGCATAACCGTAATCGTGACGCATTCTCCTGCCAGCCCGTTTTGCTGGCTGGCGTCGTATAATACCTGCAGGCATTGCGGCAAAGCGGCAGCCTCACGCCTCATAGGTCCTGCCACCTTGCGCAGCGCTCTCCTTACTCCGTCGATGCTGCACGGCATGCGCTCTTCTTCTTTTCAGAAGGTGCATATCTCTTGCCATCTGGAGTCGGAACTCGAATGCCATGCGGTCCTTCTGGATCATCGTCTGCAGCATGAGCCCCGTGAAAAATGAAATAATCGCGGCGAGGATCATGAAGCCGCTCACAATCAGTGTCGGGAATCTGGCGACAAGCCTTGTCACGACAAATTCCCGAAGGACAGGAATAAACATGCATGTTCCGACAACGGCGAGAATAAGGCCGATCAGGCCAAAAAACTGTGCCGGCTTGTAATTCTTATAGAGGGCGAACATCGTTTTAATAACGCGCAGACCGTCGGAGACCGTGTTCAGCTTGGAGCTGCTGCCCTCCGGCCTGTCCCTGTATTCAATCACAACATTTTTGATCGCCATGTTCCGGTCAAGCGCATGGATCGTCATTTCCGTCTCAATCTCAAAGCCCTTTGAGAGGACCGGATACGTCTTCACGAATTCATAGCTGAACGCGCGGAGCCCGGTCATAATGTCCTTGATGTCCGAGTCAAACATCCGGTTGATGACGCCCCGCGTAAATGAATTGCCGAAATTGTGGAACGGCCGCTTATTCTCCGTAAAATAGGTCGATGAGAGCCGGTCACCGACGACCATGTCAGCGCCTCCCTCGAGGACGTCGCGGACCATCTCCGGGCCCGCCTCCGCCGGATACGTATCGTCTCCGTCCACCATAACGTAGCAATCGGCGTCGATCTCCCGGAACATGCGGCGGATGACATTTCCCTTGCCCTGCCGCCCCTCGTAGCGGACAACAGCTCCCGCTGCCCGGGCGATCTCGTCAGTCCGGTCCGTCGAATTATTGTCATATACATAGATGACGGCCTCCGGAAGTGCGGACTGCCAGTCCTTCACGACCTTCTCGATCGTCACCGCCTCGTTATAGCACGGAATTAAAACCGCTATTTTATCCATGAATTTCTATCCCCCATGAATCGGATGGAATATGCCTTGCTGCAGTTCACGCGCATCCAAAATCGTATAAGGCCGCGATGATCAGGGCTGTATCGGGCAGACTCCGCTTTCACCGCTCCTGATATCGCTGACCGCTTTCCAAGGTCTGACAGCGCATGACCTGCCCGGACACAGAAACGGGCTTGCGGGTATGCCCCGCAAGCCCTATAATTGTGTATGCACAGGCTTAGTACAGATATTATATACACGCGCCCTGTGAAAGTCAAACCGGGTGCGTGGCTGTTCTGTCGGAGGGTGTCCGGATGGTGTCAGGTTCCGATTAAAAAATCATAAACATTCGTCTCGATTGATTTATAGAATTTTTATGGGAACCTGACACCCGGATGGACAATATGTCTGTTCCGCAAGTGCAGGAATCCGCATGCTGCCCGGGGAAGTGGCATGTGAATGTCTGAAAAATCGCAGAAGTCATGAGCAGACAAAACTATTACTCTAAGCAGAACTCTGCGAAGAAGGACATACGTTTAAAGAAACAAGTAAGGGGAATTTATGTCAGGAAAAACAGCAGCGCCGCAGGCGAACCGCCGCCTTGCCGCGCAGACAAATAAAAACCGCACAGTCCGCGGAAAGGGCAATTCACCCCTCCGCGTTCTTCTTGCGCTTGTCATCGCCATGGGCATCTCGCTCTGCATTTGCATGATATCCGCAGGTGTCTTCTATAATTACTTCAGCGCCGACAGTCAGCTTCAGCTGAAAAATGCAAAGCTAACCGGCCTCTCAAAGGAAGACAGCAGCACCTACCGCACGACAAGCGACAGCCCGTATCTCACATTTAAGAAGCTTTCTGTCGGCTCGCCGTACCTGTGCCTCCATGTATATTCCAAAAGTGCCGGTGACAGAACCGTCACCGTGACGCTTGCGACGGACGGGGAGGACATTACAAAGGGCAGCGTCAGCACATTTACTGCGGGCAGCGGGGACAACGAATTCGTCATCCGCACCGGAGGAAGGGTGACGTCACTCCGCATTCAGCTCGGCGAATCCTCCGGCTCGACGTTCCAGATCAAGGAGCTCTCGGCGCAGTCCTCCTTCGCCGCGGACGGCTTTCTGAACGTCTTTCTCGCGCGCTTTGTTCTGCTCGCGCTCCTGTTCTTCTTCATCGGCCTTCATTTTGCTGTGCCGGTGCGCTCGCTCTACAATTTTCTGTTCCGCTGGCGCTTCCTGATCGGCGCGGGGCTCGTCGCGCTTGGCGTGCTTCTTAACATCAACGGCTCGTCGATCTACGAGTGGTCCACGATTGTGCCGGACCACTCCTCGAATATTGTATTCGGCCAGGCGCGGTCGCAGCGGAGCGATGAGTGGGCCGTCATGACGCCGATGATCCTCTCGCAGCAGTATTCCGCGGCGCCCTACAGCTGGTTCAGCAGCATCATCCGCGGCGCCTCGACGGACGTCTTCATGGTCTACGCGCTGCCGGTTAAGACGCCGCTCATCATTTTCCGGCCGTTCCTCATCGGATATCTGTTCCTCGGATCTGAGAGAGGCCTCTCATTTTTCTGGTGCGCGAGGGCGGTCTGCCTCTGGCTCGTGAGCTTCGAGTTCTTCCGCCTCATAACAAATGACAAGTGCCGCCTGTCGGCAGCGGGAGCGATGCTGCTCCTCTTCTCCCCGGTCGTTCAGTGGTGGTTTGCGATCAACGGCCTCGTGGAGATGCTGATTTTTGGCTTCCTCTTTATCATCGTCGCGGACAAGTTCCTCAGCACAAGGCACGTTCTCGTGAAGCTCCTGTGCCTTGCAACTGCCGTCCTCTGCGGAGGCGGCTATATCATGACGCTCTATCCCGCGTGGATGGTCCCGCTCGCCTACTGCTTCCTGGCCCTTCTCATCTGGGTCATCATAAAAAATCACAGAAAGCACCTGCTGCGGGGCGGCGACATCGCCGGCCTCATCGCAGCCATCGCAGCCCTTGCCGGATGCATGGTCTTTCTCTTCATGCGGTCCGGCTCAACGATCTCGGCGGTCATGAACACTGTCTATCCCGGCGACCGTCTGGAGACAGGCGGCGGCAGCATGGGCCGCTTCCTCAACTATGTCGTCGGACTCAAGCTCCCGTACCTGAGCGCGGCTTACCTGAAGAAGGCGAACATCAACGTCGTCGAGACGGCAACGCTGGTTACATTTTTCCCGATGTGCCTCGTGCTCACGGCGCTCGTATTGTTCCGCCAGATCCGCTGCCGTCTGAAGAAGGACAGCCTGCTCCTTGTCCTGCTCGCATTCGGAGCCTTTCTCTCCGTCTACGTCTGCATCGGCTTTCCGAAGCTTCTGGCAAAGATCAGTCTGCTCTATCTCTGCCAGTCCTACCGCGCATTTCTCGGCGTCGACCTGATCAATCTGGTCATGCTCTTTCGGGCACTCAGCGACGTGGTGGATATTCAGGGCTCCACCGACCCGGCTGTAAAGAAGTTCCGGATTCCGCACCTTACAGCTGTCTGGATCGGAAGCTCTGTTATTCTCTGCGCGGCCGCCTGGTACTGTGTAAACGTTGTCTGCAAGCGGATCTGCACGGATCAGGAAATGTGGGGCCTTGCCATTGTCGCAATCCTTGCGGCATTCCTCATGCTGTTCATTTTCCGGTTCCGGACTGCCTTCGCAGTCTATATGAGCGCGATTGCCCTGGCCGGCGGGCTCTTTATCAACCCGGTTCAGCTCGGCACGGGCGGTCTTAAGCACACGGACCTCGCAAATGAAATCAGCTCCGTCGTCACGGACGATCAGGACGCGCTCTGGGCCGTCGACACACTCGACTTCCCGTGGGGAAATTACCCGATCATGATGGGTGCTGCGACGATCAACTCGACGAACACGTACCCGAATCTTGCGCGATGGGAGTCGATTGACACCGGCGGCGATGAGTCCGATGTCTACAACCGCTACGCGCAGATCAAGATCACGCTGACGGGCGCGGAAGACGTCGACACGGACAACCAGTTCAAGCTCCTCAATGACGACTACTTCTCCGTCTCGCTCAGCAATAAGGACGTAAAGAAGCTGAAGATCCGCTATGTCCTTACGTCTCGCGATCTTGGCAGCCTGTCGGATGACACGGTGACCTACCGGCTCGTCAGCACGACGCCGCTCGACGGAAAGACGAACATCTACATCTATAAGGTTGTAACAAAGTGAGGAAATAAAATGGACAGACGGCAGCTCCGGACAAGACGGGCGATATTCAGTGCATTTGAGACACTGCTTGCCAGAAAGCGCTATGAGCAGATCACGGTGCAGGACATCATCGAGGAGGCGGACATCGGCCGCACGACGTTCTATGCGCATTTTGAGACGAAGGACAGCCTGCTCGACGCAATCTGTGACGATCTCTTCAATCACATCTTTGACAAGCATCCGCACGCGGAGTCCGATCATGATTTCTCAAAGAGCACCGTCTGCCTGAAAAATGAGATGACCCACATTCTCTACCATCTGAAGGCCGACCAGGAGCGGTTCAGCAGCCTGTTCGGCGGCAAGAGCGCGGACCTGTTCTGGACCCGCTTCCGTGACCGCTTCCGCCGCGACCTGGGACCCGATATCCGGCGTCAGCTCGCCGCGAAGAGCCTCACCGTGCCGGTTAATTTCTACATCAACTTCTATATCAGTACCTTTATCGAGACCGTCAAGTGGTGGTTCGGAGAGGGATGCTGCACCGCGCCCGAGACGGTTGAGTCCTACTTTGAGCAGGTGACGGAGTAAGCGTCACGTCTCATCCAGATACTCTTCCAGCGTGATTCCTTTCTCATGGATCTCTGTCGCGGCCTCTACACCGACATAGCGGTAATGCCACGGCTCGTTGATGACGCCGGTGATATCGGTTTTGTCGGACGGATAACGATGGATAAAGCCGTACTTGTACGAGTTCTGGTCCAGCCAGTCATAAACGGCGTCCTTCGAGCAGACGGACGTGTCGGCGTTGATATCGACGGCGAGACCGAGCTGGTGCTCGCTGGTTCCCGGTACCGCGACCCACGCCTCCGCCTTCTTCTTCGCCTCTGCCCTGGAATAGCCGTCGTTCTTATATTCATCATATTTCTCATCGAGAAGCTTCTGCTGATAGGCCTGTGTCCGGTACCCGGATGCGACAAAGAGCTGAAGTCCTGTCGCGCGGGCGTCATCAAACATCTGCTGGAGGGACGGATAGATTTTTGCAGATACCTTCTGTCCGTCCGACAGGGTGACAAGCTTGCCGACCTTATAATTCTTTGGGATCGGGTGCTTTCTGTTCACGAGAACAAGATTCCAGTTGGCCGGGTCGTAGGTGGATGATGTGCCGTTGCTGTTCTTTGCAAAATATGCACAACCGATTCCGAGAATAAGAACCAGAAGCAGAATAAGCGGACGGAAATGGCGTTTCCTGCGGCATCGTCTGCTCCTCCCTCTCCTCTCATGATCTTTTGATCTTTTACCGGAGCTTTCGTATATGTCCTGTTCATACTCAGGATCTGTATATTCTCTAATCCTTCTATCCATAGTCAGCACTCCTTCCGAGGCCATGCGTAATGTCTGCGTCAGTACCAGGGTCTGACTGCCCGGCCTCTCTAAAATGTATAACAGCGAAGCAGCCTGAAAAGGATAGTCGGATTTGAAAAAAGAGCAGAAAAATACCGGCTGCCATTGAGACAGCCGGTATTTTTCTGCTCTAAGTGAGCCTTCATTTTCTGATGAGCAATCAGTACACGACGACCGGTGTTCCCTCACTGATCGCGTTGTAGAGCTCGCCGGCGAAGCTGACCGGAAGATTGACGCAGCCGTGTGAACCGCTGCTCTGGTAGATCGTGCCGCCGAAGCTTGATCTCCACTGCGCGGAGTGAAGTGCCTGTCCCGCGTAGTTAAAGAGCATGAAGTACTGGCACCACTGGGAACCGTAGCTGCCCTTCATCGTGTAATCCGTCGCCTTCTTCAGGACCTGATAGACACCCTTGTATGTCTGTCTGTCCGCCGTCGGAAGGCCGCTGACACAGTCGCTCTCCATCTGAAGCACACCGTCCTTGTAGTACCAGACATGCTGACGAGTCAGAGAAACCTCAACGTAAGTCGAACCGATGTCATCATTTGTCCCGGTGCGCTGAACAGCGGTGTACGTCCAGACCGGCTGAATGGTCGTTGACTGGCCGGCCGTAATAGTCTGGGCGATGAGAGACGCCGTCTGATCCTGGTCCATCTCGAAGCCGTAGCTGTCATAATCGCCCATGCCGACGCTCTGGACTCCGTCGAGCGTTGTCGTGAAGGAGCGCGTCGTCTGGAACGTGTCGTACTTGCTGGCCAGATTGCTGACGTAAGCGGCCAGGGAATCCGAATTCACACTGACCGCTCCGTCCGCGTAGGACAGCCAGGAGCTGAACGTGTCCCAGCCGAGTGTCTCCGTCGCGCCTGTCAGATCGATCGTGATCGTCTCGGACTTCAGCGCGTTCAGTGAATCGACCTCCGACTTCAGGTCTGCGCTGTCGCTCGTGACAGACGGCGCGTTGTAGCACTTCTCCTTGTCCGCGTCGACAGTCAGCGAATCATCCTGAACGGCCGATTCGATCGCGGAAAGAAGCGCGTCCATATTGATCTGGTCGCCCTCGACCTCGTCCTGGATCGTGAAGCCGTCGCTCCCGAGAACGATTGTTGCGTCCTGCGGAGCGGTGACATCAGTCGATGTGACAGCATTCAGGCTGTTCACGGCACTTGCCAGCTTGTCTGTGTCAAGTGCAACTGTGTACTTTGACGTAAGGGCCGTCGTCCTGAACAGTGAAAGAGGCCAGGTCCACGCGTTCTGCTCCTTCAGGTACTGGTCCGGAGATGTCTCGAACGTGACGGTCGACGCGACGGACGAGAGATCAATGGTCTCTGTCTTGTCATTCCGCTCCTTGATCGTGATCGAGCGCGAGAGAAGCTTCTGCTTCGCCTCTTCTTCAATGTCCGCGGAGCTCTTGTCCTTTGTGCTGACGCCGTTATAGGTCGTATGCATAAGGAAGCGTTTCGTTCCGTAGTAGTTTGCTCCGACAACGTATCCTGCGGCAAGCGCTGCCGCGATGACAAGCCCTGTGATCAGGGCCGTATGCTTTTTGTGACTCATAACAAACCTCTCAAACTAAACATAAGCTTAACGATGGCTGCTTGAACTATTATATACATTTTTCAGAAAGGCTCAAGTGAAAAAGCGCACAGGCACTTTTCATTTTCTGGTCTCATAATGGGGTATATTCCATACCATATACATCGGAAGGCTGATCGTTCTGGTCATTTCGCACATATTTTCTGCGATATTCTTCATGGAAATCTTAAAGCCTTCCTGCGGGCGATAGCGCCTGCAGAACTGTCGGTAGCTCTTTGCCTGCGTATTGTCCGCAGATTTCACCTCGACCGGCACAACACTTTCCCGTCCATCGTAAAGAAAATCAAGCTCAGCCGTATTTCCGGACCTCCAGAAATAGGGATGCTTACCGAGAGACACAAGCTCCTCATAGACAAGGTTTTCTGCCAGGGCACCCTTATATTTAATGTACTGACCGCTTCCATTCAATATAGTCTCTGCAGATATGCCTGACCTGACTCTAAGCAGACCGATATCTGACATATAAACCTTGAAGTAGGTCTTGTCCGCAAAGCCTGACAGCGGGATCTCCGGTTTTTCCACAAGCTCAAGCTGATAGATGAGTCCGGCATCCGCCAGCCACCTCAGAGCATCCTCAAGGTCCGCCGCCCTCTTCCCGGCTTTGACATGCGAAAAAACGAATTTATTATTTTCCTTTGCAAGCTGTACGGGGACAGATTCCCAGATCATGCGGATTTTCGGAAGCTGATCGACCGGCGCGTGTTTTGCAAAATCATCCTCATAATCCGCAATAATATCCGTCTGCTCCTCCTCCGCGTCTTCATAGGACTGCGTATCAATCCATGTCTGTACGACTTCGGGCATTCCTCCGATAATCATATACTCTTTCAGGAGCTTCATCATTGGAACGCTATACAAATCCGGGACCGGCCGATCCGTCGGCCACTCCGAAAGTGTTGCCAGCGTGTCTTCCACTCCGCAGGCAATCGCATATTCCCTGAAATTCATCGGATAAAGCTGCATCCGGTTAACCTTTCCAACCGGAAATGAAATGTTCTCATGATTCAGCGCAACTCCGAGCAGTGAACCGGCAGCTATGACGTGAAGCTCTCTCATGTCCTCACAGAAATACTTAAGAGAGGTGATAGCCCTCGGGCATTCCTGAATTTCATCAAAAAAGAGAAGAGTTTTTCCGGGCTCAATCTGATCACGGGCTATGCGCGCCAGCTCTCTGATAATTCTTCTGACGTCAAAGTCGTACGCGAACACGTCCGCGCAGGCAGGCTCCCGCTCGAAATTGATTGTAACCAGATTGTCAAACTGTTCCTTTCCAAACTGCTCAACAATGTACGTCTTCCCGCACTGTCTGACTCCAGTCAGAATCAGCGGCTTCCTTCTTCTGCTGCCCTTCCATTCCTTCAGCTTCTCACTGATCTCCCGATACATTCTGGACCTCCAGCCATACTGTCTTTGTACGCATCTGAGATCAGTATATCATAACTCCTGCCATTTTTGCAGTCATATCCGCAAAAGTCATAGGAGTTTTGCAGGTTTGTCTGCAAAAGTCATAGGACTTTTGCAATTGCAGGGTTCCGTCTGGTGAAAAGCAGATGGGCTCATGAAAAAGGCCCTGCCCGCGCATTGCGCAGGCAGGGCCCGGAAGGAACGAGACAGAATAGATCAGAGGGCAAGGTCGTATTTCTCAAGACCAAGCCGCGCGGTGCCGTCCGCTCGGAAGCTGATGCCATCCGCCTTCGGATCGGAATAATGAACCATCGTCATGGTCTGCTCTCCGTCATTCACGAAGATCTCCGCACTGAACCGGTCCAGAATCACCCGAAGATGAAGAGAATCGGCGCAGCCTACGCGACAGGTCCGCTCATGGAGCAAGGCCCGGCAGGTTCCCGAATGAAGCCTACTGATGGAAAGCGTGCCGTTCTTTCTGTCATACGTAAGTGAGCAATAGCGCGATCCGTCTTCATTTTCCGCGAAGCGAAGCTCGAAGGTCGAAAAGGCTTCCGACTCGTCCGGCCGTATGGTCATGTCGAGGTCAACGATCCGTCCGCGGACACCCGGAAGGCGGACACAGCCGCTGACAGGCAGATCCTCTGCCTTCACCGGATGCTTTCGGAAAGAGGCAAGCTCCCGGATAGGCATCTGGAGGATCCGGCCATCGCGGATCGTGAGCTCCCGCGGGAGCGTCATCTGGCCGAACCATTTCTGCTTCGGATTTCTCTCTCCGCATGCGTCCCAGTTCTGCATCCAGCCGATCATGACTCTCCGCCCGTCCGTCGTCTTCACGCTCTGATGCGCGTAAAAGTCGATGCCGTAATCCATCGGCTGGATCCACTCCTCGCGAAGCTTTCCCGTCTCCGGATCGACTGTTCCTACAACCGCGATGCCGCAGTTTCCGCTCAGTCCCTCGAGCTGGTCCGCGCGGGTGTCCTGCGGGCTTGTGAGGAGGACGGTCTTGCCGTCAAGCGAAAAGACGTCCGGGCACTCCCACATGAGGCCGACCCGGTTTTTGTTCTCGATCAGGATATTCCGGAATTTCCATTCAAAACCGTCCCTGCTCTCATAGACAAGAATCTGGCCGCTGCCGTCAGCCGGGCGCGATCCCACGTAGCATAAGTAAGAGCCGTCATCTGCACGGACAATCTTCGGGTCACGGAAATCCTCGAGGCTTGCGCCCTCCGGCAGCTGACTGCCGGTAATGACCGGATTGCTGCCGTATTTCTTATAATTGACGCCGTCTCCGACTGCCACGCACTGCGTCTGACGGATGCGGGTCTTTTTCTTTCCCTTGATCTTATCCTCCCGGACACCTGTGTACATGAGCAGCTGCTTTCCATTCGGTAGCTCGATTGCACTTCCCGAAAAGACGCCGTTCCGGTCATACTCCCTGTCACCGGTCATCGCGCACGGAAGATACTCCCAGTGCAGGAGATCATGACTGACCGCATGTCCCCAGTGCATTGGCCCCCAGTTCGTGTCATACGGATAGTACTGATAAAAGAGATGGTACTGTCCCTTGTACAGGCTGAACCCGTTCGGATCGTTCATCCATCCGACATACGGTGTGAGGTGGAAGGCCGGTCTGTCCGCTGCCCCGATCTTCGCGGCCTTCTTCTTCTCATATGCTCTTGCTTTCTCCAGCTT
>OMYS01000101.1 GCA_900315305.1 uncultured Eubacteriales bacterium
TGCGACTGCCAAGGGCCTCGGCCTTGCGCTGGAAAAGCCGATCGTCGAGGTGCCGACACTGGCGGGGCTCGCGTTCAACCTTTACGGGGCAGCGGGCCTTATCTGCCCGATTATGGACGCGAGGCGTCAGCAGGTCTACAACGGCCTCTACCGCTTCGAGAACGGCAGCCTCGTGACAGTGAAGGACCAGCGCCCGATTGCGGTCGCTGACCTCATTGCGGAGCTGAATGAGACACGGAAGGACGGAGAGACTGTCATTTTCCTCGGGGACGGCGTGCCTGTATACAGGGCGAAGCTTGAGAAGGGCCTTGCGGTCCCGCATTTCTATGCGCCGGCAAATGCAAGTCAGCAGCGCGCGGCCTCCGTCGGCGCCCTCGCGGAGATTTTCTTTGCGGAGGGGAAGGCAATTCCGGCCGAGCAGCACGAGCCGATTTATCTCCGGAAATCCCAAGCGGAGCGTGAGCGCGCCGAGCGGGACAAGGCGGCGGGACGCCCTGTCAGCGAGACGGAGGACGGCGAGTACGCGCACACATAACAGCACGCAACGACAGGAAGGAGAGGCAGACGCCCTGCGTGAGAGGACCGGGATCAGACGGCATTGCCTGCGGTCTCGTGCCCTCACGCAGCGCAGGCTGCGATACAAAAGATGAGAATCCGGAACATGACAATGGACGACATTGCGGCCGTCGCGGCTATGGAGGCGGATAATTCGCAGACTCCGTGGGACGAGACGAGTCTCTTTACTTATTTTATGCGCGATGACACGATTCTTCTTGTCGCGGAGGAGTACTGCCCGGAGTGCGCAAAGGATGCATGCCCCGCAGATACAGGCTCAGACAGCGCCTGGGTGATCTGCGGCTTCTGCGGCGTCATCCTGATGCCGCCGGAATCCGATGTTCTCGACATAACAGTCGATCTTGCGAGCCGGAACCGCGGGATCGGGACGGAGCTCCTTGATGAGATCATCAAGAAGGCTTGGGACGAGAAAAAGGTCGATACGGTCTATCTTGAGGTCCGGACAGGCAACGCGCCGGCGCGCCATGTCTATGAGAAGCTGGGCTTCAGGCAGACAGGAATGAGAAAAAATTACTACACGGACCCTGTGGAGGACGCGATCCTCATGACCTATCACAGGGCCCTGACAGCAGAACCGGACATGGAATGATATCACTGAGATCCGACGGCAGCAAAGTCGGACAAGTGATGGCATGTTGCAGAGATCCGGAAGAAACAATGGTGGACAATGCTTGATGTAGGATTACTTGGAACAGGCGGCATGATGCCGCTCCCGAAGCGCTGGCTCACCTCGTGCATGTTCCGCTACAATGGCAGCTCGCTGCTGATCGACGCGGGAGAGGGCACGCAGATTGCCATGCGGGAGCTCGGCTGGTCGCCGAAGCCGATTGACACAATACTTCTGACTCATTTTCATGCGGACCACATCGCGGGGCTCCCCGGTCTTCTTCTCCTCATGGGAAATGCAGATCGCACCGAGCCGCTCACGATCATCGGTCCGAAGGGAACGGGCCGCATGCTCAGCGCCGTGCGCACGATCGCGCCGGAGCTTCCCTTTGAGACGCGCGCGGTCGAGATCGAGGGAAATGAGCAGCATTTTTCGAGAAATGGCTTTGAGATCACTGCATTTCGCGTGCAGCACAGCATCCTCTGCTACTCGTACAGGATCGAGATCAGGCGCGGGGGCAAGTTCGACGTGGAGCGCGCGAAGGCGGCCGGCGTCCCACTGAAGCTCTGGAACCCGCTGCAGAAGGGGCAGACCGTCGAGTTTGAGGGCAGGACATTTACCCCGGACATGGTGATCGGGCCGGAGCGGCGCGGGATCAAGGTCGTCTACTCGACGGACACGCGGCCGGTCCCGCAGATTGCGGAGCAGGCGGACCATGCGGACCTCTTCATCGCGGAGGCAATTTACGGCGATAATGAGGATATCCGGAAGGCCAAGTCGTACCGGCACATGACGATGCCGGAGAGCGCGGAGCTCGCCCGCCGCGCGCAGGTGAAGGAGCTGTGGTTTACGCACTACAGCCCGTCGTTCCTGCACCCGGAGCGATATATCGACGCGGCGAGGGAGATTTTCCCGAACGCGGTTGCGACAAAGGACGGGCGGAACGTGTCGATCCCGTTTGACGATGAGTGAGAAGACTGCTGCGGCGGTCATCCGGGACGGACGCGAGGTTCTCTCAAATATTATTTACACACAGATAAAGCTCCACACGGTCTACGGCGGCGTTGTCCCCGAAATCGCCTCGCGCAAGCACATCGAGAAAATGAACTACGTCGTGCAGCGGGCGCTGGACAAGGCCGGCATGAAGCTGAAGGACGTGGACGCGGTCGCGGTCACCTACGGCCCGGGCCTTGTCGGTGCGCTGCTCGTCGGCGTCGCCGAGGCGAAGGCGATGGCGTGGGCCGCGGGGAAGCCGCTAATCGGCGTCAATCACATCGAGGGGCACATCTCCGCGAACTACATCGAGCACCCGGAGCTGAAGCCGCCGTATCTGGGGCTTGTTGTCTCCGGCGGGCACACGCACCTCATCATCGTGAAGGACTGGGCGAAGTTTGATATCCTCGGCCGGACAGTCGATGACGCGGCCGGCGAGGCGTTCGACAAGGTCGCCCGCGCGATCGGCCTCGGATATCCGGGCGGACCGAAGATCGACGCGTGCGCGAAGCAGGGCAATCCTGACGCGATCGTCTTTCCGCAGGCGAAGGTCCACGGCAGCGAGTATGACTTTTCATTTTCAGGGCTGAAGAGCGCGGTCCTCAACTACCTGAACCACGCGGCCATGACGCACGAGGAGGTCAATAAGGCGGACCTCGCGGCGAGCTTCCAGAAGGCAGTCGTCGATGTCCTCTGCAGCCACACGATTGAGGCCGCAAAGCACTACGGA
>OMYS01000011.1 GCA_900315305.1 uncultured Eubacteriales bacterium
CGGGTTCATGATTTCGATATCGGAATCAACCTGGATATCAGACGCGTGAACAACGCCTTCGCCTTCGTACTCAATATATGCTGTCTTAGGCTCATCAGTCTCAGAGTTGTTGCGGATTGCAAGGCTCTTGAGATTCATGATGATATCGGACACATCCTCCTTGACACCCGGGATCGGGCTGAACTCATGGAGAACGCCTTCAATCTTAACCTGACTAACAGCTGCGCCCGGAAGAGAAGAAAGCATAATTCTTCTCAGAGAGTTGCCGAGCGTTATGCCATAGCCTCTCTCAAGCGGTTCAACGGCAAAGCGTCCAAACTTCTTATCCGGAGAAAGCTCTTCGATTGTGATCTTCGGTTTGTTAAAATCAAACACCTAAGTCCCTCCTTGACGTTTGTAAAATGAATTGAGGGTAATGATCCAAATAATCCGCTCCGCGAATTACTTGGAATAGAGCTCGATGATCTGCATTTCGTCAACCGGAACATCGATAGCTGCTCTTGCCGGAACTTCCTTGACTGTACCTTCAAGCTTCTCAGCATCAGCCTCAAGCCATTCCGGAACAGCACGTCCGCTTGTTGCAGCAAGGATGCCGTTCTCAGCCTTGAATCTCGGAGAAGACTTCTTGCTCTCCTTGATCTCGATCTTATCGCCGGCCTTGACTTCATAGGACGGGATGTTGACTCTCTTGCCGTTGACAAGGACAAACTTGTGATCGACAATCTGACGAGCCTCGCGTCTTGTTCTTGCGAAGCCAAGTCTGAAGATGACATTGTCAAGACGAAGCTCGAGCAGCTGCATCAGGTTCTCACCTGTCATGCCCGGCATTCTGTCTGCCTTCTCATAGTAGTTGCGGAACGGCTTCTCAAGAACGCCGTAAATGAACTTTGCCTTCTGCTTCTCACGGAGCTGCAGGCCGTACTCGGAAACCTTGCGGCTTGATCTCTTCAGCTCTCTCGTGGACTTCTTATCGATGCCAAGGTATGTCGGCTCAAGGCCAAGAGATCTGCATCTCTTAAGGACCGGAACTCTGTTTACTGCCATGTTATTTAAATCCTCCTGAATATATGGAAGTGGCTGTTAATGTAATAAATGCAATAATCGATCAGACGCGTCTGCGCTTCGGCGGGCGGCAACCGTTGTGCGGAACCGGTGTGCAGTCCTCGATGGAAAGAACCTGAAGGCCTGCTGCCTGAAGTGCACGGATTGCTGCTTCTCTTCCTGAACCCGGACCCTTTACGAAAACATCAACTGTCTTAAGGCCGTGTACAAGAGCTGCCTTTGTTGCTGTTTCTGCTGCGACCTGTGCAGCATAGGGAGTAGATTTCCTTGAACCGCGGAATCCCAGGCCACCTGCGGATGCCCATGAAAGAGCATTGCCCTGTGCATCTGTCAGTGTAACGATTGTGTTATTGAAAGATGACTGAATGTGTGCCTGTCCATGTTCAACGTTTTTTCTGACGCGGCGCTTTGAAGCCACTTTTGTAGTTTTCTTATTTGCTGCCATAAAAACTAACCTACTATTCCTTTCGTGTGCGATAAATTACTTCTTCTTGTTTGCGACAGTACGTCTCGGTCCCTTGCGGGTTCTTGCATTGTTCTTCGTGTTCTGGCCACGAACCGGGAGTCCCTTTCTGTGACGGATTCCTCTGTAGCAGCCAATTTCCTGCAGACGCTTGATATCCATGGCAGTCTGACGGCGAAGGTCACCTTCTACAGTGCAGCTTGCATCCATAGCATCCTTGATGCGTGATACTTCATCGTCTGTAAGATCGCGGACACGTGTGTCCGGATTAACCTTTGCTTCTGCAAGAAGGCGTGTCGCTGTGCTCCTGCCGATACCATAGATATAGGTAAGACCAATTTCAACACGCTTGTCTCTCGGTAAATCAACACCAGCTAAACGAGCCATTGTGTTTCCTCCTGATTGATATTCTTGTTTGTAGTGATACCCCGCTCTCTGGCGGGTTTCCTAATTGGGATTCCCGGGATTAGGAATCCAGCCGCGGCCCTTGCTGTCACTTTGCGGCCATCGGCCTTTCCGGTGAAATGACACACCGGTATTAAGCACTGCTATATATGAAGAAACCGGCTCGGCCAGCTGCAAAATATATAGTAAACAGTCTGTGCAGCCGCGCGTCCAGACTGTAATCGGCTTAACGAATTACGCATACCTCAGGGATCAGCCCTGTCTCTGCTTGTGCTTCGGGTTAGAGCAGATAATACGAATAGAGCCTTTTCTCTTGATTACCTTGCACTTCTCGCACATCGGTTTTACCGAAGATCTGACTTTCATTTCTTTCTCCTTTCATTAATTATGTATAAGTATGAGCTGCTTCTCTGCATTTACGGGCACACTCGTGCCTGTGAACAGCAACATTTATAATATCACGCAGGATCAGGAAATGCAAGCACTTTATTTGTCTCTCCAGACAATTCTGCCCTTGTCGAGATCATACGGTGAAAGCTCAATCGTAACCTTGTCACCCGGAAGAATACGGATGAAATTCATTCTGAGCTTTCCGCTGATATGTGCAAGCACGATATGCTTGTTCTCAAGCTCCACCTTGAACATTGCGTTCGGAAGCTTCTCGAGAACCTTACCCTGTACCTCAATTGCATCTGCCTTAGACATGCAGATCTTCCTCCTTCTTCATCGAAACAATTTACGCCTCAGGCCCTGACAGCCTTGAGAATGTCACTGAAGACTTGATCCATGGACTGCGTGCCGTCGACCGTGACGAGAATCTTCTTCTTGTCATAGTAGTCGATCAGCGGCTGCGTCTGCTCGTGATAAACATTCAGTCTTGTCTGAACTGTCTCCGGCTTGTCGTCATCGCGAAGGACAAGCGGATGCCCGCATGTATCGCAGACGCCTTCCTTCTTCGGCGGATTGTACTGCACATGGTAAGTCGCACCGCAGTTCAGGCAGGCGCGTCTTCCGCCCATGCGTGTGATAATCGCCTCATCTGGAACGTCAATATTGACCGCGTAATCGATCTTCGTGCCAAGAGCAAGAACCGCTTTATCAAGAGCTTCTGCCTGCGGGATTGTTCTCGGGAAGCCGTCCAGAATATATCCCTCTTTGCAGTCGTCCTTCGCGATTCTGTCCGCAACCAGATCGCACACCAGCTCATCCGGAACAAGCTTACCGGCATCCATGTAGGATTTTGCCTTCTTGCCAAGCTCCGTACCGTTCTTGATGTTTGCGCGGAAAATATCTCCTGTGGAGATATGCGGAATGTTCAGTTCTTTTGCAAGATTTGCAGCCTGCGTGCCTTTCCCTGCACCAGGAGCTCCGAGCATGATAAGTCTCATTTGTTTTACCTCTTTTTCAGCCATTTTTGTATTCAGTACCCTCAATGAGGAATGCGAAGCACTCCAGGTCCGGGATACTGAATAGTCACTTCTTTAGATAACGCTAGGGAACGCCCGGGATGCATCTTCATGCATCTCAGACCTTCCCTGAGCGCGGATCGCCTCAGCCCCTGCCCGGGAACCAGGCGAACCCAAAGTTATTCACTTAAGAATCCCTTGTAGTTGCGGACAACCATCATGGACTCAATCTGTCTGACGGTCTCAAGAATGACACCGACAACGATGATGATCGAGGTTCCACCGAAGGATACGTTCGCATTGAACACGCCATTGAAGAAAATCGGAATGACCGCCACAATAATCAGGCCGATCGCGCCGATGAAAATGACATAGTTCAAAATCTTCTGCAGGTAATCCGATGTCGGCTTGCCCGGACGGATGCCCGGAATAAAGCCGCCCTGTTTCTTCATATTATCCGCAACTTCCAGCGGATTAAATGTGATGGACGTATAGAAATACGCAAAGAACAGGACAAGAGCAATGTAGATAGCAAGTCCGATGTTGTAAATCGGATGCGAGAAATTGAACCAGTTGTTCTGGCTCAGAATATTCAGCAGTGTGCCAAACCAGCCGCCCGCGTTGCTCTTTCCTGCGAATGATGCGATGATACCCGGGAAGGACATAATCGAGATCGCGAAAATGACCGGAATGACGCCCGCTGTGTTGATCTTCAGCGGAATATGCGTCGACTGGCCGCCGATTGTTCTGCGTCCGACTGTCTTCTTCGAATACTGCACCGGGATATGTCTCTGCGCGCCGTCAAGGATGACAACGAGCACAACCATACCGACAATAATAGCTGCGATGATAACAAACGCTAACGCTCCCCTGGCAATCGTCTTGCCCTTGACAAACTGCTCGTACAGGCTTGTCAGATCCTGCGGAAGCCTTGAGAGAATGTTAATCAGAAGTACAATTGAAATACCGTTTCCGATACCCTTCTCTGTGATCTGTTCGCCGACCCACATCAGATAGCAGGAACCTGCTGTCAGGCAGACAACTACCGTAAATGCTTTAGCAAAATTCATATCCGGAATCAGACCCTGATTGCCGAAACCGATGGTCATTGCGATGGATTCAAAAAGCGAAAGGCCCACCGTCAGATAACGAGTAATCGCGACCATTTTCTTTCTGCCGTCTTCGCCGTCACGCTGCATCTCCTCGAGAGCAGGGATAGCGATTGTCAGCAGCTCAATAATAATCGAGGCTGTGATATACGGCGTGATAGAAAGCGCAAGAATGGAAAAGTTCTCAAAGGAACCTCCAGTGAACGCGTTGAAGAAATTAAACGCGTCACCGGAGTTCTGAGAGAACCATTCCTTGAAATATTCGTTATTTACACCAGGTACGGGAATCTGTGACCCAATTCGGATGATGACCAGACAAAGAAGAACATAGAGCATCCTGTGACGGATGTCTTTCACCTTGAATGCGTCAATCACCTTTTTGAACATCAGATCACCTCAACCGTTCCACCTGCTGCTTCAATCTTTGACTTAGCGCCTGCGCTGACCGCATTCACCTTGACTGTGAGCTTCTTTGTAAGCTCGCCGCCGCCAAGGATCTTGACGCCGTCAACGATCTTGGAAACTGCACCGCTCTGAAGAAGAAGCTCCGGAGTAACCTCCGTGCCATCCTCAAATCTGTTCAGAACATCCACGTTGATAGCTGTGATAACTGCTGCATTGCGGTTTGTGAAGCCTCTCTTCGGAAGACGTCTGTAAAGAGGCATCTGGCCGCCTTCGAAGCCCGGTCTCGGAGCTCCGGAACGTGCCTTCTGGCCCTTATGGCCCTTGCCGGCTGTCTTGCCGTTGCCTGATGCATGACCACGGCCTCTGCGGAAGTTGTTGCTCTGTCTGGAGCCCTCAGCCGGTGATAAATTAGATAAATCCATTGTCATACCTCCTGATTATTCCTCGACTTCTTCAACCTTTACAAGATAGCCGATCTTAGCAAGCTGTCCGCGAGTAGCTGCGTTATCCGGAAGAACGACATAGGAGTTAAGCTTATGGAAGCCCATGGACTCTACGATCTTCTTATTCTTCGGAACTGCACCGATCGTGGATTTAACCAGAGTGATCTTTAATTTCTTATCTGCCATTGCGCTCTTCCTCCTTATGCCAGAATATCTTCGACGGACTTGCCACGAAGACGTGCGACTTCCTCAGGAGTTTTGATCTGCTTCAGACCTGCAAGCGTAGCGAACACGACGTTCTGCTTGTTGTTTGATCCCAGGGACTTTGTACGGATGTTTGTGATTCCGGCAAGTTCGATGACCGCACGGGCCGGGCCGCCGGCGATAACACCAGTACCTTCGGAAGCTCTCTTGAGAAGCACTCTCGCTCCGCCGTAAGAGCCATAGTTGTCATGAGAGATGCTGCCGAACTCTGTTCTTGCGACAGTGATCATATGCTTCATAGCATCTTCCTTGCCCTTGCGGATAGCTTCCGGAATTTCAGCAGACTTGCCGATTCCGGCGCCTACATGACCATTGCCGTCACCGACAACAACCAGAGCGGAAAAGCGCATTGTACGACCGCCCTTGACGACCTTTGTTACTCGCTTGATCGCAACGACACGGTCTTCCATGCCATTATCGTTTTCGTCTTTTCTTTTATTCTCGTTTGTTCTCATGTGTATGCCCTTTCCTCTTTAGAACTCAAGGCCAGCTTCTCTTGCTGCGTCAGCAAGTGCCTGGATCTTGCCGTGATAGAGAAAACCGCCGCGGTCGAAGACGACATTCTTGATGCCTGCGGCGACTGCCTTCTCACCGATGACCTTGCCTACCTTTGCAGCTGCTTCGACGTTGTCTGTATACTGAAGACCGTCTCTGACATCCGCCTGGAGAGTAGATGCGGAAACAAGTGTCTTGCCCGCCACATCGTCGATAATCTGTGCATACATATGCTTGTTGCTGCGGAAAACAGCAAGTCTCGGGCACTCTGCAGTGCCGGAGAGATGTCCGCGCAGTCTGTAATGCTTCTTTTCACGAATGGCACTTCTTGAAGGTTTCGTAATCATTTATTATGCTCTCCTTTCTTTACTTTTTGCCGGTCTTACCAACCTTGCGGATAATAACCTCATCGATGTACTTGATGCCCTTGCCCTTATACGGCTCCGGAGCTCTCTTGCTTCTGATCTCAGCAGCATACTGTCCGACAGCTTCCTTGCTGATACCGGAAACGATGATCTTATTACCATCTACCTTGGACTCAAGGCCTTCCGGATCCTGCATTTCAACCGGATGGCTGTAGCCAAGTGAAAGGACGAGCTTTTTGCCCTGCTTCTGTGCCTTGTAGCCGACACCATTGACCTCGAGGGTCTTTGTGTATCCTTCCGTAACGCCGACGACCATGTTGTGGATCAGCGCACGTGTAAGGCCGTGAAGAGCCTTATTTCTCTTGATGTCGTTCGGTCTTGTTACGATGACCTCAGAACCCTCAAGCTTGATTGTCATTGCCGGATCAAAGGTTCTTGTAAGAGTTCCCTTCGGTCCCTTGACGGTCACTTCGTTGCCGTCTTTGATGTCAACTGTGACACCGGCCGGAACTGCGACCGGAAGTCTTCCGATTCGTGACATAAATACTTCCTCCTGACTTAGATTGTCGGACGGGAATCGCACCCGTCTGTTTTCAGCCTCGGACCCCGGCACCGTTTCCGGCACCCGGATCTTCTTCTGTTTCCGTGCGTACATTCGCCGTCCTCATGACGGTCGGGGCATGTACGTACGCGTCCGTAATGCCGCATGCACGGCATTGTGGGACCGTATATGTAAAAGCCCGAGGGCATTTTACCAGATATAAGCGAGAACTTCTCCGCCGATCTTTCTCTTTCTTGCTTCCTTGTCAGTCATAACACCCTGGGAAGTAGAGATGATCGCAATGCCGAGGCCACCGAGAACTCTCGGAAGATTCTCAGCATCAGCGTAGATACGAAGACCCGGCTTGGAGATTCTCTTCAGACCGGAGATGATCTTCTCGTTCTTGTCTGCGCCGTACTTAAGTGTTACATGGATATTCTTGTTTACGCCCTCGCCTGTGAGGTCATACTTCGCAATATAGCCCTCATCGACCAGAATGTCCGCGATCGAAAGCTTCATCTTGGACGCCGGGATATCGACTGTATCGTGCTTTGAAGTATTTGCGTTACGAATTCTCGTAAGCATATCTGCGATAGGATCGTTCGTCGTAGTCATGTCAATGACTCTCCTTTCTTCTAATTACCAGGATGCCTTCTTAACGCCCGGGATCTCTCCCTTGTAAGCCAGTTCGCGGAAGCAGATACGGCAGATGCCATACTTCTTCAGAACGGAATGCGGACGTCCGCAGATTCTGCAGCGTGTATACTCTCTGGTAGAGAACTTCGGCTTTTTGGCCTGCTTTAACTTCATTGACTTCTTAGCCATATATTAATCTCCTTCTCACTTTGCAAACGGCATGTTGAACAGGCGGAGAAGCTCACGTGCCTCTTCATCCGTCTTCGCTGTCGTAACGAAGATGATATCCATTCCGCGGACCTTGTCGACCTTGTCGTACTCAATTTCCGGGAAGATCAGCTGCTCTTTGATTGCAAGCGCGTAATTTCCTCTTCCGTCGAAGGAATTCGGATTTACGCCGTGGAAGTCGCGGACACGCGGAAGTGCAAGATTGATCAGGCGGTCAGCGAACTCATACATTCTCTCGCCTCTGAGTGTAACCTTGCATCCGATCGGCATACCCTCACGGATCTTGAAGTTAGCGATGGACTTCTTAGCCTTCGTGCGGATTGCGTGCTGGCCTGTGATTGTCTCCATATCCTGAACAGCAGCGTCCAGAAGCTTTGCATTTTCCTTTGCCTCGCCGACACCCATGTTGACAACGATCTTGACGAGCTTCGGGATTTCCATCGGATTCTTGTATTCGAATTTCTTCTGCATTGCAGCTGCGATTTCGTTATCGTACTGCTCTTTAAGTCTACTCAAATCTAATTACCTCCTCTCTCAGTCGATCGTTTCGCCGGTCTTCTTGGCTACGCGCACTTTTTTATCTCCGTCGAACTTGAAGCCGATTCTTGTCGGCTGGCCCTTGTGGAGATACATGACGTTGGAAATCTGGATCGGAGCTTCCTTATTGATGATACCGCCGTCCTGATTTGCCGCTGTCGGCTTCTGATGCTTTGTGACCATGTTGACGCCTTCAACTACGACGGTGTTCTTCTTAACGTTGACAGAAAGAACCTTGCCTTCCTTGTCCTTATCCTTGCCGGCGATAACCTTTACGGTATCACCCTTCTTGATTTTTAAAGATGCCATATCCTAAAGGTTCCTCCTTACAGTACTTCCGGTGCGAGGGAGACGATCTTCATGAACTGCTTCTCACGGAGCTCACGGGCAACCGGTCCAAAGATACGTGTTCCTCTCGGTGTGTTGTCATCCTTGATGATGACAGCAGCGTTCTCATCGAACTTGATGTAGGAACCGTCTTTTCTGCGTGCGCCCTTCTTTGTACGGACAACAACGGCTCTGACAACATCACCCTTCTTTACAACGCCGCCGGGTGTTGCTTCTTTGACCGCAGCAACAATCACGTCGCCGATGTTGGCATATCTATGTGTGGAACCACCGCTGACACGGATGCACAGGAGTTCTCTTGCACCGGTATTGTCGGCGACTCTAAGTCTTGTTTCCTGCTGAACCATTCCATTATCCTCCTACTTACTTAACCTTCTCGACAATTTCGACGAGTCTCCATCTCTTGTCCTTGGAGAGCGGTCTGGTTTCCATTACGCGGACTGTATCGCCGATGTTGCACTCATTGTTCTCATCATGAGCCTTGAGCTTGTAAGTCTTCTTGACGATCTTCTTATAGAGCGGATGCTGAACATGGTCTTCAATAGCGACGACAATCGTCTTGTCCATCTTGTTGCTGATGACCTTGCCGACACGTGTTTTTCTGAGGTTTCTTTCTTCCATCGATTAGGCCTCCTTCTCAGCAGCCGCCTGAGCGATGACTGTCTGAATTCTGGCGATGTTCCTGCGGACATCCTTGATTCTTGATGTATTGTCAAGCTGATTTGTCGCATTCTGGAATCTGAGGTTGAACAGCTCCTTCTTTGCTGCAACCAGCTCTTCGTTTAATTCTGCTGCGGACTTGGATCTTAAGTCCTCTACATACTTTGCGTTCTTTGTCATGCCTGTTCACCGCCCTCTTCAGACTGGCCATTCAGCTGTTCCCTGGATACAATCTTGCATGTGCAGGGAAGCTTGTGCATTGCAAGACGAAGTGCCTCTCTCGCGTCAGCTTCCGGTACACCGCCGATCTCAAACAGCACACGGCCCGGTTTTACTACAGCTACCCAATAATCAACGGAGCCCTTGCCGGATCCCATTCGTGTCTCAGCCGGCTGCGCTGTAACAGGCTTGTCCGGGAAAACATCGATCCATACCTTGCCGCCACGCTTGTTGTAACGCGTCATAGCGACACGGGCCGCCTCAATCTGATTGGACTTGAGCCAGCACGGCTCTGTGGCAACGAGACCATACTCACCATAGGTGATCTTTGTGCCTCTCGACAGCTTACCTCTCATTGAACCACGCATCTGCTTTCTATGTTTAACTCTCTTCGGCATTAACATGATTATCTGTCACCGCCTTCCTTTTTCTTCTGTGTCGGAAGTACCTCACCGTTGTAGACCCACGCCTTGACGCCGACCTTGCCGTACTGTGTATCAGCCTCTGCAAAGCCGTAGTCGATATCCGCGCGCAGTGTCTGAAGCGGAATTGTGCCTTCACTGTAGGTTTCCTTGCGAGCCATATCTGCGCCGCCGAGACGTCCTGAGCAGGATGTCTTGATGCCCTTGGCGCCAGCGCGTAAGGTTCTCTGCATTGTGGACTTCATGGCACGACGGAAGGAGATACGGTTCTCCAGCTGAAGTGCGATATTCTCAGCAACGAGCTGTGCATCACGGTCCGGACGCTTGACTTCCTTGATCTCAACAAGAATCTTCTTGCCGATCTCCTTCTGAAGATCAGCCTTGAGCTTCTCGATCTCAGAACCGCCCTTGCCGATGACAAGACCCGGCTTAGCTGTGTAGATGGTCACCTTGATGCGATCAGAGGCACGCTCGATCTCAATCTTGGACACACCTGTGCTGTATAATCTCTTCTTCAGATACTCTCTGATCTTGTGGTCTTCAACGAGGTAGTCTGCGAAATCCTTCTCAGCGTACCACTTGGAGCTCCAATCCTTGATAACACCGACTCTGAGGCCGTGCGGATTAACTTTCTGACCCATTGTGTCCTCCCTTATTATTTCTCATCCAGAACAATCGTGATGTGGCAGTTGCGCTTTAAAATGCGATACGCACGGCCCTGAGCTCTCGGCTGAATTCTCTTCATCGTTGTTGCTCTGCCTGCGTAGCACTCGGCAATATAGAGGTTGCCGCGGCTCATACCATTGTTGTTCTCTGCGTTTGCGACTGCAGACTCGAGAAGTTTCTTAATAACAGAGGAGGCATATCTCGGATTGTATGTCAGAATACCGATAGCTGTCTCAACATCCTTGCCACGGATCGCGTCCAGTACGAAGCAGGCCTTCTGGACTGACATTCTTGCGTTGGAAAGACGGGCAGACGGTCTGGTCTCTCTCTGTGTTTCGTTTCTCTCCCGCTTGTACTGGGATCTATGTCCTTTTGCCATTATAAATCTCCTTTCAAACAGGCTTATCTCGCCGACGTCTTAGCTTCTGCCTTCACATGGCCTCTGTAAGTACGCGTGGCTACGAACTCACCCAGCTTATGTCCGACCATATCTTCTGTAACGTATACCGGTACATGCTTTCTTCCATCATGTACTGCAAATGTATGTCCCACAAAGCTCGGGAAGATCGTGGAACGGCGGGACCATGTCTTGATGACTGCCTTCTCACCGGCAGCATTAAGCGCATCGACCTTCTTCATCAGGCTTGCGTCTGCGAACGGTCCTTTCTTTAATGAACGTGCCATACCTTACCTCCTTAATTTGCGGAAGAACCCTTACCGTTTCTTCTTCTGACAATGAATTTATTGGACTGTTTCTTATGCTTTCTTGTCTTATAACCAAGAGCAGGCTTGCCCCACGGTGTGCACGGACCCGGACGACCTACCGGAGCCTTGCCTTCGCCGCCGCCGTGCGGATGGTCATTCGGGTTCATGACAGAACCACGGACATGCGGACGAATTCCCATATGTCTCTTGCGTCCAGCCTTGCCGATGTTGACCAGGTTGTGCTCGCCGTTGCCGACGACACCGATCGTTGCACGGCAGATAATCGGGACCATTCTCATCTCACCGGACGGGAGACGAAGGGTTGCATATTTGCCTTCCTTAGCCATCAGCTGTGCGGAGTTGCCGGCAGCTCTGACCATCTGGCCGCCGCGGCCCGGCTGAAGCTCAACGTTGTGAACAAGAGAACCGACCGGAATCATTGTGAACGGAAGGCAGTTGCCGACACGGACTTCTGCTTCCTCACCGCTCATGACCGTCTGGCCAACCTTGAGGCCTTCCGGAGCGAGGATGTATGCCTTCTCACCGTCCTCATAGCAGATCAGCGCGATGTTTGCTGTTCTGTTCGGATCGTACTCAACGGAGACAACCTTCGCAGCAACGCCATCCTTGCTGTTTCTCTTGAAGTCGATGATTCTGTACTTTCTGCGGTTTCCGCCGCCGCGATGACGGCTTGTGATCTTACCCTGGTTATTGCGGCCAGCGTTCTTCTTGAGGCTTTCCGTCAGAGATTTCTCCGGCTTTCTCGATGTGATCTCGGAGAAGTCAGAGCCAGTCATGTTTCTTCTCGACGGTGTATAAGGCTTGTATGTCTTAATACCCATGATATTTTATCCTTTCATTTGTTATCGCGCTTATCTTGCGCATATTCAGGTCTCGTCAGAAATCAAAGTCCATTGAAGATCTCAATGTCCTTGCTGTCCTCTGTCAGGAAGACGACAGCCTTCTTCTTCTTTGCTGTCTCGCCGATTGTGTAACCTCTGCGGCGCTGCTTGCCGTTCAGGTTCATCGTCTTGACAGAAGCGACCTTTGCTCCGTCGAACATCTTCTCGACGGCTTCCTTGATCTGAGCCTTATTTGCATCCGGATTCACAAGGAATGTATATTTCTTGTCGGACATCATGTCCATGCTCTTCTCTGTAACGACCGGCTTAAGAATGACGTCGTAATATTTCAGATCTGCCATTATGC
The DNA here is from genome assembly GCA_900315305.1 of uncultured Eubacteriales bacterium. Classification (GTDB taxonomy): domain Bacteria; phylum Bacillota; class Clostridia; order Lachnospirales; family Lachnospiraceae; genus Chordicoccus. Next base: position 12,589 of record OMYS01000011.1, read on the forward strand.
AAATACCTCCTCGATCGTCTTGACTGCGTCCTGCGTGAGGACAAGCTTCTTGTATTTCAGGATGTCGTACACGCTGAGAGCGCCTGCTGTTGTCAGTCTGACATCCGGAAGATTTCTTGTGGAAAGGAATACATTCTTGTCAGCGCCCTGAAGAACAACATACGCATTTTCCGCGTCCAGAGCCTTTGTGACCTTGACCATGTTCTTTGTCTTGATGTCGTCAAATGTAAGCTTGTCGACCACGATCAGGTTGTTCTCTGCAAGCTTGGATGTCAGAGCGGACTTAAGAGCTGCTCTTCTCTCCTTCTTGTTCATCTTGAATGTATAGGATCTCGGGACCGGAGCGAAAACAACGCCGCCGTGTCTCCACTGCGGAGATCTCGTTGATCCCTGTCTTGCATGGCCCGTGCCCTTCTGTCTCCACGGCTTGATTCCGCCGCCGGAAACTTCGGAGCGTGTCTTGGCCTTCTGTGTGCCCTGTCTCATGTTTGCGAGATGAAGCACGACCGCCTGATGTACCAGGTTCTCTTTAACCTCGACGCCGAAGATCTCATCGCTGAGCTCCATCGTGCCGACTTCCTGGCCATCCATATTATATACAGATACGTTAGCCATCTTGTTTCGTCCTCCTTAATTACTGATTCGACTTGACTGTCTCCTTGATTGTAACAAGGGATTTCTTTGCGCCCGGAACGGCACCCTTGACAAGGAGAAGGTTGTTTTCTGCGTCTACGCGCACAACTTCAAGATTCTGAATTGTGATGCGCTCGCTGCCCATATGTCCCGGCATTCCCTTGCCCGGATATACGCGGCTCGGATCAGAAGAAGTACCGTTGGAACCCTGATGTCTGTGGAACTTTGAGCCGTGGCCCATAGGTCCTCTGGACTGGCCCAGACGATGGATGGCACCCTGATAGCCCTTGCCCTTGGAAATAGCTGTAGCATCGACATGATCGCCTGCAGCGAAGATGTCCGCCTTGATGACATCGCCAAGCTTGTAATCAGCGGCGTTGTCAAACTTGAACTCGCGGAGATAGCGCTTTGTTGTCGTGCCGGCCTTCTCGAAGATGCCTCTCTGCGGCTTGTTCACGATTGTCTCTCTCTTCTCATCGAAGCCGACCTGAACAGCCTCATAGCCGTCATTCTCATTTGTCTTGACCTGTGTGACAACGCACGGGCCCGCTTCGAGGACGGTTACCGGTGTCAGAGTTCCGTCTTCTGCGAAGATCTGTGTCATACCGACCTTCTTGCAGAGAATCGCTTTTTTCATTCCTGTTTTCCTCCTTACAGCGGATTGCGGATCATTCCACAATCATTCTAAAGTGATGCATTACTTGTTCTTCATTTTGATGTCGATGTAGACACCAGCCGGCATCTCCAGATGGGACAGTGCATCAACTGTCTTCTGGTTCGGCGTAATGATATCGATAAGTCTCTTGTGTGTTCTCTGCTCGAACTGCTCACGAGAGTCCTTATACTTATGAACCGCACGAAGGATTGTCACAACCTCCTTCTTCGTCGGAAGCGGTACCGGTCCGCTCACCGTCGCTCCGCTCTTCTTTACAGTTTCGATGATCTTCTGAGCAGAAGCATCTACCAGAGTGTGATCATAAGCCTTAAGTGTGATTCTCATTACCTGACTTGCCATAAAAAAAGTCGCCTCCTCTTCGCACTTTTACGAGTACGACAAGCGGTGACTGTACACATGCCCGGGTGTGTCGTTATTTTTAAGACCACCTTTGGGCTCCTCCGTCTTCCTGACGGTTATTCCTGCACAGTGACTTGTCGCCAGTATCCTTACATGACATTCGCTCCACGGAGAACCTGCAACGATGTGCAGCAACTTCACGCTTCATAGCTATCATGTCACAGCAAGATCCAGTATACAAAAATCCCCCTGCATGTGCAAGGGGATTTTTGTAATTGGCGAAACTTTTTATGTTCTTTTTTCGATACAATATCAGATAACCTTCGAATAGTCGACAGTCGTGATTCCTGTCGCCTCATCCTCCCGGACCTCCGGCTCATCGCCGTTGTTCTCGGCCTGCTCCAGCAGCTCATCCAGTGTCAGGCGGCTGACCGGAACGAAGTGGTCGGGGTCGTACGGTCTCTCGGTCGGCATGTCCCTGAACTCGACCTTCTTGGTTCTGTCCTGCTGTTCATTCGCTGCTTCCGCTTTGCTGTCAGCCGATACCGGCTCACTGGCTGCAGCCTCTGCAAAGCCATTATTATAGGAAGAGTCTGCTCCGGACTCCTGCGCGGAGTCATTGCTCTTCAGCGCCGCTCCGAGGTTCGCAATGAACTCCTGCGTGTCGCCGGTCACCGCGCTCTTCTTCTCAGGAGCAGGTTCTGCGGAGCTGACAGCCGCTTTGCTCTCCTGCTCACTGTCCTCACGGCCTGCATTCTTCCGGCGGGCCTTCTTCTGTGCCCGGCGTTCCTTCCAGCTCAGCTTCTTCGCGCCAGTGTCCTGCTCTTCCTCGCCCGGGATGGACGGATCTGTCGCCGTGTCATTCGCGCTTCCATCCTCAAGGATCATCCTGCGGACGTCCTCCGATGACAGGTCACTGTCCTCCGGGGCCGGGCCGGACTCCTGAGCAGTTTCAGCAGCTGCAGACTCGTGATCCATCTTGGTCTCTGTACCCTTGTCCTCCTCGGGAGCCGTCTGCTCTTCTTCCGCCGGAATATCCGAAGCTTCCTCTACGGCCGCTTCTTCTGCAGCAGGCTCTTCGTCCGCTTCAGAAGAAGCATTCTCTGCCTTCTGGTCAAATGACGCGGCAATCAGCTCATCCGGTGACGGGTTCGCATACTCGCTGTTGTTCTCATTGACGGCCTGGCGAATGACATCTGTGTCAATTCCATTGTGATCATCCACCGGGACGACAGGCTCCGCCGGCTCATCCGGCTCCTCATTTTCCTTCTTCGCAGGCTCCTCCTCTGTTCTCGGTCTCCAGAGAACAGACAGGATGAACAGAATGATATTGAGGATCACAATGAGAATAAGAATCAGAATTCCCTCTGTGCTCTGCAGGGCCACCATGACGTAACCGATATACGGAACGACAGCGGCGACCTTCTGAACAGATCCACTGAGCGTGATCTTCTGCGTGCTTCCGTTCTGATCTGTCGCGCTCACGACCTTAAACGAGCCGGTGGACGCATTCCCGGACTTGATCACATATGCATATGTGGAATCCGAGTCCTCTTTCAGTACCTCGTCCCCTTCCTTCAGCGTTGAGGCATCAACGCTTCTCGAGTAGGTAATCGACCCGAACGGAAGATTCGTATTCATGGACGCCGAGTCCACATATGTCGTGCTGACGCCGGCCAGCGGCGGCACAAGCATTGCGGCTGCGATCAGGATTGCGGCTATCAGAAATACATTGACAAGAAACCTGAAAAATTTCGACATAGCTTTCTCCTTATATATAATCCTCCTTATTTTATCATTTCCTTCCGTTCCTGTACACCGCCTTTTTCCGATTCGAACCAGGGACGGCCAGGTACTCCATTCTTGCCATACACAGCGAAAGCAGTTATAATACTGGTTATGAAAGAGAATATCAAGCAGATTGAAGATCTCTCACTGAACGCATGGCCCTCCTGGCAGATGCAGGTTTACGACGGATGGATTCTGCGCTATTCCTGCTTCTACACACATCGGACGAACTGTGTTGAGCAGATCGGCTTTTCAAGCCTCCCTCTCTGTGAGAAGATTCCCTATTGTGAAAGCATTTACAGACGCTGGCAGACGCCGTGCATTTTCAAGATCAGCCCGATCGGCGATCCTGCACTGGATGCTCTGCTTGAACAGCGCGGATATGAGATCCAGCATCATACAACGGTTATGACGCGGGATCTTTCGGATATAAAACTGAATTACGAAACCATTGACGGAATCCCTGTCTTTCTGGAAAACAGAGTGAGCTATGCCTGGATGGAAGGCCTGTTTACCCTGAAACGGATGACAGATATTACATTTCGTCATATTGTCCCGTCTATGTACGACGCTATCCCGAAGGATGAAATCGCTGTATCGATCCGGATGGACGGCCGCATTGTCGCGACCGGTCTCGGTATTCTTGATCGTGATTATATCGGCGTTTATGCCATCCACGTCGACGAGAGCTATCGCAGACGCGGCTTTGCCTCTGCCATTGTGAAGACTATTCTCCGCGAGGGGAAGCGCCAGGGCGCCCGCCGTGCTTATCTGCAGGTTGTCACAGACAACGCTCCGGCGAAGGCTGTCTACCGCGGGCTTGGTTTCCGTGCATTTTATCAGTATTACTTCCGCGTGAAGGAGGTATGATTTGGAAATTCTTCGCCTGCTGGCCGGTATCAGGAACCCGTTTCTGAATGTCCTGATGCTGTGTTTCAGTTATCTCAGTGAACAGTTTTTTATTCTGGTCATTGTCGACTGGATCTATCTGAATACAGACAAACGCAAGGCCCGCGGAATCGGGATCGCATTTTTCCTTTCCGCACTGCTCTGTCAGGGCATCCGCATTGTCACCCGGGTTCCCCGTCCATGGAATGTCGATACTTCGTTCCGGCCTCTGATTACTTCTGATATGGCCTCAGCCGGCTATTCATTTCCAAGCATGCACATGCAGGCCATCACTTCGTTCTGTCTGTCCCTCTTTTATTTATATAAGAACAAAGTGCTGCGCACGGTCATGATTATCCTGATCGCCATGGTCGCGCTGTCGAGGCTTTATCTCGGACTCCATCTTCCATCCGCCGTGATCGCCGGTTTTCTGTTTGCAGCGGTCCTGACGCTTTTCCTGTGGTTCCGCTGGACGCACCAGAAGAAGCGCAATGCAAAGGCTGAATATGGAATTCATGATTTCTTCATGATCGGCTTTGCTTTGATTCTTCTGGCACTGTCGCTAGCGCTCTATCAAAATGCAGCCATCGACCTCGTAAACGCAAGGGACAGCTTCAGCATTGCCGGAATGACGCTTGGTTTTGCGCTCGGCTCCATGTTCGAGCACGGATGTGTGCATTTTTCTTCAAAGGGATCTCTGATCCAGAAGATCGGCCGCTATTTTATCTCTCTCGGCGTCACTCTGCTGATCGAATATGCGCTGGTCCTGACAGATGCGACCATGCTCGAGACGGCGCTTCTCTGGATGCTCATGACATTCTGGATGGTCGGCCTTGCACCGTGGCTGTTCACGAAGATTCACCTCTGTTCCAGAGAGTAAAGAACATAGGTATTCAGCCCGGACTCGGAATGCTTCTCGTTCCCCGTTGTGCTGAAGAATGCAAAAAAACAGGAAGCTCCCAATTCGGAGCTTCCTGTTTTTCTTTTGCATATTTCTATATCCGCGCTGTATATCAGATCGCCTGCTTGGTCAGATACGCCTCGATCTGGTCCATAGCTTCCTTCTCGTCACTGCCGTTCGTGGAGATTGTCACCTCCGTGCCCGGATCAAGGCCAAGCGTCATCATTCCCATGATGCTCTTAGCATTGACGCGTCTGTTCTCGGACTCAATGTAGACCTCGCTCTCAAACTGGCTGGCCATCTGCACCAGCAGCGCCACAGGTCTTGTCTCAAGACCGCTGTCCAGTCTGACTACTACATCCTTCTTTGTCATAATAATCTTCCTCCTTTAATCGCTCCAATTCACGGATATGCTCCGCTATCTCGCTCAGCTTTCGCAGCCTGTGATTCACACCTGACTTCCCGATCTTCGGGTCCAGGAGATTTCCCAGTTCGCCGAGCGGCATATCCGGATTCTCAAGCCTGACCTCCGCCATCTCTCGCAGTGCCGGAGTGAGCCCTGAAAATCCTGCCTTTTCCTGTATCAGCCGGATATCCTCACACTGTCGGACCGATGATTTCACAGTCTTATTCAGGTTAGCTGTCTCGCAGTTCACCTTCCTGTTGACTGTTTCCTTCATTTCCTTGACGACGCGCGCATTCTCAAATGCGAGATAAGATCTGGCCGCGCCCATTTCACCGAGCATGGTCACGATCTGATCGCCTTCCTTGAGATATACGACATAGTCATTCTTGCGAAGGACCGTTTTCGCCGTAAATCCAAGAGAATTGCAGACATTCTGCACCTCGCCCGCGGCTCCCTCGCCCGAACAGCTGATCTCCAGATGATAGGATTTTTCCGGCGCGCTGACCGAGCCTGCCGCCAGAAATGCACCCCGGAGAAAGGCCCGCCTGCAGCAGGGCAGATTCAGCACTGTCGCATGCCGGATTGCCTTCAGCATGGCATCAGCGCCCGGACCGCCCGCCCGTATCTCATATACGTCGCGATGACCTCCCGGTCTTCCTCCTGTCCTTTGGACAACAACATCCATATTAAATGTTTTTTTCATTAAAGTAAAGAGCTTTCGTCCTGCCGTCTGGCTCTCTGTTCGGAAGACCAGGGTTCTTCTCCCGTCCGGCTCTGTGATGCTCCTTGACCCCAGAACATCGACAATCGCGCGCAGCTCCGCAATTCTGCAGTGACGTGCCTCCGGTATGATTTCCGCGAGCTCTCCTCTGACCTCTCCGGAAAATGACATGCCCGCTCCTTACGCCTTTGTGACAGGATCCATGCCGATATCCCTGTGCTCGATACGGACCCCGTACTCCGTATTCTGCGCGAGAATACGGTAAATTTCATTTGCAAGTACCACTGATCTGTGACGGCCGCCTGTGCAGCCAACCGAAATCACAAGCTGGTTCTTTCCCTCCGCGATATAGTTCGGAATAAGGAAACTGAGCAGCTCCGTGTATCTCTTCAGAAATTCTCCTGTCTGCTTCTGGGACAGGACATAGTCGATGATCGGCTTGTCATTTCCCGTGAGAGGCTTCAGCTCCGGCACATAGTACGGGTTCGGAAGAAAGCGGACATCCACGACGAGGTCTGAGTCCACGGGAATTCCGTACTTGAAGCCGAATGACTGGACTGTAATATAGAGGCTCTTGTAGCTCTTATCCTCCACGAAAATGCGGACAACCTCTTTCTTCAGCTCTCTGGTCAGAAGCTTCGACGTGTTGATGATATAATCCGCGCGCTCCCGCATAAACCGGATCTGCTGCCGCTCAAGACAGATTCCCTCCTCGATGCTTCCGGTCCTACCCGCGAGCGGATGAGTCCGTCTCGTCTCCTTGTAGCGTCTTATAATGACGTCGTCTCCGGCGTCCAGAAAAAGGATCTCATAGCGGATACCGGCCTGGTCCAGAAACGCGAGTGCGTCCTTCATCTCGCCGTCCGTCAGTCCGCTCCTGATATCAATACCGAGCGCAATCTTCGAATAGATATCCGGCGAGCCGGCCGACGCAATCCGGATAAACGGCACCATCAGCTGAATCGGCAGATTATCAACACAGTAATAATCCGCATCCTCCAGATAATGAAGCACTGTTGTTTTTCCTGCGCCGGACATTCCGGTCACTATGACTAATCGCATATTTCTCACTCCGTTTTCTCCGGTATATCTCCGAGGAACCGCACCTCGGGCTCAAGCCTGACTCCCGACTGCTGGTAGACGCGCGCCTGTACGTCACGGATCAGCTGAAGCACGTCCGCGGCTGTCGCGCCGCCCTTATTCACAACGAACCCACAGTGCTTCTCCGACACCTGCGCGCCGCCAACCGTGTATCCCCGAAGGCCCGCATCCATAATCAGCTTGCCGGCAAAATACCCCTCCGGCCGCTTGAACGTGCTTCCCGCACTCGGCATCTCGAGGGGCTGCTTTGATTTTCTCCTCTGCATGAGGTCATCCATCTTCGCGCGGATTTCGGAGCGGATGCCGGGTTTGAGCGAGATCTCTGCGGAGAGAACGATCTCTCCATTTGCGCTGAACCTGCTGTGTCTGTAGCCGAAATCAAGCTCGTCCGCCGGAATCACTCTGACTTCCCCGTCAGCCGTCAGGCAGGTGACAGAAGAGACAACCTGCTTCATTTCACCCCCGTAGGCTCCGGCGTTCATAATACATGCGCCGCCGAGTGTCCCCGGGATTCCGCCTGCAAATTCAAAGCCCGTAAGCGACGCATCCGCCGCTGCCGCTGCAATCTTTGAAAGACGGGCCCCCGCCTCCGCGTGGACCGTCGTGCCGTCAACCTTTACATCACTCATGCCGCGTCCGAACTGAATCACAACGCCCCTGAAGCCCGCATCGGACACCAGAAGGTCACTGCCGTTTCCCATGATGAAGAAAGCGATCCCGTCTCTCCGGAGCGCACGAACCAGCGCTGCCGTCTCATCGATTGTCCGCGGCGTGACAAACCAGTCCGCCGGACCTCCGATCCGAAATGTCGTGTGCCTCGCCATCGGTTCGTCCTGCAGGACGCAGCCCGCTCCGACAATCTTCTCAAAAAAATTTCTGTCAAGCTCCGCCATCATCAGTCTCCCGTCGCGGTAGTGTCCGCATTTTCCGTATTGGCCGTCGTATCTGCCTCTGTCGTCTTCGTATCTGCAGTTGTGCTTCCGGACGACGCCGTACCTCCGGTCGTGTCATAGGACAGACGATCCGCAAGGTCTGTGTAGACGCCCTTCGCGTCCGCCCCGAGAAGAGACGCATCGACCTGGGCGATGATTGTTTTCGCCGTGGCTGTATCACCATTCTCATAGTAATTCAGCGCCGCAAGCAGAGTCGTAATAGCCCCAACCTTGTTGTTGGCGTCTGTCGCCGTCGAATTGGCTGCGGCCGCCTCAGACTGGGCCGCCGTCGTCTGGGCGGTCAGAGACGCGATCTGCGCGCTGTAGTCTGCCGCAGTTGACGAATACTCCGTGACCTTCTTGTTTGCCGCCTGATTGATCGCACGCGTGCGGGCAGGTATAAAGATAAACCAGACAGCCGCCGCACCGACCAGGAGCCCCACGATCAGATTCATGACAGACAGATGATGGGCTCCCTGGCGGTAGGCCGCCACCTGCGCGCGTTTTTTCTGCTCCTCGCTCTCGCTGTCTGCATTTCCTGCCGCGCGGCGGCTTCCGAGCAGAGACCAGTGCGATTCAAACGTTGTCGGCACCCCGGTCTGCTCATCCACCTCACGCAGAAAACGAAGCGTCGTCGTATTGGTCTTGTCGATCCGGATCGCCTTCTTCAGAAGGCGGCGTGCCTTCTCATACTCCCCCTGATGAATATAAAGAAGTGAGAGGAGGTGATATCCCTTGATCAGCTTTGGGTTCTGGGCAAGAATCTTCTTCAGCTGGATGACAGCGACATCCTCATTGCCGTCGAGACAGCTCTGCAGTGCGAAATTATATTTCTTGATCGTCTGGTTAATGACATCCAGCCTGTTGGAATCCTGCTGCAGATTGCGGATATAGTCCGCCGCAATATTGTTCTCCGGCTGGATATTCTTGGAAATGACCCACTCCGAGAGCGCCGCCACAACCTCTCCCGTCTCAAAATAGACGAGTCCCAGCAGATTTCTTGCGTCGATATTCAGCTTGTTGAATTTCAGGCTCCGCTTGAGCTGGTCCGTAGCGCCGGAGAGGTCTCTCACCTGCGCCTTCTCAAGTCCCTGATTATAATAGAGGCCGGACAGGACAATCGCCTGCTTCTGCACTGACACGTCACACCCGCAGTTCGGGCAGTACGCCGAATCAGTCAGCTCGGCTCCGCAGTTCATGCATTTCATTGCGTCACCTGTCCTTTTCTTTCTCTGATGTTTCCTTCAGCATCTCCTTCAGAATGTCTATGACATCTGTGAGATCCCTCGAATAAATAGCTCCCTCCGCCTCATCGACATCGAGAGACGGCTTGAATTTCTTCAATTCTTCCTCATAATTAATCATGTATAATCTCCTCAATTTCACCGGCCAGATAAAGGCTTCCGCAAATGAATAAATAACCGCTGCCCTGAAGAGCCCTTCCTCTTCTGTACGCGTCCCTGACATCCGGAACGACCTCCATGTCAGAGGCGCCGTCCTCCGTGAACAGAGCCGCGAGCGCGTCCGGATCGGTTTGCCGGCTCCCGCTGATCCGGGTAATAATGATATGGCTGAAAATCCCCGACCGGGCGATTTCTCCGATCATGTCCCCATAATCCTTGTCGCTCACAACGGCAAATACAAGCACTGCGGGCCCTCCCGCGGCAATATGACCGGCAGCTTCAAGGAACCTTGCGATTCCGTCCTCATTGTGGGCGCCGTCCAGATATACCTTCGGCCGAATCTGATCCATCCTTGCCGGCCAGTGTGTCTCCGTCAGGGCTTCACGGACAAGCTCCGCCGTCAGATCATCGTATGTTCCCGGATACAAGTCCCGCAGGGCCTTCAGCGCAAGCACGCTGAGCGCCGCGTTCTGGACCTGATAGGGAGCCTCTGAACGGACTGTAAAATGTTCAGCTCCATCATAGCGAAACGAGGTGCAAAAATCAATGCTTCCGGGCCTGTACGCCTCTGTCCGGTAATCATCCGGGCGAAGCGCGTATGCGGGCGACTTCATTTCACTCGCGCGTGCAGCTATGACCCGTGCCGCCTCCGCGTCAGCCGCGTCATAGACGCACGGCACACCCTCTCCGATAATCCCCGCCTTTTCGCCTGCGATCGCGGTGATTGTATGTCCGAGATACTGCATGTGATCGAAGCTGATCGATGTAATGACGGCGAGGACCGGATTCTCAAGCGCATTCGTCGCATCGAGACGTCCACCGAGGCCGGTCTCGATGACCGCTATATCCACCTGCTTTCTCGCAAAAAAGACCATGGCCATCAGAAACAGAAATTCAAAATAAGACGGATGCGGAAGATCCTCCTCTTCCTTCATTCTGCGGCAGGCACGCTCCGTCTCCTCATAGACCGAGACAAATTCTTCGTCGCTGATATTCTCGCCGTCCACACTCATCCGCTCATTGATCCGCATGAGATGCGGCGATATAAAGAGGGCCGTCCTCCGCCCGCTCTTCCGCATACACATCGAGAGGTACGCGCAGACGCTCCCCTTGCCGTTCGTGCCGGCGACATGAATCGATGGAAATTTTCTGTCCGGCCGGCCGAGATACGAAAGGGCACGCCTGGTGTGTTCATTTGAATTTTTGACTGAGAATCTGCCGATCTTCTCGATCGCCTCACAGGCTTCCTGATATGTCATATTCCTCCCTGCTTCCTGTTATGTAATCAGCACCCATCAGAAAACTGATGGAATCCGGACGGAGAGCACGCTCGCCGGACGGTTTCAGAAGTTTTCTGATGAGCGGACAAGCAGTAAAACCGCTCTGTCCGCTCACAACGAGGAACACAAAGCGTTCCGAGTCTGGGGTGCTGAATAGTTACCCCGTTATAAGGTAATGTCTCTCCGCTTTTTCGCAAGACACGCAGCGATGCTGTTGTATAAGTCCCTGCACTGCAGAAGAGGCTTATACAACAACATACAGACATATGGATTCCATATGTCTGTATGCCTTATGTCACGCGGCAGGCGTTGCGCCTGTTTCCGTGGATGACGATGTATCTGACTCACTCGCTGACGAGGTGGAGCTGTCCGTTCCGTCCGCAGTGAGGTCTGTCAGTTTCCCGACGCCGTACACAAGTGTATTTGATGTGCTGAAGATCGCCTTCGAAGACGAGTTGCTCTGCACGGCGACATTGACCCAGTCTCCCTTTGAGAGCGTCACCCCCTTCACCAGAAGGGTATTGCCATCGATAAAGGTCGTATCCTGAAGCTCGCCGTTCACCTCAAACACACACGACTGCGTAAAGTTGTCGCCGTAAATGTAATACGAGCCGTCCGGCGATACCTTCTGAATACTGCTGATCGTGACCGGCTCGACGCCCATCGAGAGCACCGACTTCGAGAACGGGTTCGATCCGCCGTACACATAGCGGTTGCCATAAAGAATATCGTACTGCAGGACCTGCATATCATAGAGGTAATCCTCCTTGCCCTGCATGGTCTGCTGGAAGCGGAACATCGTCCCCGTGTGAATATTCAGCCGGTTCGTGAGATCTGCAGCCGCCTGATAGGCCGCAATTGTTCCCGTCTGCCGTTCAAGTCCGATATTGTCCCAGATCAGATAGTTGGTCTCATAAATCGAGCCCTCGTTCAAATCCGAGTCCTGCAGGCCCATCGTCGGCAGATGATCGCCATAGAACAGGACCACTGTGGGCTCTCCGCGCTTGTTCAGCGTGTCGATCAGATCCGATACAAACTGGTCCTCTTCGTGAAGCTGGTTGACGTAATACTCCCACGCCGCATTCGCGCCGTCCGTGGATGTCCCGCTGACTGTAATCGTCGGGTCCTCGATGACGTGCTCCGTCGGATATGATCCGTGTGGCTGAACCGAGACCGTCATAATAAAGTCCTGATTTTCATCCGAGTCGAGGGCCTGCGTAATATACTTGATCAGGTTCTCATCGCGCATCCAGCCGTTCTCGTTGACATCATCCTGTGTGTCCATGTACTCGCCGGATGTAAATGTATCGAACCCGAGGTTCGCGTACACCTTTCTCCGGCCGTAGAAATTCGCCTCGTTGTCGTGAATCGCGTGGGTGCTGTAACCGAGCTCCGCGAGGTCATAGGCAAGACTCTCACAGGTATTCTTACGTAGAATTGATTCCTTGTACGGATACTCGCCCGGCCCGAAGAACCGGAGGCTCATGCCCGTCAGCGTCTCAAACTCCGTGTTGACAGTTCCCGCACCGACAACCGGCACTGTATAGAGACCCGAGGAATACTCCTTGCAGAGCTTATGCCAGTTCGGAACCGGGTCCTCATTGAATTTCAGCCACCTCACGCGTGTCGGATCAAAGAATGTCTCGAGCTGGACGACGATGATATTCGGCTTCTGCACATCGTCCGCCGTCTCCGGAAGATTGCCCTCCTCAGCGATCACGCTGTTTACCAGATCCTCCGAGTAATTGTTCGGCTCATTGATGCCCGTATTAAAGACCGTCACGCCGAGGCAGTACACATATCCGTAATCCAGATATGAGTTCGCGATATTACTGAAATAGGACGACAACTGCCTTGCGTCCAGCATCCACTGTGTCAGTCCGACAAATGCAACAATTGCTGCGGCGAAGCCGGCAAGATTTCTCCAGAAATGGAGCTTTCCCTTATGCTTCGGCGACTTGAAGAAGTAGCGGATCAGGCACAGAATGCCGAATACCGCTGCGACGACAAGGACCGTTGTAAACCACGCAGGAAAATATTTATTCGACACGCGGATCGCATCGTCAATGTTCTTCAGGTCCGGTCCCGTGAACGGCGTGACGCGGTTTGCGAGCAGAACGCCGTTCACCGCACCGAGCACCAGCCAGAGCGCGCCGATCAGAGTAAACCAGAACTTCCGTCTGCGCATGAGGAATCCCGGCAGCGTCATCAGAAAAATGATGAACGTGTTATAGAGGTATACCTTCGTTCTGGTGTGAAGATAGCTGAACGCCGCGATCGCCGAGTGCCTGGACATCGTCTCCACAATAAAGTAGAGAATAAAGCACAGAATGAAGTCGATCAGAAGCGGGAACTTGTCCGCAATCTTTTTGAGCTTCTTCTGTCTTTCAGTCAGCGGCTTCTCAGGTGCCGGCACGAGCAGCCATGTCAGAAATCTTCGCGGAAGCGACGGCTTCCTGTTCGGATCTCTCGCCGCCTCCGCCTCCTTCTTCGCCTCTTCCTTCGCCTCGCGCTTCATTTCCTTCGCGCGCGCCTTCGCCTCTTTTACCTTGCTCTTCGCCTCGCGGACTGCCTGCTTCGCCTCGCGGGCCTCCTCTTTGACTGAACCTGCCAGCTTTTCGTCATTTACCTGCTTTTTCGTATCTTTCAAGCTGTTCCTCGATCTGCTGTTTCATCGCCTTGTACTTGGCGAGCTTGGTCCGCTCTTCCTCGACCTTTGCCTCAGGTGCCTTGCTGACGAACTTAGGATTATTCAGCATGCCGTTCGAGCGGGCAATTTCCTTGTCCATCTTTGCATTTTCGGCCTTCAGACGGGCAATTTCCTTCTCCTTGTCCACGAGCTCCTCGAGCGGGATATACGCGGTCGCGCGGCTCGTCACAACAGATACGGCGTCTTCACCGATTCCGGTCTTGTTATCCTGAACATGAATAACGGTTGCAAATACCATTCGGTTCATATCACCGAGAGTCGACTGCAGGGTCCGGAAATCCTCCGTTCCCGCGGCGTCCTTGCCGACGATAAAGAGCTCTGTCCGCTTCTTGTTCGGAATGTTCATCTCCGTGCGGACATTTCGGATTCCCTTCACCAGCTCCATGTACTCGTTCATGAGTCTGACATCCTCCGGGAAATCGAGCTCATCCCTTCTGACCGGCCATTCGGCAGTCATGATCGTCTCCGCCTCCGGATAGAGCGTGCAGTAAATCTCCTCCGTGATGAACGGCATGAAGGGGTGAAGCAGCTTCATCGACTGGCCGAGTACGTTCTTCAGCGTCCACAGAGCCGCGTTCTTTGACTTCGGATCTGCGTCCTCGCCGAATCTCAGCTTGGCGAGCTCGATGTACCAGTCGCAAAACTCATCCCAGAGGAAATCATGGATCTTCTGAACTGCAATTCCGAGCTCATAGTGGTCCATGTTCTCCGTGACTTCTCCTGTCACCGTATTGATTCTCGAGAGAATCCAGCGGTCAGCCGGCGTGAAATCCGCCTTGTCCGGCTTCTCCACGTCTCCGTCCGGGAGATTCATCATAACAAACCGGCTCGCGTTCCAGATCTTGTTCGCGAAGTTCCGGCTCGCCTCGACCTGCTCCCAGTAGAAGCGCATGTCATTTCCCGGGGCATTGCCTGTCACAAGCGTGAGACGCAGTGCGTCCGCGCCGTACTTGTCGATTACCTCGAGCGGATCGATGCCGTTGCCGAGTGACTTCGACATCTTCCGGCCCTGGCTGTCGCGGACGAGTCCGTGGATCAGCACGTGGTGGAACGGGACCTTGCCGGTCTGCTCGATTCCCGAGAAGACCATCCGGATGACCCAGAAGAAGATGATATCATAGCCGGTGACCAGCACGTCTGTCGGATAGAAGTACTTGTACTCCGGCGTCTCCTTCGGCCAGCCGAGCGTGGAGAAAGGCCACAGTGCGGAGCTGAACCAGGTATCAAGCGTCTCCGGATCCTGTTCGAATTCTGTTCCGCCGCAGTCCGGGCAGGTGTCCGGCATTTCCTTCGCGACGATCATCTTCCCGCAGTGCTTGCAGTAGTACGCCGGAATTCTGTGGCCCCACCACAGCTGACGGGAAATGCACCAGTCGTGGATATTCTCGAGCCAGTGCAGATAGATCTTGTTGAAGCGCTCCGGAACGAAGGTCAGCGACCCGTTCTTGACCGCCTCGATCGCCGGCTTTGCCATCTCGTCCATGCGGACGAACCACTGCTGCTTGATCATCGGCTCGACAGTCGTGCCGCAGCGGTCATGTGTTCCGACCGCGTGGCGGATCGGCTCGACGCGGACGAGCAGGCCCTGCTCCTTCAGCTCCTCGACCATGAGCTTTCTCGCCTCGTAGCGGTCCATGCCCGCGTACTTTCCGCACTTGTCGTTCATCGTCGCGTCGTCGTTCAGGATATTGATCTCCTCGAGGTGATGGCGCTTGCCGACCTCGAAGTCGTTCGGATCGTGGGCCGGCGTAATCTTGACGCAGCCGGTTCCGAACTCCATGTCGACGTAATCATCGGCGATGACCGGAATCTCGCGGTCCGTGAGCGGAAGCTTCAGCATCTTTCCGACAATGTCCTTGTACCGCTCGTCCTTCGGGTTGACTGCGACGGCCGTATCGCCGAGCAGTGTCTCCGGTCTCGTCGTCGCGATCTCGACGAACTTTCCTTCCTCTCCGACAATCGGATAGAGGATGTGCCAGAAATGACCGTCCTGATCAACGTGCTCGACCTCCGCGTCGGAAATGGTCGTCTGGCACTTCGGGCACCAGTTGACGATCTTCGAGCCCTTGTAGATATATCCCTTCTTATAGAGATTCATGAAGGTCTCGAGAACCGCATCGGAGCATCCCTTGTCCATTGTGAAGCGCTCTCTGTCCCAGTCTGCGGAGGAGCCCATCTTGTGGAGCTGATTGATGATCCTTGTGCCGTATTCCTTTCTCCAGTCCCAGCAGTACTCGAGGAATTTCTCGCGGCCGATCTTGTTCTTGTCGATGCCCTTCTCCCGCAGCGCATTCGTGACCTTGACCTCCGTCGCGATCGCGGCGTGGTCCGTTCCCGGCTGCCAGAGCGCCTCATAGCCCTGCATTCTCTTCCAGCGGATCAGGATATCCTGCAGCGTGTTGTCGAGCGCATGGCCCATGTGCAGCTGCCCCGTGATATTTGGAGGCGGCATGATGATGGTAAATGGTTTTTTATTTTTATTCACCTCTGCGTGGAAGTATCCGCCGTCCATCCATTTCTGATAAAGGCGGTCCTCCAGGCCCTTCGGATCGTATGTCTTCGCAAGTTCTTTCTTCATAATCCTCCGACTGCTCCTGTTAACGTTTTGTAAAATGTCATGTTCTGTGTTTTACTGCTGATAGGACGGCTTGTCAAGAGCTCCCGACTGCATTGACAGCAATTTCTCCTTCAGCTGGTTCTCCATCTGCTGAAGCTCATTTTCCGCCTCGGCGCGCTTCTGCCGGCCCTCACTCTGGATCTTCGCGACCTCATCGAGTGTGGAAATGAGAGACTGGTTCGTCTCCTTCAGCGTCTCGATATCGACAACACCTCTCTCGGAGGCCTTCGCGGTCTCGATCGTCGTCTGCTTCAGCTTCGCCGCGTTCTGACGCAGCAGCTGGTTCGTCATGTTGTTGACCTCATTTTCCGCATGGGCCGCGACGAGAGAATCATTCAGGCCGAGAGCAAGGACCATCTGATTCTTCCAGAGCGGGATTGTGTTGACGATTGTGGACTGGATCTTCTCCACCATCATCGTGTCATTGTTCTGGATCATGCGAATCTGGGGAGCCGTCTGCAGCGCAACCGCGCGCGTGAGCTCAAGGTCGTAGATCTTCTTTTCGAAGCGCGTGAGCTGGTCCTCGAGGTCCTTCGCGGCCTGCGCGTCCTCGGCGAGACCGGAGGCCTGCGCCTTTGCCTTCGCCGCAGGCAGATCGTTCAGTTTCACGTCGCTGATCTTCTGCTTTCCGGCCGCGATGTACATGGTCAGCTGCTTGTAATATTCAAGGTTCGACGCATACATCTTATCCAGCATGTCGACGTCCTTCAGAAGCTTGATCTCCTGCTGCTGAAGTGCGCTTGACACCTTGTCGACATTGACCGAAGCGCGGTCATAGCCGGCCTTCAGCTCCTCAATCTTCCGGCTCTGCTTTCGGAAGAGGCCGAGGAACCCTCCCTTCTTCTCCTCCTCGTCCGGATTGAAGCTCTTCAGGTCGAGCATGACATCAGAAAGCATGCCGCCGACCTCACCGAGATCCTTTGTCCGGACATTCTGAAGGACAGACTCGGAAAAGTCAGCCATCTTCTTCTGAACACCGCTGCCGTACCCGATCACGCCCTGCGTGTTCCGGATATCGATCTGCTTCGAAAAATCGAGGATCTGCTTTTTCTCCTCCTCCGTGAACGGAGTTCCGTCCAGGTTCATGAGCTGCTCCTGCTGCGGCTGCTCCGCTGCCACAGGGGTCGGGGCCGGCTGTGCCGCAGCCGGTTCCGGCTCCGCTCCAAATACTAATTCTGCCATAATCTGTTCCTCCTTGATGAACGCCTGTCTTATTCTTCCCTTATATGAAGAGCGCGCACCTTTTCCGCTCTTCCCGGCTTTATCAGTGCGCTGCCATCTGCTGCCTACGCCGCTCCGTCAGACTTCCTCAGTGCGCTGTCATCTGCTGCCTACGCCGCTCCGTCAGTCTTCCTCAGTGCGCTGCTATCTGATGCTCCGCCGCGTCCCTTCCGGCACGTCCGACCGCACTCAGATCATCCTCAGTCAGGCCCTGCTGCTTCATCATCGTCTTCATGACGCTGATGTCGCTTGCAACATCGACCGCCGTGTCCGCAAAGAAGCTGTCCAGAAGGTTTTCATACGCGTCATTGATCGTACCGAGTGAATCCGCGATCTCCTTCTGAGACGTGACGATATTGTCTCCTCTGACCGGCTGATTCTCCATGTCGGCGTACGCCTTCACGAGCTTCACGCTGGTCGGCAGATAATATGTCATGAACATCGCAAGCTTCGGCGCGAGTTCCGGCCGCTTCTGCACCTCCTCGAGAATCTTCCGGATGACCTCCTCCATGCGAAGCACATTGCCGCGCACGCTCTCATCTCTGATCTTATCGTCTGCGCTGTCAAGCTCCGCAAGGAACGCATGTCCCTTGTCCAGCATGTCCCGGACCTCCGGAGCGATGGCACTCTCGGCCTGCTCCCGCGCGTACTGCTTCTTCTTCTCCTCCGTCTCTCTGCGGGCGAGCGTCTGATACTGCGCATAGAGCTCATCGGACGCGATGATGCACGTTCTGTTCTCATCGAAGTGGCCCTGCCGGATGGACCCGTCCGCAATCCAGTTCCCGAGCTCGCGGACCGTCTCCTCCTCGCTGATTCCGACATTCTTTGCAATCTCGGAGACATTCATGTAGAGCCGCGGAAAGAGCATCCGCCGATACGCATTGTAGCGGTCGGTCCGCTTCGCCTTCCGGAAGCCCCAGAGGACCGCCATGACATTGCAGGCCGTAATCACGCCGGCAGTAATGGCCGTAGCCACCATAATGGAGCCCCCGTGAAATGCTGCGAGCACCGCACCGATGGTCGTCAGCCCGAAAAGAAATGCACCCGCTGCCCCGATAACAGCGGCAATCTTCGGCCCGATCGAGCTTTTTTCGGGTGCAAAATAATCATTGATATTGAGGGCCGGCCTCCCTGCGTCCTGCCGCTCTTCATTTCCCGCAAAGCCCTCGGCGAAGCCGCGCACAGCGCCCTTTGCCCCGTCCGTCGCCGATTTCACGGCGCGGCCGACAGATTCTCCGAGGTCCTGAAAATTTTTGCTGTTTAGCGCGTCATCGACGAGGTCCGAGACCTTGTCGAGCGCGGAGGACAGATAATCCGTATCAGACATACGCACCTCTCATGTTACGCAAGATTGAAAATGATAATCCCGGCAATGATGAGGATATTGCCGAGCACTTTTTTCTTCGTGATCGGCTCCCTGAAAAAGAGCCAGCTTAAAATGACAACCCAGACGTTCCCGAGCGTCTCCATCATGGACCCGCTCTTTACCTCGACGCCATGGCCGTAACCGACGACGCCGAGCAGCATGCCGGCGAACATCATTCCGTAGCCGATAATGACCTTCCAGTTGAGATACTGGGAGAGAACATTTTTGTGTTCCTCCATCGCGCTCTTCTTGAGCAGCATCTGCGCGAACGCCGCGATCGTGCAGGAAATGAGGAACATGAAAACCCATGGATTAAAACTACTTTGCATCAGCATTCACCAGCATAATTCCGACGAGAACGATCAGCACTCCGACGATGTTGAGCGGCTTTATGTGTTCTCCGAAGAGAAGCACGCTCCAAAGCATGGTCCAGCAGACCGCAAACGCCCTGTTTGCATACACGACAGACAGATCAAAATGCTTGATGATCTGCTGCCACAGGATCGCGTAGAGACCGAGGCAGCACAGCTCGAGGAAGAGCCATCCGAAGCCGGCCCAGGTGAGCCCGTGCAGGGTGTGCCCGAAGAGCTCAATCGTCCCCTTGTGCCCCGACGCGATCTTCGAGCAGACGCTCGAACCCGTATAGACAATAACCGAAGCCTGAATCAGAATAATGGACAGAAATGTCAGCTTCTTTTTTTCCGGCTTCGCGGATTTTGTTTCCGCGTCCAATATACATTCCTTTCCTCCGTCAGAGCAGACGGATCTTCTTAGCATACTACGTTAGAATATACCATACTTTTATAAAAAAGAAAATTCCCTGCTCTCACGTTTGGAAAATATGATACACTGAAAGAAATGCCGGAGTTACTGCGGATTTTCCGGACATGCATTTTATGTCCCGGGACGCACATCCGGCGCAATAAGGAGGGAAACCACATATAATGGCAGAAGAAAATGAAGTAAAAACAGAAACCATGGATGATTTCGCGAAGGAGCTCGATCACTCCATGCGTGAAATCCATGTCGGCGACATCATTGACGGAACCGTCACGGGCGTCACGGACAGTGAGGTCATGGTCGACCTTCAGTATTACGCGCCGGGCGTGATCCGCGCGCAGGATTACTCCGCGGATCCTCATTTTTCACTGAAGACGGACGTTCATCCGGGCGATGCGGTCAAGGCAACCGTTCTCCGCATGGACGACGGCAAGGGCAATCTCCTGCTCTCCCGCCGCGAGGCAATCGCAGATCTCGTCTGGGATGAGTTCAAGAAGATGATGGATGAGAAGACAGAGACAGAGCTCAAGGTCACAGAGGCTGTCAAGGCCGGTGTCGTCGGCTATCTGAATGGTGTCCGCGCATTTGTCCCGGCATCCCAGCTGTCCCTGTCCTATGTTGAGAACCTCGAGGACTTCGTCGGAAAGACGATTCCGGTTCGCGTCATCACAGCCGACAAGGAAAATGACCGTCTGGTCGTCGGCTCTCGCGATCTGCTCCGCGAGAAGCGCGATGCCGAGAGAGCTGAGCGTATCTCCAACATCAAGCCGGGTCTCGTCACAGAGGGCACAGTCCAGTCGCTGCAGAGCTACGGCGCATTTGTCTCCCTCGGCGACGGTGTGGACGGTCTCGTTCATATCTCCCGAATCACAAATAAGAAGCGCCTGAAGCATCCGAAGGAAGTCCTCTCCGTCGGTGACAAGGTGAAGGTCAAGGTCATCGCTGTCAAGGACGGCAAGATCTCACTCTCCATGAAGGACCTGGAGGAGGATGAGGCAAAGCCGGTCGAGGAAGAGAAGGTCACGCTTCCGAAGAGCGAGGAGCTCACAACAAACCTCGGCTCTCTGCTTAAGAACATCAAGCTGTAATGATAGCTGCATACAAGAACCGCCCCGTGCGGCAGTGTCAGTCGGATAAACCGACACTGTCCGCCGGGGCGGCTCTTTTTGTGTTCTCAGATACAAACAGGTCTCCCCGGAGCACGCAGCTTCAGGGAGACCTGCTTCACATCATTCTGTTTCGAAGACAGCTTCAGTCATCTTCATATCCCGGAAGCGGGGCTGAGCCCGGTCTTCCGTGGCAGTTCTTGTATTTCTTTCCGCTTCCGCACGGGCACGGATCGTTCGGATAAATCTTCTTGTGCTTCTTCGTGACCGGCTTCTTCACATTTTCTTCCTCGTCGCGGTTTGTGCTCATCTGTCTCGCGGCGGGCTCACGCTCAACCTTCTCCTGCAGTCTCACGTGGTAGAGAACGCGGAGCGTCTCCTCCTGGATTGCGTCTGTCATTTCCTCGAACATCTGGAAACCGATCATACGGTACTGGACCTTCGGGTCCTGCTGCGCGAAGCCGACAAGGCCAATGCCCTGACGGAGCTGCTCCATATCATCGATCTGGTTCATCCAGCGCGCGTCGATGACCTTCAGGAGAACGACACGCTCGAGCTCACGCATGCGGTCCTCACCCGGGAAAACCTCCTCGAACTCGGCCTCCTTCGCCTCGTAGAGCTTGCCGGCCTCCTCCTTCAGCGCCTGCTTCAGCGCGTCGCGGTTCTTCATGCCGGCGACCGCTTCCTTCGTGACCGTTTTGACCGGGATGATCGGCTGCAGCGCCTGGTTCAGAGAATCAAGATCGAACTCCTCCGCCGACTGGTCCTCGCCGATCGTCGTGTCGACCTTCCGGTCGACGACAGCCGCCATCATGCCGAAGATATAGTCGCGCATGTTCTCGCCGTCGAGCACCTTCCGTCTCTGCGCGTAAATGATCTCACGCTGGTCGTTGTTGACCTGGTCGTACTCAAGAAGATTCTTTCTGATACCGAAGTTGTTGCTCTCGATCTTCTTCTGCGCCTTCTCGATCGCGGAGCTCAGCATCTTGTGCTCGATCTGCTCGCCCTCCGGGACACCGAGCGCCTCAAAGGTCTTGATCAACTTCTCAGAGCCGAACAGACGCATGAGATCATCCTCCAGGGAAATGTAGAACCTGGACTCGCCCGGATCTCCCTGACGGCCTGCACGGCCGCGCAGCTGATTATCGATACGTCTCGACTCGTGGCGCTCCGTGCCGATGATCTTGAGGCCGCCGGCCGCTCTCGCCTCGTCGTCAAGCTTGATATCCGTACCACGGCCGGCCATGTTCGTCGCGATGGTGACGGCGCCCGCGCGGCCCGCCTGTGCGATGATCTCAGCTTCCTTCTCGTGGAACTTCGCATTGAGGACGTTGTGTTCGATGCCCTCGCGGCTCAGCATTCTCGAAATATGCTCGGATACGTCGATCGTGATTGTACCGACAAGGACCGGCTGACGCTTTGCGTGCGCCTCCTTGACGGCCTCGACGACCGCGTGGTATTTCTCCTTCTTCGTCTTGAAGACGGCATCGTTGTAATCGATACGGGCGATCGGCTTGTTCGTCGGGATCGTGACGACATCCATTCCGTAGATATCACGGAACTCCTGCTCCTCGGTCGCCGCCGTACCGGTCATACCGCATTTCTTGTCGAACTTGTTGAAGAAGTTCTGGAACGTGATGGTCGCGAGCGTCTTTGACTCCTGCTTGACCTTGACGTGCTCCTTCGCCTCGATGGCCTGATGAAGGCCGTCCGAGTAGCGGCGGCCCGGCATGATACGGCCCGTGAAATCGTCGACGATGAGGACCTGATCGTCCTTGACGACGTAGTCCTGGTCCTTGTGCATCAGATAGTTTGCGCGGAGCGCGAGATCGATGCCGTGCTGAATCTCCAGGTTGTTCGCATCGGACAGGTTGTCGATGTGGAAGAATTCCTCCGCCTTCTTGACGCCCTGCTCTGTCAGCGTGACGATCTTATCCTTCTCATTGACGATGAAATCACCTGTCTCCTTGATTTCCTCGCCCATGATGGCAGTCATCTTCGTCATCTCGCCGGAGGCCTCGCCCTGCTGCAGCTGCTTTGCGAGAATGTCGCAGACCTCGTAGATCTTCGTGGATTTTCCGCTCTGTCCGGAAATGATAAGCGGCGTGCGCGCCTCATCGATCAGGACCGAGTCGACCTCATCGATGATGCAGTAGTGCAGGCCGCGCTGTACGAGCTGCTCCTTGTAAATGACCATGTTGTCACGGAGATAATCGAAGCCGAGCTCGTTGTTTGTGATATAAGTAATGTCGCAGTTATAGGCTGCGCGGCGCTCATCCGGCTTCATGCCCTGCAGGACACAGCCGACTGTGAGACCCAGGAAGCGGTGGACACCGCCCATCCACTCGGCATCGCGGTGTGCCAGGTAATCGTTGACGGTGACAACGCAGACGCCCTTGCCTTCCAGCGCGTTCAGATAAGCGGGGAGTGTACAGACGAGCGTCTTGCCTTCGCCTGTCCTCATTTCCGCGATACGGCCCTGATGAAGGATCACACCGCCGAGCAGCTGCACATGGAAATGCTCCATGCCGAGCACGCGTCTTGCTGCCTCTCTGACGACCGCGTAGGCCTCCGGAAGGAGATCGTCGAGCGTCTCGCCCTCCGCGAGACGCTTCTTGAATTCCGGAGTCTTGGCCTTCAGCTCATCGTCACTCAGAGCTACCATCTCGTCGCGGTAGGACTCTATCTTCTGTACAATCGGCTTGATCCGCTTCAGCTCGTGATCGCTGTGCGTGCCGAAAACTTTCGAAAATACGCTCATGAAAATTCTCCCAACTGCTCTTTTCCTGATTAAAGCTAAACATAGGTATAATAACACGCGCGAAAAGACAAAACAAGAGCCGGGACCCCCGTCCCGGCCCTTAAAGTTTTATAAAGAAACCTGTGTCTCCCGGATTTAATCCTCCGGCTCAATCAGTCCGTAGGTGCCGCCCTTTCTTCTGTAGACGACGTTCGTCTCTCCTGTCTCCGCGTTGCGGAAGACGAAGAAATTGTGTCCCAGCAGCTCCATCTGTACGCATGCATCCTCCGGATACATCGGCTTGATGTCGAACTTCTTCGTGCGGATGATCTTGATCTCATTTTCCTCCTGCTCGAAGTCGCGGTCGATGAATTCCTGCTGGAAATTAGCGGCCTCCTGCTGCTTGTCGATCAGCTTCTTCTTGTATCTGCGAAGCTGTCTCTCGATCACTTCCTCGACAAGGTCGATCGACACATACATATCGTTGCTGACCTGCTCGGAGCGGATGATGCTTCCCTTGACGGGTATTGTGACCTCGATCTTCTGGCGATCCTTCTCAACCGACAGAGTCGCGATGATTTTCGTGTCCGGTGTAAAGTAACGCTCCAGCTTTCCCAGTTTTTCCTCGACGGAACGTCTGAGCCCGTCTGTAATTTCGATGTTCTTGCCGCTGATCATAAAATTCATACGCGTCACATCCTTTGCTGTTTTTTTGAACAGGCCTCGCATTTTTCCGGCCTTTCCATATCTCGATTATACTGAAATGAGAGGCGCATTTCAAGCTGGCAGGAGGCCCCGGGGTCACTTCATAGAAGTTTCATTTTTTCCCGAAGTCCCGGGCGAGTGCTTCATAGGAGAGGCTGCCGCCATAGATATCAAGCGCCGATCCGACTGTAAAGTCGATCCGGCCGCCTCCGATCCGGTCAAGAAGCGCGATGTCATCTGCGCTGCGGATGCCTCCCGCGTATGTCACCGGGAAGTCCGTCTCCTCCGCAAGGAGCCGGACCAGACGCTCATCAATGCCCTGTCCCTTGCCCTCGACATCGACCGCGTGGACCAGAAACTCGTCGCAGTATGACTTCAGATACTCCATCAGCTCCTTCGTAAGCGGTGTCCTCGTCCGCTTCTGCCAGCGGTCGGTCATGATATAGTAGTGGCCCTCCTCCGGATAGTACCGGCAGGACAGGTCGAGCACGACGTGCTCTCTCCCGACCGCATGCACCAGCTTCCCAAGGTTTTCTCCGACGATTTCGCCGTTCCGAAAGACAAATGAAGTGACGATCACGTGGCTCGCGCCCTCTTCGATATAGCGCTCTGCATTTTCGTCCGTGATGCCGCCGCCGATCTGCATGCCGCCGGGGAAGGCCCTGAGCGCGCCCAGCGCCTGCGCGCGCGTCGCCTCAAAATGCGGGGAATCCTTCTTATTGAGAAGAATGATATGGCCGCCGGTGAGACCATCTCTCCGGAACATGGCCGCAAATTCGGCCCCGGACTTCTGCGCGACAAAGTTCTCCACCGCCTGATCGCCGCTGTCGCGGAGCGAGCTCCCGATGATCTGCTTGACCGCCCCGTTGTGGATATCAATACATGGTCTGAATTTCATAAGCCTTATTCCGCCATTGCGTCGATGACATTGGACATATCGTAGAGACCCGGCTTTGCTCCCGCGAGGAACTTCGACGCGGAGACAGCTCCCTTTGCGAAAATAGCGCGCGAATAAGCGGTGTGCTTGATCTCGATGACCTCGTCCTGTCCGGCGAAGATCACGTCGTGGACGCCAACAATCGTGCCGCCGCGGACAGATGAGATGCCGATTTCCTTCTGCGGTCTCTGCTCTCTTCTGTCGCTTCTCCCATATACATAGGTGTAATCACCGCCGCCCGCCTCATTGATGCTGTCGGCCAGCATGACCGCCGTGCCGCTCGGGGCGTCGAGCTTCCGTCTGTGGTGCTCCTCGACGATCTCCGGGTCAAAGCCGTTCGGAAGAAGCGTCTGAGACGCCGTCTTCAGAAGCTTGAGGAGCAGGTTGATGCCAAGTGACATATTGCCCGAGCGCAGAACAGCCACCTGGCCGGACGCCTTCTTAATTGCTTCAATCTGCCCGTCGGAAAGGCCTGTCGTGCAGATGACCATCGGAATCTTCTTCTCAACGCCAAAACGGACGACATCATCGACTGCCTTTGCCGTTGAGAAATCGATGATGACATCGGCCGGAACCGTGCACTCACCAATCGAGCGGAACAGCGGAAAATCACTGTACGCGTCTCCGAACGCATCGACTCCCGCGACAATCCTTGCGTCCTTATCCTGGGACGCGATCTCGCTGACCACGCGGCCCATGTGGCCGCAGGCACCATTCAGTATAATTCTTGTCTCTGCCATCTCTTATCCTCCTTAATTCTTTCGCAGCGGACAAGCATAATCCGCCCGATTCTTGTCTCTATTTCCGAATCCACGCCGCCGCGTGGCCCGTAACATGCTTTACGCTGTGATATCCGCGACAGTCGCGCCCGTGACGCGGATCAGGTCCGCCGTCTTCAGCCGCACCGTCGAGCCGATACGTCCTCCGGACACATAGATCCTCTCGTACTGCTCAGCCTCCTTCGCGAGGACTGTCGGAAATTCCTTCTTCATGCCGATCGGACTGCAGCCGCCGCGCACATAGCCCGTCACAGCTGTGATGTCCTTCACATGAATCATTTCAACCGACTTCTCATGGACGGCAGCCGCCGCGGCCTTGAGGTCGACCTCCTTCTCGATCGGCAGCACATAGACATAGTACTGACCGCTCTTTCCTCTCATGACGAGCGTCTTGAATGACTCGTCATGGGATACGCCCTCGATGTCCGCGACCTGCGAACCGTCCTCAAATTCCGGGACCTCGTATGTCAGCACCTCGTAGTTAACCTTCTGTCTGTCAAGAATGCGCATGACATTAGTCTTGACATCCTTTTCCTTCTTTTTACTCATGCAGATCCTTTCCGGACGCTTCAGGCATATAATGATCCGGCGCCCCTCGGAGAACGTAAAACACTCCGGGTCCGGGGCTGAATCGCTGCCGGACGTCCATTCTCCTGCTTCGCATGGCCCCGTCAACTATATAAGCCCTGCGAAAAAGCCGGCCGGCGCACATATGCGCCGACCGGCCGTATATCTCTTTATTTCTTAAAGCCCGCGCGCTTTCTCATTCTCGAGTCAAGGATCTTCTTGCGGATCCGGAGTGACTTCGGTGTGACCTCAAGAAGCTCGTCCGTATCGATGAAATCCATCGCCTGCTCGAGAGACATGATCTTCGGCGGCGTCAGCGTCAGTGCCTCGTCAGAGCTCGAGGTACGTGTGTTGGTCAGATGCTTTGTCTTGCACACATTGATCTCGACGTCCTCCGGCTTCGGGCTCTCGCCGATGACCATGCCTGCATAGACCTTCGTGCCGGGTCCGATGAACAGAGCGCCGCGCTCCTGCGCCGCGAACAGACCGTAGGTGACAGCCTCGCCGTCCTCAAATGCGATGAGCGAGCCGTTCTTACGATAGCTGAAATCTCCCTTGTACGGGCCATAGCCGTCAAACTGCGTGTTGATGACGCCTGTTCCCTTTGTGGCCGTGAGGAACGGTCCGTGGAAGCCGATGAGGCCGCGGGACGGAATCTTGAACTCCAGACGCTGTGTGCCGTCAGAGAGCGTGTCCATGCCCTGCAGCTCGCCCTTGCGCTCGGAAAGCATGCTGATGACCGTTCCGGAGAATTCCTGCGGGACATCGACATAGGCTGTCTCCATCGGCTCGAGCTTCTTGCCGTTCTCATCCTTCTTCATGATGACCTCGGCCTTGGAAACCGCGAACTCAAAGCCCTCGCGTCTCATTTTCTCGATGAGGACGGACAGATGCAGCTCGCCGCGGCCCGCGACGCGGAATGTATCCGTGCTGTCTGTATCATGGACGCGGAGCGAGACATCTGTGTTCAGCTCGCGCATCAGTCTCTCGCGGATCTGGCGGGACGTGCAGTACTTGCCCTCGCGGCCCGCAAGCGGGCTGTCGTTGACGATGAAGTTCATCGCGATCGTCGGCTCCGTGATCTTCTGGAACGGGATCGGCTCATCGTCGCCCGGTGTGCAGATCGTGTCGCCGATCTGCAGATCAGCGATACCGGAGATAGCGACAATCGCGCCGATATCCGCCTTCTGGACATCAACCTTGTTGAGGCCGTCGAACTCATAGAGCTTCGTGACCTTTGTCTGCTCATGGATATCCGGGTTGTGATAGTTCACGCGCATGATCGTCTGGCCGACGGCGATTGATCCGTTGTCGACCTTGCCGATACCGATTCTTCCGACATACTCGTTGTAGTCAATTGTGGAAATGAGGACCTGCGTGCCCTTGTCCGGATCACCTGTCGGAGCCGGGATGTAATCAAGGATCGTGTCAAACAGCGGCTTTAAGTCCTTCTTCTCATCATTCAGGTCCTTCACAGCGTATCCGTCTCTCGCGGAAGCATAGAGGAACGGGCACTCCAGCTGCTCATCCGAGGCATCGAGGTCCATGAGGAGCTCGAGCGTCTCATCGACGACCTCTGTCGGTCTCGCCTCCGGGCGGTCGATCTTGTTGATGCAGCAGATGACCGGAAGATTGAGGGCAAGAGCCTTCTTCAGAACGAACTTTGTCTGCGGCATTGTTCCCTCGAACGCGTCGACGAGAAGAATGACGCCGTTGACCATCTTGAGAACTCGCTCGACCTCACCGCCGAAGTCCGCATGCCCCGGTGTATCGATGATATTGATCTTGACTCCTTTATACGTAATAGCTGTGTTCTTGCTGAGGATTGTGATTCCTCTCTCACGCTCGATATCGCCGGAGTCCATGACACGCTCCTGAACCTCCTGGTTCGCACGGAACGCACCGCTCTGGCGGAGCATCGCATCGACCAGCGTCGTCTTGCCGTGATCGACGTGAGCAATGATCGCTATGTTTCTGATATCCTCTCTTGTAATTACACTCATTTTTTCTTCCTCTGAAATCTTGTCACGTTAACCAGCCTACTATAGCACGAAATGCCCGCGATAACAAGAAAAATGCCATTTTACGAGCCTCCGAGCGTTCCTCCGCCGGCAAGTGCGGCCTCTGCCGCGGCCTTCGTGTAGTTCGCGGAGCTCTTGTCCGGATAGAAGCTGTAGTAGATGCCGCCGTTCTCCATGCTGTAGCCGTACGCATCGGCGAGCTCGCTCACGGTCACAGCCTTATACCCTTGGCTCTGAAGATCAGCCAGGAGCGTCTTCAGTGCCTCCGGCGTATCTGAGTACATGTCGTGCATCAGAACGACGGAGCCGTCCTGCACGGAGCTCTCGACCTTCTGCACAATCGTCTGCGCCTCAGCCTCTCCATCACCGTCACCTGCGTCCACGTCCCAGAGAACAATCGGCGTGTCAGAATTGTCAACCATCGTGAGGTCAACCAGTCCGTCCGTCGGCCGCATGAGCTTCGGCGTCGCATTGACGTACTCTGCGATCGTCTTCACGTTCTGGTCGAGGGCCTCGAGAAGGTCCGACGCGGAGAGCCCGACCATCGTCGTGTGCGCGTACGAGTGGCTCGCGATCTCCATGCCGTCATCATATTCGCGCTGCAGCTGCGCCGTGTAATATTCCGCCTGCTGCCCGACGACGAAAAATGTCGCCTTGTCGCCATACTCCTCGAGCAGGTCGAGGACGCTGTCTGTATTTGCCGACGGGCCGTCGTCGAAGGTGAGCGCGATAAACTTCTGCACCGCCGACGGCTGGTAAATGCCGTCCGTCCCGAAGTACTGGTCCCGGATTCCGTCACCCGTATTGTACCAGCCGGTCGCCATGTAGCCGTCATCCTTAAAATAGTACCGCTGCCCGTCGATGGTCTTCCATCCTGACGCGTACATATATCCGTCATCGGTCATGAACCACCAGCCGCTGCTGTCGATATTCCAGCCTGCGCGCCCGGCCATATTTTCTCCCGGCGCAATCTTCTTTGCCGTGTCCGATGCGGCCGCCGCGTCCTCATCATCCGCATCTGCCTCCGTAGACGATGCGCTCTCCGCATCAGCGGATGCCGTCCCGGAGCCTCCGGCCGTCTTTATCTTCGGAACAATCATAAAAAGAACAAGGAGGACAGCCACGAGGGCTCCTCCGGCCGCAAGCATGCGTCTTCTCTTCTTCTGCCTTCTCCACTCGATCAACTGATTTCTGGTCATAAAATGAAACCTCTGCACATTTTCTACCAGTTATCATACCGTTAACAGTCCGCGGAATCAAGCGTCACTCCCAGAGCTCAGCCAGGGTTACGGTTCACACGCCATCCAGAGTCGCATGCGGTCGCGAATATCAGGGCGGTATCGGGCAGACTCCGTCCTCCTCAGCTTCCCTTCGCCGCTGACACAGCGGCTCAGGGTGATAACGCCCTCACCGCTCCTGATATCGCTGACCGTTCACCGAGGTCTGGTGGCGTGTGAATCGTAACCTGCCAGGTGTATAAGTCCCGTCGGATTGCTCCGCTGCTCCCTACACAAAAAAGGACCGCCACCAAAAGGTGACGGTCCTGATATTTCTCTTTGAAGCTTTGAAGCTTATACGAAACGTCTGATTGCGACGATCGGAGCGTGGTCCGCGGAGCGGTCATGTGTGATGCCGTATGCAGAGCCCTTCGCCTCGACGATTCCGCCGTTGCCGTCGTAGATCGCGACATGGCCGGAGTAGACGATGATGTCGCCTGCCTGTGCCTGAGCCAGGGAAGCAACTGCTGTTCCGCGGCTTGCCCAGTTGCCGGATGTTGTGTATCCGCCGGAGTAGCCGATCGTATCTCTCAGAACAAGCCATACAAAGTGTGAGCAGTCAACGCCGTTCGTCAGAGAAGAACCGCCCCATACGTACGGGTTGCCGACGAACTGCTCTGCATAAGAGACAATCGCCGCGCCGCTGCCGGAGTTCGAAGATGTTGATGTAGAAGCTGCTGCCGCCTGCTGTGCCTGCTTTGTTGCCGCCTCAGCCTGAGCCTGTGCCGCCGCTGCCTGCTCTGCGCTGCCGCCTGCTCAGCTGCTGCCTGTGCCTGCTGCTGTGCCGCTGCTGCTGCCGCCTCAGCCTGTGCCTGTGCTGCTGCCTGTGCATCAGCCTCGGCCTTGGCCTGTGCCGCTGCCTGCTGTGCTGCCTCAGCTGCCGCCTGAGCCTGTGCCTGTGCCTCGGCATCTGCCTGAGCCTGTGCCTGAGCCGCTGCTTCCTCAGCCGCCTGCTGTGCTGCCGCTGCCTGCTGTGCCGCCTGAGCTGCTGCCTGAGCTGCCTGAGCCTGTGCCTGTGCCGCCGCTGTCTGTGTCTGCTCAGCCGTCTCCTGTGCCTGCTGTGCTGCCTGCTGTGCTGTATCAGCTGCTGCCTGTGCGTCAGATGCAGTCGTTGCTGTCTGTGCCTGGGCTGCTGCCTGATCAGCTGCCGCCCGTGCAGCTGCCGCCTGCTTCTCATTCTCGATCTCAGCGAGTCTCTGATCTAACTGATTGATGGTATCATTCAGCTGATCTGCAAGACTCTGTGCGTCTGCGATCTTCTGCTGATAATCTGCATCCTGTGCCTGCAGAGCATCCTTTTCAGCCTGCAGCTGGCTCTGCTGGTCCGCAAGACCCTGCTGTGTTTTCTCAAGCTGATTCTTTGAATCCTCGAGAGAAGCCTGCTGATTCTCGAGCTGGGACTTCAGCGTGGAAATTTCAGTAACCGTATCTTCCAGCTTCTGCTGCATCTCCTGATCGGTCTCCGTGAGGTCCATCGCGTAGCTGACCTTGTTCAAGAATGAAGAAAGATCAGATGTCGAGAGGAGCTGCTGAAGGACGCCGCCGGACTGCTGGTCCTCGTAGTTTTTCTGAATACGAAGCTTCAGCTGCTGATACTGCTCATCGCGATCGGACTCAGCCTGTGCGAGCTTCGCCTGTGTATCTGCAATCTGGGACTTCGTCGTATCGATCTGAGACTGTACATCATTGATCTGACTCTTCGTCTGATCAATCTGCATCATCAGATCAACCAGATTTGCATTTGCGTCATTGATCTGTGCCTGCAGCTGGCCTCTCTTTTCACCAAGAGCTTCAGCCTCAGACTGTGCGTCAGAGAGCTGACTCTCGGCCGCTGCCTTCTGAGCCTCTACGTCGCTCTGCTCATCAGCAGCAACCGGCATAGCTGTTCCGACGATCATAACGGATGCAAGAAGTAAACTGAGGATTCTTTTTTTCATATCGCAATAATTCTCCCTTAAATGTTTCGCGTAATGTTTCACGTTTCAGGTTGAAATGACGTTCGAATAAACTACTTAACGGGTGCCAGTATAGCATTGCCTTTGCAAGAAATCAAGTTTTTTTTACGAATTATTACATTTCTGTTAATTTCTTCAAAGCCAGGCCCCGCCTTTTTCCGTTCCCGAATCCCGGAAAACTGTGATATAATCTCCATACAAAGCAAGGAGTCGTATGGATAATAAGAAGGATTTGACAAAGGAGCTTCTGGCAGACTGCTTTCACTCTCTGATGATGAAAATGCCGTTCGACAAGATCACGATCAAGATGATCACGGACAGCGCCGGACTGATCCGCCCGACATTTTACAAGCATTTTCAGGATAAATATGAAGTTCTGGAGTGGATTTTTAAAAATGAAGTCACGGACAGCGTGGACCTGATGCTGAGCAATCACATGGAGCTCGACGCGATCGTGATGTTCTGCCGCTGCCTCGAAAAGGACCGGAAATTTTACAAAAGAGCATATCAGATGGACCCGGGCCCGAACTCATTCGAACAGGTCCTGACAAACTATGTCTACCATACGTTCCTGAAGCTCGCGGACAGATTTTCTCTGAAGGCTGATCCGGAGCACAAATTCCTGACAAAGGAAATCATCGCCACCTACTATACATACGGTCTCGTCAACACAATTCGGGACTGGATCATGGACGACAAGGACACCGTCTCCGCGGACGATGTGGCGGAAGGCTATAAGTATCTGCTCTCCCATTCTGTGCTCGATCTGATCACACTGACCGGCGAATGATGCTTTGTAACACTTTTTTAACCTTTTGAAATTGTTTTTTAATTAGTGCAATTATATGTAAACAGCACACGCGTCAGCAAAGGCGGCGGCTTTTCCCTTGAAGAAGGAAGAGCCGCCGCCTTTACTGAATTCAAACCATTCCGGTAATACAGTTCACCAGCAGGTCAACCGCGCCGACGAGAACCATGCAGCCGCCGATGGCGATCAGCCGGTTCATCGGTCCGCAGCCGAGCCTATAGCCGCACACAAGTCCGACGATCGCACTCGCGGCCGTGATGACCGCAATGAGCAGTGCCATGCCGATCAGCCGCAGCCCCAGGAAGCCGAAGCCGACGCCCGCGATCAGCGCATCGATCGAAGCGAGAAACGCCCAGAACACAATCACCTTAAAATAATATTCATCCTGTTTCTTTTCTTCGATTTTCTGCTTGTTCTTTGTGAACGACTTCACGATCATGATGATTCCGATCAGAAAGAAGAGGCACACCGCGAGGAACGTCCAGAACCTTCCGAACGGTCTGTAATCGCGGGCCATCGCAGGAATCCTCGTGATTCCGCAGCCGACGATCATCATACCGGCCTGAAAACCGGTAAAAATCGCAGTCATTTTTGTCATATTCGGTATATCAACCGTCGAGATCATCGCGCCCTTGTAGAGACAGTACGCGAA
The DNA here is from genome assembly GCA_900315305.1 of uncultured Eubacteriales bacterium. Classification (GTDB taxonomy): domain Bacteria; phylum Bacillota; class Clostridia; order Lachnospirales; family Lachnospiraceae; genus Chordicoccus. The sequence continues at coordinate 45,898 of OMYS01000011.1, forward strand.
CACATCAAGTGAGAGACCGACGGAAATCAGCAGGATCTGCCAAAGCGCCATTACCATTCATTTACCACCTTTCACAAGTGACTATTATAGTGAAAAGCGGCATACTTTGTGAAGCAGAAAATACCGGGAAATGTACCACGTATAGATACATTTCCCGGTATTTGTAGCCTTTACAGCCGGTCTCTCCGAAAGAACCGCAGGTCTGACAGGGCCTGTCAGGCCTTCCCGTAGTCCTTCTCGATCTGGCTGATCATATCGACGCGCTTCTGGTGACGTCCGCCCAGGAATTCCTGGCCGAAGAAGGTCTCCACGATCATCTTCGCCTCCTCGCGTCCGACAACGCGCGCGCCCATCGCGATAATCTGGCAGTTGTTGTGGGCCGCCGCCATCTTTGCGCTGTACGGCTCGCTGCAGACAGCCGCGCGGATGCCGGGAACCTTGTTGGCCGCAAGAGAGATGCCGATGCCCGTCCCGCAGATCAGAACGCCCTTCTCGACCTCGCCGTTTCTGATCGCCTCCGCGACCTTTCTTCCCGGGACCGGGTAATCATCGCCGCGGTCGTTCGGATCATAATTGCCATAGTCCACGCATTCATACCCCTTTTCCTTCAGGAACTCCATCAGCGTGAGCTTGAGCTCAATTCCCGCGTGATCGCTGCCAAATCCTACTTTCATGTCTGTCCTCCTTGAAAAATGAGCTTCCCGCAGGGTATCCGGTACGCGCTGAAAAAGATGTTGCACCATCCATCCCGCAGTGCTATAATGCTTCTCGGACGGTTAGCTCAACGGGAGAGCACTCGCTTCACGTGTGAGGGGTTGCAGGTTCGAACCCTGTACCGTCCATTTTTATTGTCTGAAACCGCCGGCGGGCGGTTTTTTCATTTGCCGGAAGTGTCAGCGCACGCTCCGGCAGAACAACAAAAGGGGGACTGCGGTCAGGCAGTCCCCCTTTCGCGCTCTATCAGTATAGCGCTTTCTTCCTCTTTTTAGGAGAGGTTTTTTTTTCAGCATTTTCTCCGACAAACCATCCCGGTTTTCTAAGAACAACAAATTCCTTGTAGCTCTTCAGCCAGAATACACGGCCGTAGCCGTAGGTATAGACAAAGCAGCACAGCGCGAGCAGTGCGCCTCCGATGACATCGACAACTGAGTGCTGCTTGACGAACACCGTCGAGAGAATGATCAGTGCCGCCCAGATAATGATTCCCGCGCTCAGCCACGCAGGCTTCTTCTTTCTGCAGTTGCTGCGCACAAGTCCCATCGCGACGCTGATCGAGTTGAAGACGTGAATGCTCGGCCAGACATTCGTCGGTGTGTCCGAGCTCCAGACGAACTCAACCAGCCTGCAGAAGACATTGTCCCGCGGCAGCTTCGCGAGCCGCAGATTCAGGCGGTTCGGAAAGAGCGTGCTCACCACAAGGAAGAATGTCATGCCGATGACGAGAACCGTCATCAGCTTGTCATACTCATCCCTGTCGCGAATATACAGGTAGATGCCCCCGATCGCGACAAATACGAACCACGACAGATACAGCACGATGAAATACTCGCAGAACGGAATCATCCGGTCGATCTTCAGACCGATCTCGATATAATGCCTTCTGGGAATAACCTCCAGGATATGAAACCAGATAAGATAAGCCACAAGAAACATAAGCATCGGAAAGCAGTGCACAAAATCGTGCCGGAAGGCCCACGCCTTGAACCGCTCCCACTTCGATCCGTTTTTCGTCTCCATACGTATCAGTACCTGACCTTAAACTCATACTCGTGAGGATCCACCGGAATGATCTCCTCGTCAATGTTGTCAATCTCAATAAACCGCTGCTCGCCGAGGTTCTTCATCATCAGCTCAAGCCGCTCCCGAGGTCCCTGAATCTCCATCTCGACGCGGCCGTCGTCCATATTCCGCACCCAGCCCGTGACACCGAGGTCCTGTGCGATATAGGTCGCCCTGTACCGGAAGCCAACGGCCTGCACCATGCCGCTGACAATCAGGTGCTTTCTTATATAGCTTTCCATTTTCTTCTTCTCCCGCAGAACATCCGCCGCTCTCTGCGGCGCCTTCTCTGCCTTCTGTGCCGGCTCAAAGCCCTCGAAAATGAACAGATCAAAGTCCGGCTTCGCCCTGTCGAGCTCCTCCTGGCTGCGAATCGTCCACCCCGCTGTCGTCGCGTGGTACAGATCTCTGAGAATCCTGAACCGGATGAGCGACGTGCATTTGCAATTATAGGCGATGAAATCCGGCTTCGTAAGAAAATTCAGGCAGCAGGAGCTCAAGAAGAAGGAGCCGAACGATGCTTTCTTTGACTTAAGCCCCGTAAAGCGGTCAGAGAGCTGGCCCCGGAGCATCTGCGGCCGGTTCTTCCGGAACCAGCGGAGAACGCCCGGATCAAAGGACTCAATGCAGAGCCGCCCCTGATAGGAATCCAGATAAAATGCAACTGCCTCGCAGATTCTGGAAATGTTCTTTCTGTCCTTTATGCGGATCTTGATTTCAAGAACAACAGGAACGCGTCCGCCGATCGTCTCGAGCGCATCGCCGAGCCGCGGGATTGTTTCATTTGTCCCGAACAGGTGAAGCCTGCTCACCTCGGCAAATGAAAGGTCCTCGACGTCGCAGTCAAGGCCCGCCACCCGCTTCAGACAACTGTCGTGGACAACCACCAGCGCCTCATCACTTGTCTCATGAACATCAAGCTCAACGCCGTAGCCCTTCTCTGCGGCGAGTCGGAATGACGCGAGAGAATTCTCCGGCGCCGGGCCCTTATTGTCATGGAAGCCGCGATGGGCTATGTAGACTGTCTCGAAATCCCGCATCCGCTCCGGCCTGCCCCTTCCGGGCCAGACCATAAAGAGCCACAAGAATACGAGGATAAATACTAAGTATGTGATAATCATCAAGGATACTATATCACAGAATGCCGAAAAAGCAATTTCCTCCGTCCGTTTCTGTTCACTCCGCCTGGAAAGGCAAAAAAATAGGTCCTGCATCTGCAGAACCTCTAATCGAATGGACGGTACAGGACTCGAACCTGTGACCTTTCACACGTCAAGCGAATGCTCTCCCAGCTGAGCTAACCGTCCGTATTTCTTGTTTTCGGCGCATCGCCGTCAACAAAAAGGAGTATATCACGGGATGCGCGGTCTGTCTACACCTTTTTTCAAAATTTGACAATATTTGTTTTTCTCCCTCCGAGTCCGGGTGCTGAATAGTTCCGCGCATCCCTTGCGCAACGCTTCTGATATGGAGTATGATAGGTTTTGCTTTTAATATAGTTCAGTGAGTCCTTCGGTGTTCTTGTTTTTATACAATCAAGGCAAATGCACCCCTGCAGACTCCCGAGAACACATCATAAGGAGGGTATACGCATGGAGCTGATTCTCCCGGACAATTACGATCCACACATGACCGTCCGCGAGACGGAGCAGGCGATCAAATTCATCCGCGATCTGTTTCAGAGTGAATTCGGCCGGGAAATGAACCTCGACCGCATCTCCGCCCCGCTGTTTGTGTCCCAGTCCTCCGGTCTCAACGACAACCTGAACGGTGTCGAGCGGCCGGTCGCCTTCGACATCAAGGCTGTGCCGGGCGAGACCTTCGAGGTCGTCCAGTCTCTCGCCAAATGGAAGCGCTGGGCGCTCGGCCATTACGGCTTCAAGCCCGGTGAAGGACTGTACACGAATATGAACGCGATCCGCCGGGATGAGGACCTCGACAATCTTCACTCCTGCTACGTCGACCAGTGGGACTGGGAGCGCGTGATCACGCGTGAGCAGCGCACCCGCGAGTATCTCCACGAGGTCGTCCGCAGAATCTTCAAGGTCATCAAGCACATGGAGCACGAGGTCTGGTACAAGTATCCGGAGGCAGTCTATCATCTGCCCGATGACATTTCATTTGTCACGACAGAGGAGCTCGAGGAGAGATGGCCGGACAAGACGCGCAAGGAGCGCGAGAACCTGATCACAAAGGAGCACGGCGCTGTCTTCATCGAGAAGATCGGCTGGAACCTCGCGGACGGAAAGCCGCATGACGGCCGCGCGCCGGACTACGACGACTGGAACCTGAACGGCGACATCATTTTCTGGTTCGAGCCTCTGCAGATGGCCCTCGAGGTCTCAAGCATGGGCATCCGCGTCGACGCAGAATCGATGGCAAAGCAGCTGGCAGCCGCAAACTGCGAGTACCGCACGGCGCTTCCGTACCACAAGGCTGTCCTCGCTGACAAGCTTCCGCTCACGATCGGCGGCGGCATCGGCCAGTCCCGCCTGTGCATGCTTCTGCTCGGACGCGTGCATGTCGGTGAGGTGCAGGCATCCGTGTGGCCGGACGACGTCCGGGATACGTGCAGGGAGCACAATATTTATCTGCTCTGAGACAGGACACACGGTTCTGATCGATGTCAGCGGGCCGTGAGTTCGCCTAAGTTGTCTGCAGGAAAGAAGGCAGGCACCGTCCGCACTCTCTTTCGGGGAGAGCGCGGCGGCGCCTGCCTTCTTCTGTTGTATTTATGACTTCTCTTTCTCGTACGAGACGATCAGGTCGACGACTCTGTTGTAGGACTGCGTGCCGTCGGAGACGCCTGCCTGCTTCAGATAGGAATTATTGGCCTTTTGCGCTGTCTTTGCCACCTTCCCCCTGTAGGCCTTCCAGAACGCGGTATTGTCGTCGATGTCCGCGTCGACGGACGGCGCGAGCGTCGATGCGACTGCCTTCCAGCGGCTGTAATCTCTCTTGTAGAGCTCATTTCCGCAGTAAATCCAGCCCGAGACCGCGCCGCCGTAGCGTATATCCGCGTCGTCCGACTGCATGCACGCGAGATACGCCACGAAGTTGGCTTCATTTTCCAGAAGGACACCCTTCAGATGCGCGAGCTCGTGGCTCATCGTGAATGGCTTGTTGTAGTCAGGCATGTCGCGGTTGTAATTCGCCTCCATCGTCGGCGCCGTGAACATGCCGGAGAAGTCCATTTTCGACATAAACCAGGAAATGAAGACCGGCTTCGGCTCCGGGTACCAGCCGCCGAGCATCGGATAGGTCTCTCCGAGCTCTGTCATATTGGCGGACACGCGCCGCCCGAGATCAGCCGACGCGACCATATAGCCATCCGAATCCCGCTCCACCTGATCCGCGTACTCATTACACAGGTTCGCAAGCTTCATACAGACCTTCTCAAGGTCGTCGGTTGAGTAGGACCCGTTTCCGAAGCCGTACGTCTCCGCAAAGGTTGTCCGGAAGAAATAGGAATCCTCGCCGGCCTCATAGAGAAAGAAAATGAGACTGGCCAGCGTCACCGCAAAGAGTGCGCCGCGCCCGACATACCGCGCCGTCCCGCGCTTTCTCCCAAGCAGCCTCACAAGGAGGACAATCAGAAATACAGCCACCGCGAGAATTATCGCGTAGATGGCCATTTCTGCAAATGAAAACGGAAAGAGATTAAAAAGCCTTCCGAGTGTATTCACCCAGAAGGCATTCATGTGCGAGGCGTACGCGTCCGCGAATCCCCGCACATGTCTCGATCCGAACCTGAGTACCAGTCCCAGAGCCGCACATACGGCGGGAAATATCAGCTTCTTCACGCGTATTCCTTTCATTCAGAGCTTTATCTGCGATGCTTCTTCTTTCTTCTCCTGCCGCCGGATGCTTTTCCTGATACGTCAACGGTATGCCCCGAGCCGCGGGCCTCCCGGACAGCCGCATCGATCGCCGCGTTCTTCGCCTCGCGCTCTCTGCGCTCTTCTCCGGAATCATGGACAGCCAGATCATCCTTGAAGTCCTGCGCACGCGTATGCCTGTGCGCAGCCGTATTCCGCTTCATCATAAATTCCGGAATATCAGGTCCGGCGGACGTCCGTCTCGGCTCATCGGACGGCGCGCTCGTGTGGCTTCCCGTCAGCTCCGACATATCGTGAGACGCGTAGTAGCTGCCGTTTCCGGCGCTTCTGCTGCCATAGACGTCCTCGCTCTGCGCTGCAGCTTCCGCTCCATACGGCTGGCCAGCCGCGGTGCTTGTATCCGCGGACGCATCATCCCCCTGTTCCGGTTCGGAATATGATGCGTTCCCGGCGTCTTCATCAGACGAAGCCGGCGTGACATCCGCGTCCTCGGCCGGGGCATCATTCATATTCTCGACGACTTCATCTTCCGGATATTGATCGGAATCCTGATCCTCCTCGTACGGCTCTTCGTCCACACTGAAGTCAAAGACTGCCTCGACTCCGTCAGGTGCCGTGCCGCCTTCATCCTCATCTCCGGTCTCTTCAGCGTCTGTATCCGCCTCATCTGCATCATTCACAACCTCCTCTTCGTCGGCTGTGATATGCTCCTCTGATTCACCGTCCCTTGTTTGAGCGGCAGGCTCCTCCGGGGAAAGCGCCTCAGCGGAGGCGTCGTCTGTCGCATCTGCCCGCTGATCATGTCCATCCTGTGAGTCACCGCTGTCTGCCTTGCCCTGATCTGCGGCATTCTCCTCAGGAGACACCTCGCGCATATCATCTGCTGAAGCATTTTCCTCACCGGCCGTCTCGCGTTCCTTGTCCTTCTCCTTATCGGCCGCAATGCGCTCCTCAACCTTTCTGCCTACATTTCTCAGAAATGAAGGCAGTGCGGTCTCCCCGTGCTTTTTCTCTTCCTTTCCGTGATCGAGCATTCTGGCATAGCGGGCATCCACATCATCCGACTCAAGAACTGCCTCGTCATCTCTGACACCCGGACCGCTCTTTTTGCTGATTTCCTCCTCGAATTCCTCATCCTCTTCGTCGCCGAAATCATCATCCAGATCGTCCAGATCATCATCCAGGTCGTCATCGTCCAGGTCATCATCCGGATGATTGTTCACTGCGGCCCTGCGCGAGGTCATGCCGTGAAAAACGCTTCTCTTCTTTTCGGGTTTCTTCTTTTCAGCTTCCTTCTTCTCAGGCTCCTTCTTTTCAGGTTCCTTGTCCTTCTCTTCTTCCTTTTCTTCCTCAGAGTGCGCCTCAGACTTCACTGCCTTCTCCGTGCGCTCACTGCGGCTGCTCTTCACCGCCTCGCTGCCCGGCTTCTGTCCGAAGCTGAAATCATCCTCGTCATCTTCCTCATCGTCGTCCTCGTCATCCTCTGAGGTATCCTCCTCATCGACGCTGAGGAAGGTCCCGATCGTGTGACCGAGCCGGCTGAGGAAGCTCCCGTTCTTCTCCTTCGGCTGTTTTCTCGCAGGCTTTGCCTCCCTGCGTTCTTCGGCAGCCTCTGGTTTGTCTGTCTCCTCCGCCGCGGCTTCACGGACTGTCTCTTCAGCGGCTTCTTCCGGTGAGACAGCGGCCTCCTCCGCAGAGCCCTCATTTTCATCAGACAAAGCAGACTCCGCGCCGGATGGTGTTTCATGTTCCGGGGTATTCACATCAGGCGCATTCTTCTCATCCTTCTCATAGAAGCTGTACGTCCTGCGGCCCTCGGCATCCTTCGGCTCCGCACTATCCTCCGAAGCTTCGTCCTCGTCATCATCGTCGTCATCATCGAAGTCCTCAAACCAGGACTTAAGCCGGCTTCCCACCGACTCTCCGGACTTCTTCCTGTCCTTCTTCTTTTCGCGCCGCTCCTCTCTCTCTTCATCGAGGCTGCGCTTCTGGCTGATCCGCGAGAGCAGGCTCTTCTTTGCGCTCAGGTCATCCTCGTCATACTCAGAAGAATCTGCCCCGTCTTCCCCGGACTTCTCTGCGCCGGGAACAAGGCCGTCTATGACGCTCATGTCGAGGACCGGAAGACCGTCTGTATCCGTTTTAGCCTCCGCCTCACGCTTCAGATCAGAGCCGTCCTCCGCGGCGGCTGTCTCCTTCCGGATCGCCTCCTCGGCGTCAGAGGCCTGCCGCGCGACATCCCCTTCTGCCTCAAGAAAGGCGTCGCTGTCCTCGTCTGTCTCCTCATTCTGATCAGAAGCAGACGCATCTGCGGAGGCCTGGTTTTCCTCAGAAGCCTCCGGCTCCTCTCCCGCCTTTGCCGGCTCTGTCACAGAAGATGCCTGCCATGTCTCAGACGCTTCACTCTCTTCAGGTGCATGTGCCGCCTTCTCCGGCTCAGCGCCTGTCTGCTCATTCTCCGAGACGCCGGAGTACTGATTCTCAGACTCATCGGCTGCCTGCTCACTCTCAGAGAAGCCAGAATAACGATTGTCAGGCTCAGTGTCTGTCTGTCCGGCCTCCAAGAAGCCGGAGTAACGCTTGTCAGATCCTGCAGGTGTCTCTTCAGTCTCAGAGAAATTGTCAGCAGCCTCCTCCGCTGCTTCTTCCTGAGGCCCCTGACCCGACGTGTCCCCTGCCGGATATGCCGCATCTGCCTGGAAGGACGGCGATGCAGTATCCGCTGCCTTCAGATTCTCCACTCTGCCGGAAACAGCCTTATTTCCTGCGGCTGTCGCGTGCTCGGCGTACAGTGCGCCTGCCTCCCAGTTCTCGCGCAGGAAATCAGTCTCCATGATCTGCTTTGCGTCGTAGCCGTCGCGGACAAATGCAGAGTCCGTAAACTCATAGCTGTACGGCGTGATCCGGACGACAAAGAGCTTCACCGGCATCGCCGCCAGAGAATCGGCCGTGATCTCCTTCTGCTCAAGGACCGTGAAATATTCGACAGAATCATCCGCAACGAGCTCTGCATTTCCCATGATCTGCAGGCCCCTCACGTCCTCCGTCGACACATACGGATCAAAAATCGCCGCCGAAATCTGTCCGTTGCCGAAAATGCCGCGGAACTTGTTGCCGCCCTCCGTGATGATATACAGCCTGTGCTCAAGGAAAATATACTCGAGCGGCGTGCAGCGCACATAGCCCTCATCCGCCGTCGCGAGGCAGAGCGTATTGTGCTCGATAATAAAGTCATCGATTGCCCGCTCCAGCTGTACCTCCGGCATGACATTGACCGGGGCGCGCATCATCTTTCCGATCTCGTAGCCCGTCCGCGGCGTGTCGCTCTCCGAGGAAATGAAATACCCCGCGATGCCTGCGATTCCGGCCGCCGTCTCCGTGTCCGACACATACTTCGCGTAGCCGATATCCGAGAAGCCGATTCCGACAAATGCAATTCTCTTCTCCGCGAGCACGTCCCTGTGCCCTGTGAGAAATGCTCTCGTCCTGCCTGCGGTGACCGCTCCGTAAAAATTAAAGACAAAGCAGTACCCGTCATAATCTGCAAAGTTCTGCGGTACATCAGAGATCTCCGCGGCGTTGCTGTTGCCGATCAGGCAGCACAGCGTCTGCGCGATTCTCTCCGCAGAGCTCATTTTTCCATCGTACAGCAAAAGCGTTCTGCTCATATCATAACCCCTTTAATCGTAGTCAATATTATCCATGTCCCGGACTCCGCCATCCCCGGAACACCTTATTCCTTCTTGGCGACCGCGCACTCCCGGTCCCCGCTCACTTCCACCGTCACATTACAGAAGCCGGCCTCCGTCAGCTTTTTCTGAAGCTCCCCGCTGTCCGGAATCCGTCTCCCGGAGGAGCTTCCGCGGACCTCCCTCCTGCCCGCGTCTGTTCCGAGCGCAATCAGCACGGTTCCTCCATACTGCAGGACCCTGCGGATCTCCATGAGTCCCCGCTCGGGGTGATGCCAGTACTGATAGGTATCGATCGCGATGACCGTATGCAGGCACTGATCATCAAATGGAAGATGAGACACCGACGCCTTGTAGAATCTCATTTTCCCGGACCTCACGGACGCTATGTTCTTCCGGCGCGATGCGGCAAGCGCCGCCTCGGAAATGTCAACTCCGTAGCATCTGCCTCCGGGATTCTCCCTGCTGATGACGTAAAGGGCATCTCCTCCGCCGCATCCGACGTCCAGGATGTGGTCGTCAGGCTCAATGACCAGCTGGCTGAGCGCCCATTCCGTCAGCCTCCGGGAACGCAGTCTCTCCCTGAAAGTCTGTGAGCATCCGCTGCCTTCCCTGCCTGATCCGAAACCGAACAACCGTCTACCTGCCTTTCTCCATGGGTGCCAGTCTGAGGATATTATACCATTATCAAAGATTTAAGAAAAGAAGCGGTGAGGGCGTAATTCGGGCTCCTCCGAACCACACCCACGCCGCTTCTGATATTACTGACCGCCCCAAAATTCCGGCAAATGCAGTCACTGTCCGGCATTTACCTCCTCATAATTTCCGAGAAATGTAAAGCCGGGGCACTCCTCCTTTAATTTTTCCAGAATCTGCCGCACATGCTTGTCCCTGACCGATGCCTCAATATCGATATAAAATGAAAACTCAAAGTCACGGCCCGGGATCGGCGCGCTCTCCAGCTTGAGCAGGTTGATGCCGGCTCCCGCGAAGAGGTCAAGGACATGCGCGAGCGCCCCCGGCTTATGCTGCAGGTTCAGAATCAGGGAAATGCGGTTCGCACCCGGATAGACGTCCGGCTCCCGCGCAACGACAAGAAAACGCGTGTAATTCCGGTCGCTGTCCGCGATATGCTTCTTCACGATATCAAGCCCGTAGAGCTCCGCACACTCCGGAGCGGAGATGCACGCGATCCCCGGATCATCTGACTCCGAGACAAGGCGCGCAGCGACGGCCGTGTTGAGGCAGGCCTCCTCCTCAACCTTGTCACCGAGCGAATGTAGAAATTCCGAGCACTGCCCGAGGGCCTGCTCATGGGAAATGACCTTCCTGATCATGCCCGGTTTTCCGCCCTTCTTCATCAGAAGAACATGTGTGATTTTCTGCGGCATGGAACGGACGATCGAAACCTCCCGTCTGCCCAAAATCCGGTAGACATTCTTGACCGACCCGTACGTGTTGTTTTCGATCGGCAGCACGCCGAACCGGCACATGCCCTCCGACACAGCCCTTGCGACGGCACCGAAATTCTTAAAATACATGATCCTTCCCTGCGGAAACAAGGCAGTCGCCGCGAGCTGCGAATTCGCGCCGCGCACTCCCTGGCAGGCGATGATCCCGCCGTCCGGGAACACCGTCTCCTCCGGAAGAATCCGGTAACCTTCCGTGAGCACAAGGTCCGCCTGCTCTGCAGGCTCCCCGCCTTCCTTCTTTCTGATCGTATCTCCTGTAATCATCTGATCCTCCGTTTCATCCGGGACATTGCAGCTTTCCCGGCCGCCCATGCATATCCAGCCCACTTCAGCCCTTATCCGGCGCCATTTCTCTTATTTAATGACAACCGGCTTCCGGTCATCGTCGACAACCTCCTTGATCTGGAACAGGTTCTTCGCCAGCCGGTCGAAGACCGCCGGTGTCAGTGACTGCGCGCCGTCGCATTTTGCGTGCGGCGGATCGTTGTGGACCTCAATGATAAGGCCGTCCGCTCCCGCCGCAACTGCCGCGCGGGCCATAGAAGGAACAAGCGCAGATTTTCCCGTCGCGTGAGACGGATCAATAATAACCGGGAGATGCGTCAGTGTCTTTAAGGATGGGATGCACGCAAGGTCCAGCGTGTTCCGCGTGTAGGTCTCAAAGGTGCGGATGCCGCGCTCACAGAGAATGACGTTCGGATTGCCGCCGGCCAGAATATACTCGGCGCTCATCAGAAGGTCCTGATAGCTCGCCGCCATGCCGCGCTTTAAAAGAATCGGCTTTCTTGTCTTGCCGAGTGCCTTGAGAAGAGAAAAGTTCTGCATATTGCGCGCACCGACCTGAAGGATATCAATGTCCTCGAAGAGCGGAAGCTGCGACGCGTCCATAATCTCCGTGCAGATCGGAAGGCCGGTCGCCTCCTTCGCTTTCAGCAGAAGACGGATGCCGTCGATCTGCATGCCCTGGAAGGAATAGGGCGACGTGCGCGGCTTGAAGGCGCCGCCGCGGAGAACGGTTGCGCCCGATGCCTTGACAGCCTTCGCGATGCCGACGATCTGCTCCTCGGACTCAACCGAGCAGGGCCCCGCGATCAGCGTCAGATTTCCGCCGCCGATCGTGACGTCACCGACCTTCACGACCGTGTCATCGGGGTGGAATTTGCGGTTCGCATTTTTGTACGGCTCCTGCACGCGCTTGACGTCCTCGACAATGTCGAGTGACGCGATCAGATCCATATCGAGCGACGAAGTGTCGCCGATCAGTCCCAGAATCGTCTGTCTTGAGCCGACTGTCGGATGCACATCAATATTCTGCTCCTTGAGCCATTTCATCAGGCCGTCTAACTGCTCCTTGTCCGGATTGTCCTTCAGTATTACAATCATTTCTCTTCTCCTCTCCGTCTGTGCGGTCCTGATCCGAAAAAAAGCCCTGCAGTCGATGGACTGCAGGGCTTACATATGTCTCCTCTTCCCCTTTTTCAGTCACACCGACAAGACCTTACCGTGCAAAAGGTAAAGCCTGTAAATGCGAAAAAGAAAAAGTTGAAGAAACGATTCTGTGTCAATGGATGCTCTCCCGCTTTAAATAATATCTAAAACTTATCACCGTCATACTGCATTGTCAAGGCACTCCGCACAACAAAGGCTTGAAATGAAGTTCTTCAAAGTGTACAATCTCCTTGTACTAGATTACTGGAAAGTAGTACGCATATGGAGGAAGCTATGAACAAAGGAGTTAAAATCAGTGTTATCGGTGCAGGAAGAGTAGGATCTGCAGTTGCCCATACAATCGCAGTTCAGTCTCTTGCATCAAAGATTGTCATTGTTGATATCTTCAAGGAGAAGGCGCAGGGCGAGGCGCTTGATATCCGCCAGGGTACATCCGTCCTTGAATTTGCGACAGAGTGCGTCGCCGGCGAGTACGCTGACACAGCGGATTCGGACATCATCATCTTCACACTCGGTGCTGCCCGCAAGCCCGGCCAGTCCCGTCTTGATCTCGCGAAGGGCAACGTCACGATCATCGAGAGTGTAATCCCGCAGATCGCTTCTCTGTCCCCGAACGCGAAGTACGTTATCGTATCGAACCCGGTCGATATCGTCACATACACAATCATGAAGCTTTCCGGCATCCCGGAGAACCAGATCATCGGCACAGGCTGCCTGCTTGATACAGCCCGTCTCAGAGATGAGGTCTCCACATACGCTGGTGTCAGCCCGAAGAACATTCATATGAACGTCTTCGGTGAGCACGGCGCAACAGCGATGATCCCGTGGTCACTCTGCTCCATCTACGGCGAGAACTTCGACAAGTACATTGCAGCTCGTCCGGAGCTCCATATGCCGTCTCACGAGGAGCTTCTCTCCGACGTTCACGGCGCCGGCGGCAGAGTCATCAAGCTGAAGGGCGCGACATTCTATGCCGTATCCATTATTACGGCCTATGTCTGCAGCTGCATCCTTCATGACGCGAAGGCAGTCCTTCCGCTCTCGACCATGATGCACGGCCAGTTCGGACTTGAGGATGTCTGTCTGTCTCTTCCGTGCGTACTCGGCGCGGATGGCATCGAGCGTGTCAACCAGCCGGCTATGAACGACGAGGAGATCGCAGAATTCGTCAAGAGCGGCAACTCCCTTAAGGAGATCACAGCCGGTCTCAACATCTGATCAGCAGATCATAAATAAGCAGCCCGGAGCGGGACGGAAACCGATCAGTCGGTTTCCGTCCCGCTCTATTTTTACGCGAAGCAGCGGAGCAATCCGTCGGGACTTATACACCGTTATACACCCGGCGAAGTCCCGGTCGCAGTACGCAGGCCAATAGCCATGCACACTAGCGACGACAACAGGTATAAGCCTTCTCAAGAACCTTCCGCATGTCCTCCGGCAGCGGCGCGGTGAGCTCGATTCTTTCTCCGGAAAATGGCTGACAGAAGACGGCCTGATACGCGTGAAGCGCTGCACGCCCCAAGTCATTTTGCTCTGCCTGACGTCCATAGATCGGGTCTCCCAGTAGCGGATGGCCGATCCAGCCCATATGCACGCGGATCTGGTGCGTGCGGCCCGTCGCAATCGTAACGCGGACGAGCGCGAACGTATCGAACTGCCGGAGGACCCTGTATCGGGTCAGCGCGAAGTCGCCATCGCAGCGGACGACGCGCTTTATCTTCTCGACATATTCGCGGGAGATCGGGGCACAGATCTCACCCCGCACCTCTCCCTCCGCATCTCTGGCCGCCCTGTGATACGCCTCACGGGCTCCCGGCATCAGCACGGTCTGCCTGTCCTCTTCGCGAAAAATACCCAAAGCGAGTGCAAGGTAAACCTTCTCTCTGATCCCGCTCTCCGCCTGCTCCGTGAGATGTGCGCACGCAGTCCGGCTCTTTCCAAACAGAATCACACCGGACGTGTCCTTGTCGAGCCGGCCGACGCTCCGCACCTCGTGCGGCTCTCCCCGCTTGATATAGTAATCCGCAAGAAAATTCGAGAGCGTGTCCGAGAAATGCCCGTGCGACGGATGAACGACAAGCCCCGCCGGCTTATTCAGGGCGATCACGTCCTCATCCTCGTAGAGAATGGCAAGCTCTCCCGGAACCGGCACGATCTTCCCCGGCTCTCCGTCCACCAGCTTCACGCGGACGACATCGCCGGCCTCAAGCACACGGTTCACCAACGCATCCTCCCCGTTCACCGTGATGCCGTGCTCCGTCCTGTACTTCGCCGCGGCGATATCATGCGCAACCATGCGGAAGTCATGCCGGATCACATCCCGCACGGCCCTACCCTCGTCCGCATGTCCCGCTGTATATGTAAGAATTCTGCTCATCCGTCTGCTGTTCCTTTCCCGCTGCCGTGATTTTTGCATTTTCATTGAAGTTCGTGTAAGATAATGGTAATCTTTCTGACCATCTCTTGTAAACATATAGGTGTATAAAGAACATGGAAATTTCACAGAGCAATGCTAGAGTATAAGCAGGTTAATAAAGGGTTTTATAGTAAGAAGGGGATTATGAATGAGACTGAAGAACTGGACAATTCAGGATGACACGATCAGCGGCTACATCTATAACAGCAGACGCTATCCTGACGGCACCTATGTGCGGACCTCGCGTATCATCGCGGCAGCTTATGACGGGGAGATGCTGCTCGTGCACACGCAGAATTCCGTGTATGAATGCCATGAATCAGACTACAAGGGTGATCCGGAGAAGCTGCTGGCCTTCATCCGCACAATGGCGGATGATGACGGCGGGACGACTCAGGTCATGTTCCACCACTGAAAATGAAGGGTGCCGCCGTCCGGCAGCACCGGACTGGCCTCCGGGCATAAAAAAAGAGACTGCAGAAAACAGCCTCTTTTTTTCTATGTCCGGATCTTATTTCCTTTATCTTATCCGAGAATCGCCTGGTCATTCGAGAATTCCTTGCCGGATACCTTCTCGAACTGGTGAAGGAGGTCCTCCACCGTGAGCGACTTCTTTTTCTCTCCGCGGATGTCCAGAATGATCTGGCCCTCGTTCATCATGATCAGACGGTTGCCATGCGCAATCGCATCGCGCATATTGTGCGTGACCATCAGCGTCGTCAGATGGTCTCTCGCGACGATCTTCTCTGTCGTCGAAAGGACCTTTTCCGCCGTCTTCGGGTCGAGCGCCGCCGTGTGCTCATCAAGGAGAAGAATCTTCGGCTTCTGCAGCGTCGCCATGAGAAGCGTGAGCGCCTGTCTCTGTCCGCCGGACAGGAGACCGACCTTTGCGGTCAGCCGGTCCTCGAGACCGAGATCGAGAATCTTGAGCTTCTCCTTGTACTCCATCCGCTCCTTGCTCGTGACGCCCCAGCGGAGCGTGCGGCGCTTCCCGCGTCTGTCCGCGAGCGCCATATTCTCATCGATCTGCATATCGCCGGCCGTGCCCGTCATCGGGTCCTGGAAGACGCGTCCGAGATAGACGGCGCGCTTGTGCTCACTGAGACCGGATACGTCCTGCCCATCGATGATGATCGAGCCCGAATCAACCGGCCACACGCCCGCAATCGCGTTCATGATCGTCGACTTGCCGGCTCCATTTCCTCCGATGACCGTGCAGAAATCGCCGTCCTCCAGCGCGAGGCTGACATCGATCAGCGCACGCTTCTCATTAATCGTCCCTGCATTAAAGGTCTTATAAATGTGCTTTAACTCGAGCATCACTCCGCCTCCTTATTCTGCGCCGCTCTTGCCGCCTTCGCGTTGCGCCGCGCAAGACCGCGGAACGAATTCTTCCTGTGCTCCCTGTAGTTCGGGACCGCAAGGAACAGCGCGACGACGATAGCCGTCAGGAGCTTCATGTCGTCCGCCGGGAACTTGAGCCAGAGGACCAGTACGTAGACGAAATAGTAGACAATACCGCCGATCACCGTGAAGGTCAGCCGCAAAATGAAATTCAGTCTCTTGCCGAGGATGGCCTCCGCAAGCACCTCGCCGATGATGACAGCCGCAAGACCGATGACGATCGAGCCCTGGCCCATCTTGACGTCCGCGAAGCCCTGGTACTGGGAGATCATTGCCCCGGAGACAGCGATCATGCCGTTGCTGACCGCGAGCGCGACAACCTTCATCAGCTTTGTGTTGATGCCCTGCGCGCTCGACATATGCGCGTTGATGCCGGTCGCGCGGACCGCGCTTCCGATCTCGGTTCCGAGGAACCAGTACAAAATTCCGATGATCGCCGCGTCAAAAATGAACGTCAGCGTGATCGTCTGGCCGAGCATCGTGATGTTCGATGTGAACGGCATCTGATGCGTGCCGACCGGAATAGCCTGGTTGGCCTTGCCCATGATGTTCAGGTTGATCGAATACAGCGCGATCTGTGTCAGAATTCCGGCCAGAATGTCCGGAATCCCCATCACTGTGTGAAGAATGCCTGTCACAAGTCCCGCTATGACGCCGCAGACAAATGCAATAAGAAGCGCCACAAACGGATTGACTCCCCTGATAATCATCATGGCGCAGACACAGCCGCCGAGTGCGAACGAGCCGTCGCAGGTCATATCCGCGAAGTTCAGGATGCGGAATGTCAGGTACACACCGAGTGCCATGATGCCCCAGATCAGGCCCTGTGCCAGGCCTCCCGGCATGGCGTTCCAGAGCGCTACAGGACTCAGGGATGAAAAATAAGCTGCTAGCATTGAAAGCCTCCCGTCACTCAGGACTCTGTCGAGCTCGCGGAGGAGTCGTCAGATCCGATTGCCGTGTAGCCGTCCGGCATTGTGAAGCCGATCGCCTTGGCGTAATCTGCATTGTATTCCTTTGTCGTCGCAGATGCGTACTGAATAGCCATTGTCGACGGGTCCGTGCCGTTCTCGAGGATGTCGATCGCCATCTTGCCTGTCTGGTAGCCAAGGTCATAGTAGCTGATAGACAGCGTCGCGAGACCACCGGCCTTGCACATATTCTCCTCGCCACAGATAACCGGGATCTTCGCCGGCTCCGTGATGTTCTTGACAAGTGTCATATTGGAGGCCGCCGTGTTGTCGGTCGGGATGTACATAGCGTCGCAGTCAGACACCGCGGACTGAACGACAGACTGAATATCGTTGGAATCTGCAAATGTGTACTCCTGATATGCGATTCCGTCGTCCTTGAGGTAGCCCTCGATCTTCTGCGCCTGGAACTCGGAGTTCGCCTCCGCGGAGCAGTAGACAATCGCAACCTTCTTTACATTCGGGACAAGCTCCTTGATCATAGCCTCCTGCTGATCGAGCGGAGCCAGATCGGATGTACCGGAGACATTGAGACCCGTTGTTCCGGAGAAATTGTCCATGGAAAGAGCCGTGCCGTAATCTGTGACCGATGTGCCGAGGATCGGAATCGTCGATGTCGCGGATACAGCTGCCTGAAGAGCCGGCGTTGCATTTGCCATAATCAGATCATAGTTATTGGAGACGAAGCCGTTGACGATCGTCGCGCATGTCGTGGAGTCGCCCTGCGCGTTCTGCAGATCGATCTTGACGTTGTCGCCGAATTCCTTCGTCAGGGCGTCCTCAAAGCCCTGTGTCGCGGCATCGAGCGCGTTGTGCTGAACCAGCTGGCAGATACCGATCTTGTAGGTCTTGCCGGATGCGCCGGAAGCTGCCGACGTCGCATTTGCCGATGACGAA
This sequence comes from uncultured Eubacteriales bacterium, assembly GCA_900315305.1. GTDB lineage: Bacteria > Bacillota > Clostridia > Lachnospirales > Lachnospiraceae > Chordicoccus. The sequence continues at coordinate 63,814 of OMYS01000011.1, forward strand.
GCCGTCGATGAAGAGCTGCCGCATGCCGCAAGTCCGACTGCCATCGCGGCTGAGACAGCCGCTGCCATAAATCTTCTCATTTTCATAAACAAACCCCTCCTTTTTTGCCGGGCGGGCGCGCCCTCGGACCCTCCGTCCGCTCTGACCGCCGCGCAGCTTCGCAAATGCAATGCTTTAAAGTGTACTGCGTTGCTGCATCGACGCATTGGCCCGCTAAAGTAAGCTCTATGATACCGTTTTCCGCCTCCAAAGTCAATAAAGAAAGGGCCCCGGCTGTTGCCGGGACCCTCAGTAATTATAGCTCACACGCATCCGGAGCCGTATGCGTGCGGACTGTAATCCTCAGTATTCAGATAACATAAAACCAGTTCTTGTCCTGGTCGAGCTCCTTCTGGACGGGCTTCTTGCCGTCGTCGAAGTTGACGCGGAGCTCCTGGTTCTTGATGGAGACCTTCGCGCCGGCCGCAACCGAGGATGTGATAAATGCATTTGCGCCGATGACGGCGCCCTTGCCGATGACCGTGTCGCCGCCGAGGATGGACGCGCCGGAGTAGATCGTGACGTTGTCCTCAATGGTCGGATGACGCTTCACTCCCTTAAGGAGCTGGCCCTTTCTTGTGGACAGGGCACCGAGCGTCACGCCCTGATAGACCTTCACGTTGTCGCCGATCAATGTCGTCTCGCCGATGACGATGCCTGTTCCGTGATCGATGAAGAAATATTTGCCGATCGTCGCGCCGGGGTTGATGTCGATTCCGGTCAGGGAGTGCGCATACTCCGTCATAATTCGCGGAAGCATCGGCACCTTCATCAAAACGAGCTCATGCGCGATGCGGTAGACCATAATCGCATAGAAGCCCGGGTACGAGAAAATGATCTCATCCTTGTTGTAGGCCGCCGGATCTCCGTCAAACTCCGCCTGCAGGTCCGTCTCAATAAATGCGCGGATCGCGGGAATTCTCTCAAGAAATGCCATTGAGATGTCCTGGGCCCTGCGCGCGACCTGATCGCAGTCCGTATTCTCAAAGTCCGGGCTGTAGCGGAGCGCGATGTTCACCTGCTTCGTGAGGTTGAAGAGAACATCCTCAACGATCGTGCTCGTGCTGTTCTCCACCGTATAGTAGCGGTACTCCTTGGATTTGAAAAATCCAGGGAAGATAATCCTCTGCAGCTTTTTCAGGATATCAACGACCGCGTCCTTGTCGGGACAGTTGAACGCGTTGGTTTTGTCAATGTAGCGGCCCTTTCCGTAGTCCTCAACGATTTTTTCGGTCAGTTCCCTGATGTGCTGTTCCATATTTTCCATGGTCAGATCCTCATTCCTTGCCATACGGCAGATACTTTCTGTGCAGACTTATCGGCAGCCGGAAAATGCACGGCATGTCGATATACCGACAGTATACCAGAAATCCGACTTAAATGATACAGTTTTTCAGTGTATAAGTCCCGGTCGCAGTGCACAGGACGCGGCGTGCTTGCACGCCTGCGGACATGGGCACTAGCGACGACAACAGGTATGAGCAAGGAATGACGCGTAAGCGGCATGAGATTGCGAATGCCTGTAGGATTACGGGAGCTGCGAAGCAGCGGAGCAATCCGTCGGGACTTATACGCTTGCTTGGCACAGTCCCGGTCGCAGTGCACAGGACGCGGCGTGCTCGCACGCCGGCGGATCTGGGCACTAGCGACGACAACAGGTATGAGCAAGGAATGACGCGTAAGCGGCATGAGATTGCGAATGCCTGTAGGATTGCGGGAGCTGCGAAGCAGCGGAGCAATCCGTCGGGACTTATACGCCTGACAAAGTCCCGGTCGCAGTGCACAGGACTTTACAGCGAATCGATGTACGCGCAGGCAGCTGTCGCGGCGACAGCTCCGTCCGAGGCGGCTGTCGTGAGCTGGCGGAGCGTCTTGGTTCGGCAGTCGCCGGCCGTGAAGATGCCCGGCTGCTTTGTCGCGCAGGACTCGCCGGCGCTGATATAGCCCTTCGGGTCGAGGTCAACTACATTTGCGAACGGCTGGTTGTCGGGCTCCTGTCCGATCGCGACGAAGAGCGCGGACACCGGAAGGACGCGCTTTTCGCCCGTCAGCTTGTCCGTCACCTCGACGCCCTCGACATTCTGGTCACCGAGAACAGCCGTCACATTCGCGTTCAGCACGAACTCGACATTCTTCTTGCCCTTCAGCTTCTCAACATCCGCCGCCACGCCGCGGAATGCGTCTCTCCTGTGGATCAGATAGACCTTCGAGCACAGGTCCGCGAGATACGCCGCGTCGCCGAGGGCCGTGCTGCCGCCGCCCGCAACCGCGACGTCCTTGCCCTTGAAGAACATGCCGTCGCAGGTCGCACAGTAGGAGATGCCGTGTCCTGTCAGCTCCTCCTCTCGCGCGATGCCAAGCTTCCGATTCTTCGCGCCGGTCGCGAGAATGACCGCCTTGCATTCATACGAGCTGCCGGATGCCGTGCGGACAACCTTGTGGTCTCCTTCATTTTCAATCGCAGTCGCCGTCTCATAGACAAGCTCCGCGCCGAAGGCTGTCGCCTGGTCGTAGAGACCCTGCGCGAAGTCAAAGCCGGACACATGGCTGATGCCCGGGTAATTCTCGATGTCCGGCGTATTGACGATCTGGCCGCCGTACATCTGCGACTCAATGAGAAGCACGCTCTTGCCCGCGCGAAGAGCATAAATTGCCGCTGTGAGGCCGGCCGTCCCGGCTCCGATAATCACAATGTCCTTCATAATCTGTCTCCCTTCAGTTCCGGATAAAAAGATCCCCCGGTGCGGAGCCGCCTGACTTCGCATCGGGGTCCTTCATTTGTCATTTCATTTGATCATCGCAAGAAGCTTGTCCTTCGGAACCATGCCGACGGAGCGGTTGACTTCCTGACCGTCCTTGAAAATGAGGACTGTCGGGATCGCCTGTACGCCGTACTTCGACGCGATGTCCGGCTCGTCATCGACGTTGACCTTAAAGACCTTGATGTCAGGGTTCTCATTTGCGATCTGAGCGATAATCGGGCTCAGCATTCTGCACGGACCGCACCAGGATGCCCAGAGGTCCACAATCGCCGTGCCCTTGGACTGAAGAACTGCCTTGTCAAAATTTTCTGTTGTCACATTAATCGGATCTGCCATAATTGTATCCTCCTTAGTCGTTCATGTTCATTGTCCGGTCAGTCTATCTGGCCCAGAATCTTGTAGAGCAGCCGGTACAGCTGCTTTCCTTCGTCCGGCGTCAGGTTCACACATTTTCCCATCTTCGCCGGAACGCCAACTGCCCGTTCTCTCAGCTTCATGCCCTCTTCGGTGACATGCACCACGAGGTTCCGTTCATCCTCCTTCGAGCGCTGCCGGGTGATGAAGCCCTTTGCCTCCAGCTTCTTAAGAAGCGGCGTCAGCGTGCCCGAGTCGAGATACAGCCTCTTCCCGAGGGTCTTTACATTTGTCTCCCGCTCATCCCAGAGAATCATCATCGTGATGTACTGGGTATACGTGAGGTCCAGCTCGTCGAGGTACGGCTTGTAGCGCCGCACAACCTCCTTCGAACAGGCATAGAGCGGAAAACAGAGCTGATTCTCAATTTTCAGGCAGTCATACCTTGCATTATCTGTTTCAGCCATATTCTCCTTTCTGCAAATGCACTCACCTCCGGGTGTTGTCTGATTAAATTGCTTACAATCTTCTTATATCACCCGCCCCGGCCTTTGTCAAGCGTTCAATTTGATTTTGTGCAATTTTTATGGGGTGCTATGTCAAGGTCTGCGCGCATCAGACACAGAAGCGCTCCCGGATGGCGCGTGAACGACAACAAAGGCGCATGAAAAACTCTCGTTCTTCATGCGCCTTTTTCGCATAGCAGCTTATTTCTTTCTGCCAAGCAGCATATTGAGTGTCGCAATATCATCTGCTGTCAGCTTAATGTTCGCCGTCTTCTTTTCACCGCCCGGCGCCGTGACGCTCAGCTCGACGACTGCGCCCTCCACCGCGCTGCTCTCACATGACTTGAGAAACGGAATGAACTTCGGATGCTGCTGCCTGAAGGTCTGATAGCGTCCCTTCATTTTCATGAGATTCATCGGATTGAATGCCATATCAATTCTCCTTTCCTGACTGATGCGGATACCTCCTGTCCGCTGTTACGGACATTATAGTTCCTTCAGCCTGGAAAGTCCCGAGACAATATCTCACAATTGTACAGACGCCGCAAGCGAAGTTACTGTTCACACGCCATCCAAAGTCGCATGCGGTCGCGAATATCAGGGCGGTATCGGGCAGACTCCGTCCTCCTCAGCTTCCCTTCGCCGCTGATACAGCGGCGAAGGGTGATCTTCGGACTCCTCCGTATAACGCCCTCACCGCTCCTGATATCGCTGACCGTTCACCGAGGTCTGGTGGCGTGTGAACTGTAACGAAACGAATCAGATAAATGCCGCGATATCAATGTTCTCGCCCTTCAGACCGATGGCCGCCCCGCTCTTTGCCTCCGCGGATTCCGGATGCGCGAGCAGCCACTTGTTCGTCGCCGTGAGGTACTTGTCCTCAGCAGACTTTCCGCCCATCTCCGGCTTTCCGACATTGGTTCCCTTCGGGAGGGCCACCATGACCTTGAAGCCCTTTGATGCGTCCGCATGGCACGGCGCATAGTGAAGTGTCGTCGCATAGACCTCGACGAGGACACCCGCCGGAACGCGGAACGCCTTCACCTTCGCTGTATCGAGCATGCCGTCCTCGATCTCGCTCTCCTTCGCGAGCAGCAGAATGAAGTCCTCTGTGCCGAGGTTGAACTCGCTGTTTCTGTGGTACTCCAGGCAGTTCAGCTTCGTGTTGTGGCCGTTGCACCAGCCGAACTCAGTCGGAAGGCCGCCGAACAGTGTCGGCGCAAGCGCCTTTGCCGCCTCGAGGCTCTGAAGGGCCGGCTCCTCGGCGACATAATCTGTCGCCTCGGGGAGCGGAGTCTTTTCATTTAACGCGTCGATCAGAGGCTGCACGTCGCAGCCGCTGATAACGCGGCCGTACTCTCTGAATTCCGGATCCTGTACGCTGTAAATCTTCATGGCACTCACCTCACGCGAACGGATTCTCGTCCGGATAGCGGTCTCCTGCCGGATGGTTGTAGCCGATCTCCTCCGGAGCGACACCGATGTACTTCAGGGCATCATAGAGCGACTTGCCATACTTGCCGAACATGACGGCGCCGTGATGCGGATAGTTCTTTCCGATCAGCTCGTAGCGATAGAAGCGGCCCATTTCCTTGATTGCGAAGACGCCGATCGAACCGAAGGACCTTGTCGCAACCGGAAGGACCTCGCCCTCTGCCGCATATGCGCGGAGCTTTGCGTCAGCCGTGGACTGCAGTCTGTAGAATGTGATGTCGCCCGGCTTGATGTCGCCTTCCATTGTGCCGTCGCACCACTCCTGCGGATGCGTATTGGCCATGATCTTCTGATAGCCGATGTGCGGCTGAACGAGCTTTGCGCTGCATGTATTGCCGCAGTGGAAGCCCATGAAGGTATCTGTAAACTTGTAGTCGAACTTGCCCTCGATGCTCTCCTTGTACATATCCTTCGGGACGGAGTTGTTGATGTCGAGGAGAGTGACCGGCTGCTCGCTGATGCAGAGGCCGATGTACTCGGACAGTGTGCCGTAGATATCAACCTCGCAGGATACCGGGATGCCGCGGCCTGTCAGACGGCTGTTGACATAGCACGGAACGAAGTTGAACATATCCTCAAATGCAGGCCAGCACTTTGTCGTGAGCGCGACATACTTGCGGTAGCCCTTATTTGCCTCGACCCAGTCGACCAGCGTCGCCTCATAGGCCGCGAACTTCTGCAGCATATCCGCCTGCTTCTCTGTCGGCTCTGTGATGTTCAGCTCCTTCATCATGTCAGCCTTGATGTCAGCGATTTCCTTGTTCTGCTTTTCGACAACGGCTGCGTCAAGATGGTACTTCTCCGGGCAGTAATGCTTCTCATATGCCTCGAAGAGGTCAAGCTCCGACTCCTCCTCGATCTCGACATTCAGGTTGTAGAGCTGCTTGATCGGCGCGTTGCAGGCAAGGAAGTTTGCCGGGCGCGGACCGAAGGAAATGATCTTCAGATGATCAAGGCCTTCCTTGACTCTTGCGATCGGCAGGAAGTCATGGATCATGTCCGCGATATCATCCGCGTCGCCGACCGGATATTCCGGGATGTAGGCATTGACATTGCGGAGTGCGAGGTTGTAGCTTGCGTTCAGCATGCCGCAGTACGCATCGCCGCGTCCCTGGACGCCGAGCGTATTCTGAGATTCCTCGGCTGCCGCGCAAAACATCTTCGGGCCGTCGAAGTGCTTTGCAAGAAGAGTCTCGGAGATTTCCGGGCCGAAATTGCCGAGATAGACGCAGAGCGCGTTGCAGCCGTTCTTCTTGATGTCCTCGAGTGCGTTGACCATGTCAATTTCGCTCTCGACGATCGTGATCGGACACTCATAAATGTCGTTTGCGTCGTATTTCTTTGCGTAGGCTTCAGCAACGGCCTTTCTTCTGTTGACGGCAAGCGGTGCCGGGAAGCAGTCACGGGATACAGCCACAAGGCCAACTTTGATCTTCGGAATGTTGTTCATATCTTATTCGTCCTTTCCTTAATTTAATTTGTATCTGTTCAGCGTCCCTCAGGAGGTTAAGAAAAATGAAGAAAGAGCCTGCTCGCCCGAAATCTTTTTCCCTTCTCCCTGATTGCTGAATAGTTACTGTTCGTCTGAATCATTACTTCTATACGATTTCATTGTACAGCCGGTTCCGGCGCTTCATGTGCCGGAATTCGTCACAGCGTATCCGAAACCAGCGAATCGGTACCGGCCGTCCCAGCCAGGTCTCACAGGCCGGAAACAACGTTATTCCGGTAGCTTCGAATGGATAATATCCTCCAGCCAGGTCTCACAGCGTCGGGAACAGCGGCTTCAGCGCCGGATACAGGCTGTGGAAGACCTTGTACTTCTCCTCATAGCGCGCTGTCAGCTCCGGATCGGGCTCGACAGTATCCGTCACGCGGACGAGCTTGTCCGTCGCGTCCTTCACGCTTGCGAATTCTCCGCAGGCGACCGCCGCGAGAATCGCTCCGCCGTAGCCCGGGCCCTGCTCCGTCTCAGGGATCGTGAGCGTGATGCCGAGCACGTTGGCGAAGATCTTCTTCCAGAGCGGGCTCTTCGCGCCGCCTCCGCAGATCATGGACTTCTCCACATGGATGCCGAGCTTCTTTGCGGCCTCGAGGCTGTCGCGAATGCCAAATGCAACGCCCTCGAGCACAGCCTGCGTCATGTCCTCTCTCGTGGAGTCCATCGTAAGGCCGATAAAGCATCCTCTCGCCGACGCGTCGTTGTGCGGCGCGCGCTCGCCCATGAGATACGGCAGGAAGTAAATGTGGTTTCTGCCGAGCATGTCATCGCTGATGCCGGCCTGCTCCTTCGGATAATCCTTCGTGCGGATGATCTCGTCCATCCACCATTTGTTGCAGGACGCAGCCGAGAGCATGCAGCCCATGAGATGGAAGCCGCCGTCCGCGTGCGCAAACGCGTGCAGTGCATTTCCCGAATCGACGCGGAATTTGTCTCCTCCGGAAATGAAGATCGTCCCTGATGTGCCGAGCGAGATATTGCATCCGCCCGCACCGACGACGCCGGTTCCGACCGCAGCCGCCGCGTTGTCTCCCGCTCCGGCGACAAGCTTCACCGTCTTCGGAAGGCCGAGGAGCTTTGCGTACTCCGGCTTCAGCGTGCCGACCGTCTCGTAGGACTCATAGAGCTTCGGCATCATATCCTCGCGGATGCCGCAGATCTCAAGCATCTCCCTGCTCCAGCACTTGTTCTTCACGTCGAGGAGCAGCATGCCGGACGCATCGGAATAATCCGTGCAGTTCGTGCCCGTCAGCATATAGTTGATGTAGTCCTTCGGGAGCATGATCTTGTCGATCCTTGCGAACAGGTCCGGCTCATGCTTCTTCATCCAGAGGATCTTCGGGGCCGTAAATCCGGTAAATGCGATGTTGCCGGTCTGCTCCGTCAGCTTCTCCCTGCCGATCACGTTATTCAGGTAATCGGTCTCCTCCTGCGTCCGTCCGTCGTTCCAGAGAATCGCCGGGCGGAGAACATGATCGTCCTTGTCGAGCACGACGAGGCCGTGCATCTGGCCGCCGGCGCCGATGCCCGCGATCTGTGATTTGTCCTCATTTGCCGTGAGCTCCCCTATACCCTTGAGGACGGCCTTCAGCCAGTCCTCCGGGTTCTGCTCCGACCAGCCCGGATGCGGAAATGAAATCGGATATTCCTCGGAAACAATGTTCCGGATCGCGCCCTTCTCGTCCATGAGAAGAAGCTTGACAGCTGATGTGCCGAGATCGACACCAATGTAAAGCATATGCCACCTCCCCGGAGGTGATCCCGCCTCAGTTCACAGAGACCGGGTAATCGCCCTCCATTGTATAGTATCCTGTATCTACCAGTTCCTTCTGGATGTTTTTCGCTGTGATGCTGACCGGAGTCAGAATCAGCGAGGGAACCGTCATGGTCCCGTTGTTGTACGTCTCGTCGTCATACGCGCAGTCAAACGACCAGCCCGCGCCGTCCACGAGGCTCTTGTCCGGAGTCTTCCCGCTTACGAGCCAGCTCCCGGCCTCTGCCGCCGCTGCCGCCTCGTTGCCGAAGGCCTTGAATACGGTCATCGCCTGCTTTCCGTCCACAATCTTTGCGAGATTCGCGTCGTCCGCGTCCTGCCCCGTGACAATCACATCGCCGTCGTAGTCCGCGTCGAGCGCCTTCATAACGCCGAGCGCGATCGTATCGTCCGCGCAGATAACCGCGTCGAGCTTCGTGCCGTCGGAGTAGTACGTCTTCAGGATCGTCTCCATGCGTTTCTCCGCGGCGGCCTCACTCCAGTCCTCCGTGTCGGTTGCCGTCAGCGTCGTCTTGCCGGAGGAGACAATAACCTTCTTCGAGTAGATCGCGTCGATGAATTCATCGTACGCGCCCCGGAACAAATAAAAGCTGTTCCGGTCGTTCTCGTCGCCGCTGAAGAACTCGATGTGGAACGTATCATCCGACGATTTGTCGATGCCGAGCTGATCGATGACGTACTCCGCCTGCATCTCTCCGATCTTGTAATTGTCAAATGTCACGAAGCAGCCGATATCGCTCGTATTCTCGATCAGCCGGTCATAGTCAATGACCGGTATCCCGGCGGCCTTCGCCTCTGCGAGCACATCGGACAGCGCGGAGGAGTCGACCGGCGTGATGACGAGAAGATCGACCTTCGCGGCGATCATCGCCCGGATCTGGGACACCTGCGAGGCCGCGTCATTTTCTGCGAACTGAACCTCGGTCTCCGCGCCCTTCGCCTTGAAGCGCTCCGTGAGCGCAGCCGCATCCTTCAGCCATCTCGTCTGCTCCTTGGACGGCAATGCGATGCCGACCTTTTTTCCCTCCATCGTCACCGGCGCGCTCTCCGCGGACTCCGTGTCGGAATCCGTCTCCGTCTCTGTCCCGCTCTCCACAGATGAAGCTGCGGATTCGCTTTCGGACAGGACACTCTCCGTCTCAAAATCCCCGTCGCCGCCGCCGTATTCGATGCCGCTCTGTCCGCACGCAGACAGCATAAAAGCCATGGTTCCCGCCAGTGCCAGCGCAGCTATTTTCTTTCCATGCATCGCTGCATCCTTTCCGGATTTTCTCCTTCAGAATCCCGGCAGGGGCCTTTTATAAAGCTATTTTATAAATCTTCTTTATAATATTCCCTGCCGCCTGTTCCGTCAATCCATCCATCAGAAAAAAGTAATTTCTGTAGGCTTTCACAAAATTCCCGCCCGGAATTTATCCATTATTCCAGTCTCTCAGATGCTGTCGATAAAGGCCTCCGTAAAATGCCACGCGACGCCCATCATTCCCGCCCGAAGCGGATACTTTCCGAGTCGTATATAATCTGCATTTTTGTCAAATGCACTTCTCGCGAGCGTCAGCTTCTTCAGATGGTCCATATACGGTCCCAGATACCGTGAGACAAAGCCGCCGAGAATCACATCACAGTCAAACGCCATCCTGAGGTTATTGATCCCGAGCGACAGATGCTGCAGGACGTCCTCCCACAGCTCCGCGTACTCTGCATTTCCCTTCTCGAGACCATCGAAGAACTCCTCCGCAGTGATTCCGAGATCGCGCGTAAACCGCAGGGCGCTGCAGTAGGATTCAAGGCACCCCTTCTTCCCGCAGTTGCACGGACGGCCGTCCGGCACAATGCAGATGTGCCCGAATTCGGCAGACCTTCTGCTCGTTCCGACATACTGCTTTCCGTCAATATAGATCGCGCCCCCGATGCCGTTCTCAAGAAAGAGATAAATGAAGTCCTTGTCCCGCTCCTCCGGGCTGAGGCCCAGCCACTCGGCCGCACCGGCGCTCGTGCTGTCATTTTCAATAAAGGTCGGATAGGGAATCGCGTCGCGGATATCCTTCAGGCTGATGTTCTTCATTTTCAGCGTCGGTGAGAACATGATCCGGTCCTTCTTCCTGTCGATCACGCCCGGAACGGTGATGCCGACTCCGAGCACGCGCTCCCGGTCGAGATTGTTCTCCGTGAGAAAGGTCTCGAGCTCCTCCGCGATCTGCGTTCCGATCCCGAGACTGTCAGTCGTCAGCGTGTTGACCCGGCGGTACGCCATCTCATTTTGCAGAAGGTCGCACGCCAGAATCCGGATGTGATTTGCGGTCACTGCAATTCCGATCGAATACCGGAGGTTCCGGTTGACCGTATAGCCAACCGCCGGCCGTCCGCCCGTCGACTTCTGGACCTCCCCGGGCCGGATCAGGTCCGCCTCCAGAAGCTCCGCAATATTCTGGTGGACAGTGGGCAGCGAATATCTGGTCGCGGCCGCAATCTGCTGCTTGCTGACGGGCTTCTCCGAGTTGTAAATAAATCGGTACATCTTGTTGCGTGTCATCCGCCTTCGCTCTGTCATCGTCGTCATCATCCCCTCCTGGCTTTCCCTGATCTGCCAGCACTTTTATAAAACTACCTAATAATCAATATAGACAAATGAAATCCTGCTGTCAACACGATGCTGTGCATCTTGCACAAGAGGTTCTTCAATTGTTACTGTTCACACCGCCCTCAGAGTCTAAAAAAAAGTGACGAAATTCAAAAAAATATTTTGTGGATAACCTTCGGTCTCCGGGAAGCTGTTGTTGACA
>OMYS01000006.1 GCA_900315305.1 uncultured Eubacteriales bacterium
AAGCGCCTGCCTTCACTAAGATATATTCTGTTGTTTGTCGCATCGAAAAGCTCTTTTCCTAATGTTGATAAAACGTTGATAAAAGTCCTGCCCCGGTGGTCTGAACCCCGCATAAATACTGGGTTTTTGACCATTTAGTCAGATGCTGCCGTGGCAGACGAATAAAATTTTTACTGGTTCTTTCAAGGGATCTCCTTTTGATGTACATCCATGTATATTGTTCCATTAGGATACGTTCGTGTCTTAAATGACCTTACGCCACCACCGGGTAGTGCGTATAAACATATTCGTAGATCTTCTCCCGGTAGACCGCGATACTCTTGTCGTCATAGCTCTCCGGAAGCTCTGCCCAGAGAGTATCTCTGATCAGGTTATCGACAGCAGCTTTTGTCTCCTGCTTATCGGTCCAGTGATCCAATCCTTTGATCTTTGCTTTAATCTTGGTCAGTAGATCCACAGAAACCTTCTTGATGGTCTGAATATCCTTCTTGGAAAGATCATCCCGGAACAGAAGGTCATAGATACTCAGCTGCTCATCATTCTCAAAGCCTTCTCTGACATACCGGCGCTCTTCATCGGTCATGTTGCTGGCCAGATTCATCAGCTCCATGAAGGTCTTCTCGATGGTTGCCCGGTCCTGTTCCTGGTTGTATGCCTGAATAATTTCCTGATACCGCTTGTAATAATCAATCCGATTCGGATTCACCGCCATCATTACTTCCAGGCGGAAATGGACCATATCATCCAAATCCTTCAAAAGCAGATTTCGATTCTTCGCTCTGGCAAATTCTCTCCCAAGAAGGTCAAAGTCAATCTTGCTGATATCAAAGCGCTTGGAGCCATAGGTAACTCCGGGCTCTCTCACCTCATTCACCTGGACGTACTTGCTGATGATCCCGTTGATCTGCACCATCAGATCCGTATTGTCCACATACTTTTTCTTCTTTTTCAGTTCGTTGGAGATCGCCTGAATGGCATCACACTCCAGATGCTGATCTTCCGATATCTCGCCCCGGCTAATGTATTTCACAAGACGGCCGATTTCGCCGGCATAGGTCTGGAATGTTTTCCTGGTCTTCAGATCATCACAGACAGCATTTGCCGCTTCCTTCAGTGTAGAAAGGCGATCAAAGCCATTGGCTTTCAGAAGACGGTCCAGCTCAAAAGCATGCTCATGCAGCAGGTCCTTCGTTCTCTGAAGCGTCTCCAGGATTCTCCGGATCAGCTCTTCTTTATCAATCGTCGGATCGGTTCCGCCACGTCCCTGACGATTGGCCGTATAATCTGCCAGTGCTTTTCTCAGAGCTTTTACAATGCCGATATAGTCAATGATCAGGCCATTGCTCTTGCCCTCTGCTACACGGTTGGCACGGGCAATCGTCTGCATCAGCGTATGTGCTTTCAGAGGCTTATCCAGATAGAGGCAGGACAGGCACTTCACATCGAAGCCTGTCAGCCACATAGCGCAGACAAAGACAACGCGGAAAGGATTCTCCGGATCCTTGAATTCCTTATCCAGTTCCCGCTTCACCATCTTCTCCCGATGAGGCCGGATATCCAATCCCCATTTCTGAAAGGTCTGGATCTCGTTCTGCTCCTGGCTGATGACAACGCACATCTCTGTCTGCTTCATCCAGTCAATCTTCTTGGAAATTTCCTGTACTTCCTGTTGTGTCGCTGTCTTTAAGGTTCCTTTCAGCCGTTCAATTTCCTTCTGCCAGTATTCCTTGACATAGTTATACATGCGGACGCAGGTCACCTTATTCAGGCAGACGAACATAGCCTTTCCTGATGTCCAGAGCCCGGAATAATGCCCTACAAAATCCTTAGCGATGGCCCGGAGCCTCGGTTCTGCTGTCAGGATATGAATTTCCTTTTCAAATTCATGTTCCAGCTTCTCTTCCTGATCTGGATTCAGATCGGCTTCTTCCACAGCATTCAGGATTTCCTCTGTGATCTTGGGATTCTTCAAATCCAGGATCTTTTCTCCCCGGTTCTCGTAATAGAGCGGCACTGTAGCATGATCTTCAACAGCACGTTTGAAATCATAAATGGAGATGTAACCTCCAAATGTTCTGGCCGTCAGATTATCTGATGTAAGAAGCGGTGTCCCGGTAAAACCGATTCTGGAGGCAGTCGGCAGGAGCCGCATCATGTTCTCCGCAAAGATCCCATACTGGCTTCTGTGCGCTTCATCCGACATAATGAGGATGTCGTGATCCGGATAGATCGGCTCTGCATCCGGTTGGTTGAATTTCTGAATCAGGGTAAAAATAAAACTCGGATTGCCATGGAGCTTGTCTACCAGATCTTTTCCGCCCGTTGCCATAAAGGCGGATGCCTTGGACTTGCCTAAAAGGCCACAGTTCTCGAAAGTGGAACTGATCTGCTTATTCAGCTCATCGCGGTCTGTCAGGACAACGATCGTAGGCGATCCGGTGAACTTCCTTTTGATCTTCTGGGCAAGGAATACCATGGAATAGCTCTTGCCGGATCCCTGCGTATGCCAGAAAACGCCCAGCTTACCATTGCGAAGCTTTCTGTCCCTATAAGCATCAATTGCTTCATTGACGCCAAGGAACTGGTGATTCCTGGCCATGATCTTCACGGTGTGCCCGCCGGAATGATCAAAAAGGATAAAATTTTCAAAGAGATCCAGGAAGTTCTTCTTATTGCAGATTCCCCGCAGCATGGTTTCCAGAGCTACCTTGCCAGGATCCTCTTCCTTCAAACGTTTCCACTCGTTAAAGAATTCATACTTACTGCCAAGCGTTCCAACCTTTGCATCGCTGCCATTACTGAGCATGACAAAAGCATTGTAGAAAAAGAGGCGCGGAATCGTATCCTGATAATCCCGATAATTGCCATTATAGGCGTTCTCCACATCCACATCGTTCCGCTTCAGCTCTACAAAAAGAAGCGGAAGCCCATTTACAAAGCCAATGAGATCCGGCCTGCGGTCATAGAGATCTCCTTTGATCTTCAGTTCACGGACAGCAAGAAAAGAATTGGCTTCTGGATCATTGAAGTCAATGACCCTGGCCTTCTTTTCTTCTGTTTTCCCATCCGGTCTTTTAACTGTAACCGGAATGCCATCCCGGATCATGAAGTACTTCTCTTCATTTGTCTGAAGAGCCGAAGCCGTTGACAGATGACTGTCCATCCGCTGGATCGCCTCCACAACCTGCTGATCCGTGATCCAGGGATTAAAACGCTTCAAGGCCTCTGTAAAATAGCGGTAGAGAATCACTTCACGCTCGCTTTTCCGGCCAAGGGTCCCGTTTATCCCCAGACTTTCCGTGTCATAAGCAAAGACCGCGTCCCAGCCCAGTTCATCCCTAAGAAGATCTGCGGCTGACTGCTGGATGAGAACATCCTCTGAAAATGCGTTGCTCATGACGTCACCTCTCTTTCACTACCCAATGACCGTAGCGTTTTCCTCCAACACGCCCGATCCTGCCGGCATCTACCAGCTTTTTCATTTTTCTCTGCAGGGTTCTTGCATTCATGCCCAGCTGCTCCGCCAGGTCCTTTTGCGATATTTCCGGTTCTTGCGTCAGAACTTCAATAATCTTATTGCTCAAAACGTCATCATCCAAAACGACATCAAGCTGTCGTTTTGTCGTATTGGATGTCGTATTAGAATCTTCCTTCTTGCCAACAACGCTGGTCTCCTTCAATGTATCCAGGAATATTTCCAGCATCAGTTCAACAAAGGCAGCGCTGTCACCCTCATGGTCTGATTTACCAAGGGCATCGTAATATTCCTGCTGACGATTCCGGATCAGCTCCTCCACAGGCAGCCAGTAAAAGATCTCATTCCATCTGCCAAGAAGCAGACTGTGCCACATTCTTCCCATACGGCCGTTGCCATCCGCAAAGGGATGGATAAACTCAAACTCATAATGGAATATCGCACTCTTGATCAGCGGATGCAGTTCCGATTTCCGATACCAGTCAATGAGGCTTTGTATTTCCTGCGGCACCAGTCCTGCCGGAGGAGCTACATGAATGACCATATCACCATCAAAGACACCAACACTGCCTTGGCGGAAAGAACCATTCTCCTTAATAAGACCTGCCATCATGAGCTTATGTGCTTTCAGCAGATCCTTTACCGAATAGGGATTTAACGTCAGCATAAGCTCATAGGCTTCGTAGGCATTCTTTACTTCTCTGATCTCATTGGGATTCCCCAGAATCCGCTTGCCATCAAGAATGGCAGTCACCTGCTCCAGAGACAGAGAGTTGTGCTCAATTGCCAGAGAGGAATGTATGGTCCGTATTCTGTTCTCCTTCCGCAGATGCGGATTTAAGTTTCCATGGGACAGGACCGTGATCCGTCCAATCTGCTCGCTGATGGCAGCGACCAGGTTCACAATGCGGTCCGTCATATGGAAAGGCGGTTTATATGCATCCATAGGCTAAACCTCCAGTTCACCGGACATAAGCTTCGGAAGAAGACGGTCGCGAGCTTCACCAGCTATTTCAGCTTGTCTGTGACGAATCTCTATTGCATCAAAATATTCTTTGGCTATCTCTCCGAAAATGTTAATGATTTCTTTAGGTGGAAGTATATAAGGGTATGTCTTAAGCTTATCAACTTGAGCTCTCTGTCTCCCATCACTTCCTGTCATTGTATTTATTGCATATTGCCTGAAGGAATGTGTGCGTGCAAAGAGATAAACCATGTACTGGTTAATGTCTTTCCCCCTCATTACAATAAATTCGGTTGACCCGACAGCACCTTCCTCAGAATCTATACCCGTAACATATCCAATTTTTCCGTTTTCCAGACATGGAGTGATTCTCGCTAAGAGCGTATCTCCATTTTGAAATTTACTTCCAGAATTTGACTCTGTTTCTGTAAATTCGTGTGTATCAAGAACCATTGAATTTGTGCTTAAAGCAGCCACCGGAATGCTCTGTTTTAGGCGCTTCTTTGACAGTGTCGTCTTAGGATTAAATTCTATTGCTTCCTCCAACGTGCATTTTTCCCACCCTTCCGGCAGGCCATCAACAATTTTCGTGTCCTCATATCCCGGAAAATGAAGATCCACAAACCACTCCTTGTAGAGGCGCTGGGCAGCTTCCTCCAGGAGCTTGATCTGCTTCTGGTTATTTTCAATGAGATCATCATAGGCTTTTAAAACGCCAGCTATTCGTCTCTGAACATCTAAATCAGGCAATGAAATCTTTAAATTCCTTATTACTGGTAGGTTGACATGAGCAACTGTTGCTCCATTTGCAGTTCCAGTTAATCCATATTGTTGCTCAGGGGATAGCAGATAATATGCCAAAAAATCAGAATCAGCTATTCTGTGATTAGGCCGAATCAATACCGTTCTCTGTCCTAAACATACCTCCTGACCATCTTGAATAACTGCCACATTTCCAGCAGGAGCTTCTCTGGCAAATATCAAATCACCAGGTTGAGGTACTGCTCTTGCATTTCTTTTGTCAAATACTGCTTTTGAAACACGTTGAACGCCATCAAGTATCAATCTTCCCCGACCTATATTAGGAGTGCGTATCAGCGGATATCCATCACCTTCATCTTTAGCTGTTGAATGCGGGCAGTCAACAATGAACTCGCATACTTCATTTAGCGTCATTAATTTTCTCCCTCTTCAACTTATCAAATTGCTTTTTCCACGCTCTTGACGGTTTACGGCATATATGATCATTACATGTAAAAGCACATATGCCTTCAATTCCATTACTTCCACAGATATCTGGATTATTTTGTCTGCAGCCGAATGTCTGCGTCTCAGAATCGCTTTCATGTAAGGGTGCAGAGAAAGGAATCTTCAATTCATTTTTCATAGCCCCATCTCCTTCAGATTCCGAGAGATCTGGTCCATGAGATCGTTGGATTCTGCCTGAAGGGACAGTAGTTCCTTGTGGATCTCCTGCATCCGTTCCTCAAAGTCCACAC
Organism: uncultured Eubacteriales bacterium; assembly: GCA_900315305.1. Lineage (GTDB taxonomy): Bacteria > Bacillota > Clostridia > Lachnospirales > Lachnospiraceae > Chordicoccus. The sequence goes on from OMYS01000006.1 coordinate 5,939, forward strand.
CGTCATCTTCCACCGGGGCTACACCGACATAAGCACCAGGCGTCAGAGAATATCCCTTCTCCTCTATTTCTCCTCTGCTTGCAATCTTGCAGAGTCCGGGGACATCGGCATAAACACCATCGCCAAACTTCTCGTAGAGCCAGAGGGCATCCTCAGCAACCGTCAAGATTTCTGCAGTATGCGCAAGCTTCTGATCCCAGTCTGCCTGGATCTTTTTCTTATCCCGCTTACCAGCGGCATCGACATCGGTCTTTGCCTGCTTTCTCTGCTTCTTTGTGTACTCCTTCAGTTTCTCTACGGTTTCTGCGAAATCGTCAGTAATGGCCTCACGGATCGGATCATCAGATTCTGCTTCATTTGCATAATCTGAAAGAGTCTGATGATATTCTGTAAGGAGGTTCTTGTATTTATCCGTTTCTCCCCGATAGAGCCAGACAATGGCATTGAGGTTCTTCAGCTGCCAGTCGGTCCACTCATTCAGAGTCCTGTCTACGACCGTGTAATAATTTCTCGCATCGATGAACAGAGTCTTATCAAGGAGTTCTTCCTTCTTTCCCTTATCGAAGAACCAGAGCGTGCAGGGAAGGCTCTTTGTATAGAAGAAGTTATTGCCGACGCTGACCATGACATCCACATGGCCGGTTTCAATTAACTTCTGCCGGATATCCTTATCTTTCCCCTGGGAGTCCGTTGCAGAGGATGCCATGACGAAACCAGCACGGCCGGTATCCTTCAGATAGGCATAGAAATAGGAAATCCAGAGATAATTGGCGTTGCTTACTTCCTTTGCCTTATTGATACCAGGCATGCCGAAGGGCAGACGATCTTCTTTCTCTGCGGATTCTGCATTGACCTTATCCACGTTAAAGGGCGGATTGGCCATGACATAGTCGCACTTACCAGCCAGATGATGGGCATCGTGATAGAAGGTATTGGCTTCATCACCGGATTTAATAACTCCGGTCAGACCATGAACCGCCAGATTCATAAGACAGAGCTTAGCGTTATAGTCCACCTTTTCCTGGCCGTAAAAGGTCATGGCTTCATTGGCTTTCATACCGGCGTTATTGACAAAATCACCGGTCTGAACGAACATACCGCCTGAACCGCATGCAGGATCCAGGAGAACTCCGCTGGCAGGCTCGATGACATTTACGATCATCTTGACCAGGGATTTAGGCGTAAAGAATACACCATCGTCAGATGCGATGTTCTTGGCAAATTTATTGAGGAAGTACTCATAGATTCTTCCGATTACATCTCCGCCCACATCGTTCAGGACATTGTTGTTGAAGACACGGAGAAGTTCACTCAGAAGAGAATCATTAAACGCTGTATATTCATTGGGCAGGATTCCAACAAGCTGCTCATCCTGCTGTTCCACCAGCGCCATGGCATTATTCACCACTTCTCCGACGCTGTTCAGCGGACGGCCATCGATTCCGACAAGTCCTGCCTTGGAGAGATCCTCCGGAAGGTTGACCAGATAATCGTATTGCGCCTCTTTAGGAAGAAAGAGCGCTGCCTTCTCCTTGAAGTCACTGGCTTCAACGGGCATGACACGGCCATTTCTGACCGGACGGTCCTTCAGGATCTCCTTTTCCACCATTTTGAAACGGCTGTAGGCGTAGCGCAGGAAGATCAGTCCCAGCACCGGCATGCAGTACTCATTTGATGTCAGTTTGGAATTTGCCCGGAGATTATCTGCTGCATCCCACAGATCCGCTTCCAGCTTCTTTAATGCTTTGTTATCCATTCTCTGTCTCCTGTCACTAATCGGATTCCGGTATAAAGTCCAGTATGTCATTCGGGGTACAGTTCACGTTCAGCTCGCACATAATGAGTTTTTCTCCCTGAACCAAGAGGCTTTAAGGTTCCATCTTCTACCAGCTTTTTTAATGCCGCCTCGACAGATGAATCAGATCAAATATATGCATTGTTTTCTCCCAATACGGTTTTGTTTATCTCCCAATTGTAATGTAAAATTGGGAGATAATCAATTTCTTTGGGAGAATCCCGCTTCCTGCCACCCCTTGCAGACATCGCACCAGCCGGCCGCGCCGGAGGCCTTCTCAAGCTCATCCGGCGTAAGCTTTACAGACGTGAACTCATCGCCTCCGGCCGGGTGCACGCAGGCAAATCGTTTCAATGAAACATCAAGCCAGATCGGAATGCCTTCCGGGATGGCAAACGGGCAGACGCCTCCAGGGAGATCACCGGTAATCCGCTCCACGTCATCACGCGGAATCATATGCGGCTTCTGATGGAACTGTGCCTTAAATTTCGAGCTGTTCACACGGGCATCACCGGCCATCACGACGATGACCGGCTGCTCCCCGACAAGGAAAGACAAGGTCTTCGCGATCTCCGCCTCACTGCATCCGATCTGCTGTGCCGCGTGCTCCACCGTGTCGATCGTCTCCTTGTGCTTTGTGATCCGGTCCGCGAGACCGCGCTCCTCAAGATATGCTCTGACTTTTTCTGCTGACATATATTCCTCCTCGAAACCGGACTTCAGCCCCGGCATCTTATAATCTCATCATAAAACTGTGATAAGATTCATCATACCATGAGGGATATTTCCAGGCAAATCTCAGCCGAGATCATTTTCATCGATTGTACTAAAGGCGCACATGGTGGCCAGGGTCATTGCTTGTCCTAATCACAGAATAGGGCCTGACGGCCGAAAATTCCCACTCGGTCATCCTGAAATGGAGCTTGAAGCAAACCACTCGCAGGATTATACTTTAGAAAAATGGCAGAACTGTCATTTTTCTAAAGTACAGAAAGAAAAGAGGTGCCCCGATGGAAATCAAACGAGATCGATACTTGAACAAATTGATAGCCAAGAAGAACAACGGCTTAATTAAGGTCATCACCGGTATTCGCAGAAGCGGAAAATCGTACCTTATTTTTCAGCTCTTCCACAACTATCTCATTTCTTCCGGTGTGCCTGAGGGCAATATCATAATGATTCCTCTGGATGATATTGAGTACGAAGAGTACTGTGAGCCGCATGCACTTTTTGAATTTATCAAAGGGCAAATCAAGGACAAAGAGCAGCAGTATTATGTCTTCATTGACGAGGCCCAGTACGCCATTACAAAGCAGGAAATGAAAAGTCCGGATGTGCCAATTCGGCTGTATGGAGTTTTAAATTCACTTCTCAGAAGAAAAAATGTGGATGTTTACATAACCGGAAGCAACTCAAAATTTCTGTCATCGGATATCATGACCGAGTTCAGAGGAAGAGGGGATGAAATTCATATTGCGCCCTTGTCATTTGCTGAATATTATCCGGCCAGTGGAAAAGACAAGTCAGAGGCATGGAGGGATTACCTTCTCTATGGCGGACTGCCTCACATCCTATCTGAACCGGATCGTGAATCAAAGAGCCAATATCTGGAACGTCTGAACAAAGAAATCTATGTACGCGATCTGTGCGAGAGATATGACATAAAAGACGAAAACGGTCTGGAAGATTTAATGAAGGTGCTTGCATCGGCGATCGGATCACTCTCAAATGCTCAAAAAATATCGGATACGTTTAACAGCAGGGGCATGAAGGGAATTTCGATGCCGACGATTTCCAATTACCTGAGATATCTTCAGGAAAGTTTTCTCATTCAGAAGGCTGACCGGTACGATATTAAGGGGAGAAAATATATTAGTACCCCGGCAAAATACTACTATACGGATCTTGGATTAAGAAACGCATTGCTGAACTTCAGGCAATTCGAAGAGACCCACTTGATGGAAAATGCCATTTTCAATGAGCTGATCTACAGAGGATATAGGGTAGATGTCGGACTCGTTGAAGACAGAAGGAAGGAAAACGGAATAACTAAGCGCAGACAGCTTGAGGTGGATTTTGTTGTTAATCAGGCGGATAAAAGATACTACATTCAATCTGCTTTTGCGCTTCCGGACCAGGAGAAAATCGATCAGGAGCAGGCGTCTTTACTGCGGATTCCGGATTCATTTAAGAAAATCATCGTTGTGAGCGGAGACACGCCTGTGTGGAGAAATGAGGAAGGGATCACCTTTATGGGGATCTTCGATTTTCTCTTGAATGAGGATAGCCTAGAAATTTAACATGCTACTGCGCTCCCGCATGATCGCGGAAGCGCAGTCTTCTGAAAGAAACTATATACTAATTCACAGCCTCACTGGCTGAGCGTCTCGATGATTTTCATCATCGTACCCGCATCCGGCATCGGCGATACCCGGTCAACCTGCTGGAGAACGCCCGGAACGTCAAACTTGTTCACGTCCATTTTGTCGGTGGACACACCGGTCCGGAAGCCGTGCTTCTCCCAGGCAAGCTTCTGAATGTCCGGGTCGAGAAGCGCATCGATTCCCTTCGTGCCCGTATCGTCGAGCGCGATGTAGACATGCGACGACCAGACCGTCGGGTTCGGATACAGCATGACGATATCGTCCTTCAGCTCCTTCCAGTCGTCCGGATGCTCATAGGCAAATTCAAGCAGCTGGCTCTCATAGCCGGCGATCATCGGCTTCGCGCCCATGCCCATTTTCAGGAACTGACTGAAAATGTCCGCCGAGGACGTCTCCATGTACCCGAGTCTGCTGAAGATCTGCTTAATCTCCGGCAGCGCGGCGTCTATATTGTCAGCATCGGCCGTGCCGCCTGCCAGCGTGTTGGCGATCAGGCCGGCGAACATATTGCCGGAGTTTGACTTTGTCGGGTCAGTCGTTCCGATGGAGACCGTGCCGTAGAGCTGCGAAAGTCCGATGTCCTCCCATTTCGTGTCATTTTCGATGCAGGCGAGCAGCTTCTGCATGTCCACATAGGAGACGTCTCCCGACGAGGACACAATACCCTGCTGCGTGAGCGCATCCGCAACAGCCTTGTGTGTGTAAATGACAATCGGCGTGTTCAGGATGATCTCGCTCTTCTCCGGCTTCCCGAATTTCTCCTCGTAGAGCTCAAGGGCCGTCTGCGAGGACGGAAATAAATAGTCCTTCCCGGTCTTGTCCGCCGTGACCATGTCAAGGGATCCCGCCTTGTAATAATTCACGGTCAGGTGATATTTGCTGCGGAGGATCTTCTTGACCTCCTCATCCTCGAGAAGACCGATCTTCTCTCCTCCGACATAGCCGGATATCTGCTCCGTCCGGCTGTTTTTCTGGTAGTATGTATATCCGACTGCTCCGGCGATCACAAGGATCAGAACGATCAGTCCGATAAGCTTTGCCTTCATAAGCTGCTTCCGCCTTCCATTTCCCGCATCTGCTTCAGGACATCAAGCTCCACATCAGTGTCCATGAGCTCGCCCTCCATGAGATGCGTATACTGTTCCGCGAACGTCTTATTGAGCTCCGGAAGAGCCTCCGCCGTCCGCCTCATGACCTTTTTGACCTCCTCGGTCTGAAGCCCCGTGTTCTGCAGCTCCACATACCGGCTGGCGAGCTTTCCCGCGACGTCCAGATAATAGGTGAAAAAGCGCCTCGCCGCGGGAATCCGCTCCGGCTTTTTCTCGAGATACCGGATAATCTGCTCCGCGGTATTCTGGAGCTTGGTCACTTCATTTCGCACACTGCTGTCTTTGATCTGCTTTCCGCTTCTGACAAGGGTCTGAAAATCCTCATCCGCGTCATCGAGGAGCTGCCGCATTTCCTCGCCGCCTCTGATCCGGGAGACGCTGACGTTTCCGATTTTCTTCTGCGGCGTGGTGAGCAGTGAAAGCCCGATATAGGTGCCGACGGCGACAATGCCTGCCATCAGCGGGTCCCACGCCATGCCGCTCATGAGGAGCCCGAAAATGCCGAGACTCACGCCGACCAGACAGATCGTCCGAATATATTTCATAGCACTCACCTCAGCTGTAGCCGCGCACGCTTCTGAATGCGCCGGTCAGATCATCGCGGCCGTCGAACACCCGCGCGTTCGTGTGGTCGGCAAGCTCCTTGAGCTGGGAGGAATCCGCGTCTCCGTACATGATTGAAAAGATCGGAATGTCCTTCCCGTATTTGTCGTACATCGTCAGGAACTTGTCCTTGTCGTCTGTTTCGGATTCGCCGTCCGTAAGAAGAATAAAGGCCGGCGAGTACTGATCGAGGTCCGTCTCCTGCTCCATGACCGCAAGGCCCTGCATGAGCGCCGCGTACATATTTGTGCCGCCTCCGGGAGAGAGATCGGACAATGCGTAGTATATGTTCTCAAGCTTCTCAGGGCCGGTGCTCTGCAACTCCTCGAGGACATTTGCATTGAACGGAATAACGATGTTTACTTCATTTGCCGCTGCCTGAAGGAGATTTTCCTCCGCGTTCTTCTGGATAAACAGCTGCTCAAGGGCCGCTGTCATCTGGTCGTGCCCCTCTCCCCTCATGCTGCCTGAATAATCGATGCAGTACACATTAAATGAAGGCTTTCTGAGACTTGTCTGGTAGAGGTCGAGACACTTCATCAGCGTGTTCTCATCCGGCATCCGGAACGGCGACAGGACCCGATCGGGCTGCGCGCCCCACTCCTCCTTGAAGATGGATTTATTTTCCTCTGAGACGCCGCTGTACCCGGTCCGCCGTCCCGTCTTCTGGATGGCATCCTGTGCGTCGTCCGAGAGAAGGTACTTCTGGACCTTCAGAAATGCCGTCTCCTTATCCGAGTGCCCGTTGTCGATATAGCCGAGCGGCGAGTCCGCGATGGACAGCCCGTCGTATGGATAAATGATGTAGAGCGGCTCCTTTCCTTCCTTCGTGAGCTGCTCATTTGCATCGAGAACCAGACACTCATAGTTGAACATGGCGTCGTAATTGCCCTTGAGAAACATGTCCTTCAGCCAGTCCGAGCTTCCCGAGGAGCGCTCAACACCTGAGAACAGAGCCGTCAGCTCCTTCTGCAGCTCCGAATCATCGAGGCTCTCCTCCGTGATCATGTCCGGATTTCCGAGCAGGGCATAGAGGAAGCCGATGTACGCGCTGGCCCCTGAATTGGACTGCGTCGCGGACGTCATGCAAAATGTGAACTTCCCATCAGTGACGGCATCGAGAATATCCTGTACGCTCACCTCGCGGTCCGTGAACCCGAGCGACTCGGCAAGACTCTTCTTCATGCCGAGAACGACCGGCGTGACGGAGATAGACTCCGTGTGCTTGACGACGTGCTTCTTATCCCCGATATTGAGCCACAGGCTGTTCGCCGGCCATACCGCGTCGTATGAGGACGAGTCGGTCTCCAGAATGTGCATGATGTCAAGAGACCCCTTGTAGTACATCTCAAGCGTCACGTGGTTCTTTTTCGCGCATTCCTCGAGCAGCGGCTCCAGCTCCTTGTTCTCTGATCCGGAGAGGATGCGCAGCGTCTCTCCGCCGCTTCCGATGACCTGTGCGCCTGCCCTGCTGCTTGTTCCTGTGCCCTTCTGCCCTGAGCTTCCACAGGCCGTCACAAGCATGCATGCGGCTGCCAGCAGCAAAGCCAGCACGTTTCTCAGCACATGCCTTTTCTTTCCCATATTCCCTCGCATTCCTGACGGGCCGCATCCTGCCACCGACCCCGTCATTTCTTTTATATGCAGCTATTTCAGCCCTTCAGAAAACTGATGAAATCCGGACGGCTTCCGAAGTGTTCCGAGTCTTGGGGCTAAACAGCCTACTCTGAATTTTTGAATGTCAGATTCTCATGAGTTTCCGAAATGTTCCGAGTCTTGGGGCTAAACAGCTGCTTTTATATTGATTATCTTGCAAATGCGGGGATCCCAAAAGTCATTCCATGTTAATTCCATGTTGCGTGTATGTTATCTGTTCCAATGCCTGCCGGCCCTTCCCTGCCGCCTGCGCAGGCATAAAAAAAGCGGGCCGCCCTTCGGCAGCCCGAAAATGTTTCACACCAGTCGCTTCTGGTATCCTCCTGTGACATGCACATCGGAGTGCTCGATAATAAAGGCCTGCGGGTCCGCCTCCAGAATGTCCCGCTTGACCTCCTCGACCTCGTTCTTCGCGACAACCGTGACGAGGACGCTGGTCTCATTTCCCGTATAGGCGCCGATGCCGTCCCAGAATGTCACGCCCCGGACGTACTTCTTCATGATGACGTCCCTGATCTCCGGGTGGTGCGTAAAGATCATCAGCTCAAGCTCGATGTTCTGGTAGTGGAACCGGTCGATCGCCACTGAGAAAAATGCAATAAACAGAATCGAATAGATCGCGGTCGAGAGACGGAAGAGGACCGCCATGACCGCGTAGAGGCAGATATTGAACACGAGGTTCATAAGCCCCACCGAAAATTTCCCCTTCTGCGTGAGATAGACGCCGAGGAGATCGAGACCGCCGGCGCTGCCTCCATTTGTCAGAATGAGGCCGCAGCCAAAACCGCCGAAAAGGCCCGCGATCGCGATATTTGCCAGCCGGTCATTGATGAGCGGAAGCGCCGGAATCGGCAGAAATGTGAATGCGATCGTCTGCACCGCGACCGAGATCACCGTCCCGACGAGCATCCGCCGGCTCATGGCCCGGAACGCGAGCAGAAACAGCGGAATATTCAGCGCCAGGTTGATAAGACCTGCAGTATCCACGCCGTGCACCCACGAAAATGCGAGTGTCCGGATCAGCTGCGCCAGACCGACGATGCCGCCGGCATAGAGATGCAGCGGCATCATGAACCAGTTAACCGCGCACGCGTAAATGAGAGACCCCACGACAATCATCAGAACATTGCGCATAAGAAACGGGCGGTAGGGCCCGCGGATCACCGCCGGATTCTCCGCCCCCGTTGCTGTAGTATTCATACCCTTTCTCCTTCTCTTCTTCGTACCATCTGGGAGTGTACCATACCGAAGAGAATCCGTTACGCACAAAAACCCCGAGGCAGTCCTCGGGGTTTTTGCCGCTGATCCATAAGTAACGAAATGATTCTTCTCTCACCTGAGCGGCAGGCAGATCCGAAACCAGGTGCCCGTCCGGCCCTTTTCCGGCTCTATGAGCTCGATTGTGCCCCCGTGCCTCTCCACGATCTTCTTTGCGATTGAGAGGCCGAGGCCGCTGCCGCCTCCGCTCTTTCTCGACTCATCGCCGATGACAAATGGCTCGAAGATATGGTCACGGAACTCCTCCGGAATGCCCGCCCCGTTGTCCCCGAGCTCGATAACTGCCTGCCTGCTTTCGACGCGGATGCTCCCGTAGATCGTCGCTCCCGCGCCCGCGTGGCGGACCGAATTTGTAATGATATTCTCAAAGACGCGCTTTAGCTGCATGCGGTCAAACACAGCTTCAATTCGCTCGTCCGGAATATCGACCTCCATCCCGAAGCCATCCAGCTGCAGCTCCTGATAGCGGCCGGCCATATAGCTGCGGAAATACTCACAGAGGTCTCCCTTCTCAAGAGTAAGCTGAAAGTCCGGATGATCGAGCCTGCTGTAGTCACTAAATGAGCTGATGAGCTCCTCGAGGAGGTCCGCCTTCTGTGAAATGATCCGAACGTACTTCTCCTCGTCCTCCTTCGGAATCAGTCCGTCCTCGATCGCCCGCGCATATCCGCTGATCACGGTGATCGGCGTCTTGAGGTCGTGCGAAATATCCGCCAGCATCTTCCGCTTCTGCTCCTCGAGACGCCTCTGCTCCATTTCGCTCTTCGTCAGCTTGTCGGACATGTCGTTGAACGTGTCGATGATCTGCACGAACTCCCTCGGTCCCTTGTAGTCCCGAACCGGCTCGCGCTTCCCCTCCGAGAAGCCCTTCATTGCCTCATCCAGCACGACGAGCGGCCGGCGCATCTTCGCGACCATCCGTAGGCCGACCAGAATGATGAGAAGAATGACACAGCCCGCGAACACGAAAATGAGAATATTCGTCACCTTCTCAGAGAGATTGTCATACACGTACTGCGTGCTCTCCGCGTGGATCAGAAGATAGCGCGTATTGCCGTCATTGTCTGTGTATGTCGTCTTCTCAAGGACCATGCGCCCGCTCTCGTCAAGACTGCTGGTAAACAGGCGGTTGATCGTTTTCTTCGAGACCCTCGATCCCGAGAGCTCAAGGTTTGTGTAGACGATATACCGCTGGCTGTCGATCACAGCGATTCCCTGCAGGATCCAGTCGCTCCCGTTGTTCTTGTAGCAGGAGAGGACATAGCCGTTTGCCTTTCCGCCCGTCTCGAGAGACTCGATGATGTACCGCACGCCCTTCTGATAGTCCGTGAGATACTGAAGAGAATCGACGCTGTATGTATTTTTCTTATCTTTCCTGCTGCAGTAAATGACGTGCGCCTCGTCATCAAGCACCTCGAAATACCCGTTCTTCCCGAGATATCTCTGCGCCGCCACCTCGTCGTACTGCTCCGCCTTAAGAAGCGGCAGCTGCTTCATAAAGCTCCCTGTTCCGATGCCGTTCAGAATATAATCTGTGATGTGCACGGAGAAAAATACAAGCAAAAGGCCGAGCAGCACCATGACTGCGACAAGGAACACGAGTCCCCGGATCATGAACGAATAGAGGCTCCCGGGCTTTCTCGCCTTCTTTGCATGATTTGTTTTCATTTTCATGGATGTTCTGACCTTCACTGTGCCTGCCCGCCGCGCTCCTCAGCACGTTTGCGGAGCTCATTTTGATTTGCGAACCGGTAGCCGAGCCCCCGGACCGTGATCAGATATTTCGGCTTCTTGCTGTCCTCCTCGATCTTGTCGCGGAGATTGGAAATGTGGACCATGATCGTGTTCTCCTCCGCCGCGAAGCACTCCCCGCTCACAGCCTCATAGATCTGGAGCTTCGTGTACACGCGCCCCGGATGACTCATGAGAAGGAGCATGATCTTGAGCTCCATCGGCGTGACGGAGATCTCCTGCCCGTCCTTAAAGAGCTGCATCGTGCGCCTGTCAATCCGGAACGGGCCCGCCTCAAGGGCGTCCTCCTGCCCGGTACCCGCGCCGCTCAGCTTATAGAACCGGCGGAGCGATGCCCGGACGCGCGCGACGACCTCGAGCGGATTAAACGGCTTCGTCAGGTAATCGTCCGCCCCGAGATCAAGCCCCAGGATCTTGTCGCTGTCCTCCTGCTTCGCGGAGAGAACGATGATTGGCATGTTGCTCGTCTCCCGGACGCGCCGGATCAGCTCGTAGCCGTTCATATGCGGCATCATGATGTCAAAAATGCCGATGTCGACATGCTTCGTGTCGAGGATCTGAAGCGCCTCGCGGCCGTCGGAGGCGGACTCCACCTTATATCCGCCGTTCTCGAGATAAAGCTTCAGCACCGCGATGATGTCCGGATCGTCCTCCGCGATCAGCACTGTATAAGGTTCCTGTATACCCATAGAATTCTCCATTATAAGAAAGAGCGCCATCACCGGCGCTCCTCCCCACTGTTTAATGTGTATCACACGCGGCAGCTCACACGGTGCCGCGGATCCTCTCGATCAGCCCGTCGACCTCCTTGTCATAGGCCGCTGCGTCCGATTCCCAGGACGCCTGCGCCGGGTTGTTCTCAAGACCCGAGATGCCGCACATGTCCACCAGATATTCCACGAGGTAACGGGTCGTCTTCTCCGCGCCGGACAGGTTCAGATGATCACCGTCGTCGAGCGAATCGACGGACCAGTCGATACCGATCTCATCTGCAATGCTATTGAGATCGACATAGTAGACGCCGAGCTCCTCTGCCGCCTCCGTGAGTGCGTCCACGCGCTTCTGGTTATAGTTCGTCGGTGAGGGCGCACTGTAGAGAACGAGCTTTGCGCCGTGTTTCTCACAGTAATCGCGGATCTCCTCAAGGCTCCGCATGCTGAGACCGCTTACCGCCGTGTTCTTCATTTTCCGGGACATGTAATTCGTCCCGTCATAGGGATGCACGGCCGTCCGGATGCCGAAGCCCTTGTAGGTCGAAACAGTCGCCCCCTCATAGGTGTCGGCGTTCCAGAAGCTATGATAGCGCACGACCGGAAGAAGCTGCCCGATGAGCTCGGTGAAGCGGAGCTCAAGATCATCGGCCACCGTCTCCTTCGTAAATGCATCGTGGGCCTCGAGAAGAATGATCTCCGGCTTCTGTCTCTTGAAGACAGCCTTCAGAATCGACATCGTCTCCGCGAGCCGCTGTCCCGGCTGTCCGCAGTCATAGGAGGTGATGCCGGCCTCCTCCCACGCCTGGATCGGACTGAACGTCGTATAGCTCTCGCTGTCGCCGATATTGATGACCTGGAGCGAATCAGCCGTCTCATTTGCAAGGCGCACATAGACCGCATTCCGGCCGCCGATCTCGCCCTTCTGATAGCGCGGGTTGTGGCTGATCGCCAGCGATATGCCTTCGACAATGAGACAGAGGATCAGGAAAAAGAGGGCCGTCCGCCCGAGCTTCCTTCCGATGCCCCTTCCCTTCTTCTTTGTCTCCGGCTTGTTATTAGAATCCTGCATATATCATATCCACTTTCAGATAACCGGCGCCATACGCGCCAAACAGAAACACCGCGATGATCAGCGCGTAGTAAAGCGTCCATCTGACAGGTGTCTCCCATTTTCCGAGTCTCTTGTCCGGAACGAAGTTCAGCTCGCGGCAGAGATCATAAATGAAGACCACGAGGATTCCCGCCCCCGCGAGCATGCAGCCCGCCTTGCTGAGGCCGAGATTAAACAGTGTTCCGTCCGTAAATGTGTGAAATGAAAATCCGTGGAACATGCTCTTAAACATATGGAAGCCCGCCTTGATGCCGTTCGCCCGGAAGAACATCTCGCCTGTAAAAATGACGAACCAGTTCTTCACGATCCGGAACAGCTTCCAGAGGTTCTTCGCCCACGTCCCGGGAAGCCGCTTCTCGATGCCCTTTCGGACCGGCACAAGCGCCGCCTCAATCATGAGGATCACGAAGTAGTACATGCCGTAGAACAGGTAGTTCCACTGGCCGCCGTGCCAGACGCCGTTCGCGAGCCAGACCGGGAAAATGCACACCGCCGTCGTGCCGAGCTGCATGATGTACCGCCCGTACTTCTTCCGCGCGTAGCGGTTCCATTTCATGACCGGCTTCGACAGCGAGATCGGATAAAAGATATACGTTCTGAACCAGACGCCGAGCGTGATGTGCCATCTGCGCCAGAATTCGGACGCATTGACCGCAAAGAACGGCTGGCGGAAATTCTCCGGCATCTCGATTCCAAAGAGCTTCGCGGAGCCAAGAACGACGTCCATCGTGCCCGAGAAGTCCATGTAGAGCTGAAGCGCGTAGAGAATGCCCGAGACGGCAATGACCGCGCCGTTATACTGCGTGTAGTTGTCGAAAATCGCGTTGACGTCAATGATCAGCCGGTTCGCGATGACATATTCCTTGAAAAGGCCCCAGACAATCCGGATGGATCCGTCCGCGAGGTTCTGAAGGCGAACCGGATCACCGGCGCGCAGCTCCTTCTGAAGCTGACCGCTGCTTAGGATCGGGCCCTCCATGACCTTCGGGAAGAAGCAAAGGAGCAGAAGAATCCGCAGCGGGTTCTTCTCCGGCTTCATTTTTCCCCAGTAGACATCGGTCAGATAGCCGATCGCATCCAGTGTGTAAAATGAGATTCCGAGCGGTGCCGCAAATGTCTTCCAGATGATCTGGTGTGAGGGATGAAACAGTCTGTAGATCCGTCCCGCGTTGATCTGGATAAAGCCCGCATACTTGAAGACGGCGAGCGTGGCGAGGAGGCCCAGAATGCCGAGAAGAAGTATCTTCCCCTGCTTTTTGTCTCCCCGCAGGTTCTCAAGCAGAAGCCCGAGGCCCCATGTCCACGCTGCCGCAAGGATGACCCAGATCAAAAGGACGCCGCTGATCGATACATAGAAGAGGATGCTCGCCGCAAGGAGCGAGATCCATCTGAATTTCCGCGGCAGAAGCTGGTAGACGATGACCAGCGCCGGGAGCATCAGGAACAGGTAGAGCGCCTCGAAATACGTCATCAGATTATTTCCTCAGTCTTTCAACCATAGCCGCGATCGCGTCTGCAGAATTGAAGTTCTCCGGAACCATTTCAGCGGCGCTGACCTTCACGTCGTACTGGCCCTCGAGCTCCGCGACAAGAGAAATGATGCCGAAGGAATCGAGAATGTGATCGTCGATCAGGTGCTTCTCGCTCTTGTAGTCGACCGTGTCATCAATTTCATTCAGGATGTCAATGATTTCATTTGTCAGATTCTCACTCATGGTTACGCCCTTTCTGATCATATAGATCGTGTCATATTTCAGCACGCAGCGGGGAACGCGAAGCGTTTCGGGTCCGGGGTGCCAAGCAGTTGCTCATTTGAAAATGAACGCCTCACAGAATCGGCAGGCATTCTTATCCAGTATTATGACCTTCCGCGCGAATGTCAAGCGCAGAAAATGCCAGGAAATAAAGAAGCGGTTACTTTGTGTTCATTGTCCACGTCGGCAGGCTCTTCCGCACCACCTGGAAGCCCTCTGCCCGGCTCCATGTCACAATCGCCGGCAGATCGTGGCTTAAGAAAAGCGCCATGCCCTCAAACGCGCTGTACGCGCCGGCATTGTGGAAAATGAGGACATCTCCCGGGAGGAGCTTTGTGCCGCTCTCGTAGCGTGCGCAGAGGATGTCGTTCACCGTGCAGAGAGACCCGCAGAGGACATAGTCATATGTCCTTTTCCCGGCCGCTTCTTGGCACGCAGCCTCATCGCCGGCAGCCATCTGTTCCATCTGGCCTGACCGTTTCGCGCTGTCCGCCTGCTCCGACTGACCTGACTGCTTAGCGCTGTCCGCCGGTTCCGCCGATGCTCCGCTGCCGGAGCCACTCTCACGCCCCATCACGGTAATCTCCGGGACGAACATGCCGCGGATCTGGCCGTCGTACTGGATCTGGTGGATACCTCCGTCAAGAATCACATAGGTCTGCTTCCCGTTCTTCTTTACGTCGCGGACCGACGTGAGGTAAGAGCCACAGCCGGCCGCGAGGAACCGTCCCATCTCGAAGGTAACATGCTTTGCGCCGGTCTCCCTGGCAAGGAGAGCAAGCTGCCGCACCTCGTCCTCCGCGATGCCGCGGCTGTCATTTTCAAAATAGCCGATCGGAAAGCCGGGGCCGTACTCGAGCTCCAGATCATTCTTTCCCGCAGCTGCCAGCTCGCCGAAGAACGTCTTCAGCATGTCAAGCTCCTTCCGGATCACGCGGGCCTTCTTCTGCGTGCCCGAAAAATAGTGGATGCCGATGATCTGTACGCTCCGGCTCCCTTCCGCCAGTGAAAGGAGGTTTCTCACCTCCTCCATGTCCATGCCGAACTGATTTCCGCTCGTAAGGCGCGGGAACACGCGGACCCTGATATGCCGCACCTCCGCCGCCTCCGCGA
Source organism: uncultured Eubacteriales bacterium (assembly GCA_900315305.1). Taxonomy (GTDB): domain Bacteria; phylum Bacillota; class Clostridia; order Lachnospirales; family Lachnospiraceae; genus Chordicoccus. Next base: position 21,207 of record OMYS01000006.1, read on the forward strand.
TATCGCGGAACTGGGAGACCGATTCCGCCGTGTAGGTGCACCGGTCCCCGCACAGATCCATGACCTCCGCGATCTCCTCCTTCGTCTTCATGACGCCGGAATAGAAAATTTTCTCAAATGGCACGTTCTGCCGCACCGCAATGCGGAACTCGCCGATCGAGCAGCACTCGATCCGGTCCGCGTGCTCCGCCATCGTCTTTGCGATAAACGGGTTGCTCTTCATCGCAAAGCAAAGCCCGACACCGTCACCCAGCATGGCGCGCACAGCTCCGGCGCGCCCCGCCGCCTCGTCCAGATCATAGACATAGAGCGGCGTTCCCGCGGTCTTCAATCCTTCCTGTATCATCTCGTCCGTCATAAATTTTTGAGGGCAGCCTTCCCTTTAAAGCCGCCGTTCTCCTTTCCGATTTCCGATATCCTGCACAGACAATTTCCATATCCTGCCTGCAGCTTCTCAGTCCCCTCGCAGCTGAATGCAGGTCTGCCGCATAGCTCAGCTGCGGCCAAGCGCCCGGCTGCGAAGCTCATTTCTGTCCTTCTTGCCGTTCTTGGTGACCGGAAAGCTCTCGAGCCTTATAAAACGACGCGGGAGCATATATCTCGGGATCTCCTGAACGAGCGTCTCCCGGATCGCGTGCGCGTCCGCCGTCCCCGTGTAAAATGCAGTGATCCTGCTGTTCTCCGGCGTGAATACGCAGCAGCTGTCCGAGACGCCCTCGGTGCCCGCGATTGCCTTCTCGATCTCCTCGAGCTCGATCCGGTGGCCGAACAGCTTGATCTGGAAGTCCTTTCTCCCGCAGAACACGAGGTTCCCGTCCTCATCGTACCTGGCGAGGTCTCCGGTCATGTACATCCGAAGCTCACTCCCGTCACTTGCCGCAAACTGCACGAAGCTCTTCTGCGTCCGCTCCGGGTCGTTGTAGTACCCGGCCGCGACGGACTCGCCGGCCACGCAGATCTCTCCTGTCTGCCCCGGCTCCGTGATCTCGTGCCAGTGCTCATCGAGAAGGAACACTCTGCGTCCCGGGAACGGCCGTCCGATCGGGATCTGTCTTCCCTTCTCAAAGTCCTTCCCGATCCGGTAGTAGGTGCAGTTGCATGTGATCTCGGACGGTCCGTAGAGGTTCACGAATTCCGTCTCCGGAAGCGCTCGTCTCCACTCATCGAACGGCCCGGCCGGCATCGCCTCGCCGCTGAACATGATGAGGCGCGCATGCTTCGGCACGCCGTAATCAAGGCCCTTTAAGGCCGTCACTGTCGTGAGCGCCGATACCGCCCAGATGAGAACGGTCACGCCCTTCTCATTCAGGTAATCAATCAGCTTCGCCGGCATCGAGAAGAGCCGGCGGTCGATGATCACAAGCTCCGCGCCCGTCATGAGGCAGGAGTAGATGTCCTTCACCGACACGTCGAAGTCAAACGGCGCCTGATTGCCGAGTCTGTCATGCTCCGTGATCTGAAAGATCTCTGTGAAGTGGGAAATGAAATCAATGACCGACCGATGGCTGACTGACACGCATTTCGGCTCTCCCGTGGAGCCAGATGTAAAGATACCGTACAAAAGATCGTCAGGCGAGGCGCTCTCGCGAATGCGCATAAGTCTCTCGCGGTCCAGCTCCTCATTTCCTGCTGTCAGATCGGAAAGTGTGAGGATCTCTCCCGCAAAGCCCGCGCCGCGGACGGCCGGAATCTGACTCTCCTCCGCGATGACAAGACCCGCCCTAAGCCGTGTCAGGATCTTTCTCACACGGTCCGCCGGCTGATCGCTACTGACCGGTACATAGAAGCCGCCGGCATAGGCGACGCCGAGCTGCGCGGCAAGCGTGAGCGCGCTCTTCTCCGCGCAGACCGCGACGGGTTCATTTCCGGATATCCGATCCGCGAGCGCGCTTCCCACTCTCTGCGCCGTAAGAAGCAGCTCCTTCCATGTCAGCGTGCGCTCCGCGTCTGTGACAGCGGGGCTGTCAGGGAGCCTTTCGGCTGTTCTCTCAAGCATTTCCAGTACATTTTTCATCAGATGATTGATTCTCCTTTGCAATCCTTGCTAGAGCATACCCATGAATCCTTAAAGTTTTGTGGAGGAAACCTTAAGGTTTCTGAAGAATTCCAGGTCTCTTCCTTAAACACAAAACGCATTCCGCCGTATCCGGTGCCGTCACCTGTTCCTTAAGCCTCATAAGGGGCGCACATTAACATAGTTCTTACATAGTTTTAATAGAACCCGCCCCGCCCGGATGTTATAATATTGTATAAATTTGCGTTTTATATCGGATTCTTGTTGTGCGTTATGACGGATCTTCAGGTACGTTTCATCATACCATAGGACAGCGAAGAGGTCAAAGCCGCATACATCGCGATGGCAAATGAAATATGGCAGAGACTGCTGGCGGTCATCAGGTGCTGAGAGCAGCCGCAGTCTCAGATTGCAGACACCGCTGCATACAGACACCAGACTCTGAAGGCAGTCAGCGATGTCAGAACGGAGGTTGCAGACTATGTTTCGGAACATGAAAAAAGAGGAAAAGGCATGGGTTCTTTACGACGTCGGAAATTCCGTGTTCACGCTGATGGTGTCCACGCTCATTCCGATCTGGTTCAATACGCTCGGCAAAAGCCAGAACATCAGCAGCACGCAGTATCTGGCCTACTGGAGCTACGCGGTCAGCGCGGTGACGATTCTCGTGGCCATTGCCGGGCCTATTCTCGGCGCTCTGTCCGACACGAAGGGCTTCCGAAAGCCGATGTTCACACTCTCGCTCGCTGTCGGCGTCGCCGGTTGCATCCTCCTCGGTGTCGTCCCCGACTGGCGGCTCTACATCGTGCTCTTCATTATCGCAAAGAGCTGCTACCAAATCACGCTGGTCCTCTATGACTCGATGCTGACGGACATCACGACGCCGGAGCGAATGGACGTGATTTCCTCCGGCGGCTACGCGTACGGGTATCTTGGCTCCTGCATCCCGTTCGTCGCGGCGCTCGCGTTCTACGCGGTCGGGACCGCAGGCAAGATGCCCATGCGCCTTGCGATGTTCCTTGCATTTCTTGTCGCAGGACTCTGGTGGCTCGTCGTGACGCTCCCGCTTCTTAAGTGCTACCGGCAGACGCATTTTGTCGAGCACAGCAGCGGCGCGGTCCGCGAAAGCTTCTCCCGCCTCGGAAAAACGCTGACGCATATGTATAAGGAAGAGCGGCACGTCTTTTATTTCCTGCTGGCGTTCTTCTTCTACATCGACGGCGTCTACACGATCATCGACGAGGCGGTCGCGATCGGCACGTCGCTCGGGCTCGACCAGATGGGCCTGCTCGTCGTCCTTCTGCTGACGCAGGTCGTCGCATTTGCATTTGCGACACTCTTCGGAAAGCTGTCCGAGAAGCACAGCGCGCTCTCCCTGATCAGCGTCTGCATCCTCGGCTATTTCGCGGTCGCGATCTTCGCGCTGTTCATGCACTCGCTCTGGCAGTTCGGCGTCATGGCCTTCGTCGTTGGCATGTTCCAGGGCGCGATCCAGGCGCTCTCCCGCTCCTACTACGCGTCGATCATCCCCGCAGAGAGCTCCGGTGAGTATTTCGGCCTCTATGATATCTGCGGAAAGGGCGCGTCGTTCGTGGGAACGATGCTGATCGCGATCACCGTGAGCCTCACGGGCAGCATCAATATCTCAGTGTCGACGCTCGCCGTCCTCTTCATCATCGGGCTGATTCTGCTCCGGAAGTCCGCCGTGCACTCCGCGAAGAAGGCGGCATAAGAACTGAAAAATCCCCTCTGCCGGATGGCGGAGGGGATTTTTATGTCAGCCGATCTCTATATGACTCAGCGCTTCATGCGCTCGATCGCGTATTTCACGAGGTCACTTCGCACGACGTCGCGCTCGTCAAATGCAACCATCGCGACGCCCTTGCCTCTCATTTTGTTCCAGACGATGGACAGACCTGAGCTGTATTTGTCGAGCAGCGGATTGTCGATCTGGCCGATGTCGCCGGCCATGACGATCTTTGAGCCCTTTCCGCACCGGCTCAGCACGTCGTAGGCCTGCTGCTCATTGAGGTTCTGCGCCTCATCGATCAGGTAGAACCGTCTCGTGAGGTTCCGCCCTCTGATGTAGAGCATCGGCAGAACATCGATCACGGACTGGAAAATGTCCTCGACCTGTTCCTCGATCTCAGCCGTGTCGGCCGCCTCTCCGTTGTTCTTGCTCCGAAGGAGGCTCTCGATGGAGTCCTTCACGGGGAGAATGAGCGGCTCCATCTTCTCGTCGATATCGCCGGGAAGGAAGCCGAGCTGCTCCTGCCGATTGAGGGAGTTGCTCCGGGAAATGATGAACTTGTCGTACCGTCCGCTTCCGTAAGACGCGTAGGTCTGGTCGAGTCCGGCGGCCACGGGCAGAAAGGTCTTGCCGCTGCCCGCCGCCCCTGTCAGGCAGACGAGCGGAATCTCCTCCGGCGGAGCAAGAAGGGCGTACATCGCCATTTTCTGCTGGACATTGAGGAGCTTCCGGATTCCGAAGACATTCTCAAGGCCCTTGTCCGGAATAAGCCTCAGCTTTCCGTCCTTCCGGATCGCGAGCGCGGACTGACTGCCGTTCTTCAGGACAACAAATTCTTCCTCATAGAGATGGTCCGCGAGCGCTGTCGCAACGCCCTCTCCATCTGCCTTGTCGTCATCATAGAGGCGGCTGATCAGGTCGGGGTCCGCGTCGTCCCAGATCTCGTAGCCAAGGTACGGCTTCTCGCCCTCGGAGGGGAGCCTGTCATTTTTATACGCCTCAATACCGACATTGACATTCGCGTTCCGGAAGCAGACATCCGCGTTGATCCGGCAGGAAACATCATTGGAGACAAATACATAGTGCTTCTTCGGATTCTGAAGCGCAAGCTCGATGCACGTGCTGATGATCCGGTTGTCAGGCACCTTCAGATCGAAGCCGACCGGAAGGTTCTCCGCCTTCACGCCGTCCGGCTCGACAAAGATATGGCCTCTCTTCAGCTTCACGCCGCGAACCAGGTCTGACTTCTTCGACCCCTTCGCGCTCGATTCGCGCAGACCGTCCAGCACACGGATGAAATCCCTGGCGTTAAAGCCGGTCTCTCCGGGATCCGTCTTGTGATGATCGAGCTCCTGCAGGACGGTTCCCGGGATCACGATATCATTCGCGTCCTTTCCCTCGAGAAAGCCATTCAGTACGCGGCTTCCTCCGCCTGTGCCGGATGAGAGAATTACATTTGTGTCGAGGATAAATGTCTTTTTCAATGATCATTGCCTCCGGATGTTCATGGTTTACAGCAGCGTCTGTTCGTTGATAATCAGGTGAAAATCCATTTTCAGAAAATTTGCGGCTCTCTTGCACAGAAGCATCCGGTCCATGAAGATCTCGAAGTACTCTCCGATCTCTCCATACCGCGTATCGATCTTCAGTTTTAATTTGATAGCGTCTCTGTTCTGATTGATTTTGAGCTTTGACTTGACGGCGGAGAAGTTGACGCGGTCATGGATATCAAACTGATGCTCGTCGCTCTCCTGCACGCGGCTCCGCCTGACATCGGACTTGTCGGCGATGATGAGCGCGGCGGCGATGACGCTGACCGGCACGCCGTTGCCCTCGTCGTGATTGCCGATCGCGCAGATGATCTGGGCGATGTCCTCGGCGGGCACATTCATGTCATGCAGGATCTGAAAGGCCATCAGCGCACCGGACTGGCTGTGATCCGACCGGTTGACGATGTTCCCGATGTCGTGCAGCCAGGCCGCCGTGAGCGCCAGATCAACGAGATGCGGATCATATTCCAGCGTCTCCAGGATGTATCGGGTCCGCATGGCCACGATGTGGACATGGGCATAGGAATGTTCTGTGTAATGCAGTGCGACCATGCTCTCGTTCTGCTGACTGATATAGGCGTTGACGGCGTGATCGCTCTTTACTTTTTCAAACAGCGGATATGTTTGCTTCATTTATTCTCCTGTTACCTGATATTTCAACCTCTTCTTTTTACCATATAGATATATCTCCAGCTACCGCAGCCGTGTAAAGCCGCGTAAAACCCATGTAATAAGGGGAATGGATCGTCCGGGCGCTGTGCGCACATACAGGTTGGATATGGTCAGCGATCATCAGAACGGTGTCGGGCACGTTCCGTCCCCCTCAACTTCCCTTCGCCGCTGACACAGCAGCTCAGGGTGATTTTCGGGCTCCTCCACTTAATGCCCTCCACCGTATCTGATATCGCTGACTGATGCCAAAGTTTGTATGTGCGCACAGTTGCCGGATGATATGAAAGAAACAAGATTTGCATGTTCGGTTGTGGGGCTGTATAGTATGGATATTGATTTCGGACGGAGTCCGGATCGGCGGAAGGGAGGCGCAGTATATGGCGGAGAAGCCCGGGCTTGCCGTGCGCGCAGAGGAAAATGAATATATCGCGGAGGCGCAGGCTCTCGCGGAGCGTCTCGGGGCGCGTCTGCTTAAAGACGGAGACAGATCTGCTTCTGCTGAACCCCCTGCGGGGCAGATTGAAAGAAGCTGCGATCTCTCCGAAAGCGATAGCAGCGCCGGCTCTTCGCTTGTCCTCTGGCTCGGGCGGGACGGGCTTTCGCTCACGGACGGGTCGCTTTCGATGCGCGGCGATTTCACGCGCCTTATCCCACGCCTCACGCACGCAAATCTCACGCACGAGCTTCTCGTGAAGGCCGCGAAGGACCGTCGCGCGGGAAATCCGCCGACGGCAGTCGACGCGACGGCCGGCATGGGCGAGGACTCCCTGCTCCTTGCCGCCTCCGGCTTCGAGGTCTTTCTCTATGAGGCCGATCCGGTCATCGCTGCTCTCCTTTCCGACACGCTCCGCAGGGCAGCGGCCGTTCCGGAGCTCGCGGAGGCCGTGGGGCGCATGCATTTTACACAGGGCGACAGCATCAGGGCCATGCGGCAGCTCTCCTTTACTCCGGACGTCGTCGTGCTTGACCCGATGTTTCCGGAGCGGACAAAGAGCGCGCAGGTGCGGAAGAAGTTCCAGCTCATTCATCAGCTCGAGGCGCCCTGCGGCGATGAGGCGGAGCTGATGGACGCCGCCAGGGCCGCCGGTCCGCGAAGGATCGTCGTCAAGCGGCCGCTCAAGGGACCGTTTCTTGCAGACGTGAAGCCGTCCTACTCCCTGAAGGGCAAGGCGGTGCGGTACGACTGCATCGTTCTCTGACGCGCCAAAAAAGATCCGGCCGGACGGCTGCCGCGCGTGAAACGTCTGGCTTCAACACAGGATTCACATACTTACAAAGGTGAAAGGGAAAACAATGAGAAATTTTTCCATGAAGAAATTTGCCGGCATGCTGCTTCTCACACTCGGCCTCATGCTGGCGCTGCTCACGACCGTCATGATGCTCGCGGCCGGCTTCAGGCAGGCGGGTGCGGCCCGCGCCTACATGATCTTCGGCTTCCCGGCCGTCTCTTTTATTCTGTCCGGAGTCATCTGCTTCCGGTCTGAGAAGCCGCTCGGAAAGTGCCTTCTGGTCATTGCGGCGGGACTTATCGCGGCATTTTTTGCCGGCGCGCTGTGACGGGGTGCTGAATAAATATACATTGCTTTTTAGTCCAAGGCGTGTTACACTGGGCATCGTCTTATCAATTTGTGGAATATAAAAACTGATCAGGCATATACCTGGTCAGTTTTTTTGCGCGAATAGGCGGATGGGCCTGCATTTCGCGCGTCCATCAGTCAAATGAAAGGAAACGCATTTGAAATTCACAGAACTGAATCTTAATAAGAACCTGCAGGACGCTATCCGGAAGGCCGGCTACAAGGAGCCGTCTCCGATCCAGGAGAAGGCAATCCCGGCGGCAATGAGCGGCCGCGACCTCATCGCGTGCGCACAGACGGGAACGGGCAAGACAGCGGCATTCGCTCTGCCGATCCTCAATCGGCTCGAGAAGGCATCCTACGGATACATCCGAGCTCTCGTCCTCACACCGACGCGTGAGCTCGCGATCCAGAACTTCGACAACTTCAAGAAATACGGCCGCTACATGAACCTCCGGACGGTCTGCATTTACGGCGGCGCGAAGGAGCGCCCGCAGATCATGCAGCTGCACAGGGGCTGCGACATCCTCGTCGCAACTCCGGGCCGTCTGATCGATTACATGGACCGCGGCATTGTCTCCCTCGAGGGCATCGAGATCTTCGTCCTCGACGAGGCAGACCGCATGCTGGATATGGGCTTTATTCACGATATCCGCAAGATCGCCGCGGCGACTCCCGAAAAGCGCCAGACGCTGCTCTTCTCCGCGACGATGCCGCGGCCGATCGAGCGCCTCGCGCAGGAGCTCCTTCATGATCCCGAGTCCATCAAGGTCGCGCCGACGACAAGCCCGGCTGAGACGGTCGATCAGAAGATCTGCTTCCTCAAGAAGGAAGACAAGAAGCACGCGCTCAGCGCGTTCCTGAAGCAGGCGGACGTCCGGAAGGCGATCGTCTTCACACGGACAAAGCACGGCGCGGACCGGCTCGTGAAGGACCTCGGAAAGGAAAATATCGAGTCCATCGCGATCCACGGCGACAAGACGCAGGGCCAGCGCCAAAGCGCGCTCGAGCGCTTCCGCGGCGGAAAGATCAATGTCCTTGTCGCAACTGACGTCGCGGCGCGCGGCATCGATATCCGCGGCGTCACGCACGTCTACAACTATGATCTGCCGGAGGAATCTGAGTCCTACATCCACCGGATCGGCCGCGCGGGCCGCGCGGGCGCGTCCGGAGAGGCCGTCTCTCTCTGCGACAGCGAGGAAATGGGACTTCTCGCCGACATCGAGCACATGATGGGCAAGGAAATCCCGGAGCTCAAGACCGACTGGTCCGTGGAGCTTGAGCGCAGGGCGCGCGGCGACCGCCGCCGTCACAGCCACAGAGCCGGCTCGGGCAGACGCCCGTCCGGCCATCGAAGCTACGGCCGCGGCGCACGCTCTGAGCGCTCCGGCAGCTTCCATAGAAGCGGCGACGGAGCCCGCGCGGAGAGATCCGAGGGCTTCCGCAGAGACGGCGACAAAACACGCTCTGAGAGATCCGAAGGCTTCCGCAGAGACAGAAGCCGCGCAGAGGCCGTAAGGTCCGGAGACCGCGCCTCCTACAGCCGGAAGCGTTCAAGCAGACGCCCGGCGGGACGCCGCGAGGACGTCAAGGCATCCTGACCAAGAACGCCCGGGTGTCAACGCCCGGGTGTCAGGTTCCAGTAAAAATTTTATAAACAAATCGGGGTGAAAGTTTACAACGCCCGGGTGTCAGGTTCCAGTAAAAATTCTATAAACAAATCGGGGTGAAAGTTTATGATTTGTTAATCGGAACCTGACACCCCTATGGACACCCCTATGAGACAAGGCCCACCAAATATGCGGTGGGCCTTATCTTATACCCGAATTCGCGCAATCGTGGTACAATAAGCGGAAGACCGCGGGAGCATTTCCGTCCGGACGCACAACAATTCCGAACGTTCCCGCAGACATTCCACGCCGGACATCTCAAAGATTCCGGCTGTCCTTGGGGGGATTATTATGGATGCAAAGCAAGCTGTCGGTGTTTTCGATTCCGGACTGGGCGGTATCAGCGTCCTCCGCGAACTGTGCCGTGTTCTGCCGCAGGAGAATTTCATTTACTACGGCGACTCCGCGAATGCTCCTTACGGTGATAAAACAAATGAAGCCATCCTCGCTCTGTCTGAGCGCATCACAGACTATCTGCTCAGCCGAAACGTCAAGGCAATCGTGATCGCGTGCAACACCGCGACAAGCGCCGCGGCGGAGGCGCTCCGGGCCGAGCACCCGGAGATTCCGATCCTCGGCATCGAGCCGGCCATCAAGCCCGCCGCGATGCACCGCGAGTCGGAGGAGGGCCGCTACCTTGTCATGGCGACGAACGCGACGCTCCATCTGCAGAAATTCCTGAAGCTTGAAAAACGATTCGAGGACAAGGCGGAGTTCATTTCCCTCGTGTGCCCGGGACTTGCCGATCTCATTGAGACGGGCCGGCTCGATTCCCCGGAAATGAAGGCCTACCTGAAGGAGAAGCTCTCTCCGTTTGTCGGAAAGATCGATGGCGTCGTCCTCGGATGCACGCACTACCCATTTATACAGAAGCAAATCCGCGAGGTCATGGGGCCCGTCGAGTTCTTTGACGGGGCGCACGGGACCGCGATGCAGCTCTTCCGGCGCCTTCGCGAACATGGCTGGCTCAAGGAGGATGGCATTCCCGGAACCGTTGAGTTCCACTCCTCGATCGACACGCCGGAGGAAATCGCGCTGTATAAGAGATTTTTCACGATGAAGCTGTGAGATGCAGCACCCACGGACTCGGAACGCTTCGCGTTCCTCGTTGCGGGGCGGAAAGAGCTGCTTCGCCGCTTGTCCGCCCCACGAAGAATGGAGAAAGATTTCGGGCGAGCAAGCTCTCCCTTCCTCTTTCTCCATTCTCCGTGGGGTGCTTTATGATTACAATATGTCGATCATTTCCCCGGCCAGAGCCTTGTTCATGCTCCTGACCGCGCAGAACTTTCCGCACATGCTGCATGTCCCTTCTTCCTCGGGCGCGCGGCTTGCGCGGATTTTTTTCGCCGTCTCGGGATCGAGCGCCTCTTTCCACTGCGCGTCCCAGTCGAGCTTCTGTCTAGCCGCAGCCATGCGGTCGTCCTGCTCTCGCGCGCCCGGGACTCCCTTCGCGATGTCAGCTGCGTGCGCCGCAATCCGGCTCGCAATAATGCCCTCCCGCACGTCATCGACGTCGGGCAGCGCGAGATGCTCGGCAGGCGTCACATAGCACAGGAAGGCCGCCCCGCTCATCGCGGCGATCGCCCCGCCGATAGCCGCCGTGATGTGATCGTATCCCGGCGCAATGTCCGTGACGAGCGGTCCCAGCACGTAGAACGGCGCACCCTTGCAGATCGTCTGCTCAAGCTTCATATTCGCCGCGATCTGGTCCATCGGGACATGGCCCGGTCCCTCGACCATAACCTGAACGTCCCTGTCCCTCGCCCTCTGCACGAGCTCGCCGAGCCGGAGAAGCTCTCCGATCTGACAGGAGTCCGTCGCGTCCGCAAGGCACCCCGGACGGCACGCGTCGCCGAGACTGATCGTCACGTCATATTCGCGGCAGATATCGAGAATCTCATCGAAATACTCGTAGAACGGGTTCTCATTTCCCGTCATCGACATCCAGGCGAAGACAAGACTGCCGCCGCGGCTCACAATGTTCATTTTCCGCCTGCCGGCCTTGATCTCCTCGATCGTCTTCCGGTTGATGCCGCAGTGGAGTGTGACGAAATCAACGCCGTCCTCAGCGTGAAGCCGCACGACATCAATAAAGTCCTTCGCCGTCAGTGTCCCGAGGTCCCGCTGATAATGGATGACGGCGTCGTAGACCGGAACCGTGCCGACCATCGCGGGGCACTCCCGACAGAGCTTCCGGCGGAACGGCTGCGTGTTGCCGTGGCTCGAGAGGTCCATGATCGCCTCGGCGCCGAGATCGACCGCGCTCTGCACCTTCTTCATCTCGACATCGTAATCCCTGCAGTCGCGGCTCACGCCGAGGTTCACGTTGATCTTCGTCCGGAGCATGCTGCCGATTCCGTTCGGATCAAGGCAAGTGTGCGCCTTATTTGCCGGGATGACGACCTCGCCGCTTGCGACAAATGCACGGATCTCCTCCGGAGTCCGCCGCTCCTTCTCCGCTACTTTCTTCATTTCCGGTGTGATGATGCCGCGCTTTGCGGCGTCCATCTGTGTTGCATATTCCATGATACCCTTCTCCTTCTTCTTTTATTTTACAGCAGGACTCAGGCTCTCCTGCCATGCGTGATTGAGCGGGCCGTTCCCATGCCCGATGTCCATTCCGTCCCGCAGCGCGCCCTCGATATAGCGCTTTGCCGCGCGCACGCTTGCCTCAAGCATCTGTCCGCGCGCAAGCCCCGAGGCGATCGCCGATGACAGCGTACAGCCCGTCCCGTGCGTATTTTTGCAGGAAATGCGAGGCCCTCTGAGCCAGATCATGTTCTCGCCGTCATACAGGAGATCGTCGGAGCGGCCGGATGCTCCTTTCTCCCGTCCGCAGCAGTCATTTGCGGACTTCCGGTCTTCTTCCCCCATTCCCGGTCCGCATCCGCCGCCGCTCTCCTCTACCGCCGCGTGGCCTCCCTTGATGAGGACCGGGCAGCCGAGCGCCTGATAAATAACCGATGCCGCCGTCTTCCTGTCCTCATCGGAGAAAATGCGCATATCCGCCAGATATTCCGCCTCGGGGATATTCGGCGTGAGAAGCTCCGCCAGCGGGTACAGCTTCTCCTGCGCAAGCTCGGCGGCGTCCTCCGGCATGAGCCTTCGGCCGCTCGTCGAGATCATGACGGGATCGATCACGATGTGCTCTGCGCCGTACTCCCGGAGCTTCTCACTGATGGCACTGACCTGCTCAATGTCCGCGATCATGCCGATCTTGACCGCGTCGGGAAAAATGTCCTGAAAAACGGAATCCATCTGTTTTTCGACAAAGGACGCCGGCACAGGGAGGCTGTCCTGCACGCCGAGCGTATTCTGAGCCGTCAGGGCGGTTATGGCCGACGTACCGAAGACGCCAAAGGCCATCATCGTCTTTAAGTCCGCCTGGATGCCCGCGCCGCCCCCGGAATCACTGCCGGCGATCGTGAGGGCCGTGCATGGCCCCGAAATCTCGCCACTCATTTCCTTCTTATTCTGTGGACCAGACTTCTTTTCTTCTCTTTCTGTATCAGTCCCTGGAAGGACTGCACATATTTTGTCGCTCATCCTGCACACTCTCTAAGCCGTACCTGTTGCTTCCATCTCATTCATAAAATGACATTCACCCTGCTCTTCAGCTCCTCCGCTGCCCTCCGGATGTCCGGCTGCGCAAAGATCGCGCTGATGACTGCGATGCCGGCGATGCCGGTGCCGCGAAGTTCCTCGACATTGTCCTTCGTGATGCCTCCGATCGCGATGACCGGAATCGAAACCGCCCCGCAAATATTTTTCAGCGTGTCAAGACTCACCGGAACCGCGTCGTCCTTCGAGCCCGTCGGAAATACAGCCCCGACTCCGAGATAGTCCGCCCCGTTTTTCTCCGCAAGGACAGCCTCCTCCACAGTCTCCGCCGAGACGCCGACGATCGCGTCTTCGCCGAGAAGCGCACGCACGCGTCCGGCCTCCATATCCTCCTGCCCGACATGGACACCATCCGCGCCGGCGCGGGCTGCGATTTCTACGTCATCGTCGATCACAAATGGCACGCCGAACTTGCGGCACAAGGTCTTCAGCTCTCCGGCCTCCGCCTCAATAAGGGCCGAATCCAGCTCCTTCTCGCGGAGCTGGATAAAGGTCGCGCCTCCCTCGAGCGCCTCCCGGACCGCTCCGGTAAGCGTCTGCCCCGGCTTCAGCCACCTCCGGTCCGTCACCGCGTAGAGCTCCATGGCCCTGCGGATCTCATCCTTCGTAAATCTGTGTTCATCCATATGTCCCTCCATGTCAAGCCTTACATGATTTCCATCTTCGCACCCGCATCGAGCGCATTTCCGTCCATCAGGCTGACCGCGTCAATAATGCGGTTTCTAAGCGTCGCATTTCCCTCATAAGATGCGAGGTGTGCGCGTCCCGTCTCTCCGGCAAGTCCCATCGCCGCGACGGCCGCTGCCGCCGCCTGCAGCTTCCGCTCCTTATTTGCAACGAGAAATGCGGTCATCATACCGGAGAGCTGGCAGCCGGTCCCCGTGATCCGCCCCATCTCCGGGCAGCCGTTCCTGATCACATAGCAGTCCGTCCCGTCCGTCACGAGATCAATCGCACCCGTGACCGCGAGGATCGTGTGCATCTTTCCTGCCGCCTCCTTCAGAAAATGAACGGCGCTGTCAAGCGTCTCCTCCGTGACCGCATCAGCGGCGTCCGCGTCGACTCCCTTCGTTGTGCCGGAGCCGACGATCAGCGTCTTGATCTCGGACATATTTCCGCGGATCGCATCAAACCGTACCCCATCCATGAGATCGAGCGCCGTATTGGTCCGGAGCGACGAGGCGCCTGCACCGACCGGATCGAGCAGAATCGGATGTCCAAGGCTCTCCGCCTTCACGCCCGCAGCCTTCATCGACTCGACCGTCCGCGCGTTCATCGTGCCGATATTGATGCAGAGCCCGCCGCAGATCGATGTGATCTCCTCGACCTCGCCGACGTCGTCGGACATAATCGGGCTCGCGCCGCAGGCGAGAATGACATTTGCGACGTCATTGACCGTGACATAATTTGTGATGCAGTGGACCAGAGGCGCCTGCGCCCTCACCGCATCAAGACACGTTCCAAGTGTACTCATTTTCCATACCTCCCATGAGACTGCAGGGAAACCTATGCAAATATGTGTATAAGTTGTCTCTAGTACATATGTCCGCCGGCGTACAGGCACACCGCGTCCTATATACTGCGGCCGGGACTTATATATACAAAAAGACGGCACCCGAACGGATGCCGCCTTCACTTGCATATCACTCATTGCTCCCTACGTTGGCATTGTCCAAATCAGGTAAAAAGGTCGAAGCCAGTCGCTTCCTCTCAGCCGCCCCGTGCGGCTCCCTCGCAGTATGAACTTTTGTAACTATCATACCCTCGCGCCTTCCCGCTGTAAACCCCGGATCCTCCGGACATGCCCGACGCTTCCTCTTCACCGCTGTAAATAGATACAGTCCCGTTGTGCCTCCCCTCCGCAGGCGGTATAATGGCTGTCAGCACAAACTTGAAGGAGCATTATTATGGCAAATGAAAAGAAACGCGAGGGCTTCGGTTCCCGCCTCGGCTTTATCCTGGTCTCCGCCGGCTGCGCGATCGGCATCGGAAATGTCTGGAAGTTTCCGTACCTCTGCGGCAAATACGGCGGCGCCGCATTCATCCTGATCTATCTTCTGTTTCTTCTGATTCTCGGCATCCCGGTCATGGTCTGCGAGTTCGCGATCGGCCGCGCGAGCCAGCGGTCAGCGGCCCTTGCATTTGAAAAGCTCGAGCCCGCCGGCACAAACTGGCACCGCCTGAAGTTCATCAGCATCATCGGCTGCTACATGCTCATGATGTACTACACGACCGTCGCCGGCTGGATGCTGTCCTACTGCTTCCGGAGCATCCGCGGAGATTTCGCGGGCGCCACGGCTGGCACCATCAAGAACGAGTTCTCAGGCATGCTCTCCAACGCGCCGTCGATGACCTTCTGGACCATTCTCGTCTGCCTCATCGGCTTCGCAGTCTGCTACTTCGGCATCCAGAACGGCATCGAGCGCGTGTCCAAATTCATGATGACGGCGCTTCTCGTGCTGATGTTCATCCTCGCGGTGCACTCCGTCTTCCTGAAGGGCGCGGGCGCCGGCATCCGGTTCTACCTCGTTCCGAGCGCTTCCACGATCCGCTCGGCCGGCATCGGAACCGTCATCTTCGCGGCGATGAGCCAGGCGTTCTTCACCCTGTCCATCGGCATCGGCGCGATGCTCATTTTCGGAAGCTATCTCGGGAAGGACCGGTCACTGACCGGTGAGGCCGTCACCGTCACATCGCTCGACACGCTCGTCGCGCTGATGGCCGGCTTCATCATCATCCCGGCGTGCTTCGCCTTCGGTGTCGAGCCGGATGCGGGCCCGTCGCTGATCTTCCTCACGATCCCGAATATCTTCTCGCAAATGAAGGGCGGACAGATCTGGGGCGCGCTGTTCTTCGTATTTCTTTCATTTGCCGCGCTGACAACCGTCATCGCCGTATTTGAAAATATCATCGCGTTCGACATGGACCTCTTCGGCTGGTCGCGGAAGAAGAGCGTGCTCATCAGCGCCTGCCTCGTCATCGCGCTGAGTCTCCCGTGCGTGTTCGGCTACAACATCTGGTCGGGCTTTGCGCCGCTCGGCGAAGGAACCGCCGTGCTCGACCTCGAGGATTTCATCGTGTCGAACAACCTGCTTCCGCTCGGCAGCCTTGCATTTGTCCTCTTCTGCACAAATGCGCGCGGCTGGGGCTGGCAGAGGTTCCTCGCGGAGGCTGACGCGGGCGACGGCATGAAGTTCCCGAAGCAGTTCCGCTGGTACTTCACATTCGGCCTGCCGCTCGTCATCGTCATCATCTACCTGAAGGGCTACTACGACATCTTCTCGAAGATGGGCACGGCCGTCCTGACGGGCTGGATGATCTTCGCGTGCCTGCTTCTTCTGTTCATTTTCTGGTGCGCGTTCGGCAGAAGCAGAAAGCTTCTGAAAAAAGGATAATATCGGAAAATGTATACAACTCTGAATTCTCTGAACGATATCCGGAAGAACCCGGACGTCATGAAATGGCTTCATTTTTTATTTTCGAAGGACACGCTTGACTTCTTCCCGGAGGAATACGCGGACGATCCGCTTCGTCTCTCCGGCTACAGGGGCCACACGTCGTGGGGACAGGACCTCCGCGAGATGGCCGATCAGCTCGCGGACGCCGCGAATCTCGCGCTCGAGCTTGAGACGGGGAGGCGCGCCTGCCTGCGCCTGAAGGACTGGGAGCCGTTTGCGCCCTCAGGAAATGAGGATCTCTCCGACCCGGACACGGCATTTCTTATCACGCCGGAGACGAAGGAATCCGCCGGCGCCGCAGGTCCCGCATGCGATCATTTCTCCGCCGGACAGGCAGGCAATGACCAGACCTCTTCCGCGCGGTCAGACAACGGTCAGATCACTTCCGCGCGGTCAGACAACGGTCAGACCTCTTCCGCGCAGTCAGGCAGCAGCAGGCCCTGCGTCATTATCTGCCCGGGCGGCGGCTACGAATTCGTGAGCTTCCAGAACGAGGGGACGCCGATCCAGACCTTCTTTGAGCAGCGCGGCTTTGCGGCCTTCATTCTGCGCTACCGCGTCGCCCCGTCCCGCTATCCGGACCCGCAGATGGACCTGCTCCGGACCATCCGGTACGTGCGTGACAATGCAGACCGGTACGGCATCGATCCGGCCAGGATCTGTGTCACCGGCTTTTCGGCCGCCGGCCATCTCGCGGCCTCCTGCGCCGCGCTCTGCGATGAGCTTCTGCCCGGCTCCCGCCCGGACGCGCTTGTGCTCGGCTACCCGGTCATCACTATGAAGAAGGGTGTGACGCACGAGGGCAGCTTTCTCGGTCTCACGGGCGGCGATGAGTCGATGCGCGAGGCTCTCTCGTGCGAGAACCTCGTCGGTGACACCTACCCGCCGACCTTCGTGTGGGCCTGCGAGGACGACGGCTGCGTCCCCTGTGAAAATACGCGCCTTCTCGATAAGGCCCTCACAGCCCACGGCATTCGCCACGAGGCGCATCTCTATCCGACAGGCGGCCACGGCTGCGGCCTCGCCTTCGGGAATTCAGCCTGGAGCTGGAGCCGGGACGCCGTTCATTTTCTGCGGACGATTTTCGAGTAACAAAAAAGAGGTTCAGAACCTGCTCTGAGCCTCTTTTTTTGCGCATATGCGCAAGAGCTTTCACTTGTAAGGGCGGGAAGAGCCGCAGCTTCAATTGCGAAGGGACGTCACTTCTCCCTGACGCGCTTTCCGCTCAGATGCTCAATTCTGAGCTCGAGGCAGTGAACTCTGCTTTTCGTCGCCTCGATTTCCTTCTCGACGAGCTCCTTGTCCGGATAGTACTTGTATCCGATTTTGCGCGTAATTTCCACCGTCTCATCCCTGTCAAGGACCGGATGGATTCTGCCAAATGCAATTACGCTCTTCCAGGTATTCCACCACTCACCGGGAGCCTTGCCCAGATTCTCCGTCACACAGAAAGACACCCTGTCATTCCGCGCGATCGAATCGATCTTGTGCCCCGCTGATGCGCCATGAAAATAAATTTTCATGTTTTCTCTGTCAAAATAGAAATTGAGCGGGACCGCATACGGATATCCGTCGTCCCCGGAGACGGCCAGCACACCGATTTCTCCGTGTGCGAGTACATCCAGGCACTCATCCTCGGGGATCGCCTGCTTAAAGCGCCGCATCGGACGGAACTCGCCGACATAAGCCTTCTGCAGCACGCCGCCGGCAAGATACGCATAATCGCCTTCCTCAAGCTTCATCGCAGTGAGCGCGCGGTCCTTCGCGGGAACCGTCCGCCTCGTGCCGTCCTTCGCCTCAAGCGTCACCTCGTCCATGAGCGACGCACCATCCGGTACGCCCTCACAGCCGTAATCCATCTCGTCAATTCTGACGACCTTGTATAAATCCTGCATAGATTCTCCTTATCATGCTATGCGCCCCGGCTGATACACAAAGCGGCCTCAGGCCGCCTGCATATCCTCTGTCTCTGCCTTCCAGCCAGTTCCGGCCCAGTATCTCTGCCGCGGCAGACAAACCATATCGCTCACGCCTGTTCAGATATGCCTCAAGAGCTCAGCACTTACAGTCAAGGAACCGGAACGGCTCCTTCGGATCACTCCCGAGGAACTGCATCAGTAAAAATGCAGCCCGCACGGAGACCTTCTCCTCGCTGAGTATCCGGCGCACTTCATTTTTGTCTGCCAGAAGGGCCTCAATCCACTCACTGCTCTCGTTGTCCGCCCGGCTGAGCGCACCCTTTACCGTCCCAAAGACAGCCGCTCCCGGCTCATCCGAGAAGCCCGGCGCGAGGAAGAATGGACGGCGGCAGAACGCCTCGCCTCCCGTATATTCCGTAAATGAGAGGCCTGTCTCCTCCTCCATTTCCCGCGCGGCGGCCTCGCCGGCCGTCTCGCCCGGATCGATGAGTCCCGATGGAAGGGAATAAATATACTCGTCAACCGGGAAGCGGTACTCGTGAACGAGCGCGATCCTCGGCTCCGCCTCCTCCGTGACCGCGTAGATCGTAATGCCCTCCGCTGTCAGCTCATGCGTGCGGATCTTGATTTTGTCGTCGCTGTTTCTCGTGCAGAAATAGTAGTTGCCGGGCTTTCCCGCGCGGTCCTCAAATGTCAGATGGTACATGTTGAGGAAGCGGTTGTCCGTCTGCTTTTCAATCGTCTTGATGTGTGTCATTTTCTTCTCCTGTTCACAAGCCTCAGGGCGGAAAAGCCCTTTTTGTACGCATGATTCCTGACTAATCACCGGGCAAGCCCGGCGGCCGCCTTTTTATTGCATATCCGGCTTCTCATTTTCGGAATCAACTGCCGAAAGAACGCCCTTCTCCCGCAGAAGCTTCTCCGTGACATCGACCATCTCAAAAACCAGCCCGTCGCAGTGCGTCTTGCGCGGAACGCCCGCCTTCGCGCTTGTCGCGAGCAGGTCCCGGCAGTCCAGCATGCCGCCGTGGCGCTCCCGGAAGCTGCGAAGGACACTGTGCAGCGTGTCCGCATCATCGATACCCGCGAGCCCGAGGACCATCATCGCGCCCGTGATCGCGCCGCATGTCGCTCCCATTTTCATGCCTGCACCAAAATGAGAGCCCAGCCGGTATGCCTGCTCCTCATCAAGCCCGATCACATCGTGAAATGCGACCAGCACGCTCTGTGCGCAGTTGTAGTGGCGCTCCGTGATGGCGCGCACTTTTTTTGCTCTGTCCATGTAGATACTCATGATATTTGTGTCTCCTTAGTCCATACTCTGCAATTGCGGATAAAACTCACTGCAGTGCGGCAATCCTTATTGTTTCTCTCTTTGCATCTGCTGAATAAAAGTAGGCCTATCCGTATCAGTTTGTATATCCATTATACTTATGGTCTCTTTCATACTGAACGATCGTCTGCAGATTCGCATTTTCATATGAATTAAACTCAGCGGCAACCGCATCCATACTATCCGTTGTTCCCTGATACCACGACTTGCCCTCAAAATATGCCTTTACGCTCGGATCCTTCGAGAAAATATATCCATGCCGTGCATAAAGACCATTTCGTACAAGCTTTACTTCATACTCCGAAAGTCCGTTAAGATCACTATAGTCCAGATACTCGGATGATTCTACATTGATCAATGCATCAGCAGCAGGATCCGCTTCTTCGTCCGTATCATATCCTGCCGCAGCAGGCACCGGCGTTGCCGTCGGGACCGGAGTCGGTGTCGCCGTCGGAGCCAGCGTCGCTGTCGGAATCGGAGTCGGCGTTGCCTTGACAGTCGGGGTCGGCGTGGATGTCGGTGTCGGCTTCGCCGTGACACCGATGCTGATCGTGTCGCTCTCCGCTGCCGGGGTCGGCGTCGCATCAGCGCTGACAGAAGGCGTCGAGACGGATGATGATCCGGACGAGAGCTTCCCGCTCAGCGTGAAATATGCGATCGTTCCGATCACTGCCGCAGCGACGACACAGCCGACGATAATAATCGGGAGCATCGTGCTCTTCTTTTCTTCTCCGCCGTCATCCTCATCATATCCATCATCGGACGCGTCCTGACCATAGCCATCGTCCGGCGGATTTCCATAGTCCCCGTCCTGGCCGTAGCCGTCGTCCGGCGGATTTCCATAGTCCCCGTTCTCACCGTATCCATTATCCGGCATATTTCCGTAGCTCCCGGTCTCGCCGTAGCCGCCTTCCTGCGGATTCCCGTAGCTCCCGGTCTCACCATATCCGCCTTCCTGCGGAGTCCCGTAGCTCCCGGTCTGACCATAGCCGCCTTCCTGCGGATTCCCGTAATCTCCGTTCTGGCCATAGCCGCCTTCCTGCGGATTTCCCGCGCCGCTAACTTCCTCCGCTACGCGTTCTCCGCAGTTCGGACAGAAGATCGAATCATCCGGAATTTCTTTTCCACAATGTGGACAAAACATAATGCTTTTCCTCCCTCATTCAAATACAGATCATCGCCGCCTGAAACCTTCAGGTCTCTCATCCCACGGTTTTAGCCGCAGGAGAATGTCAATTTGAAGATGCGGCATCACTCCCTGTTGTCTCTGACGCAGCAGAACCTGTGACAGAAGAAGCCGCTGACGACGCGCCGCTCTCCGACACATACTCTGATTTCAGCGCTGGCGCCTTGAAATCATTTCCGCCGCGGTTGATGCTGATCAGGTCCAGAATCTCCCACGTAATGACGCAGGTCAGGACACCGATCACGGCACAGAGCAGGATAAACACGGCCCTGCCCCCGCGCTTCTTCCGCGGGCGTGGCGCGCTCTCCCGGCGTCCGCCCCCTGCTGGCGCATGTCCCGGCTGCACGAGACCCGCCGTATACTTAAGTCCCTCATCTGAGCGGCTATCCTGTGTATACAACGCCGGTCCCTGTCCTGCGGGCTGTTCGTTATCCGCGGCCATTCCCTGCCCCATATCCGCGGCCTGATCATTGCCCGGCGCCGGCCCAGTCCCTGCATTCTGTCCCATATCCATGGCCTGTCCATTATCCGGGGCCGGCCCATTTCCCGCATCCTGTCTTGCCCCGCACTCAGGGCAGAACAGAGCGTCATCCTCGATCTGTGCCCCACAGTTCTTACAGATCATACCAATTCCTCCTGTCTCATCCCTTATCCTTCTGACTATTCATCCCCACATGCCCGGAACGCTTCGCGCTCCCCGCCGCGGGCGTGCTTAAGCGGCTTTACCACTTGCCGGCAGCTTTTCTCATTTTCCGTGCAATTCCCGGAAATGTCCAGCCGGAATCCTCCTGTCATTCCCCATACCGGTCGGACAGCTTCCTTCTCACCTTCCGGCGCTTCAGGCCGTAGACCAGATTTCCGATGACGAGCGCCGCAAGGCTCCCCACGGAAAGCACGATGCCCGCCAAATAACACATATCGCCTGTTGTCATAATTCATCGATGCAGCTCCGGGGCTGCATCTCCCTCCTCTCTGCCAGCTGACCGCCAGACACGTCTGCATTACGAGTAGCTATCAGCCTCTCAGAAACTCTCTGAAGTCGTCCGGCGGGCAAGCTCTCCGTCCGGATTTCATCATTTTTCGATAGGGTGCTGAATCATTATCATTACGAGTACACCCGCTTCGCATCCAGCAGCTTCTGATGCTCCTTCTCTATGGTCTGCATGTCCTCATCGCTCTCTCCGGCCTGCTTCTTGTCCGCAAAGAGCTTCTCCGCGCGGTGGTACGCCTCGTCGAATTTCGAGTAGTCCTGGTCCTCAGACGGAAGCGCACTCTGTCGGTAGAGCTCTACGAGCGCCATCTTCGCGGGGATCTGGTAAGCCGACCTGTATTTCTCAGCTGCCTTGTCGAGAATCTTGGCCGCGCTGTCGTAATCCTCCTTCGCGAGCAGAAGTGTCGCGAAATTTGTCCAGTCCTCCAGCGTCTGCCCGCTGTCATTGACCAGCTTCTGATAAATATCATACGCCTTTCTGGTGTCTGTGTCAGAAAGTTCCCCGTCCTTTTTCAAAATCGAGTAATACGCAGCCCCCTCCTTGCGAAGAAGCGGCATCTGGTATTTTTCTCCGACCGCCTTCAGGGCCTCCTCTAGCGTATCGATCTCGCTCTCATAGTCCCCTTCCTTTTCATATGTCTTCGCCAGATAGTAGAGCGCCCGGAAATGAAGATCCTCATCGTCCCCCGAAAGGTCCGCGGCCTTCCGGAATTCGTCCTCCGCGTCCTCATAATTTTCCTTTCCATAGTCGATCTCCGCGTCGACAAGCTTTATGTCCGCACTGCCGAGGCCGTACTGCTCCGCCTTCGCGATGATCTTCTCCGCCTCGTCTGTCTGCCCGTTCCTGGCAAACGCGATTGCGAGGTCCCTGTAGCAGTCCGAATTGTCGGTTCCCAGATCGACCGCCTTTTTATAAAAGGTCACTGCGTCATTGTAGTCGTCCTGGCTGAAGTAGCTGTCCGCGATCATGTAATAGATGTCCGCCTCTTCCTGCGGATTCCGGCTGAGAATGCGCGCATAATCCTTGTCGTTCAGGATATCCGCCCCTTCAGAGATCACATCGTCATAATTGTTCTCCTCCGTCAGCTCCTTCAGGCTGCTGTACCGGCTCTGGAACTCCTCCGCCTTTCTCTGCGACGCCCCGTAGAGAAAGAGGAACACGCCGGCCGCAAATGCAATAAGAAACACGGTGGTATAAATGGTCTGTCCGCGCCGAAGACTTCTGTACTCCCGGTCGCGGAGCCACATCGTATCGAGCGCCCTTCGCATGTCCGCGGCGCTCTGGAAGCGCTTCCCCGGATCATCCTCGATCGCGCGGTCAATAACGCGGCAGAGCTGCTCCGAGTAGATATTTCCCGGGACCTGCCAGACTCTCTGCCGCCTGGCCTTGATGTCGCGGACCTTCTGCCCTGTCATCAGTCTGAGGAAGCTCGCGCCGAGGCTGTAAATGTCCGACCGCCCGTCGATGCGGACGCTCATGTAGTCACCGCCTCTGTCATACAGCTCGCCCTGATAGACCTGCTCCGGGGAGGCGTAGCCCTCTGTGTAGCCGGACATCTCATTTTCCATATTTGCGCGGAGAGAAATGTTGAAATCGATGAGGCACACATCTCCGTTCCGGTCGATCATGATATTCGCGGGCTTGATGTCGCGGTGAACGACCGGCGGCCGCCTCGTGTGCAGATAGTCGAGCGCCTCGAGGCTCTCGCGCAGGAAGCGCACAATGTCCGCCTCCTTAAACCGCACCCGGCGGTCAATATACTCCTGCATAGAATTTCCGTCGACATAATCCATGACTGTGTAGACATCCGACCCGTTCCGCACGAAATCATAGACCTGCGTGATGTACCGGTTCTTCAGGTTCTTCAGAATGTCCGCCTCGCGCTTCAGATCCTCCGGCGCGAGCTGGCTCACATACTCCGACTTGATCTCCTTGATGACGATCGTCTTTCCGAGGCGGAGGTGCCGGCCGAGGTACACGTCACCCACCGTTCCCTCGCCGATTTTTCTGATCACCTGATAGGTCCCGAGGTACACCTTTCCCGGCATGAGCTTCCCGGGATAGGGCGCATTCCCGCTTCCCTGAAATGAATTTCCGGTTCTTACTTCCATCCTGCCATGCTCCTTTTTCATCACTGCTGTCCGCTTCGAAAGCGCTGCGCCTTCACCCGTTCCCTGGACGGATCGGCCACACGCCTGCTGTCTCATCCGAAAGCGCCGCGCCTTCACCGTCTGTCCCTGTCGATGAACTCAAGGAACAGAATCGAAACGCCCATGTAGATCATAATGAAAATGATCAGAATCAGCCACATCTTATACACATGAAAATGGGCCGGATTATAGTCGGCGTGATATTTGTCCGCGAGGAACCTCGCCTGCAGGGCCTTCACGTAGTCCTCCTGCGCAGCTGTCGGCGCCGGCTCCGCGGGCTTCATTTTATTGATATTCGCGATCGTTCCGAGCGCGTTCATGCCCCACTTGCTGATTGTGATTTTGCCGATCACGGCCGCCTTCCCCTTGAGCTCGAAGATGAAGCCGCACATGACGAGCTGGATGATGAGAACGAACGGCATGACCGTCATCGCCGTCTCCGGCGTCTTCACGATGCAGGAAATCATCATGCCGAGAACATCCGACGCATAAATAATCAGGAAAAATGTCACGTAGAACAGGAGGTAATTCACATTTTTAAACCCGTCCGCATCGCGCATATTACTGCCGAAAATGAACACCGTGACAAGTGTCACAAGGGCCGCGTCGACCGCGCTCTGAAAGAACTCAAAGACCATGTGCGCCGTCACATAGGACGTCATGTGGAGGCCCGAGCGGTGCTCGCGCTTGATGATGCCGCGCTCGCTGCACACGGACTGAATGGAGTTGAAGATGCCGATCCAGATGCACGCGCAGATGAGCGCAAATGTGCCGTTTCTCGTCGCCGAGTACTCGGTGAACATGTTCTTTCCCGTGACGGACGCGATCAGCGCCGTGATGATCGTCGCACTGATAAAGCCCTTCCACTGCTTCTCATTTGCAAAAATGCGGAACAGCTTGCCAACATAGATATTTGTCTGCCTGATCCTTCCCGCGTACTGCATCACAGCTTCCTCCCCGCCTGCTCTCTCTGTCTTCTCATAATCGAAAATGAACGGATAAAATCATCGGCCTGCCCGTCGCCGCCCTCATCCTTCCGATTCACCTTCTTTACGATCTCCTCGAGTGATTCCGTCCCGAAGAAGCGGAACGCATTTCCGACAGAGCCGTAGTAGGCGAGATGCCCGATGTTGTCCGCCTCGCTCTTTGCGAGGACGATGACCTTGTCGAAGAGATCGGCCGCGCGGTCCGGCGAGTGGGAAATGACAAGAACGATCTTGCCCTTCTCTGCGATCTCGCGGAGCTCCTCCATCAGGTTGCGCGCCATATTTCCGTCGAGTCCCGAGTCCGGCTCATCGAGAAAGAAAAGTCCCGGGTCGGAAATCAGCTCAATCGCGATGCTGAGACGCTTCCGCTGCCCGCCCGAGAGCTTCGAGACCAGCTCATCCGCCTCATTGGTAAGCCCCATCTCGGCCATCACCTCGTCGACGCGCGCAAGCCGTGCCTTCTTGTCCGTTGTGATCTTTAACGGAAGCTTCAGTTTCGCCGCGTCGTCGAGTGTCCTCCGGACCGTGTCGTCCGTCCGCATGAGATCCGCCTGCGGCACAAAGCCGATCTGATGCTTCATCGTCGAAAAATGGCTGTAGATATCGGTGTCTCCGTAGAGAATGCGGCCCTTTCCCTTCTCGTATCCCATGACCGCGTTCATGAACGTCGTCTTTCCGGCGCCTGACCCGCCGAGGATCAGGACCATCTCTCCGGGCTCGACGCTGAGCCGGATATCCTTCAGCAGCGTATGCTTCCGGAAATGCACCCGCACAGAACGTTCCTTCAGATCGATCGTGAGCGGCAGATTCGTCGGCGCGCCTGCGATGTTGCAGCTCCTCACTGCCGCCGCTTTCTTCTCCAGCTGATAGAGAACGCCGTCCTCCAGCACAATGAACAGCCGTCCGTCCGCTTCGATGACCTCTCCCGTCAGGAGCTCCCCCGGGGATACAGCCTCCGAGCCGTTTCGCATCACCGGCGTTCCGCTGCCCGTCCTTGTGAGGACGGCCCAACCGACATTTGACCGGCGGAAGGCGCTGCAGCCCGTGACCTGATCGATAGCCGCACGGAAGGACACACGGTTCCAGTCCTGCGCCCTGCATTTGTCGCCGAACAGAATATAGAGATAATCATTGTCCGTCCGGATCTCTTCTTCTGAAAATGCAAGCAGATCGCCGTCCTTCAGATATGTCTTCGTCTCCTTCATAAGCGGGCGGCCGTTCAGCCTGGCACGGCCCGCTCCGCCGAATTCAACATAATAGCAGCCTCTTTCGTCCGTAAAGAAGCAGCCCTCGCTTCTGCCAAGGAACGGCGCCGGAAACACAAAGGCCCCTTCCATGTCCTCTGAGCCCCGCGTGAGGAACATCCGCTGCGGAACCCCCGCGGTTCGGACTCTTCCCCTGTAAATGAATGTAAGTCCCTTCTCTTCCATACGTTCCAATCATCCTTCCAAAAATAAACAAACCCTATTTTACTCTATTGGAAGACAAAATTCAGCCTCATAATTGCATCCGGGCGCCCGGCGCCGTATTATTTGTTGTGAACGTTCCAATTTTATGGTAATCATACAGCACTCCCTTGGAAAATCCTCAAAGGGGGATGGAAGGCTTGCCCGTCCGACGTCAACTGCCATTCTCTGAATGAGGAAAGCGCGAAGCGTTCCAAGTCTGAGGTGCTGAATATTACCGTTTATAAAGGGATAAAGGGAGGGAAACATATGCAAAACAATGACGCTTACAATCCGGATGGATCCGGACAGGGCATGCCGCAGGGGCAGAATATGGGACAAAATCCTTACGGGCAGGGTTCATATGAACAGGCACCCTATGGACAGGCTCCGGAACAGAACCCTTACGGGCAGCCGCAGGGGCAGAATCCATATGGACAGGGGCAGGGTTATAATCCTTACGGACAGAACCCGAATGGACAGGCTCCGTACGGACAAAATCCTTACGGACAGGCTCCGTACAAGCAGCCGAAGCAGAACCCGTTCGTAAAGATAAAGCAGTTCTTCACATCAGGAAAAGCTGGCGGAAGGATGCCGGGCGTGAGGCAGATCATCGCAGCCGTGCTGGTCTTCATTTCCCTGCTGTTTTATCTGTGCGGAGGGTGGATCAAGCTGCCGAAGACCATCGATGGTGAGTCGGTTGACTCCTACTACTCTATCATGTATCCAACAGTCCAGAGCGTTCTCAAAAACTCCACATACCGTGATTACATTCAGAGCGAGCTGTCATCTGATGGAGTCAAGATTAATGTTGATAAATATGCCGACGGCATTCTGTATATGCTGAAAACCATACGTGACGGCAAGCTCAGCATGGGAGAGCTCGCAGGAAATACACGGATTATAAGCTCATTTTCAAAAGATCTGAAGCTCCTGCAGTCAGTGATCGGTTCTGAAGAAGATAATGAAGATTATTATGACGATTCCGATTCTGACTATTTTGATGAGGAATCCTTTGAGAAAGAGAATTTCAGCGGGAGTGATCTAAGTGACCTTTCCAATCTTTCTGATTTTTATAATCTGCTGGAAAAGATGTCCAAGGCTGTCCGCACGGCTGCTGTCCTGCTCACGCTGCTCAACGTCGCTGTAGTCCTTCTTGCAATTCTCGCGATTGTATGGATTCTGGCTGGGCCGTCCGATCAGAAAAATATTGCAATCATTCCATACGCCTGCTCATATGTCATCAGCTTTATCACAGCCATTGTCTTTGTTGTCAAATTTAACCAGTCAATGATCAGTGACGGCAGTGCGTATGCCAAGGAAAAATCCACACTCTTCTCGCTCGGTGGCGCCGCGATCTGGGGACTCATTTTCCTCATTCTCGCGTGCGCGGTATGGTATGGGACAAAAGAGGCAACCTGGTCCGGTCTTCTCTCAAAGGCGACAGCCGGAAAAATCGGCAATACCCGGAAGAAGGGACCGTCAGCACAGGATCCGAACTACTATCCGAACCAGAGGATGAACCCGAATCAGGGATTTAATCCGAACCAGGGATTTAACCCGAACCAGGGATTTAACCCGAATCAGGGATTTAACCCGAACCAGGGATTTAATCCGAATCAGAACTTTAATCCGAACCAGAGCTTTAATCCGAATCAGAGCTTTAACCCGAACCAGAGCTTTAATCTGAATCAGGGATTTAACCCGAATCAGGGATTTAATCCAAATCAGGGATTTAATCCGGATCAGAGCTTTAACCCGAATCAGGGCTGGGGTCCGAATCAGAACGCAGCTCCGAATCAGCCTGTAAGATCTGATGAAAATTCTCATTCGGTTCATAACGCTCAGGAAAGTCAGCCGTCCACGACAAGACAGACAGAATCTCAGACTCCTGCTGCGAAGCAGCCGACGCCTCAGGCTTCTGCCACACAGCAGGAAGAACGCAGCGAACAGTCGCGTGAAATGGACCGCACGGCAGAAGCTTCAATAAATCCGGCAGCTGAATCCGGCGCACCGGCTCATAACACAAATAACGACGGAAGGACCCGTGTCTTCATCCCGAAGAGAAAGATCCACAGCTCCTCCGAGGAATCGGTTCATGTCGTACCGCTCGCTCCGGAAGCACCGAAAACTGAAAATGAGAGCTCGAAGACAGACTCCGTCCCTGATACGCAGGACAGCCCGCAGGCAGATGCAGTCTCTGATACGCAGAACAGCCCGCAGGCAGATACAGTCTCTGATACGCAGGACAGCCCGAAGACAGACACAGTCTCTGACACGCAAGCCCGTGCGGAATCAGCAGCAAGGGCGATGGTCGACAGAGCACTTCAGCGCGAGGCAGCCGAAAAATCCGCAGCTGAATCCGCTGACAAACCTGCCGCAGAAACCGACAAGAACCCCGCAGCAGAGCCTGCCGCAGATGCTACAGCAGGCGCCGCATCTCCGGATACGGCAGACGCTCCTGCTGACGATACGGCCCCGCTGAACCCGACCGGTGCTGATACTGCAGATACCGCTGACGCTTCTGCGGCTCCTGCACCGTCACCTGCGGCCAAGGCTCCCAGGTTCTGCATCAAATGCGGAGCTCCTCTGAAGCCCGGCGCAAAGTTCTGCACAAAATGCGGACATCGCATCGGAGAGCGATTAAAGTAAACATGAGACAGCAATTCAGCACCCCAGCCCGGAACGCTTTGCGCCCCTCGTTGAAGGCTGATGTCGTCTGACAGACCATAGCGACAGTCCTCAGACCCGGAACACTTCGCACTCCTCGCTACGGGCGCTGAATCTTGACAAGAAAGGAAAACATTATGGCATTTCTGGAATCTCTGGGAGAGAGCATTTCCCACGCGGGCAGCGCGATCTCACAGCGCGCAAATGATTTTACGCTTCAGAACCAGCTGAAGCATTCGATCGAGCAGTGCCAGCAGCGCATCGACAGCGACTACCGCACGCTCGGCACCATGGTCTACATGGAACGGAAGCAGATGTCGCAGGAGCCGATGAATTATGATCAGGTGATCCGCGACATCGATGACACGACGGTCTATATGAACGGCCAGATCGCCCAGTACGACCAGCTCCGCGGCGTCGTCCGCTGCCCGAACTGCGGGGCGGAGGTGGCAGTCGGCACGCCGTACTGCATGCGCTGCGGTGCGCCGATCGCCGCAGCGCAGCAGGGCATGGGGCCGCAGTATGCAGGCCAGCCGTATGCACAGCAGCCTGTGGATCAGCCTCAGGGACAGCCGTACATGCAGCAGCCCATGGATCAGACGCAGGGACAGTCATACGAACAGCAGCCTGTGGACCAGCCGCAAGGACAGCCATACGAACAGCAACCCATGGATCAGCAGCAGGACCAGCCGCAGCCTGAAGGCCAGACACAGCCCGTGAATCAGCCCGCCGAACCATACGCGCAGCAGCCCATGGAGCAGGCACAGGATCAGCCCGCAGACCAACCGCAGGACCAGCCTTCCGCAGATCCCGTCTCAGACGCGCAGAACATCTGCCCGAGCTGTGGGAAGCCCTACAAGCCCGGCACACGCTTCTGCACCCGCTGCGGCGCAAGCCTTGTTAGAACGGAGAATGAGCAGAAATGAAGAAAGGACACGGCTTTACCGTCATGACCATCATTCTCTGCGCACTGCTTGTCATTTCGCTTGCGATGAACGGTCTTCTCTTTGGCCGCCTCCAGAAAATGCAGATCGACTATGCGCGTCTTAAAAATCAGCTCGCAGCAGAGAGCTCTGCCAAGGCCGCTTCAGACACAGTCTCTTCGGATGAGGTTTCCGTGAGCACCGCCTCAGGATCTGCGTCGTCCACGCAGACAGCATCTTCTTCCGCGTCCTCCGCATCCGCCGGCCAGGACGCGCAGGCGGCCGCCACGGCGGCGCAAACAGACACCGCTGCGGCCCAGGCAGGGACCGCCGCACAGGCGGAGCCGGCATCTCCCCAGCAGACAGATACAAAGGCCGCCGGCCTTAAGGTCGCGTCATCGTACAACGAGCTGATCCTTGTCGAGGCATCGGGAACGACATGCACCGTGAGCTTTCACCAGAAGGGGGCCGACGGCGTGTGGTCCCAGCTCCTTGAGACGAGCGGTTATATCGGCCGGAACGGTCTCGGAAAGACAGCGGAAGGCGACGGAAAGACGCCGGTCGGCGTGTATTCTGCAGGCACTGCATTTGGCAGTCGGCCGGACCCGGGCTGCCCGGCCGGCTATCTGCAGGTCGACAGCTCCTACTACTGGATCGATGACCCGTCCTCGCAGTATTACAACCGCCTCGTCTCGACAAATGAGGTGCAGCAGGATTGGAGCAGCGGCGAAAATATTGTCGGCATCGGCAGCGCCTACGACTATGTGCTCTCGATCGGCTACAACAGTGACTGCACGCCGGGGCTCGGCTCCGCCGTCTTTCTCCACTGCTCGACGGGCAGGCCGACCGCCGGCTGCGTCTCTATCCCTGAAAATGAGATGATCACCATCCTGCAGAACCTGACGGACGGCTGTGCGTTCGTAATCGACACGCCGGAAAATATCAGCTCCTACTGACATTTTCTGCAACCGTATGCCGTGTCATAGCGCCAGCATTCATTTATAAGAGAGGGAAATGTATGTATTGTCCGAATTGTGGAAAGAAAATCGAGGATGACAGTATCTTCTGCGAGTACTGCGGCGCGAAGGTCGCCGATACAGAGGATACGCCCGGAGACTCCCAGAGCGCCCAAGGCAGCGGTGCCTACGGATCACAGCCAGGGAATGACGGCGAAGGCACGCAGATTTATCGTGGCAAAGATAACCGGAATACTGATAAGGGGGAGTCTTATCCCTTCGACGTTTACTCTGACTTCCCTCACGAAGAAACCGATTCCGGACAATCCAGACGAAATGATGATACGGGCCGCCCTTCCGGCGGCCACCCGCTTCTTCCGGTCATCATCAGTCTGGCCGTCGGCATCTGTGCCGCGATCGTGCTGTTTCTCATTTTCTCAGGCGACCTGCATCTCCCGGGAAAGGGATCAGAGAGCTCGTCTGCAGTGAGCTCTGAGACGGCCACTTCCGTATCGGCCGCCAGTACCGGAGACAGCGCGTCCGAAAGCTCCGCTGCGGCGGACTCCTCGAAGTCAAAGAGCTTCGATGCATTTGACGGCGTAACCGTCTCATTCTCGGGATATGACGGACTCGGAACCGCGACGGTCAGCGGACAGGCGGCGGACGGCCTCACCTACACGCTGAGCACGGCACAGGCCTTAAGCAACGGCGACACGGTCACACTGACGGTCAAATCCCCTGACGACAGCGACGGGACATTCACAGCCTACACGAAGAAAACCGGAAAGAAGCCGGAGGCGCTCACGAAGGACTTCACGGTCAGCGGCCTCACGCCGAACCTCACGAAGCTCTCCCAGATCCCGCAGGATGAGATCAGCAATCTCGACAGCCACTGCCAGAGCCTCCGAAAGGCCGAGGTCGCAAACACCTGGAACACGAACCCGTCGAGCAATGTCCACGAGACCATGAACAGCATGACTCTCCTCGGCGAGTACCTGCTGACATCAAAGACGGCCGGAAATGACAACCATCTCTACCTCGTCTATAAGATTAATTATAGCTCAGATCTCCGGAGCGCGACCGATTATTATTACACATTCCGCTTCGACAACATCACGATCGGAAGCGACGGCAGCGTCAATATCCCGAACGCAGCAAATCCGGTCACGCCTGATGACAGTCAGCAAGTCACGATGGACAGTGTCGGCCATTATGTCACCGGATATTCGACAGAGGACGCATTTTACAACTCCGTGATATCGCCGCAGAGCAGCGCCTACACCGTGACGGGCAATATTAGCTGAAGATTGCATACAGATCTCTGCGTATGTAACGCATAAAAGTACAAAAAACGGCCTTTTCTGACCGTCCGCGCGAACTGTGCTATACTTTCCTCGTCAACGGGCCGCCGCAGGCTTCACGTATCTCGGAGCTCATCGGAATCCACCGGCACATGGCTCCGATAACACGGCGAAGCAGGCGGGAGCATCAAATGGAGGTATGGCACTATGGACAATCTGGACGAGTCCCTGAACGGGCTCAGGCTGCTGGCGCGCGACAACCCGGATGTCAGGCAGTCGCTTCTGGCGACACGCAACTCTGACTATCCACTCGCTGAGTTCTGCAGACTCAGCACGCGGTACGGATTTCCCATTTACGAGATGGACCTGATCAGTGCCGGAGAGACATACAATGAGGAGGAACGTCAGCACAAGGACGACGGGAGAGTTCACTCCCCTCTCCTCGAGGGCGAAGATGACTACTATGAGCTGTTTCTGGACACACTGTAAGGCTCACAGGCTTTCTCTTCACATGGCTTCTCTAACAAAACCGAAAAGCGGGCGTTTTTCCCTCCCGGGGAAGACGCCCGCTTTTCATATAGCAGCAGCTATCTCATATCATATTCGGCCTCAAAGGCTCTTCTAAAGCCACGCGTGGTCACACGTCCCATAGCATCAGAACCGGACCTATGCCATGCAGACTGTCGCCGAAATCCTTCCACATGATTTCACTCTCTCCTCAGCGCATCGATCGGGTTCAGATTCGCCGCCTTGATCGACGGCAGAAGGCCGAACACGATGCCGATGACCATCGAGAAGCCGACGCCGAGGAAGATCGACGGAACACTGATCGCCACCGGCGTGCCCGTCATTTTCGAGATGACATAGGCCATGATGATGCCGGCGACCACGCCGAGGACACCGCCAATGCTCGTGAGGAGCGCTGACTCTGTGAGGAACTGCGCAAGAATACTCTTCTTCCGCGCACCGAGTGCCTTCTTCAAGCCGATCTCTGAGGTTCTCTCCGTGACCGACACGAGCATGATGTTCATGACGCCGATTCCGCCGACAAGAAGCGCGATGCTCGCGACCCAGATCAAGAGGTTATTCGTGCTCGATGCGAGTTCCTGCTGGCTCTTCGCCTTCTCGACGAGGTCCTCCGCGTTATAGGAAAGATCCGACTGATCAGACGAGATGCACTCATTCATAATCTCCGCAGCGTTCTTTCCGACAGCGCTCATGTCCTTCACGCTCTTTGCGCGGACGACGCAGTTCACAGGTTCATCGTATGCGTAGACGATCGGCCAGTCCGTATCCGGCATAAGGACCGTTCCGTACTCCTGCTGGTAGTAGGTCTGGTAATCACTGATGGAGTTGATGGTCGGCTGAAATGTACTGCTCTTCCGATAGAGGCCGATGACCGTGAACGGCTCGCCGCTGATCTCGATCGTCCCTCCGACCGGATCGCCGTCCGTGAAGAGTGTCTCCGCCGCATTTTCATCGAGCAGAACAACCTTGTCCGGACTGCTGTAATCCTGCTTCACAAATGAACGGCCCCTGTAGACCACGAGGCCGACTGTCGACATATAGTGGTCATCGACGCCGTAAACAGCAGCTCCGTCGAGTGAGAGCGCTCCGTTCGTGATGTCCATCCCGTAGCTTCTCGACTGATAGAAGGATGCGTCCTCGACGCCGTCCAGGCTCCGGATCTCCTCACGCTGGTCATCGGATGCGACCGTCACGCCGGACGGAGCACCGTTGTCCATGTAGTAATCGCTGCCGCCCTGCTGCAGAGAGATCGTCACGTTATTATTGCCCGCGCCGACAAGGTTCTGCATGATCTGCCGGTTTGTACCCGTAATCGTGGATACAATCGCGATAATCGATGCAATTCCGATAATGACGCCGAGCATCGTGAGAAATGACCTCATTTTATGAGACCAGATGCCGCGGAATGCAAAATGCAGATTTTCAAGCATAATATCTCCCCCTCAGCTGTTGTACATATCCTCGATCGATCCCTCTTTGACCTTCGCGCCGTCCTTCACGTTCTTCCCGTAAGGAAATGCAATCCAGTCGTCCTCTGTCACGCCACTCTTTACCTCGTAGCCGTCGGACGTCACCGTCCCGACCGTGATGACCTGTTTCTTCAGCTTTCCGTCGCTGCCTTCCTTGTAGACATACTTCTGTCCGCTGTCGTCCGTCCGGACAAAGGCTTTCATGAGATAGAAGCCGTTCTGGTCGGCCGCACCCACAGAATCCAGCGTGACATTCAGGTAATCATCCGCCGAGAAATTCGCATCGCCCTCGACAACCGCCGTGAACGGATAGTAGGATACATTTGCGTTGGACTGCGCGTACTGACCGGTCGTGTCCGGATACGTGGAGATATCCTTCACGACAGCGGTCGCCGTCGTCCCGGAGTTCCAGGACATGACCGTCACCGTGTCTCCCTCATGCAGGCTGTCAAGGTACGTCTCGCTGACGGCACTCTTGATATATGTTCCCGAGCCTCCCGTCACCGTGATAAATGCGCTTCCATCCTTCGGAGGATTCGACAGATCACCGACAGACTTCACGACGCCATCCATCTTCGCGACGACGGTTCCTGCCTCCACAGCCTTCTGGGCCGCACGGAGCTTGATGTCCTCCTCCTTCAGGTTCAGCTGCTCATCGCGCAGCGTATCCTTCTGCTCCTGGATCGCCTGTGCGAGCTCGTCCTTTGTGTACTGCGTGTCCGCCGAAATGACGCCGATAGCCGCCAGAGAAGAGCTGTTGTCACTGTCGGAGGAGCTGTCGCCAGACGCATCTGACGAGCCGTCGCTGCTGTCTGCCGTCGACATAAGTCTCACAGCGCCGCTCTTTAAGAGGACCAGAGACGCCGGCAGGCTCTCCAGAGAGGATTCCGCCGCTGTTCCCGTGGATCCTTCCGCAGGCTCAGAGCCTGCCTCCGTGCCGGAAGAGACGCTTCCGGAGCTACCGCTTCCCGCAGACCCGCTGCCGGAGGAGACTCCCGAAGAACCGCCCGTGGATCCGCTGCCAGAGGATTTTCCAGAGGCGCTACCCTCAGATCCTGTCTTTCCCGAAGCACTGCTTCCGGAGGATTCACCCGGCGTGCTGCTCTCAGATCCTGTCTTTCCCGATGTGCTGCTTCCGGAATCTGATTTCCCTGAGGAGCTGCTCTCTGAAGAAGAATCGCTCCCGGTCGGTTTTGAATCAGAGGACGTATCCGATCCGGTCTTGTCCGAAGACGGATCGCTCTCCGAATCAGTCGCTACCGCTTCAATATCCGCCGCGTCGATTCGCCACGCATTTGTCAGCTTTCCTCTCACGCTGTCGCCCTCGCGGACCTCAAATACGACGTAGCAGTGGTTCTTTCCGCTGTCCGTCTTCTCTGATGAAGTCCCTGACGAGGTCTGGTCAGATGAACTGTCAGCCTTCTTCCCGGAAGAGTCAGACGACGTACTCTCTGAAGATGTTCCGGATGAAGTCCGGCTCCCGTCGGACTGACTTCCCGACGATTCCGATGATGACCCGGATGACTCAGATGTCGATCCGGATGTACTCCCCGACGATTCCGCTGACGAATCGGACGATGTATTTCCCGACTCCGTGCCGTTTGCACCGCCCTTTGACGCGAGCTCCTTCAGGAACGACACGCGGATCACCGTATTGTCGTTGATCAGGAACCGGTACGGGTTCTCCTTCGTTCCGAGCGTATCCTTATCCTTGTATCCCGGCTGCGCATTATACGCGTCAGCAAGGCCCGATATTGACTTCAGGGCCTTCGAGTAATCGTTCTTCGTATCGCCGCTGTCTGTATCACTGTCGGTTTTTCCGCTGTCGGTATCACTGTCTGTCTTTCCGCTGTCGGTGCCACTGTCAGTATTCCCGCCATTGTCATCGCCGCCATCGTCAATGTCGCCGCCGTTGTCACCGCCGCCACCGCCATTATCGATGTCCGTTCCGCCGCTGTCCGGCGCGGAATCTGCGACGGGCTTTATTTTCGACAGCGTATTCAGATTCTGCTGCGCGACCTTGATCTTCAGCTGAATCTCATCATAGGAAATCTGCTCGCCCTTGAACGCGAGCTCCGCCTTCGCCGGATCGTATTTGAGAAGCACATCTCCCGCCTTGACCGTATCGCCCGCCTTGACATTGACCGACTGGACCGTGTCGCCACTGTTTAAGTAGACATTCTGCGTCGCGGAGGACGAGACGGTACCGTTCATCGACTGTGTGTCATTGCCCCAGTAGCCGGTATTGATATTGCTGCCCTGAATGACCGTGACTGCGCTGTTTCCCGATGTGGTCTTCCTGACCGCCACGCCGATCCCGAATACGGACCCTGTAATGAGCGCCGCCGTCAGAATGACCGCTATCGCCTTTTTTCTCTTCATGCCTTCTCACCTGCCTTGTAAAGCACGCCGTCGCGGATCTCCACCATATGGTCGGCGCGCGACGCTACATTCGGATCGTGCGTGATCATGAGCACCGTGGCGCCCTCACCATGGATCTGATCAAAGAGATCAAGCACCTGACGGCCCGACTCCGAGTCAAGCGCGCCGGTCGGCTCGTCCGCAAGAAGCAGCTTCGGCCGATTGATCATCGCCCGCGCAATCGCAACGCGCTGCTTCTGTCCGCCGGAGAGCTGCGTCGGAAAGGAATGGAGCTTGTCACCGAGACCGACTCTCTCGAGCGCCTCCTGCGCCAGGGCGCGGCGCTTCTTCAGCGGAATCCCCGCATAAATCAGAGGGAGCGCGACATTGTCGAGCGCCGTCTCTCTCGGCAGAAGCTGATAATTCTGAAAAATGAACCCCAGCTTCTGCAGCCTCAGATCCGCAAGCTCGTTCTCCGTGCATTTGCTGACATTCTTGCCGTCAAGAATCATTGTTCCGCTCGTCGCCGTGTCGAGACAGCCGATGATATTCATGAGCGTCGATTTTCCGGAGCCCGACGGCCCCATGACTGCCGTGTAATCGCCCTCCTCAAGCTGAAAATTGATGTGATGAAGGACAGGGATCTCGAGCTTTCCGGCATAATAGCTCTTGCAGATATCGCTGAGTTCAAGAATCATGAGCCGGCCGCCTCCCTTCCGAGAAAGAAACCGGACACGCCAAAGGCCGCCGTATTCCCTTCAGCGCCGCCGATGACCGCGTCACCTCCGGTCCCATCAGCCGTTATGCCTTCTCCGGTTCCGTCGGCCGTCACGCCCTCTCCGGTCCCGTCGGCTGTCACGCCATCTGTCATGCCGTCTGCCGCTTCTCCGTCAGCCTCATACCAGTCGCTGTATGTCGCGTAATCGCTCGCCGTGATCGTGCTGTCCGCGTACGAGCCGCCTCCGGCTGTCGCCTGCGACATATCCTCCGTGCAGCTCATGCCCTCCTTCAGGGAGCTGTCAGGCATCGCGACCAGTGTCGTGCCCTTGAGCCCCGACTTGATCTCGTATTCACTGAGGGAATCGTCGTGATCGCCGAGCACAACGTCCGTCTTCACAAGCTTTCCGTCCTTGTCCGTCCAGACAAACGGATGGTCCTTGTCGGTCGTGTCAATGTAGTAATCGTACAGCCAGACACCTGTCTTCTGCTGGCTCTGCCCGTTGTCCGGCTCGATGTAGACGTGCTGGCCGAGCATGAGACCGTCGCTCGAGTCAAGGCTGACATAGAACGGGTAGCTCGTACTCGTCGTGCTTCCGTCGCCGCTCCCGTAGTACATATTATTCTGGTTCTGCGACGACTGGCTGTCCTTGTCGATCGTCGTGACCGTTCCTTCCCAGGATTTCGTCTGATCGGCCCTCGAGTAGACGATGACCTTCATGCCCTCCGTGATCTGACCGATATTCTGCTCATTGATCGTGCCCTTGATCCGGTAATCGCCGGTCTTCATAATCGTGACGAGCGACGTGTCCGAGGAGCCCGTTGCCGCCGAGTCGTCCGAATTTCCGCTGCTGACCGATTTCACGACACCGTCGATCTGGCTCGTCACTGTCGCGTTCGCGATATTGTCGTTCAGCTTCTTGATGTCAAGCTGCTTTGACTGCAGGTCGAGCTGCTTCTGCTGGAGATCGAGCTGCTGCGACTGGATCTGAATCGTGTAATTCGCCTGCTCGGACGCCGCCGCCTTCTTCTTTTCATTTGTCAGCTGTGTGATCGTGCTCTGAAGACTGCTGATCTCATTCTGAATGCGCTGCAGATCAATATTTGCCTGCTGCAGGTCCGACTGGTACTTATCCGTATCATAAATGAGAAGCGGCGTCCCCTTCGTGACCGTCTGCCCGACAGACACGAGGATCTGCTTCACAGTGCTGTCGCTGCTCTGCGGCACCGACCACGTCTCCTGCGTGTCGACGACGCCGGCGAACTTATTCGTGAGCCCGCTGCCCGTACCCATAATATCGTCGACCGTCTGCACATAGACGGTCTGTCCGCCGTCCTTTGATGAAGATTTCTCCCGGACATACCGGTAAAGAAACAGTCCGCCGATGAGCGCCGCTGCTGCTATGCATGAAATGAGAACTGCCCTTCTTTTCTTACTCATAGCCATTTCCTCCTGGCAGGAATATGATTCTTCTCTGTACTAATTATACTAATACACCCGTTATGTAAAGTCAATCGGAGACTATGCTGCCCGGCACCGGGCCTGATGTTCACAGCCGCATTCGAGCCTGCGCACGGAGCTGGCCGCAGCCATCCATCAGCTGATCTTCTCGTACTGGGTCTTCACGTCCGACTTGAAGGTCTCCCACGCAGACGGGTCCTCCACGAACCATTTCGGGCAGAGCTTCCCCGTGACGTCGTAGTGGCGGATCACATTGTCCGGCGACACCTTGAAGGCCTTGCAGAGCCACGCCGTCAGGTTCACGACTGAGCTGTACGTCGCGTCGGTGTACACGCCCGTGTCATCCGGAATGCAGCACTCGATCGACAGCGTATCCTTGTTGCGGCTGTTCGAGCAGTACGCCCACTCAGAGCACGGGATGCACTGGATAATCTCCCCGTTCAGTCCCACAATAAAATGGCTGCTCGCGTACGTCGTGTGCGTCGTCGCGAGGTTGTTGAAGTAGTCACGCACGTTCTGCGCAGAGGCCCCGGGGTCCGCCGTGTAGTGGATGACGATCCCGTCGATCTTCGTGAGCACCTTCTGCGGGCGGGAGTACGGGTTCGGGTCGAGCATCTCCGCCGTGATGTCCGGCGATCCCGACCAGAACGCTTCGTCATGCTTGATCGTATTTGCGTAAGCGACTCCGGGCACGATCGACTCTCCTGATCTCATTTTCCGGGAAATGCGGACCCCGACAAAAAGCGCCAAGGCAGCCGCAATCACCAGAATGACAATGCGGAGCCTGCGGACGCGTGTCTCTCTGTCCGCCTTCTTATATGGATTTCTGTGTCTCATGTTCTCTTCTCCTGAAAAACGCTGCGCAAGTCTGCACGGATACCTGAGATTGCCGTTCTCATAAGCTCCGCTGCAGGCAATGCCAGTTTTCTGTCCAGGCCACACGGTATGCCATTTCCGCCGCCCGGCATGTACTTCTCTACTATGATATAACAATCCAGCTCCGAAAAAAGACAGTCCCACATGAATTTCGTTAAATTTAATATCTATTCGGCATCTCCGGACTCAGAGCGCTTCGCACTCCCCGCCGTGCTGAAGCACTGCAAATTTCATACATTCTTTATGTTCTGTCTATGCATCTTCTGCCGCAAACTGATACAATACCCTTTACATACTTTTTACACTCAAGCGACTCTGGATCCACGCAGACGCCGGCATCGTCATCCGGAGACAGTCAGAAAAAGTCGAGGTACTCTTATGTCAAATGAAATGCAGTTCCTGCTGTGGCTTCAAAACCACATGCGAAGCGATATCCTAAACCACATATTTGTCTTCATCACAAATTTCTTTGGTCAGGCCGGCATCTTCTGGATCGCTGCCGCCGTCCTGCTTCTGCTCTTTAAGAAGACCAGACCCGCAGGGATCGCCTGCGCCATCGCGCTCGCGGTCCAGGGTGTACTCATCAACCTCGTCATAAAGCCGATTGTCGCAAGACCCCGCCCGTACGACGCCTGTTCCCTGCTCATCCCGCTCGTCACGCGCCTTAAGGATTACTCCTTCCCGTCGGGGCACACAGGATGTGCATTTTCCGCGGCAATTGTCATGGCAAAGATGCTCCCGAAGAAAATCGGCGTCCCGGCTGTCATCATTGCGTGCCTCCTCGGCTTCTCCAGAATGTATGTCGGCGTGCACTACCCGACTGACGTGCTTGCCGGCGCGCTGATCGGCATCGGCTCCGCGATCGTCGGGATGCTGATCACCCAGAAAATTACTGAGCGGAAGGCGCAGGCGGTTTGAAGCCGAAGGATCCTGAAAAAGGCATGAAGCACCCGGGACTTGCCTCAGCCGTTTCATCCCGGAGACAGGCAGCAAAAACCCAGCGGCTTCATCCCGGAATCGAGTAGGAGGGGGTGATTAACCCCCGTCCTCTCACACCACCGTGCGTACCGTTCGGTACACGGCGGTTTCAATAGTTGACGTGCACTGACTGGTA
>OMYS01000046.1 GCA_900315305.1 uncultured Eubacteriales bacterium
ACGATCCGCGATGCCAGAAAATGCATTGACCGCATGATCGAGCTCGGAGGCTGAGACGCAAAGGCCGCGCAGATGTATACCACATCTGCGCGGCCGTGTTATCCGGCACGTTCCAGCACGCCCTGATACTGCTCTGACGTCCTCAATTTCAGAAAAGCCCGCAGCTTCAGTACGCCCCGTCAATCACTGCGCGGTTCTTGCCCGTCGCCTTCGCGCGGTACATGTGCCGCTCGCAGCGCTCGACGAGACTTCCGACCGAATCTGTCTCCCGGATGGCCGTGACTCCCACGGAGGCGGTCACCCGGATGATTTCTCCGCCGACCTCAATCTGGGTCTGCCGCACAATATCAAGAAATATGTGTCCGATCTCATTCTCATCACTCTCGCGAAGTCCCGTGAAGATCCCTGCGAACTCTCCTGATTTCCAGCGGCCGACGATATCATTTCTCCGGATATTCTTCCGGAAATTATCGGCGAGCTCCTTCAGATAGAGGTCCCCGACCGGTCTTCCGTAGCGGTCATTGACCCGCTGAAAATTGTCGAGATCAGCTGTCGCGAGCAGGAACGGCTGACCGTAGCTCCTGCATTCCTCTATGCGGCTGCAGATATAGCGGCCAAGGTATGCCCGGTCCGGAAGCGCCGTCAGCGCATCATAGGTCTTTCCGTCCGCACTGCCCGCGCGGACATTTCCTTCATTTTTCGAAAGTGCTGAAATTTCACGGAATATTTCGATTCCTCCGACGATGTGGCCGTTCTGCCGGTACGGATAGGTCATGACGAGGACTGGCACGCGGTGACCGTCCTTATGCATGAGGCGCACCTCCGCCTCGCGGTGCCGGCCGTCGTAGATCGTGGCCATCAGCGGGCACATCAGGTTGCAGATATGCCGTCCCTCGGCATCGATGTGGTCAAGTCCCGACTCGTAGCAGGCCTTTCCGATCATTTCCCCGCTCGTGTAGCCGGTGATGCGCATCGCGCCGTCGCTCCAGAAGAAGATCCTGCGGTTTTCATCGACACAGTACACGCCCTCCGGATAATCATTAATGATATTCAGATACAGATCACGCTCATCAAATGTCATGCGCCCTCACCTCCTCGCGGCAGTCCAGCCGCAGGCTCTCATCCTCAGGGGAAGAAAACTCCGCGCAAAAAGCCATTTTCTGATTTCATCTTACCACCAAATTCCTGCATTTTCATCTGCTTCATCCCCCGGTCAGCTGCCGCCGCGTCAAGTATTCCGCGTCTCTCTGCTCCTCAGCAGAAGTTCGTCCCGGGGGTATTGCATTTCATGTTAACTTGTGCTAACTTATGTTCAATTCTATCGTTTTTGTTTTACCGCGGTTTTAAAACCGCAGGAGGTGTTTATGGAAATCAGACAGTCCGCAGAGGATTACCTCGAGGCAATCCTTATGATCAAGGAAAGAAAAGGATATGTTCGTTCAATCGACGTCGCGTCACAGCTCGGCGTCACAAAGCCGTCCGTCACCTACGCGACGAAGCGTCTGAAGGAAAATGGCTACATCACGATGGACGAGGCCAACATGATCTCGCTGACCGACTCCGGCATGGCCATCGCAAATAAAATTTACACGCGCCACAAGGTCCTGACCGCACTGTTCACGCATCTCGGCGTCGACCCGGAGCTCGCCCGCGAGGACGCATGCAAGGTCGAGCACGACCTCTCGGAGGAGACATTTGCCGCTCTCTGCAAGCACGCTTCCGAGCTGACAGAGATTCCGCTCGCCGAGGAGGAAGAGGCAGAGCGCGAGGCCGAAATAGCCCGCGCGAGCCGGGCCGCAAAGGCGAAGCAGTGATTCCGGAGGCTGAATTTTATGAAGACTTCAGGCCTTACACAGTACCGTGCCGTCCTCTTTGATCTGGACGGCACATTAATTGATTCGGAGAAGCTCTACCATCGGTTCTGGATGGAGGCCGCGCACGCACTTGGCTTCCCGATGGACGATTCATTCGCAAACCAGATCCGCTCACTCGACAACAGGCTCTGCCGCGCGCTCTTTGAGCGCACTTATCACGACAAAACCGCCTACACCCGGATTCACGAAAAACGCATTGAGCTCATGGACGCGTACATCGCATCAGATGGCATTGCCGCAAAGCCGGGTGCAAAAGAGCTTCTGCCCGCGCTCCGCAAAGCCGGGATCTCCTATTACATTTGCACGGCATCCTCCGTCGATACGGCAGTTCGCAATGCGTTGATCGCGGGCATCACGCTTCCGCGGGAGCATATTATCTCGACAAAAAATGCAGGTGTAAAATGCGGAAAACCGGCACCGTACGTCTATCTCGCCGCCTGCCACCGGATCGGCATCTGCCCGGATCAGGCACTCGCCGTCGAGGACGCCCCCAATGGCATAAAGAGCGCGCACGACGCGGGCTGTGATGTAATCATGATTCCTGACCTCACGCAGCCGACAAATGAGGATCTCTCCATGACAAAGGCGATCCTGCCGTCGCTTGGCGCGCTCAGAGCGATGCTCTGCGCGGACCATGCGGACTAACCCGGATACGTAAGATGCGCCCGCCGCCTGGCGCGGATGCTCCGCAAAAAAGCAAAGGTGCCGCCGCAGCGGATAACTGTCCGGCTCATGCAGCAGCACCTTTTCTCTCTCAAATGTTTACTGCCGGTAGCGGCGCTCGCGATCGAGCTCCGCGATTGTATACTCCGCCCAGCTGTAATTGAGCATGTACGTTCCACGATACAGCCGGGGGCTGCGGCCGCTCAGATAATCGTAGAGGTCGCAGTGCACCTTCGATATATCAAGGCAGCGGACTCCCCGCTGCGTCTTCACGATATCCTCGATTCCGTACTTCCTCAGCGTCTCGTTCATGCGCATCGCAACTTTCCGGCACCGACTCAGCGTCGTCTTACTGACTGGCTCGTTCTCCCACAGATAAGTGATTGCCTCCCGCGCGGTCAGATACCCTCCGCGGCGGTCCACGAGAAGCGCCAGCAGTTCCTTACTCTTGGCATGTGTAAACAAAATAGCCTGCCCGTCGACATAGATATCAAAGAAGCCAAAGGTCCAGATAAAAATATGACTATTCTCAGGTGCCGCGATGTTTTCTTCTCCCTGCGCTGTCTCTGCCGCGCCAGCTGTGCCCTGCGGCAGGTTCCGGAAGGCAGATGGAACCTGCCTGCGGCAAGGCACGGAAACAGCCGAAGCGGCCGAAGGCACATCCTGCAGATTTCTTTCATTTGAAGTAGAAAGCGCAATGCACCCCTCCGGGTTCTGCGGAGCCTGCCCGGATGCCCCCGATCCAAATGCGGCTTCATCCCACAGCCGTTGTCTATTCCGCGCAGCAATCACCGCATCCGGCCGTGCCTCATCATATGACAGCATCTCATCAACCGTGATTCCGAGTGCTCTCGCAAGAGGCAGCAGCAGTGTGATGTCCGGATATGTACTGTCAGATTCCCACTTGCAGATCGCAGACGGCGTGACCCCGAGCCGATCCGCCAGCTCTTTCTGCTGCATATGAAGTACCTTCCGTCTCGCGCGGATCAAAGCCCCGAATTTCATTGTCCCGTTTCCACTCCCTTCAGGCATCCCCTGCCATTCCCTGCCTCCATGCCCGAAGCAGAAAATTTCATATCCTGCGGCTCAAAACATTCCTGTCACAGAGCTGCACTGCCGTTTTTCGGCCGGGTCGCCCCAAAAATCCTGCATCTATTATAATCCAGTGAAATAATTGAGCAACAGGAAATGCAAAGCTGTCCCGCACAATCTCCTTCCTCCCGTCCGTATAAGCCACGGATTGCTTCGCTGCTCCGCAGCTCCCGCAATCCGAACGAAATTCGCATTCCCGCGCCGCTTTCGCGTCGCTCCATGCTCATTTCGTTGTCCCGCACAATGTCCCGGGCCCGCCATGCAAGCATGGCGGGCCCGGGCCGCTGTGCGGGGCTTATACGGAAAACTGGCTGTTGTATAGTTTCGCGTAGAAGCCTCCCGCCTTGAGCAGGCTCTCATGATTGCCCTGCTCAATAATTTTTCCATCTTTCATGACGAGGATGATGTCGGCACTCCGGATCGTGGATAGACGGTGCGCAACGATGAAACTCGTTCGTCCTTCCATCAGCTTGTCAAAGGCCTGCTGAATCAGGATCTCGGTTCTCGTATCGATG
The DNA here is from genome assembly GCA_900315305.1 of uncultured Eubacteriales bacterium. Lineage (GTDB taxonomy): Bacteria > Bacillota > Clostridia > Lachnospirales > Lachnospiraceae > Chordicoccus. The sequence goes on from OMYS01000046.1 coordinate 4,145, forward strand.
CTCGACGTCGCCTCGTCGAGTATCAGCATCGGCGGCAGTTTCAACATAACGCGCGTGATGCACAGGAGCTGTTTCTGCCCCTGGCTCAGGCTGTCCTCATGCAGCACAGTATCAAGCTTCTGCGGAAGCCTGCGGATAAACTCCCAGCTGTGTGCCTCTTTCGCGGCTGCAATAATCTCCTCATCGGTCGCGTCCGGCTTTCCGATATTGATGTTTTCACGGACCGTGCCGTTCTTGAGCCATGTGTCCTGCAGAACCATACCGTAGTGCTGCCGGAGCTCATGGCGTGGCATGCTGTAAATACTCTCCCCGTCGACGCGAATGTCACCTTTGTCCGCATCGTAGAAACGCATGAGCAGGTTGATCATCGTCGTCTTGCCGCAGCCGGTCGGACCAACGATCGCGACGCGCATCCCAGGCTTCGCGTGAAGATTATAGTTCTCAATGAGCGGATGGTCCTTCATGTAGCTGAAGAACACGTCGTCAATATCAACCGTACCGGATTTCGCACCGCAGGAAACAGTCTCGTGCATGGCCCGATGCCCTTTAGAGACCGTCTCCTCCGGCACCTCAACGCAGTCCTTCTCCGGCTCCTCCTCAATCAGCGCGAAGATTCTCGTCGCGCATGCGAGCGCATTCTGCAGCTCCGTGACAACCGAGCTGATATCATTGAACGGCTTCATGTACTGGTTCGCGTAGCTCAGCATCACCGAGAGGCCGCCGACCGTGAGTCCGCCGCCGAGAATGACAAATGCACCCACCAGCGCGACGAGCGCGTAGATCAGACTGTTGACAAAGCGCGTCGCCGGATTTGTCAGGCTTGAGAAAAATGTCGCCTTCTGGCTGTACTCCTTCAGCTCTCCGTTGACCTTCGCAAAGCGCTCCGACGCTCTCTTCTCATAGCCAAACGCCTTCACGACCTTCGCGCTTCCGACCATTTCCTCGATCAGCGCCGTCTGCTCGCCGCGCGACTCCGTCTGATGGCGGAACATCACATAGGAGTGGTCCGCGATAAATTTCGCGACAAAGAAGCTGAGCGGCGTCATGACCACGACGAGAAGCGTGATCGCAACGTTCTTGCTGAACATGAAAATGAGAGTCGCGACAATCGTGACCACGCCGGTAAAGAGCTGCGTGAAGCCGAGCAGCAGGCCGTCCGAGAGCTGGTCGACGTCCGCGATCACGCGGCTCACGATGTCGCCCGTCTTGTGCGCGTCGAGATACGAAAGCGGCAGGACCTGCACGCGGCGGATCGCCTTCGCGCGAATGTCCCGCACGACGCGGTAGGTCATGCGGTTATTGATCATGTTCATGACCCACGTCGCGACCGACGAGAGAATAATCAGCACAAGAATTCTCGAAAGGTAATATGTCACAATCCCGAAATCGACTCTTCCCTTCGCGATAATCCCGTCGATCGCATCACCGAAGAGAATCGGCACATAGAGCTGCAGGATAACGGAAAATGCAGCCAGCACGATGCTGAGCACAAGAAGGATCTTGTACCGCCCGATCACGCGCATAACCTTGCCGAAGGTTTCCATGGACGACGTGCGGTCGCCCTTCATCTCGACATTTTCTTCAGACGAAGCCTTCGCCTGTTTCTTCTGTCCCTTCATCACGCCTTCGCCTCCTTTCCGTTCTTTCTGACAGCCTCATCCGCAGCTGAACCATTCCGTTTTAAATTCCGAGAAACCGTCTTGTCCGGCGTCATTCCCTTCTCAGAGCTTTTCTGTCCCGCGCTGACTGCATCTCCATCAGACAGCGCACCCTCTTTCAGCCCTGGTCTCTGACCCGCAGATGCCGGTCTTCTCTCCGGGAACTGCGAGTAATAGATCTCCCGGTAGGTCTCGCAGGACTTCATGAGCTCCTCGTGCGTTCCCTTCCCGGCAAGTCTGCCGTCATCAAGCACGAGAATCTGATCCGCCTGCATTATGCTCGAGGCTCTCTGCGACACGATAAATGTCGTCATATTTCCCTCAAAGCTTCGGACCGCTTTCCGGAGCGCGGCGTCCGTCGCGAAGTCGAGCGCGCTCGCACTGTCGTCCATAATCAGGATCTCCGGCCGCTTCACGAGCGCGCGGGCGATCGTGAGCCGCTGCTTCTGGCCGCCGGACAGATTCCGGCCGCTCTGCTCGATCTGAAAATCAAGACCGCCTTCCTTGCTCTCCACCACGTCCTTTGCCTGCGCCGTCTCAAGCGCGCGCCAGATTGCATCGTCGGAGGCATTTTCATTTCCCCAGCGCATATTGTCGCGGACCGTACCCGCAAAGAGCATCGCCTTCTGCGGGACGACACCGATCTTCTCAATGAGCGCGCCCTTCGGGTATTGTCGCACGTCCACACCGTCGACGAGAACCGCGCCGCGCGACACATCGTAGAAGCGCGGAATCAGATTGACAAGCGTCGACTTGCCGCTGCCGGTTCCGCCGATGACGCCGATCGTCTGTCCCTTCTCCGCTTCAAATGAAATGTCCGTCAGCGATTCGTCGCCGGCGTCCGCATACTCCATGGAGACGCCGCGGAAACTGACGGCGGGTGCGCTCGCACCGGACATGCCGGAATCATCCCCTGCATCCGAGCCCTCCGGAAACTCCATTCCCTCCGGCACCGCGAGCACCTGCGCCACGCGGTCCGCGCACGCGACCGCCTTGTTGATCGTGATGATGAGCGATGCGAGCTTCACGAGTTCGACGACCATCTGCGCCATGTAATTGTAGAGCGCGACGACATCGCCCTGCTGGATGCGGCCGAAGTTGACCTGAACGGCACCCGTATGGATCAGCACGATTGTCGCGATATTAATGAGCACGTAAGTCAGCGGGTTCATCAGTGCGCTGAGACGGCCGACGAACTCGTTGAGCCGCGTCAGGGCTTCATTTTTCTCATCAAATGCACGGACCTCGTCGGACTCCTTGCAAAACGCACGGATCACGCGCACGCCGGTCAGGTTCTCGCGCGTAAGCCCCGTGACCTCATCGAGACCCGCCTGTGCCTTTCGAAAGAGCGGAATGCTGATGATCATGATGCCGTACACGACGAGCGCAAGAATCGGAATCGTGACCACAAAGACAAGCGCCGCCCGCACATTGATCGTAAATGCCATGATCATTGAGCCGAACACGATGAACGGGCTGCGCAAGAGAAGGCGCAGTCCCATGTTAAGACCTGTCTGCGCCTGGTTGATATCGCTCGTGAGGCGCGTGATCAGCGTGCTCGTTCCGATCCGATCGAGCTGCGTGAAAGACAGCGATTCGATGTGGTCAAATGTCGCCTGCCGGAGGTTTGCGCCGAAGCCGGCGCTCGCCTTCGCGGCGAACCACTGCGCCGTGAAGCTGCTGAGGAGTCCCGCGAGCGCAAGAAGCACGAGAATCACAACACGGGAGATGATATACGTCCTGTTATTTCCCGCGATGCCGACGTCGATGATCTGCGCGACAACAAGCGGCACAAGCAGATCAAAAAAAGCCTCGAGGAGCTTGAAGAGCGGCGCAAGAACACTCTCCTTCCTGTACTCTCTGAGGTAGATGCCAAGCTGTTTCATAGAAAACTCTCCTTCCGGAAACTTCCGGCCCTGCCCTCCTGCGATACGTCCCGCGGCATCGGGCCGGTCTGCGGCGCGTATGGACGGCCGCGTTTCGTGAATCTGTCTCATTATAGTCCTCTTCTGGAAAATAAGATATGACAAAAAAACGCTCCGCCGCCGAAAATCCCGGCGGGGAGCGTCATGAATTGATTATTATTGCAGGGTTACAAAGTTTTTTCGCAGATTTCGGCCCACTTGACAAACGGTATCTCCCGAAAGAACTGCCCGGCCCGCAATATCCTATCCAGCTCGCAGGCGTCCCGGACTCAGACCTTCTCGAGCTCCCAGGTGTACGCCCGGTACTCGCCCATCTCATTCGGGACCGGAATGCCGACCGTCATGAGGCCATCCGCAGGATAAACCTTCCCGCTCGCCGCATCGCGATAGCGTGCGCCCGCCTCAAGGCCGGCGCAGACGACGTAGGAGACCGGGTTGTTGCAGTGGTTCTCAAGCGTCACGGCGTTGACGATGGCCTTAGCGCCGTCCCGCGCGACAAATGACCACGCGCAGACCGGATCCGTGAACGGATCAGAGAGTCTGTAGCAGAGTCCGTCATTGATCAGCGGCGCGAGGCGCCTTCTCGTCCCGATCTGCTCGCGGATCTCCGCCTTTTCCTCGTCGGAGAGCTTCGCCGGATCGAGCTCGTAGCCGAATGTTCCGGACATCGCGACCGTTCCGCGGACAGAAAGACTCGTCACGCGGCCGCACTGCTCATTCGGGACCGCGGAGACATGTGCGCCGACGGCGGACACCGGATAGCCGAACGACGTGCCGTACTGAATTCTGAGTCTGTCGATCGCGTCCGAATTGTCACTGCACCAGATCTGCGGCGTGTAATAGAGCATGCCGGCATCAAACCGGCCGCCGCCTCCGCTGCAGCCCTCGATAAGGAGATCCGGAAACTCCTTCGTCAGTCTGTCGAGGAACCGGTACAGACCGAGGATATAATCGTAGAGCACGCGGCCCTGCTGCTTCGTGCCGTGCGAGAACACGTCCGCAATGCTTCGGTTGTAGTCCCACTTGAGATAATCGACGCCCTGCGCCACAATATCTCTCACCTGACTGTAGACATGGTCGACGACCTCCGGCCGCGAAAAGTCAAGCACGAGCTGATTTCTGGACCTCACCGGGCGGTGCCCATCCGCCTCAAGTGCCCATTCCGGATGTGCGCGGTAGAGATCGCTGTCCTCATTCACCATCTCGGGCTCAAACCAGATGCCGAAGAGAAGTCCCATCGCGTGGATGTCGTCAGAGAGCTTCTTCACCGTTCCGCCGAGCTTCTTTTCATTTGCCGTCCAGTCGCCGAGACCGCTGTTGTCGTCGTCGCGCTTCCCGAACCAGCCATCATCGAGGACGAGCATGTCAACGCCGAGGTCAGCTGCATTTTTCGCGAGCTGACGGATCTTCGCGCCGTCAAATGAGAAATAGCAGCCCTCCCAGCTGTTTAAGAGGACCGGCCGCACGATATCGCGCCACTTTCCGCGGATCACGTGCTTTCTTACGCACTCCTGCAGGTTCTGTGAGAGCTTCCCGAGCCCCTCGGACGAGGCGCTCATGATGACTTCCGGCACATAGAAGGACTCTCCCGGCGCGACCGGATAGTCAAAATCGTGCTCCGCAAGGCCCATCTGCATTCTTGTCTGGTTGTACTGGTCTGTCTCAACGGACGCATTGAAGCCGCCGCTATAGACAAATTCCATCGCGAGGCATTTCCCGGTGCGCTCCGTCGTATTCCGATCCGCGAGGATGAGAAGCGGATTGTACTCGTGGGAGGACGTGCCGCGGCGGCTGCCGATCCGGAACTCACCGTGACCGGCCGCGCGTCTCTGCAGGTTTCGCTCCATGCCGTGGCGGCCGTAGAAGCTTATGATATCAAACTCTCCCGACACAAAATCAAGGTTTGCAGCAAGTGCCTTAAGGAGATGAATCTTTTTCTCCCCACGATTCGTGATCACGACGCTTCTCGTGATGATGTCGAGGTCCTCGACCGTCCCGTAGAGAAGCTCGACTTCAAGTCCCGCCGCCTTGTCCGCGAGACGGATCTTCAGTGTCTCCTGTCCGTCGTAGACAGCTGGAAGTTCCGGGAGCGAGTACTTGCCCTCGAAAATCTCATAGCCCTCGTAGCGCAGGTCGCAGCCGCGGAAGCCGTCGGCGCTCTCCGCGATGAGAGCCGGTGAGCGGAAGTCGCCCGTTCCTTCGGTCGGATATTCCTGCGGCAGCGCATCGAGCGAATAGGTTCTCTCATTTCCCAGATCATAGGGACTGCCGGAGAATCCCCGGTCATAGCCTGTAAGAATGTAGTCCATGTCGCCGTCCGCCTTCGGCCCGTAGTAGAGATGAAGGAGAACGCCATGGCTGTCCGCCATCATCTGATAGGTTGTATGTCTCGTCTCGATGTTGAAAATGCACGTTTCTTTTCTGTATGTGATCGCCATAGTTTGTCTCCCTCTATGCTTATGACCGGGCGCAGGCATATATGATCCCTGTGTCCGGTCTGAGTGACTTTTAATTCAATTCCTTACTTGACAGCTCCGTTCACGACGCCGCCGATGATCTTCTTCTGCGCGAAGATGTAGAAAATGAGGATCGGCAGAAGGGCCAGCAGGTAGGACGCGAACGCGAGGTTGTAGTTCGTTCCGAACTGCGTCTGGAATGTCATCTGTGCGAGCGGAAGTGTTGTCATGCCGCTGCCGGACATAATAACGAGCGGTGTCATGACATCGTTCCATGTGCCGAGGGCCGTGAGGACCGCGACCGTTGCGTGCATCGGGGACATCATCGGGAAGACAATCTTCCAATATGTCTGCCATGTCGTCGCGCCGTCAACTCTTGCTGCCTCCTCGAGCGCAATCGGGATGTTCTTCAGATAGCCCGTGTAGAGGAGCACGTTCATCGGCATATAGAAGACGACGTAGAGAATGATGACGCCGATCATGTTGTCGATATGAAGCTCAGCCGTCTGCTTGACGAGCGGCATCATGAGAATCGCGAACGGGACGAACATACCGCTGACGATGTAGTAGTAGACGAAGCGGTACGACTTCTTTCTCTGCATATTGCGGGAGATCGCGTAGCCGATCAGGGAGTGGATGACGATTGAGATCACCATCGTGATACCCGTGATCAGAATACTGTTCAGCAGGGAGTGCCAGAAATCCGTGACCTTGATCGCCTGCGCGAAGTTCGAGAAGCTCCAGTGCTTCGGGAGTGACAAAATGCCGGCGATGCTGTTCGTCATTTCACTCGGCTGCTTGAATGCGATGACGACCGTCATGTACAGCGGAAAGAGGACCGTAATGAGACCGATGAGAAGAAGAATCGTAACCGGCCAGTTGACCTTTTCTTTGATTTTTGTATTTTTCATCACAGCTGCTCCTCTCTCTTATTCAGGAATTTCATCTGCAGAACAGAGATCGTAACGATCACCAGGAAGAAGATGACTGCATTTGCACTCTGGTAGCCGAACTGTCCGCCGGACATACCGTTCTTGTAAATGAGATACGAAATGGACTCCGTGCTCTGTGCAGGGCCGCCTGCCGTCAACGCGACGATCTGATCGAAGACCATGAGGAAGTTCTTCATGCAAAGAACCATATTGATCGTGAAGAACGGCATGATCAGCGGGAATGTCAGGTTCCAGAACTTTGCCCAGCCCGTTGCGCCGTCGAGAGCACCTGCCTCGTAAACCTCTGCCGGAACCGTCTGCAGACCGGAGATATAGATGATCGTATTCATCGCGATTGACTGCCATGCGCAGACGATAACGATCGCGATCCAGGCTGTCTTCTTGTCAGCGAGCATCGATGTCGTCTTTGTGAGGTACGGCACGATGTACGTGAAGAAGTAGTTGAAGATATAGCCGACGACCAGGGCGCCGAGGATGTTCGGGATAAAGTAGAGGCCGCGGAGCGCGCTCTTAAACTTGATCTTGCTGTTTAAGGCGAGCGCCATGATAAGGCTCAGCACGTTGACGATGATGGTCGCCGTGACCGCGAGCTTGAATGTAAACAGGTAGGAGTTGCCGACCCGCGCGTCCGTGAAGAGGTCCGCGTAGTTTCTTCCTCCGACCCAGTTGAAGGTGCCGTAGCCCTTGAAGTTCGTGAAGCTGTAAATGAAGCCTCTGATGAGAGGCAGTGTGTTAAAGCAGAAGAACAGTGCGACGATCGGGATCGTGATCAGCGCAAATGTCCGGTTCCGGTTTTCCGGTCTTTTCGTTTTCATATCAATTCCCTCTCTTCCATTCAGGATGCCGTGGATGCTGTCGTGTCTGAATCAGTGTCCGAATTCGCGTCCGGATGCGCCTCGTTATAAGCCTGGACCTTACGGATGATATCGCGATTATAGCGCTTCCAGTCCTTGTCAAACTTTGTGAGGAACGCATCCGTGTCCTTGTTGATGAGGAAGGTCTGGATCAGCGCATCGACTGACATCTCCGACGGATAGTGGTGGTCCTGATAGTCCATCGTCTTATCGTTCTGAATGTAATCCTTCATTCCGTCGAGCTCAGAGGCGAGCTTGAAGTCTCCCTTCTCGCACGGAACCGCGTTCTGCGCGTCGAGATAGGTCTGGACATTGTCCGGGTCCATCAGGAAATCGATGACCTCGTAGGCCGCTTCCTTGTGCTTGCACGCCGCTGTGACGGAGAACTCAAGGTCGACGCCGGAGTTCAGTACATTTTCCGATGCGTCATTCGATGCCGGCATGACGAAGGAGTCGATATTCATGTCCGGATTGACCGACTTGATCTGCGGGATCGCGTAGGAGCCGATCGTATACATCGCGGACTCACCCTTTGCAAATGCAGTGCACGCGTCGTTGTAGCCGTAGGCGACCGCACCGTCCTCGCCGTAGGGAAGAAGCTCAAGCATCTTCTCGGCGACATCCTTGTACTGCTTCGCGAATGTCGTCTTGCCGGAATTCACCTCATTGAAGACGTCCGGGGATACAAGGTCAACCGCGAGCGCGTTCCACGGCGCGAGGCACGTCCATGTGTCCTTAAAGCCGAAGTAGAGCGGCTGAATGCCGGCTGCCTTAATCTCATCGCAGAGGTTCATGAACTCATCCCATGTCGTCGGGATCTGCCAGCCGTGCTCCTCGAACATGTCCCTGTTGTAGAGGACGCCGGCCGCATTTGCGACGTAGGGAACACCATATGTACCTTCCGTCGGCACATACTCGAGATTCTCCAGCGTGTCGATGTAGGACTGCTTGACGTTCTTTAAGCCGTCGAAATCAGACACATCCGCAAGGATGCCCGCGTCGACGAATTCCGAGTAGTTCGAGTCGCCGCCGATACCGATGATGTCCGGATAATCCTCGCGGATGAACCGCGTCTTCAGGATTGTTGTCGCATCACTCGGAGACTCGATCGTCAGATGGATGTCGTCGTGCGTCGCATTGAATTTCTCCTCCAGCTCATCGAAGATGTCGACGGCCTCCGGCTTGTACTGAACGAGATCAATCTCAATCTTCTTGCCGTTGCCAGACGACGAGGAAGAGCCGCAGCCGCTGAGAGCCGTGCCCGCGGCCAGAATACCTGCCAGGCCGAGAGCGGTGATCCTTCTTGCTGTCATTATGTGTACCTCCCTTTTCGTGTGTAACCACGTGTTTCATGTTGTCTACATTATAATTTCCCTTTGTTTATCCGGAAATATCGGA
>OMYS01000013.1 GCA_900315305.1 uncultured Eubacteriales bacterium
TGAAATCGAAAATCGCGGAAACCCGCATAAAATAAGGCAAAACGCGGCATAAGCTGGCAAAAAACTGCATGATAAAAATTTTATTCATTTGCCACGGCAATATCTGCCGCAGCCCGATGTGCGAGTTCATCATGAAGGACATGGTCCGGAAGACGGGGTGCGAGGATGAGTTTGAGATCGCATCGGCGGCCACGACAAGTGAGGAGATCTGGAACGGGACCGGCAATCCGGTCTATCCGCCGGCAAAGCGCGTGCTCATGGAGCACGGGATCGGTGTTCTCGGAAATGAGCTTGGCGTCGGCGCGAAGAGGGCGCGGCTTCTTAAGAGAAGCGACTACGCGCGCTATGAACGGATCATTGGCATGGATGATGAAAATATGTATGATATGAGGAGGATACTCGGCGGCGATCCGGACGGGAAGCTGTCGCTCCTTATGGATTACACAGATCGGCCCGGAGAGGTGTCGGACCCGTGGTATACGCGGGACTTTAACGCGACCTGGCGGGACGCATACGAGGGCTGTCAGGGGCTTCTGAACGCCTTCCTCAAAAAGGAGAGGACATGATTCATATCGGCTGTCATTTGTCAATTTCAAAGGGCTTTGAGGCCATGGGGCATGAGATGCTCTCCATGGGCGGGGACACATTCGCGTTCTTTACGCGAAATCCGCGGGGCGGCCAGGTGAAGGAGCTTGATCCGGCGGATGTGCAGGCGCTGAACTCATGTCTCAAGGAGCATTCATTTGCAGCTCTCGTGGCGCATGCCCCGTACACGATGAATCTGTGCTCGGACAAGGACCCGGCCAGGGAATACGCCGAGGAGTGCTTCTCGGAGGACCTTCAGAAGATGGAGCTGCTCCCCGGGAACTTCTTTAAGAAGGTCGAGCGGGAATTCTCGGCCATTCAATGACCCTAGTCCCAATGCTGCGCATTGGGACAATAGATGAAAGCGTCAAGACAAGCCCGGATATGGTTCTATAACAAGCATTTGTTTTGCAAACACTTGTTCTTTTTCTCCGTTTATGGTATACTATTTATACAAAACAAATAAACTAACCGGATGGAGATAAAAGCCTGTGGACAGGAACATTTTCGAAGAAGATGCGGCGCTTCGTGCAGCCGACCAGATGCTCATAGATGAGCTCTATCCGGTTTCCGGCAGCACCCGGCTGTATCATTTTCAGTCCCCGAAAACGAAAAAACGCACCTCCTCCCGCAAAAAAGACAATCCGGCCTCCTACATGGCCTACGTCTTTGAGGGATACCCGACAAAGGAACAGGCCGCCTATTTCTGCCAGACCATCGGGAACTGCCGGTTCCTCTGGAACCGGATGTTGGATGATCACAGACACGGCATCTACCATACGCCTGCCTGGTACAAGAAACAGTCGGAACTTTCCTGGCTGGCAAAAGCGGATTCTCTGGCGCTGGCCAACGTTCAGCTGAATCTTGAGGCCGCAGAGTCTGATGCAAAGTCTGGGGACAAGCAGAAGCCCCGGTTCCACAAAAAAGGCGTCTGCCGGGATTCCTACAAGACAAACTGCCAGTATCTGAACGGGAAATCAACGATCACGCTGGAAGATGAGTACCTGAAGCTCCCGAAAGCTGGAAAAGTCCGCGTAAAAATGCACCGTCCGGTTCGTCCGGGAGGTGTTCTGAAAAGTGTAACTGTTTCCCACGAGCCGGACGGAAAGTGGCTGTTCTCTGTCGTCTTCCAGTATCCGGAGGAGCCGTTCAAAGCAAACGAAGCCATTCAGAAAGTCTGGGACAGCGGATGTACGGACGGATTTCGGATGACCGGTCTCGACATGTCCCTTCCGCACCTCTATATTGACGCAGACGGGCAGATGCCGTTCTATGAGCTGAAGGACTCCACCGTCTGCTTCGACAAGGCGTACCGTCGGCTGGAAGGACGGGTCGCTAGGGAGCAGCGGAAACTCTCCCACATGAAGAAGCACTCTCATAACTACCGGAAGCAGCAGCGGAAAGTCGCGAAGCTCTATGCGAAAGCCAAGCATCAGCGCCACGACTTCCTCCGCCAGATGGCCGTCCGGCTGGCGCGGAAGTACGACCTCATCGGGATTGAAGACCTTGACATGCAGGCCATGAAGAAATCACTCAGATTTGGCAAAAGCGTGTCCGACAACGGGTGGGGGCTGTTTACCCTCTATTTGGAGGAAGCCTGCAGGAAGACGGGGAGCCTTCTGATCCGGGTGGACAAATGGTTCCCGTCATCGAAAACCTGCCACCACTGCGGGCATATATACCACGACCTGAAGCTGAATGACCGGACCTATATCTGCCCGGTTTGCGGACACATCATGGACCGCGATTATCAGGCCGCGCAGAACATCCGGGACGAGGCATTCCGGATCTTTCAGGAAATCTCACGGGGAAAGGCTTCGGCCTGATCCTGTTTCCAATACCCCGATCCGGCAGATGCCGGATCAAAAAGTAAAACCGCCGGAACGGCGGGGTTAGCCTGGCAGGGAGTTTTCCCTGTAAGCGGGTCTGAGCTGGTGGAAACACCCGTCCGGGTTCGTATCCGAGCTACGGGGCGTACGTGAAACCGATGCAACTTGTCGGCAGCGTACCTAAAATGTCACCCGGTTAGGCAGGAAAAATGAGAAGAGATCCGCTCTTCGATGCTCGGCCATTCAATGACCGAGTAGTTCACTTTCCATCCGGGGAATTCGCTGAAGCAGGACAGAGAGGCGTGCATGGACCGGATCGCGGAGATTCTGAACCGATACATTAAGCCGGAGCAGAGCACGACGGTGCTTCTTGAGACGCCAAATGAGCGCTCGAGCTATGTGAAGGAGATCGCGGAGGTCCGCGGCTGGGAAGAGACCGCAGAAAAGCGGCAGATAAGCAGGTGACCAGGCAGACCAGCGGCAGGTCAGCAGGTGACCAGACAGACTAGCGGCAGTATCTGCTTTGGAGAACAGTCCCGTGTGCATGGTCTTGAGATGAGAGGAAACAGCTATGATTACAGATGAGACGATGGAGAGAATCAGAACATTCACGAAGGAGCGGGACTGGGACCAGTTCCACAGCCCGGAGAACCTCGCGAAATCGATCGCGATCGAAGCGGGCGAGCTTCTCGAGTGCTTTCAGTGGAGCGGCAGCGGCTATGACCTGCAGGCCGTGAAGGAGGAGCTGGCGGATGTCATGAACTACTGCCTGCAGATGGCTGACAAGCTGAAGCTCGATCCGGACGCGATCATCAACGAGAAGATCGATCAAAATGAGAAGAAGTACCCGGTCGACAAGGCGAAGGGAACGAGCAGGAAATACACGGAGCTGTAAACCTGGGGGGAAACGCCCTTGAAGAAGGTGTCTCATTTTCGTATAATAGCGTGGCATGGAAACATTTCCAAAATGTAGCTTCCAAAAGGCAGAATGCACATTGATCCCGGATGGCTGCCGGGAATGATGGCGTGCATTCTGCCTTTCCCGGATTGAAAATATGGAACGTAAAACGTAAGGAGAGTTAACGATGGAAAAATGGCTTCAGAGCGTGTACAGTGACGGCTCGGATCTTTTTGTGAGCAAGGCCTCGCCGGCGATCGGTGAGAAGGTGACGATCGCTGTCCGCATGCTGGCGGACAGCCCGGTGAGGCACGTCATGATCTGGTCGCGTCAGAACGGCGGACAGCGCTATGACGAGATGAAGGAGGAAGAGGTAAGAGGCGGCCTCGTTTACTACAGAGTGACGCTTGTCATGCAGGAGCCGCGCCTTGAGTACAGGTTCCTTCTCGTGACGGATGAGAGAAATTATTTCTATACGCAGCGCGGGATCACGACCTATATGCCGGGCCACGACACGAGCTTTGTGCTGCTCGGAAATTACCATCAGCCCGAGTGGGTGAAGCATGCCATTTTCTATCAGATTTTCCCGGAGCGCTTCGCAAATGGAGACCCCGCAAATGACGTGAAGGATGGTGAGTACACATATTTTGGTGATAAGCCGATTCACATGAAGCACTGGGAGGACAAGCCGCTTCCGTGGGAGAAGGGCCACTGCATGGATTTCTTCGGCGGAGACCTTCAGGGAATCAGGGAGAAGATCCCGTATCTGAAGAAGCTCGGCGTCACAGCACTCTACATCAACCCGATTTTTGCGGCTCCCTCGACGCACAAGTACGACTGCATCGATTACTTCCATGTCGATCCGCATTTCGGAGGCGACGAGGCGTTCGCGAACCTGTGCCGCGCGCTTCATGAAAATGACATGCGGGTGATTCTTGACATTTCCATCAACCACACGGGGACGGCGAACCGCTGGTTCAACAAGGACGGCTTGTTCTTTGATAAGAGCGAGGGCGCGTACAATAATCCGGGCAGCGAGGAGCGGAATTACTATTTCTTTAAGCCCGGGACAAATGAGTACAAGGGCTGGTGGGACATCGAGACGCTGCCGACGCTTAATTTCACGTCGGAGAGCCTCCGTAAGAAGCTCTACGGGGACAAGGACTCTGTCCTCCGCAAATGGCTCCGCCCGCCGTACTGCATCGACGGCTGGCGCTTCGACGTCGCGGACGTCATGGCAAGGAACGGTGATGTCCAGATGGCGGACAAGGTGTGGCCGGAGATCTGCGCGGCGATCCGCGAGGAGAACCCCGAGGCGTATATTATCGCCGAGGACTGGGACGAGTGCTCGGAGCGGCAGCAGGGCGACGAGTGGGACTCGCCGATGAACTATTACACCTGCGAGCGGCCTGTGCGGCAGTTCTATGGCGAGTCTGACTTCTATGTCCGCCAGAACGCCGTGATGCGCGAGTACTCGAAGGGGCTTCGCGCCGAGGACATGGAGGGTCAGGCGAAGGACTACTACGCGCGTCTTCCGTTCGTGATGCAGCAGAACCAGTTCAACCTGATCGACAGCCACGACGTGCCGCGCTTCCACAATAATCCGGCCATCTCGAGAAAGGCCGAGATCGGCGCGGCGGTCCTTCAGTTCACGATGATCGGGACGCCGTCGATCTACTATGGCGATGAGGCGGAGATCGGCGGATGGACCGAGACGATCGAGGGCTGCCGCTTCCCGATGCCGTGGAGTCGCGACATTGAGTCGACGGAGATGTACCGCATTTACCACACGCTGATCCGCGCGAGAAATGAGCACCCCGCGCTCACGGACGGCGGCATGACCTATCTCTATGCCGACGGCCCGGTGATCGCATTTGCGCGCCTTGGAAGGGACGAGGCCGTTGTGACCCTTGTCTCAAGTTCGAAGAATGAGGAAACGATCACACTTCCGCTCGACATCATCGGGGCGGAATTTGTCCCGGGAACGAAGGACGTGCTCGGCCAGACTGTGCGCGGAGAATCCTCCGGCGAGGGAGAGCTCACGGTGACACTCGAGCCGGAGGGTGCGCTCGCGTTCCCGGTAACATACAGGGCGTAAGGCTTTCTCAGCAGAGCGAGGTCTTCAGCACCTCGAGCAGGCGGTCGTTGTCCTCCGGCTTCATGAAGCAGAAGCGCACAAAGTGCTCATCGAGGAAGGGGAAGCTTGCGCAGTTCCGGATCATCATGTGCTCGCGGATGCAGATGTCGAAGAGGTCGTAGGCGGAGACGGAGTCCGTCAGAATCTTAAAGAGCAGGAAGTTCGCCTGCGCCGGGTAGACCTTAACGGTCGGCCAGGAGCTCATTTCGCGGATGATGCGGGCCCTTTCGCCGGAAATGAGCTTCTTCGTCTCTTCGATGTAGTCCTTGTCCTTGAACATGATCTTCCCGGCCTCGGCGGCCAGAGAATTGACCGACCACGGATTCTGGCGGGCGAGCATGTCGGCGCGGATATTCTCATTTCCCGTGACGGCATAGCCGAGACGGAGGCCCGGCGCGGCGAAGAATTTCGAGGTGCCGCGGAGAACGGCGAGGTTGTCGTACGATGCGCAGAGCGGGATCGAGGAGACGCACGCGTCATCGTCCGCAAATTCCGCGTAGGTCTCGTCGATCACGACGAAGATGCCGTGCGTCATGCATGTGTCGAGGATCCTCCGCATGTCCTTCCGCGGGATGTACGACGAGGTCGGGTTGTTCGGATTGCAGATGACGAGGAGGTCCATACGGCCACTCAGGAAGGAGCAGAATTCCTCCACATCGAGCCTGAAGTCCCTGTCCTCGCGCAGCGCGTAGTAGGAGCAGCGGCCCCCGGCGATGCCGATCTCGCGCTCGTACTCTGAGTAGGTGGGGCCGAGGATCAGCGCGTTCTTCGGGCGGCGCGTCTCCATGAGGAGGGAAATGAGCTCCGTGGAGCCGTTGCCGACGAGCACGCACTCCTTTTCTGTCCCGCAGTAGTCCGCGATCGCCTGCCTGAGCTCCTGATATCCGCGGTCCGGGTAGGACGTGATGCAGTCGACGTGCGAGGAGAGCTCGGCGCGGAGACGAGGCGAAATGCCGAGCGGATTTACATTTGCCGAGAAGCAGATGATGCTTTCCTTCGGGATGCCATAGACCTTTTCGACCTTCTCGAGGTCGCTGCCGTGAAACATATCCTTATTTCTGATCATGTCTGATGTCCTTCCTTCCGTGCGCGCCGCTGCCGGCGCCTTTTTCTTATATTGTAGCACGCGTTTTTTAATTATTCAGCACCACATACCGGGTGCCAGGTTCCCATAAAAATTCTATAAATAAATCGGGACGAATGTTTATGATTTTTTAATCGGAACCTGACACCCTCGGAACCTGACACCCTCGGACAGGGGGTGCTGAATAGTTGCCTTTATGGTAGAATGATGGCATGACGAAAGATATGACACGGGGACCGCTCCTCAAGGAACTGATTTTCTTTACGATTCCGCTGGTTTTGGGAACGCTCCTTCAGCTTACCTACAATGCAGCCGACAGCATGATTGTCGGGCGGTTTGTCGGCAAGACGGCCCTCGCGGCGGTCGGCACGACAAATCCGCTCGTGACACTTGTGCTGCTTTTTACAAATGGCATCTGCCTTGGCGCGGGCATCCTCGTCGGCACGCTCTACGGCGCGCGGAAGACGGATGAGCTGAGGCGCCAGGTCAGCACGGGCATGATCGCGGGGTGTGCATTTTCCGTGGGCGTCGCGGCGCTCATGATGATCTTTGCGCGCCCGCTCCTTGTCCTGCTCCAGGTCGAGCATTCCATTATCGCGGAGGGCACGACCTACCTGCGGATTATCCTGCTGGGGCTTGTGTTCAGCTTTGTGTATAACTATCTCGCGAGCATGCTGCGCGCGATGGGCGACAGCGCGTCGCCTCTCATTTTCCTCGGCATGAGCGCGGGCCTTAATATCGCGGGCGACCTCTTCTTCGTCGTTGTCCTCGGCATGGGCATCGGGGGCGCGGCAGTGAGCACGGTTCTCTGCGAGGCGCTGAGCGCGGCCGCCTGTCTCCTCTACATCCGGGCGAAAATTCCGGAGCTGAGGCTCGGGAGAGGATGGCTTGTCTTTGATGCGTCGCTCCTTAAGAAGACCGTGTCGTACGGCTTTGTCAGCGCGATGCAGCAGAGCACGGTCCAGCTCGGAAAGCTCGGCACGCAGACGATTGTCAATACGCTCGGTGTCGATGCGACGGCGGCCTTCAACGCGACGAACCGCTTCGATGACTTCGCGACGATCCCGCAGCAGAACATCGCCCACGCGATGACGTCGGTCATGGCGCAGAACGAGGGCGCGGGAAATGAAGGGCGCGTCCGCGGGGCGTTCCGTCTCGGCATGTACATCGAGCTCGTCTACGGCGTGGCGATCGGTTTTATCACGTATTTTGCGGCGGGGCCGCTGATGCACCTCTTCTCGACGGACCCCGAGGTGCTGCGCGAGGGAACAAGGTACTTGAGACTCATCGCGTTCATGTATCCCCTGCCCGCAATTACAAACGGAATTCAGGGATATTTCCGCGGGACGGGTGACCTCAAGGTCACGCTCTACTCAAGCATCATCAATATGGGCGTCCGTGTCGCGAGCGAGGTTCCGATGATTTTGTTTTGGGACATGGGCTTTCTTGCGGTCCCGTGGTCATACACACTGGGCTGGATTGCGATGACGGCGTTCGAGACGCCGTTCCTCATAAAAAGATTGAGAAAAACGGCAAAGACGCTGCAGAACTGAAAACGGGAGGAGTCATGAGCGCCAGCGTGCAGGCAGCAGCGGTGTGAAACGGAGGACAGGATATGAAGAGAAAGTGGATCGATTTGGTGCTCACGGCCCTTGCCGTGGCGGGACTTCTGGCATATCCGGCGCATGCGGATGATGCGTCGGCCGAAATGACCCATATTGAATATGGCGAGAGTGAGGACGGCCTCATCAATTATTCGGGAAATGAGGCCCTCCTCGATCAGCCTCTGACGGAGTCTGTGCATACGGACGGCCTCGTCGGCGCGGTCTCGGAGGAGCAGTATGAGGCCGACGCCTATGCCGCGATCACGGCCGATCAGACGCTCGCGTCCTCATACCGTCCGGCGCAGATTCCGCAGGTCATTTCCCAGGGGGCACTCGACCTGTGCTGGTCGTATGCGACGGTCGATTCCTCAGAGACAAACCGCCTGCTTGACGGGACGATTTCGGACACCTCCAATCTGTACTCCCCGGGCCATCTCGGCTACGCGGCCTATCACGGGGGCGATGAGACCTGGACGGTCGGAACGCCCGGAAAGACCTGGTATTCCCTGGGCGGAAATGCGCTTGTCGCGATCTCGACGCTTCTCCGCTGGTACGGCCCCGCTTCGTCGTCTGTCTATGAGACGACGAGTGCGCTGACGCTCGGGTCAGACGACCTCACGTCCTCACTCACGCACCTCACCGGCTATGAGCAGCTGAAGAACCCCTATGTGTACTCGCCCGATTCCGGGACCGAGTATGCGGGCGATTCGGCGGGCCTCGCGGCGCTTGTTGAGGAAATGAAGGAGGAGATTGTCTCCTCCGGATCGCTCATTGCGGATCTCTCGAACAAGGCCTATTCGGCGGACACGTCCTCCTATTTCACATCGACGTATGCCGTGCCGAATCATGAGGAGGCCATCATCGGCTGGGACGACTCGAAGGTGACGGGCGCCTCAAAGCCCGGCGCCTTTCTTCTGATGAATTCCTACGGCATAGGGCGAGGGGAGAACGGTCTCGACTGGATTTCCTACTATGACGCGTCGCTCTGCAATATTTACGCCGTTCACTACGAGAAGGAGCTCGACGGGATCCATGAGGATACGATCCTGCACTCCTACGACGGACTTGGCTATAACACGACGGTCCCCGGCTTTATGGCGGCGAATATCTTCACTGCCTCGGAAAATGAGAAGCTTGACCGCGTCGGCATCTATGTCCCGGCCGGCGGCAGCTATACAGTCTCCGTGCGGACCGGCGTCACGGCGGGCAGCCCGATGTCGGGAACGGAGGCCGCGAGCGTCTCAGGAAGCGAGACCTACATGGGCTTCTACACGATCCCTCTGGGGCAGGAGATCTCTTTAAGTGCGGGAGAAAATTTCTCGGTCATCGCGTCCGTTACAGACAGCAACGGAAATCTCATCGCCTTCTGTGAGCAGAAGAGCCGGATCGATATGTTCGGCAACAGCACGCTCAGCACGACGCTTGCCCGCACAATCACCGATGCGGCGGGCGAGTCCTACCGGAGCGCGGACGGCGGCAGCACGTGGATCGACAACTACTCGGAGCAGTACAATGAGACGTACATGGGCATGACCTATGTCAATATGCTCGGCAACAACTGCATCAAGGCCTACGCGAACGCGGATGATACGGGCTCGGAGACTGTGCAGAGCGTCGATATGTACCGGCTCTATAATCCGAACAGCGGTGAGCATTTCTATACGGCAAATCAGGGAGAACGGGACCATCTCGTGACGCTCGGCTGGCGGTATGAGGGCATCGGCTGGAAGGCCCCGAAGAGCGGAAACCGTCCGGTCTACCGGATGTACAACCCGAACGCGGGTGACCATCACTATACGAATTCTGCCGAGGAGCGCGACTGGCTTGTGACGAAGGGCTGGCGGTACGAGGGCGTCGGCTGGCAGAGCGCGGACAGCTCCGGCGTCCCGGTCTACCGCCTCTATAATCCGAACTGCACGGGAGCGGGCGCGCACCACTATACGACGTCCGGGGAGGAACGCGACTGGCTTGTGACGCTCGGCTGGAAGTACGAGGGCATCTGCTGGAACGGCGTCAGATAAACGACGACTATTTGCGCTGACAGCTTGACAAAATACACAGATATGATATGATTTCATCCATAGATTAGCACTCAATACTTACGAGTGCCAACAAACCCGGGACGGGCCCAGGCAGCGTCAGGCTGCCGGCCCGCCGGATGGAGGCTTATATATGAGTTCTACGCTGGTAATTGCCCTGTACAACACCGTACTGCTTCCGGATGTTGAGTACAGATTGAATATTGACGGCCTGAGCGACGAGGAGAAGGCGCGGGCCAGGGAGGACGGCGGCAAGGCTGTCCTTCTTCCTATGAAGCAGGAAGTAGAAAGAGAAAACATGAAGGAATCCGACTTCTACCCGATCGGCGTCTATGCCGATGTGATGGAAGTGACGGAGGGACCGGCCGGGATTATTCTTCACGCGCAGACGAAGGAGAAGGCAAAGGTTACGTCTCTCGATCTCACGGGCGATGTGATCACTTGTGAGTGGGAGCCGGTCGATGAGGTCGTCGATATCACCTACGAGGGAGAGAAGAAGCTCCTCGAGAATCTCCGCACCGTCACGACCGAGGTTGCCTCACAGATCCGCGGCGGCGGATACGCGATCGAGTACTTAAAGAGCATCAAGTCGGTCAATGAGTACGCGGCTGTGTTCTGCCAGTTCTTCGACATGACGCCGGAGGAGAAGTATGCGCTGCTTGCGACCAACTCCTACAAGGAGCGCGGGCTCCTGGTCCACGAGGCACTGATGCGCTTCAAGGGGACGATCGACATGCAGGTCGATCTGGCCAATGCCGATGACCCGGAGGGGATCTCCTACAAGAAGGCGGCTATTCACAAGCAGATCGCTCTGCTCGAGAAGCAGCTGGAGGAGATCGAGCCCGACAAGACGCAGGATGAAAATTCATTTGAAAAGAGAATCGAGAGAGCGGGTATGCCCGACAATATCCGGAAGGAGGTCGAGCGGGTCCTTCGGAGGTTCAACCAGGAGCCGTCGAACGGGCCGGAGTACAACTCGCTCTACGACTATCTTGACTTTGTGACGTCACTGAAATGGCAGCCGGATCCGACGGAGAAGATCGACCTGAAGAAGGCGAGACGGATCATGGACAGAGACCACTATGGTCTCGATAAGGTCAAGGAGAGAATTCTCCAGCATCTCGCGGTCATGGCGCTGAATGAAGAAAAGAGCGAGAAGGAAGGACAAAAGGGCAGCGCAAAGGGAACAATCCTTCTGCTTGTCGGCGCACCGGGCACGGGCAAGACGTCGATGGGCAAGTCGGTCGCCGAGGCGCTCGGCCGGAAGTATGTCCGCATTTCTCTCGGAGGCATCCGGGATGAGGCGGAGATCCGCGGCCATAGAAGAACCTATATCGGCGCGATGGCCGGCAGAATTATGACCGGTATCAAGCGGTGCGGGTCCATGAACCCGGTCATGGTGCTCGATGAGGTCGACAAGATCAAGGCAAGCTTCGACGGCGATCCGTCGGCGGCTCTGCTTGAGGTCCTTGATCCTGAGCAGAATACGACGTTCGAGGACCACTACGTCGATCTCCCGTATGACCTCTCCCATGTCTTCTTCATTTGCACGGCGAACACGTGGGACACGATTCCGCAGCCGCTGCTCGACCGCATGGAGATTATTGAGCTGCCGGGCTACACGCCGACAGAGCATTTCCATATCGCAAAGGAGCACCTTGTTCCGCAGGCGCTCGAGGAGACGGGCCTCACCAGAAAGGACATCCGCTTCACGGACGGCGCGCTCCGGAAGATCATCGAGGATTACACGATGGAGGCCGGTGTCCGCGGTCTGAAGAAGCAGCTGCTCACGGTATGCCGGAAGGCGGCCGTCATGCTCGTTGAGGGCGAGGAGACACCTGCGGCGCTTCCGGAAAAGAAAAATGCAGTTCCGGCGCAGGTCGATGCTGCGGCGGAGAACGGCGCAGTATCGGCGGAGGAAGCTGCTGAAAATGGCAGTGCGAATACCGTACCGGGCGAAACGAATACGGAAGCCGGCGGAGAGGATACCAAGGATAAGAACGGGAAGGACAGCAAAGAGGCAAAGGTGCCTGTCGTCCGTCCGATCGTTGTCCGTGAGAAGAACATCGAGACCTTCCTCGGGAGAAAGAAAGTCTTCCATGACCGGGTACTGAAGAACAACCCGCCGGGAGTTGTCACAGGCCTTGCCTGGACGCAGGCCGGAGGCGAGATCCTGTTCATTGAGTCCGTCGCCATGAAGGGAACGGGGCAGATCCGTCTGACAGGCCAGATCGGCGATGTCATGAAGGAGTCCGCAGAGACGGCGGTCAGCCTTGTGAAGAGCACCTTCATCGACGAGGACCTGAATTTCGCGGAGCGCGATATTCACATCCACATCCCTGAGGGAGCCGTCCCGAAGGACGGGCCGAGCGCGGGCATCACGATGTTCACGGCGGTCACATCGCTTGTCACAGGCATTCCGGTCAGCCCGTATCTGGCGATGACCGGAGAGATTTCCCTGCGCGGGGCCGTGCTTCCGATCGGAGGACTTCCGGAGAAGCTGATGGCGGCGACGCGCGCGGGCATCAGGAAGGTCCTCATTCCGAAGGACAATGTCCGTGACCTTGAGGACGTCCCGGAGGAGACGAAGTCCCAGCTTGAGATTGTGCCGGTCGCGACCGTGAAGGATGTGGTCCGCGAGGCGCTCGGCATGAAGCTTCCGTCAAGAGAGAAGCATCCCTTCCACAAGGAGGAGCACAAGGACGAGAAGAAGGAACATGAGGAGTCCTGAGGCATAAAAGATTTAAAAGAGAAGCGCATACCTTCTGCGCTTCTCTTTTATTTTTATTCGTGGTAAAATACATCTGTATATGTTTATTTTCATGGCAGGGGGCAAAACAAACGTATGAGAGAAAGCGGTATACTTCTTCCAATTTCTTCACTTCCGTCCAGGTTCGGGATCGGAAGCTTTTCGAAGGAAGCATTTGAATTTATAGATTTTCTGAAGGAGGCCGGCCAGAGCTACTGGCAGGTGCTTCCGTTCGGACCGACGGGCTTCGGAAATTCGCCCTATCAGAGCTTTTCTACATTTGCCGGAAATCCGTACTTCATCAGTCTCGACGGGCTGATCGAGGACGGCCTTCTGACAGAGCAGGAGGTGTCCTCGATCTACTGGGGCAGTGATGTCGAGAAGGTCGATTACGGCGCTGTGTACGAGGGACGCTTCAAGATCCTGAAGGTCGCATTCGAGCGGTTCAGAGGAACGGCGGACAAGGATGCCGACTACCAGGCATTTCTCAAGGAGAACAGCTACTGGCTCGAGGACTACTGCCTGTTCATGGCGCTCAAGGAGCAGAATGACGGCAAGCCGTGGAGCGAGTGGGACCTTGAGTACAGAAACCGCGACCGCAAGGCGATCGCCATCATCAGTGAGATTATCAACGACACGGTCGAGTTCTTCCGCTTCCAGCAGTATGAGTTCATGAAGCAGTGGAAGAAGGTCCACGCATACGCGGAGAAGAACGGCATCAAGATCATCGGCGATATCCCGTTCTATGTCGCGTTCGACAGCGCGGACACATGGGCACATCCGGAGATGTTCAAGTTCGATGAGGAAAATGTCCCGACGGAGGTCGCGGGCTGCCCGCCGGACGCATTTTCGGCGACAGGCCAGCTGTGGGGCAACCCGATTTATGACTGGACTTACATGAAGCATAAGGGCTACAAATGGTGGATCCAGCGGATCGGCCGCTGCTACGAGTTCTACGATGTGATCCGCATCGACCACTTCCGCGGCTTCGACGAATACTACGCGATTCCGTACGGCGATGAGACGGCCGAGAACGGCACATGGGAGCCGGGTCCGGGCATGGACCTCTTCAATAAGCTCCGCGAGGAGCTCGGCGATGTCGAGATTATCGCCGAGGACCTCGGCTATATCACGCCGACCGTCCGCCAGCTTCTCGCTGACTCGGGTTTCCCGGGCATGAAGGTCCTGCAGTTTGCATTTGACGAGAGCGAGAGCAGCGACTATCTCCCGTACAAGCACGAGCGGAACTGTGTCGTCTATACGGGCACGCATGACAACATGACGACGCGCGGCTGGATCGAGTCGATCAGCAACCACGACAGAGATTACGCGCGCCGCTACATCAATTCGGTCAATACGGACTACGGCCGCTTCACCTGGGACTTCATCCGTGAGGCGTACCGCTCCGTCGCGGATACCTGCATCGTGCCGATTCAGGATTACCTCGTTCTGGGAAATGAAGCCCGCATGAACTGCCCGGGCGCCGGAGACGGCAACTGGCAGTGGCGGCTGAAGCCGAACTTCCTGTCCCGCGAGCTCGCAAAGAGCATCTATGAGCTGACGGATCTCTACGGACGTCTTCCGAAGGTCCCTGAGGACGAGGAAGAGGTCTGCGAGGAGGCTGAGGAGGCCACGGCTGAGGAAGAGGCTGTCGACACCGCACGAGAGATCGGTGCCGAGGAGTCCGCAAACCGGGACTTTACATAAAATTATCAGCACCCCTTGGAAAACTGATGAAATCCGATCGGAGAGCTTGCTCGCCGGACGGTTTCAGACGTTTTCCAAGGGGCGGACAAGCGGCGAAGCCGCTCTGTCTGCCCACAACGAGGAACGCGAAGCGTTCCGAGTCTGGGGTGCTGAATCGTTACAAAATGATATGATAGAAAACACTGAAGAAGCTGCCACATGGACCGGCCGCGCAGGGCGCCGGAAAATGTGGCAGTACTTGACAAGGAGAGAACATGAGTCAGGCAGACGAGATTTTCATTTCCATGTGCAGGGACATCCTGGACAACGGGACGAGCACGGAGGGAGAGAAGGTCCGCCCTCACTGGGAGGATGGGACGTCGGCGTATACGATCAAGCAGTTCGGCGTTGTGAACCGCTACGATCTGCGGAAGGAATTTCCGGCGATCACCTTAAGGAGGACCGCGCTGAAGAGCTGTATGGACGAGATCCTGTGGGTCTGGCAGCGGAAGTCGAATAATATCCACGACTTAAAGCCGCACATCTGGGACGAATGGGCGGATGAGAACGGCTCAATCGGCAAGGCGTACGGCTATCAGATGGGCGTGAAGCACAAGTACCGCGAGGGCATGTTTGACCAGACGGACCGCGTGCTGTGGGAGCTTAAGAACGAGCCGTTCAGCCGCCGCATCGTGACCTCTCTCTATAATCACCACGACCTCTCGGAGATGGGGCTCTATCCCTGCGCGTGGTCGGTGACCTTCAATGTGACCCAGCATCCGGGCGATGAGAAGCTCACGCTGAACATGATTCTCAATCAGCGCTCGCAGGACGTGCTCGCGGCCAACAACTGGAATGTCTGCCAGTACGCGATCCTGCTCATGATGATCGCGCAGGTCTCCGGGATGATTCCGGGGCAGCTCGTCCACGTGATTGCGGACGCGCATATCTATGACAGACATGTGCCGATCATCGAGGAGCTCATTTCCCGGCCGACGTACCCGGCGCCGCATGTCAGTCTGAATCCGGATGTGAAGGACTTCTATGACTTCACGACGGACGACCTCATTGTCAGCGACTACCAGCACGGGCCGCAGGTGACGGGCATCCCGATTGCCATATGATGATTACAGTGTCAAAAGTCTGAGCCCACGGCAAGCTTGCTTGCCAGTGGGGGAAAGACTTTATGACACGCACCGTCATGAGCAAGTAGTGGGGCGGGGGCCCCACGGATTGCGAATGGCGGGGAGCGCGGTGGGAGCTGCGTAGCAGCGAAGCCGCGCGTAATCACTTTTATCACCCAAATCAACTGAATAGTATACAGGACCAGGAGGACATAGAATGAATTGTATTGTAGCGGCAGACGCAAACTGGAATATCGGCATGAACGGAAAGCTTCTTGTCAGCATTCCCCAGGACATGCAGTATTTCAAGCAGATGACGATGGGCAAGGTCGTGATCATGGGAAGAAAGACGCTGGAGTCTTTCCCGAAAAAGAAGCCGCTGAACGGCCGGATCAATATCGTCATTTCCGGAAATCCGGATTACACGGTGGAGGGCGCAACGGTCGTCCACAGCATCGAGGAGGCCGTGGAGATCGCCTCGAAGTATGACCCGGATGACGTCTTCTGCATCGGAGGTGGAAGCATTTACCGCGATATGCTTCCGTATATCGACAAGGCCTATGTGACGAGAATTGATTTCGCCTACGACGCGGACACATGCTTCCCGAATCTTGACGAGGACCCCGAGTGGGAGCTTGTGAGACGAAGCGAGGAGGGAACCTACTTTGATCTCGTGTACACCTTTGACATGTACAGACGGAAGAGACCGGAGGAAGTGTAAGCAGGCTCCGGAGAAGAGCGATCTTCTGCCGGGCATCAGGATCGGAGGTATCCATGGCATTCAGAGACCACACAAAGAAAATAAGAATCGGCTCGAAGACGATCGGCGGCGGAAGCCCGATCGCCATTCAGTCGATGACCAATACGAAGACGGAGGATGTGCAGGCGACAGTGGATCAGATCCTCGCACTTGAAAATGCAGGCTGCGACATCATTCGCTGCACGGTGCCGAATCCGGAGGCGGCGGCCGCGATCCGGGAGATCAAGAAGCAGATCCACATCCCGCTCGTGGCGGATATTCATTTTGATTACCGGATGGCGATCGAGGCCATGAAGAACGGGGCCGATAAGATCCGCATCAATCCGGGCAATATCGGCGGACCGGAGAACATCCGGAAGGTCGTCGAGTGCGCGAAGGAGAGAGAGATCCCGATCCGCGTCGGCGTGAACTCCGGGTCACTTGAGAAGGATATCATTGAGAAATACGGCCATGTCACGGCCGAGGGACTCGTTGAGAGCGCGCTCGATAAGGTGCGCATGATCGAGGACTTCGACTATGACAATATTGTCATCAGCATCAAGTCCTCGGACGTCATGATGTGCGTGAAGGCCCACGAGCTGATCGCCGGGAAGACGCCGTACCCGCTCCATGTCGGCATCACGGAGGCCGGGACCGTCTACTCGGGCAACATCAAGTCGTCCGTTGGGCTCGGCATCATCCTGAACGAGGGGATCGGGGACACGATCCGCGTCTCTCTGACGGGAAGCCCGCTCGAGGAGGTGCGGTCCGCGAAGCTCATTTTAAAGACCCTGGGTCTTCGGAGCGGCGGCGTCGAGGTCGTGTCCTGCCCGACATGCGGGCGTACGGACATTGATCTCATCGACCTCGCCAATGAGGTGGAGAAGATGGTGCAGGACATTCCGCTCAATATCAAGGTCGCAGTCATGGGCTGCGTGGTGAACGGCCCGGGCGAGGCGCGTGAGGCCGACATCGGTGTCGCGGGCGGAAAGGGCGTCGGTCTTATTATCAGGCACGGCGAGATTCTGCGGAAGGTGCCGGAGGACCAGATCCTCGGCGCACTCCGCGAGGAGCTGCTGAACTGGAAGTAAAGGAGTACATTGGAACCGAAGAATTTTCTTGAGGCATTTCCGGGACTCAGGCTCGAGAAGAGCATCCTGGATCTGCTCGCATATGTCAAGGTCGAGAAGGTCGCTGTCAATCACAGGCACACCCTGCTCCGCGTCTATATCGTCTCGCAGAACTGGATCAAGAAGAAGAATATCGAGACGATTGAGCGCGCGATCGAGGACCAGTTTTTTGCCGGCAACCGCATGGAAGTGAAGATCATCGAGCGCTTCCGCCTGTCCGGCTCCTATACGCCGGCGAACTTCTACAAGGTCTACAGGAGCAGTATGCTCTACGAGCTGAAGCGCGTCGATCCGCTTCTCTATCAGACCTTTATACATACGGATATCGATTTCCGGCGCGACGCAAATGAGATTCACTGCCGCGTCGAGGATAATTTTGTCTCTGAGAAAAATGCGGACCGCCTCACGGACTATATCGAGAAGGTCTTTGCGGATCGGGCCGGCTTCGACGATTCCGAGGTCACGAGCGAATTTGTCGAGCCTGTGAAGCCGGAGGGAGACAACGAGGACGATGAGCGCATCCGCGAGAAGGTAGAGGCGGTCATCCGGCACAACGCGGCCCGCGCCGCAAAGCCCGAGGAGGAGGAAAAGCTTCCGACCTCGAAGGAGGAGAAGACGTACGGCGGACGGAAGCGCTATACGCTCACGAACGACCCGACGGTCATCTACGGCAAGAACTTCGACACGGAGCCGGAGCTGATGGAGTCGCTCGGCAACGACTCGAGGGAGATCACCGTGCGCGGCGAGGTTTTCGCGACAGACGAGCGCGAGACGAGGAGCGGGCGTGTCATTTTCACGGTGTCCGTCACGGACTTCACGGACTCGATCCGCTTCAAGCTCTGGTACGACAAGGAGGAGGCGGACGCTTACCACTCCACATTTAAGAACGGGGCCTGCTTTATGATCCGCGGCCTCATGGACTTTGATCCGTTCGACAAGGAGCTCATGATCAAGAGCGTCTACGGCATCAAGAAGATTCCGTCCTTCCGGAAGGTGAGAGACGACAACGAGGCCGTGAAGCGCGTCGAGCTGCACTGCCACACGCAGATGTCCGATATGGACGCGGTGTCGGCGGCGTCAGATATTGTGAAGCAGGCGTACCGCTGGGGCATGAAGTCCCTCGCGATCACCGATCACGGCGTCGTGCAGGCCTTCCCGGAGGCGTACAAGACCTTCGGCGGCAAGAAGGGCATCCCGAAGGACGCGGACCTCAAGATCATCTACGGCATGGAAGGCTACATGGTCGACGACATGAAAAACCTCGTCAGCGGCCCGCTCATCGGGCAGGTGACGGACCCGATCGTCGTCCTGTCGACGGTCACGACGGGCCAGAGCCCGCTCGTGCACGACATCATCGAGATCGGCGCGCAGAAGATCGAGGACGGAAAGCTGACGGAGGAGTTTACGACGCTCGTGAATCCGGGCCGCCCGATTCCGTTCTCAATCGAGCAGGAGGTCGGGATCGGCGACTCGCTCGTCTCAAGCTCCCCGGATCTTGAGACGGCGCTCCGGCAGCTCATGGACTTCATCGGGGACCTTCCGGTCGCCGCGTACGACGCCGACATGGAAATGAACTTCCTGATGGCCGGCTGCAGGAAATACGATATCCCCTGGCCGGAGCGGACGGTCCTTGATATTCCGTCCGTGGCGAGGTACCTCATTCCGGACCTCGGCAGAATCCGGTTCCGCACGCTCGTGAAGCACCTGAAGGTGCCGTGCACGGATGAGATGCGCGCCTTTCCGCGCGCCCAGGCCATGGCGTTCGTCTATCTGAAAATGCTGGACCTCATGGAGAAGGAGGGGATCAGTACATTTGCCGCGCTGAACGCGAAGGGCAATGTGTCCGCGGATCGGATCCGGAACCTGAAGTACTACCACATCATTCTTCTTGCGAAAAATGAGATCGGCCGGAGGAACCTCTACACGCTGGTGTCGATCTCGCACCTTCAGTACTTCAAGCGCCGGCCGCTGATTCCGCGGAGCGTTCTGATGAAGCACCGCGAGGGGCTTGTGTTCGGCTCGGCCTGCTCGGCGGGAGAGCTCTATCAGGCGATCCTAAACGGCAGGTCGGACGCAGAGATCGCGCGGATTATCTCATTTTATGATTATCTCGAGATTCAGCCGACGGAGAACAATAATTACCTGCTGAAGGACCCGAAGAGCGGCATTCACTCCGTCGAGGACCTGCGGAACATCAACCGCAGGATCTGCGAGCTCGGAGACCAGTTCGGAAAGCTGGTCTGCGCGACGTGCGACGTTCATTTCCTGAACCCGGAGGACTGGATCTACCGGGCGATTATTCAGGCCGGCCACGGCTACAAGGATGAGGGCGGACAGCCGCCGCTCTACCTGCGGACGACGGAGGAGATGCTGGAGTGCTTCTCCTATCTCGGCGAAGAAAAATGCAGGGAGGTCGTCGTCACCAACACGAATAAGATCGCGGACATGATCGAGAAGATCTCCCCGATCTACCCGTACAAGTGCCCGCCGTCGATTCCGCACGCGGAGGAGGACCTCCAGAACATGTGCTACGCGAAGGCGCACCGCTGGTACGGCAAGGATTTGCCGAAAATTGTGAGCGAGCGGCTCGAGCGTGAGCTCTCGTCGATCATCAAGAACGGCTACGCGGTCATGTACATCATCGCGCAGAAGCTCGTCAAGAAGTCGAACGACGATGGGTACCTGGTCGGCTCGCGGGGCTCAGTCGGGTCTTCATTTGTCGCGACGATGGCGGACATCACGGAGGTAAACCCGCTGAAGCCGCACTACCGGTGTTTAAACCCGGACTGCCTCTACAGTGAGTTTGATTCGGAGGAGACGAATTCCGCGCACCTCGACGGGCGCTGCGGCTGCGATATGCCGGACAAGCTCTGCCCGAAATGCGGACAGCCTCTCTACAAGGACGGCTTTGACATCCCGTTCGAGACGTTCCTGGGCTTTGCGGGAAATAAGGAGCCGGATATCGATCTGAATTTCTCGGGTGATGAGCAGAACATCGCGCAGAACTATGTCGAGGTCATCTTCGGCAAGGGGCAGACCTTCAAGGCGGGGACGATCGGAACGGTCGCGGACAAGACGGCCTACGGCTACGCCATGCATTACTTCGAGGACAAGGGCATCACGAAAAAGCGCTGTGAGCTCGAGCGGCTCTCCGCCGGCTGTGTCGGCGTGCGGAGGACGACCGGTCAGCACCCGGGAGGCGTCATCGTTCTTCCGAAGGGTATGGACATCAACTGGTTCACGCCGGTGCAGCACCCGGCCAACGATGTGAATTCGCCGTTCATCACGACGCATTTTGACTATCACTCGATCGACACGAACCTTCTGAAGCTCGATATTCTCGGACACGATGATCCGACCATCATTCGTATGCTGCAGGACCTGACAGGGACGGACCCGCATAAGGTCCCGCTCGACGACAAGGGCGTTCTGTCCCTTTTTTCAGGGACGGAGGCACTCGGCATCAAGCCGGAGGACATCGACGGCTGTGAGCTCGGGACACTCGGCGTCCCGGAATTCGGTACCAACTTTGTCATCGGCATGCTGAAGCAGACGAAGCCGAAGACGTTCTCCGAGCTGATCCGCATTTCCGGTCTCTCACACGGCACGGATGTGTGGCTGAATAACGCGCAGTACTACATCGAGAAGGGCTACTGTACGCTGCCGACCTCGATCTGCTGCCGCGACGATATCATGCTCGAGCTGATCAACAAGGGGCTTGACAAGGAACACTCCTTTAAGATTATGGAGTCGGTCCGGAAGGGGCGCGGCCTCACGCCGGAGCAGGAGAAGGAGATGCGCGAGCACGGCGTCGCGGACTGGTACATCGAGTCGTGCCTGAAGATCAAGTACATGTTCCCGAAGGCGCATGCGGCTGCCTACGTCATGAACGCGTTCCGCATCGCCTACTATAAGATCAACTATCCGCTGGCGTACTACGCGGCGTATTTCTCGATCCGGTGCAAGACGTTCAACTACGAGCACATGTGCCAGGGGCGGGAGAAGCTCGAGTACTACGCGGATGAGATCAAGAAGAACCCGGACCCGTCGCCGAAGGACGTGGCGGAGCTCGACGACATGCGGCTCGTCCGCGAGATGTACGCGCGCGGCTTCGAATTTGAGCCGCTCGATCTCTATAAGGCGCAGGCGACGCGCTGCCAGATTGTGGACGGAAAGATTATGCCGGCCCTCAATTCGATCACGGGACTCGGCGACACGCAGGCGGTCGCGCTGGAGGAAGAGGCGAAGAAGGGCCCGTTCCTCTCGAAGGACGACCTGCGGGAGCGGGCGCATGTCTCGAAGTCCATCATTGACGAGATGGAGGAGTACGGAATACTCAAGGATATACCGGAATCCAACCAGATCTCGCTGTTTGATCTCGCAAAATAAAACACGTACAGGAGGCGGGAGACCCTTCGGGGCCTCCCGCTTCCTGCGTTGCGTCAGGTTTCAATTTGTGATACTCTAAACGCAGTATGTATAGCCGAAAGGAACGTAACGTGGTCACAGTATTAGAAAAAAGAATCGATCTTCAAGCCCGTGAAGGGGAAAATATCCGCAGTGAGCTTCATCTCGAGAATACGGACGGCAGACATGTGCGCGGTGAAATATTTTCGGACCAGGCCCGGATCGTTCCGGCGCTGACGAGGTTCGTGAACGCGGAGAAGGGGTATCCGATCGTCTTCGGTGTGGATGTTGAGGGACTTGCTGCCGGAGATCTGATCAGCGGACAGATTACACTGGCGACGGACGGAGGAGAAGTATCCGTCCCGGTCAGTGTCAGAATCATGGCGGAGCCGTCGGAAATGCTTCCCGGAAGAGTCCGGAGCCTGCGCGACTTTGCAAAGCTTGCGGAGAGAGACCCGCAGGAGGCATTCCGTATATTCCGGAGCAGACCGTTCGCCCGCCTTGCAGCGGAGAACGGTGCGGCAGAGGATGCGCTCTGCCGCGGCCTCACAGAGGCGCCGGTCACAGAGGAGCGGATGGAGGAATTTCTCACGGCCTCAGGGCTTAAATCCATGGTCAGAATCAGCATGGACCGGGAGCGCGCGGATTTCTATCAGGTCACGGAATCCATGCAGGACATCCTGCTCATCAAGCGCAATACCTGGGGACATGTGGTGATTGACATCGAGGTGTCCGGGGACTTCCTCGAGGTGCCGAAACGGCGCATCACAGAGGAGGATTTTGTCGGCTCGACCTGTGAGCTCGAGTACCGGATTTTAAAGCCGCGCCTTGGCGACGGACGGCGCTTCGGAAAAATTACG
Organism: uncultured Eubacteriales bacterium; assembly: GCA_900315305.1. GTDB lineage: Bacteria > Bacillota > Clostridia > Lachnospirales > Lachnospiraceae > Chordicoccus. The sequence continues at coordinate 22,872 of OMYS01000013.1, forward strand.
CTTGTCATCAGGGGCCACCGGACCGACTTTCTCGTGACGGCATCTGCCCATGAGGAGGGGTACAGCTCCGGCCGCACGACGATCCGGAGAAATACGGCGCAGCTTGCAAGGCTGTATACGGATTATCTCTGCGGCTTAGTCAGTGCGGAGGAGCTGGCGGACAGATCGGTTCCGCTGATCGAGGAGAATGCCGGGCTCGGGCCTGAACATGGCACAGCGCTCTGCCTGTACAAGGCGTATCTCTATGACCTTATGGGAAACCGCCGCGAGGCTGTCACCTGCATAAAGAGCCTCGACGGGCGTGATCTGTCCGCGGAGTCACCGGAGGTCCGCGGCGCTTACCGGTATCTCCTTGCGAGGACCGGCATGGAGAAGCCTGACATGGAGGAGCTTCAGGAGAGAATCAGCGATCTCTTTTTAAGAAGGCAGGAGAGCTATGTCTGCATGAAGCTCTGCATGCTGACCGATGAGGATCTCGCACGGAACAGCCGGCGCCTCTTTACTATGGCGGATACTTTGTTTGAGCACGGCTCGTGCAGCCCGATGCTGTACGCGGAGGTGCTCCGGCTCCTTCGGGAGGACGATGCGCGCCTTACGCGCCTCACGCCGCTCATGGAGCAGGTCCTTGTATTTGCCGCGAGAAGAAATCTCATGACGCGGGAGCTTGCCCTCCGGACAGCGTACCTGTCGGAGAACCTGCGCTCGTATTCGGAAAATGTATACCGTGTTCTCGCCATGTCCTATGAAAGCTTCCCGATGGACAGCATCCTCGAGGCGATCGTGCGCCTTGCGATGAAGGGACAGCCGAGAGACAGACGGTATTTCCGCTGGTACGCGGAGGCTGTGGAGAAGAACCTGCGCATTATCCGGCTGTATGAATACTATATCGAGACGATTCCGGAGAGCTTCCGCGGACTTCTTCCGCTCGCGGTCCGGAAATATTTCGCGTACAACAATACGCTCTCCGACAGCGGAAAGGCGTTCGTGTACGCAAGTATTGTGCGCCATCGCGGGGAGGACCCGGAGACGTACAGGACGTACAGCGATCAGATGGAGCAGTTTGCATTTCTTGCACTGGAAAAGGGCAAGATCGGGACGGACTATGCGATGCTCTACAGCTGGTTTGTCCATGACGTGCCGGACGGACGCGCCGGGGAGAACCTTGCGAATTTGCTGTTTACAGAGCGCGTCTACACGGACGAGCCGGGGATTTACAGCGTGATCGTTATTCACAGCGGACTTCGGAGGGAGGAGAGATATCCTCTGCAGCACGGACAGGCATTTATCCGCCGCTATACGAAGGACGCGCAGATCCTCTTTGAGACGGCCTCATCCATGAGGCTGAGGACACCGGTCGCCTACAGCACGGAGCCGCTTCTTAGCAGAGACACCTATATCGAGGGCTGCAGAAAGAAATTCCCGGATACTGTCGGCATCGTCATGGACGCGACAGCCGGAAGCGGAAGAACCGATCCCGTTTCGACGGAGAATGTCCGGTTCTGGCGCGCGGCAGCGGAATCAGACGCATTTACAGATGATTTCCGGACGAAGGCGAGGAAGAAGCTTCTTGGCTTCTACGCGGGCCATCCGGAGTTCTCCGGCTTCGGGGAGAAGGTGAAGGATGAGGACCTCTGGGTCCGGACGGATAAGGCAGCATATATCAGCGTGCTGCTTTCTGTCGGACAGGTGCGGCACGCCTATGACCTGCTCGTCCGCTGCGGATTCGAGAAGGTCCCGGCGGACATGCTGGTCCGGGTCGCCTCACAGATGATCGAGGAGAGTGACGGACGGTACGACGAGGAGCTGCTGCTTCTTGTCTCCTATGTCTTCCGGGCCGACAAATATGATGAGAAGATCCTGTCTTACCTCGCGGAGCACTATGAGGGGAGCATGGAGGACATGCTGACGCTCCGCAAGCATGCGGAGGACTTCTACGTGGATACATTTCCGCTCGATGAAAAGATTCTCGCGCGGGCTGCCTTCACGCACACGTCCCTGCCTGCAGACTCGAAGGTGCTGCGCGCCTATGCGGAGCGTGGTGGACGTAAAAAAATCATCCGCGCGTATCTTGAGACGGCGGCGGACGAGCAGCTCCTCAAGGACGGTCCGGTCGACGCGTACGCGGCCGGCTGCATCGAGGATTTGATCGACGCGGGAGAGCCGGTCGACTTCGCGATGAAGCTCATGCTCCTTCGGCGCTATTCGGAAATGAAGAAACTGAGCGTGCACCAGGAGATTCTGACGGACCAGATTCTGGAGGAGAGTGAGAAGCGCGGCGTGCGGCTCGGCTTCTTCCGGAACCTTCCGGCCCCGTTCCCGGCGCAGTACCAGCTGGAGGACAAGGTGATCGTCGAGACGCGGGCGAACCCCGATGACACAGTCATCCTGCGCTACCGCATCGGCACGGGAAGCCTCGACAAGGTCGAGGGAGAGTGGAAGAGCGCGGCGCTCCGCCACCGCTTCCGCGGCATCTTCTCCAGAGAATTCACGCTGTTCTACGGAGAGGTCCTCACGTATTACATCGAGATTACACATAACGGACGGACGAGGCGGACGGAGGAGGAATCTGCCGCGTCGCCGCTCATGGATTTCAAGGGAAGAAGCTGCTATCAGAGAATCAACCAGATGCTCTACGATGAGCGCCAGGGACTTTCGGGCAATCTGAAGGAGACCATGCGCGATTATCTGAAGGCAAGGCACGCAGCGTCCGTGCTGTTTACACTGGAGGATGAAAGTTGAACGAGATACGGAATTTACTGATCGGCCTTGAGCTGGGCGAAGAGACGTCGCAGCTGGCCTATTATGACAGGCGGACGAAGAATCCGGTCTCCGTCGCAGTCAAGCCGGGAACAAATCTCTACCGGTTTCCGACGGTGCTCACGCGGCTGCGCGAGGAAGGAAAATGGATGATCGGCTATGAGGCGGAGCATTTCGCCTCTGAGGGCCGCGGCAGCCTTGTGAAGAACCTGCTCAGAATATCCTCGCGGAGCGGGTTCGAGGTGGACGGCACCTATATGGAGGGCTGGGAGCTCCTTCAGGTGTTCATATCCGGGGCGCTTGATATGCTCGGCGTATCTGACCCCGCGCAGCTTGCGCAGGGAATCTGCATCACCGTGCGGTCCCTCACGCCGAATCTTGCGGCCGCGCTGAAGAGGGCGCTCCGTAAGATCGGCTTTGCAGCCGAGAAGATCTTTATTCAGGACGGGCTGGAGAGCTTCTTTTACTACACCTATTCGCAGAGACCCGAGATCTGGAACCGCACGGTCGGCCTCATTGAATTTGAGAAAAATGAAGTGACCATGCACTGCCTCATGGAAAATAAAAAGACACGGCCGATTACCGTGAAGACAAGGAAGATCGGGCACACCTGGATTCCGGCCGATGTGAAGAAGAAGGACGCGGCCTTTGCCGCGGCGCTCACGAAATGGCTCGAGGACCAGACATTTTCCGGCCTCTTCATCACGGGAGAGGGCTTCGGGGACTGGTCGAAGCAGTCACTGGATTTGATGTGCCGGGACGGCTGCCACGTCTTTGCCGGCGACAATCTGTTTGTGCGCGGCGCGTGCTACACGGCCCTCGAGAAGACCGATGAGCCGATGATCCGTGGAAGAGTCTATCTCGGACCCGATATGCTCCGCGCATCTGTCGGACTCGACGTCATTGTCCGGGACAAGCAGCAGTGGATGCCGCTTGTCAGTGCCGGCGAAAACTGGTTTGACAGGGAGACATGCATCGATTTCATTCTTGACGGACGGAGCGACATCATGATGACGACGGTGCCGATGGACGGAAAAGGAGGAAAGCCCTGGCGGCTCGTTCTGGACGGACTGCCGAAGCGACCTGACCGGACGACAAGAATCCGCCTTAAGGCTTACTGCACGGACGCGGACACCTGCGTCGTGAAGGCAGAGGACCTCGGCTTCGGGGAGATGTTTCCCGCAACACACAAGATATGGACGCTGAAAATCGCCCTCGGGGAGGAGTCATGATCGGATATCGTCTGTGCCGCGTGCGCGCGGCTGAGCATCCGTTTTTTATCGAATCAACGGCTGTCAATGTTTGGACTGTCGAGGAACTGTGCTATTTCATGTACCGGAATCCGGAGCTGATCGACGGGACGCTCGCGGGGCTTCCGCTCACCAGATGGGTCGCGGAGGAGCTCGCGCTTCCGAAGACGGCCCTTGGCATGGAGCAGGCCCTGAAGACGGACGCGGGGATCGCCGCGTTCGCGCTGCCGCTCTTTCAGGCATCCGGCTATCTGACAGAGGGAGAGATCCGCGCGTTCTGCCAGGCTGTCGAGACGCTGGTGACGAGACCTGTGCCGGAGCGGCTTAAGAGAAGGGCCGACGCGCTCGCAAGGAACCGCCGCTACGGAAAGGCGGAGGAGGTCTACCTGCAGGCCTCGGAGGCGTGCGGGAGCAGGGACAGCGCGCTTAAGGCCGGGATCTGGCATAATTCCGGCGTCGCGGCCATGCAGATGCTCGAGTATGAGAAGGCGTGCAGCTCATTTGAGAAGGCATATAAGCTGCGCGCCGCAAGGGCGGACCTCGAGACGTATCTTCTGGCGGTCCGGATCACGAAGCCGCTCGCGAAATACCAGGCGAAGGCGGGGGCTCTCGGCGCGGATCAGGAGATGCTGGATGAGATCGAGGCAAGGCTTGCGGCCGCAAATGCGGAGGAGGTGAAGCTGCCGGAGGATACGTCGGCATTTCTTTCCGGGCTCCGGCAGGCCTATCACAGAGAGGCGGGAACCTGAAGCCCGCCCTTGAATTTGACCTGCATCCATGGTATGCTTTACGGGCACTTTAGTATGCTACTATAGTAGCACAGTGAACTATCAAGCGATTGTGGAGGAAGGAATATGCGAAAGAAGATTCTCAGCCTGTGCCTTGCAGGCCTCATGATCTGCGGTCTGGCGGCCTGCGGCAGCTCGTCCTCGAGCGATGTCAGCTACATCAAGAAGAAGGGAAAGCTCACGGTCGGCATCACGGATTTCCAGCCGATGGACTACAAGGATTCGGATGGAAACTGGATCGGCTTTGACGCGGACATGGCCACACAGGTAGCAAAGGACCTGGGCGTAGATGTCGAGTTCGTCGAGATTGACTGGGACAACAAGATTCTCGAGCTCAAGAACAAGAGCATCGACTGCGTCTGGAACGGCATGACGCTGACGGACGAGGTCACGAAGTCGATGAACTGCACGAGAGCCTACTGCAACAACGCGCAGGTAGTCGTCGTAAAGTCCTCTGACGCGGACAAGTACAAGGACGTGGACAGCCTGAAGAACCTGAAGTTCGCAGTCGAGGAGGGCTCCGCCGGTGAGAAGGCGGCCAAGGCCAATGACCTTAATTACACATCCCTCTCATCGCAGGCGGACACGCTGATGGAGGTCCAGTCCGGCACATCGGACGCAAGTATCATCGACCTTCTGATGGCAGGCGCCATGGTCGGAGACGGCACAAGCTATCCGGACCTCACGCACACGGTCGAGCTCACGACGGAGAAATACGGCGTCGGCTGCCGCCAGAATTCTGACCTCACGGATTATATCAACCAGGAATTCACAAAGCTCTACAGCGACGGCACGATGGAGACGATCGCGGAAAAATACGGCGTTCAGGACGCGCTGATCCCGCAGGACGGTTCTGAATCAGGAACGGAGTCATAATACATGTTTGCTGAGGTTACGCTCGCCCTCTTAAAGGGCTTTCTTTCAACAGTCCAGCTGTTCGCGCTGACACTCGTCTTCGCGCTTCCGCTCGGACTGGTCATCAGCTTCGGATCGATGAGCCGGTTTGCGGTCATCCGCTATCCGGTGAAGTTCATCATCTGGATCATCCGCGGCACACCGCTCATGCTGCAGCTCATGATCATCTACTATGGCCCGGGCATTATCGGGTACAATGTCTGGGGACAGGGCAACGGAGGACGTGATATCGCCGCGCTGGTTGCATTTGTCATCAACTATGCCTGCTACTTCTCCGAGATCTACCGCGGCGGCATCCAGTCGATTCCGCAGGGACAGTACGAGGCCGGCAAGGTTCTCGGCATGACGAACCATGAGATCTTCCGGAAGGTTATTCTTCTCCAGGTCATCAAGCGGATTATCCCGCCGATGTCAAATGAAATCATCACGCTCGTCAAGGATACCTCACTCGCGCGGATTATCGCCGTGTTCGAGCTGATTAAGGCGGGCGAGTCGTTCATGAAGAGCGACGGCATCATCTGGCCTCTGTTCTACACAGGTCTCTTCTACCTGGTCTTCAGTGGTCTCCTGACGCTCCTGTTCCATTACATCGAGAAGAAACTGAGCTATTTCAGGTGACGAGGAAAAATCATGGCTTTACTGGAAGTTAAACATATCAAAAAGAGCTTCGGCAGGACGAGCGTCCTCAAGGACATCAACTTTAATCTGGAGGAGGGGCAGGCGATCTCCATCATCGGCTCGTCGGGCAGCGGCAAGACGACGCTGCTCCGGTGCCTGAATTTTCTCGAGACGCCCGACTCCGGGACCATCACGGTCCGCGGCGACGTGCTCTTTGACGGAAATGACAGCCGCGAGCCCTCCGAGGAGGAGATCCGTCAGAAGCGGCTTCACTTCGGCATGGTGTTCCAGTCCTTCAATCTGTTCCCGCAGTACACGGCGCTTGAAAATATCATGCTCGCGCCGACGCTCGCCGCAAAGAAGAAGGGCGCAGTCGATGAGGAGGCGATCCGCCGCCGCGCGCTCGAGCTTCTTGATCAGATGGGACTCACAAACCGGAAGGACAACTATCCGCACCAGCTCTCCGGAGGACAGCAGCAGCGTGTCGCAATCGCGCGTGCGCTCGCGCTCTCCCCGGACATCCTGTGCTTCGACGAGCCGACATCGGCGCTCGATCCGGAGCTCACAGGTGAGGTCCTCCGCGTCATCCGCGGGCTCGCCGAGAAGAAGACGACGATGATCATTGTCACGCACGAGATGGCATTTGCAAGAGACGTGGCCGATCAGGCGATCTTCATGGACGGCGGCCGGATTATCGAGCAGGGCCCCGCAAAAGAGGTTATCGACAACCCGAAGGAGGAGCGGACGAAGCAGTTCCTGAGTAATTACAGCAGGACGCAGGAGGACTGAGCTGCTTATTTCTGTCTGATTGCCCGATTTACAACTGAAAATGAATAGTGTATGATAAAGCCGCATGTTCTGTGTCTGCTTCCGGTATCGGAGAGTGACGCGGAATATGCGGCTTTCATGTCCGGACGTGCCCGCGCATCTGACCGGGTGCCCTCCGGAGGCTACCATCAAACGATACCAAACTGGAAAGGTCGACACAACGTATGAGCAACTTACATGAGGAATGTGGCGTTTTCGGCATCTATGATCTCGATGAGAGTCAGGATGTCGCATCTTCCGTCTACTATGGGCTCCTTGCGCTGCAGCACCGCGGGCAGGAGAGCTGCGGCATCGCGGTCAGCGACACAAGTGGTCCGAAGGGCCGTGTCAAGGCAATCAAGGGCATGGGTCTTGTCAATGAGAATTTCAGCCGGGAACAGCTGGAATCCCTGAAGGGAAACATTGCAGTCGGCCACGTCCGGTATTCGACAGCCGGTGCCTCGACGCGCGAAAATGCACAGCCCCTCGTCCTGAACTATGCGAAGGGCACGCTCGCGCTCGCGCACAACGGCAACCTGATCAACGCGCTTGAGCTCCGCCATGAGCTCGAGGTCAGCGGATGTATTTTCCAGACAACCATCGACACGGAGGTCATCGCCTATCACATCGCGCGTGAGCGCGTGAAGTGCGGCAGCGTCGAGGAGGCGGTCGGCCGCGCGGCTGACAAGCTGAAGGGCGCGTTCTCCCTGGTTGTCATGTCCCCGAGAAAGCTGATCGGCATGCGTGACCCGTGGGGCTTCCGTCCGCTCGTTCTCGGAAAGCGCGACAACGCGTATGTGTTTGCGTCTGAGACGTGCGCGCTCGACACCATCGGCGCGACCTACATCCGCGATGTGGAGCCGGGCGAGATCGTTACGGTCACAAGAAAGGGCGTCTTCTCCGACAAGTCCCGCTGCAATAAGAGCGAGAAGGAGAGAGGCCGCTGCATCTTTGAATATATCTATTTCGCCAGAACAGACAGCTACATCGACGGCGTGAGCGTCTACAATGCCCGGATCAAGGCGGGGCGGTTCCTCGCGCAGGATTCCCCGGTCGATGCGGATCTCGTCTGCGGCGTTCCGCAGTCCGGAAACGCCGCTGCCCTCGGCTTTGCGATGGAGTCCGGCATCCCGTACGGATCTGCATTTTACAAGAACAGCTATGTCGGGCGGACGTTCATTTCCCCGAAGCAGAGCCAGCGCGAGAAGGGCGTTCAGGTCAAGCTGAATGTCCTCAGGGAGGCGGTCCGCGGCAAGCGGGTCGTGCTCGTCGATGACTCGATCGTGCGCGGCACGACGTCGGACCGGATCGTCTCTATGATCCGTGAGGCGGGCGCGAAGGAGGTCCACATGCGGATTTCATCTCCGCCGTTCCTGTGGCCGTGCTACTTCGGCACAGACGTGCCGGAGCGCCATCAGCTGATCGCCTACAACCGCTCTGTTGAGGAGATTCGCCAGATTATCGGCGCGGATTCGCTCGCTTATCTTGGCATCGACCGGCTTCCGGACCTGATCGGAGGAAAGCTGGGCATCTGCAATGGCTGCTTTACAGGTAACTATCCGATGAAGACACCGGATATCAATATTCACAATGTACTAGAAGAGGAATGAGACTATGAGCTATGATTGTTACGAGAGCCCGCTTTCCAAGCGTTACGCGAGCCGTGAAATGCAGGAAATCTTTTCTCAGGACAGAAAGTTCCGCACCTGGAGAAAGCTCTGGATCGCACTTGCGGAGACAGAGAAGGAACTCGGACTTCCTATTACAGATGAGCAGATCGCCGAGATGAAGGCAAATGCGGACAACATCAATTATGATGTCGCTGAGGCCCGCGAGAAGGTGGTCCGTCACGATGTCATGTCCCATGTCTATGCGTACGGCGTACAGTGCCCGAAGGCAAAGGGCATCATCCATCTCGGAGCGACCTCCTGCTATGTCGGCGACAACACGGACATCATTCTTATGCGCGACGCGCTTGACCTTGTCCGCGCAAAGCTTCTCAACGTCATCGCAGAGCTCGCCAAGTTCGCTGACAAATACAAGGACCTTCCGTGCCTTGCCTACACGCATTATCAGCCGGCACAGCCGACGACGATCGGCAAGCGCGCGACGCTCTGGATCAACGAGTTCATGATGGACCTCGATGATCTCGACTATGTGCGCGGCAGCTTAAAGCTTCTCGGCTGCAAGGGCACGACGGGCACACAGGCATCGTTCCTTGAGCTCTTCGGAGGCGATCAGGAGAAATGCGATAAGCTCGATCCGATGATCGCGGCAAAGATGGGCTTTGAGTCCTGCTATCCGGTGTCCGGCCAGACCTATTCGAGAAAGGTCGACACACGTGTCCTCAACGTCCTCGCCGGCATCGCCGCGAGCGCGACGAAGTTCACGAACGACATCCGTATGCTGCAGCACGCAAAGGAGGTTGAGGAGCCGTTCGAGAAGACACAGATCGGCTCGTCCGCGATGGCATACAAGAGAAATCCGATGCGCTCGGAGCGAATCGCATCTCTTTCGAGATACATTATCTGCGACGCACTGAACCCGGCGATCACATCGTCTGTCCAGTGGTTTGAGAGAACTCTCGATGACTCCGCAAACAAGCGCCTGTCCGTTCCGGAGGGCTTCCTTGCGTGCGACGGCATCCTCGACCTTCTGTGCAATGTCGTGGACGGCCTCGTCGTCTACCCGAAGGTCATCACGAAGCATCTCATGGCAGAGCTTCCGTTCATGGCGACGGAGAACATCATGATGGATGCGACGAAGGCTGGCGGCGACCGCCAGGAGCTTCACGAGCGGATCCGCGAGCTGTCCATGCAGGCCGGCAAGGTCGTCAAGGAAGAGGGCGGCGACAACCCGCTGCTGAAGCTCATCGCAGAGGACCCGATGTTCCATCTGTCCTACGAGGACCTCGAGAAGTCCATGGACCCGAAGAAGTATGTCGGCCGCGCGCCGTATCAGGTCACGAAGTACCTCGAGGAGGTTGTGAATCCGGTGCTCGTCGCGAACAAGGACGTTCTCGGCTTCAAGGCGGACATCGAGGTCTGAGATCAGTCTCATCTGAAATTTATACTACCGATCACACAAGGCATGCGGTATGATAAGAGGGCCGGCTTTGTCCGGCTCTGATAATTACATTTCATTTTCGTAAATGAAAAGGAGAGTGCAGAATGGTTACAGCTGTAGTAGGAGCTAACTGGGGAGACGAAGGCAAAGGCAAGGTTGTCGATGTCCTGGCGTCTCAGGCGGATGTTGTTATCCGGTTTCAGGGCGGCGCAAATGCGGGCCACACAATCAAGAACAAGTATGGCAAGTTTGCGCTCCACACACTGCCGTCAGGCGTGTGCCATCCGGAGGTCATGAACATCATCGGCAACGGCGTGGCTCTCAGCGTCGACAAGGTCGTGAACGAATTAAAGGATATCGAGTCCAAGGGCGTGCCGGCTCCGAAGCTGATGATCTCCGACAGATGCCAGATCGTCATGAGCTACCACGTGCTCTTCGATTCTCTGGAGGAGGCCCGTCTCGCAGGAAAGTCCTTCGGCTCCACGAAGTCCGGCATCGCGCCGTTCTATTCCGATAAGTTCGCAAAGATCGGCATTCAGGTCAGCGAGCTCGAGGATATGGACGCGCTCCGCGAGAAGGTGGAGGGCATCGTTCTCAAGAAGAATATCGAGCTGAAGTATCTGTATCACACAGATGAGCTCAAGGTAGATGATATCATGGCTGAGCTCGAGAGATACAAGAAGGAGCTTGCTCCGTATGTCGGAGACACATCCTCTTATCTCTATGAAAATGTCGTGAAGGGCGGCAAGACGGCTCTTCTTGAGGGTCAGCTCGGCACGATGAAGGATCCGGACCACGGCATTTACCCGATGGTCACATCCTCCTCGACACTGGCAGGCTACGGCGCAGTCGGCGCAGGTATCCCGCCCTATGACATCAACCGTGTCGTCGTTGTCTCCAAGGCATACTCAAGCGCAGTCGGCGCAGGCGAGTTCGTCTCCGAGATCTTCGGCGATGAGGCGGAGGAGCTGAGAAGACGCGGCGGTGACGGCGGCGAGTACGGCGCAACCACAGGCCGTCCGAGAAGAGTCGGCTTCTATGACACTGTTGCGTCCCGCTACGGCGTCCGTCTGCAGGGCGGCACAGAGGTCGCGCTCACAGTGCTTGACTGCCTGAGCTACCTCGATGAGATCCCGGTCTGCGTCGGCTATGAGCTCGATGGCAAGGTCATCAAGGACTTCCCGACAACGACCCGCCTCAAGAGATGCAAGCCGGTCTGGACAAAGCTTCCGGGCTGGAAGACAGATATCCGTGGCATCCGGAAGTATGAGGACCTCCCGGAGAACGCGCGGAAGTACGTCGAGTTCATCGAGAAGGAGATCGGTGTCCATATCAGCATGGTCTCCAACGGCCCGGCCCGCGAGGATATCATTTACAGATAATCGATTGGCATGCGAATCTTCTGCTGCCTGGGATTATCCAGAGCAGAGGAGCATCTAAGCGATAAAAAGCTGCCGCCCGGATATCTACTCCATTATTTTTAGTGGATAGGATATGCCGGGCGGCAGCTTTTTTATTGACAAGGTTTGTCCGGATTCGCAGGGGGTGGAAGACGGCGCTTCACACAACGACGCCTGCGTCCTCGAGCTTCGCGCGCGCGTCCTCAAACGACGTGAAATGAATGGCCGCGAAGCCTTCTTTTTGCGCCGCACGGACATTGGCCTCCGAGTCGTCGATGAAAATGCTGCGGCCCTTGTTCAGGTGATACCGGTCAGCGAGCAGCCGGAAGATCCGGCCGTCCGGCTTTGCGAGGTGCACCTCAAAGGACCAGATGCCGCCGTCCATGTATTTCATAAAGTCGAGGATGCCGCGCTCTTTGATCCGCTCATAGGTCACCTGACTCCAGTTCGAGAGCCAGTAGAGCTTGTAGCCGTGGCGCTTCAGCTCGCGGAGCCACGCTTCCGTGTACGGGAACGGCTTTATGACCTCATCGACGTGGTCGACCAGCTCGCGGATCTCCTTGTCATAGCGGGGATCGACAGCGGCAAACTCATCCATGATCTGTTCGTAGCTCTTGTTGTTTAGGTCAAACTTCTTCCAGAGCTCGGGATTGTGGAGAATCTTTTCCTCCAGCACGCGCCGGCACTCCGGCGAGACATTCATTTTCTCCGCGCAGGTCTCCCACGGGAAGTCGAGCAGGACCTTTCCCATGTCGAAAATGATCGCGTCCACCGCCTGGGACTTCTTCGGCGCAAGGAGCTTTGCGACCAGCAGAATGATATAGAGGAGAACCGGAAGAATAAACGTGCACGCGAGGGATGCGCGGAACATGGCCTGCGCGTTTTCATTTTTCTGGACGGCGAAGACCATCGTTACGGCGTAGAGCGCGAGCAGGATGACGACCATCGCCAGGGCAAGAAAGCGTGTCAGCTTGTTTTTTTTCATCACAAATCCTTTCAAAAGGGAGTCAATAAGTCCTCTCATTATAGGAAGGGCCGGCACGGATTGTCAAATGAAGGAAGCTGTGATATTCTATATTGGTCCAGCCTCCGGCAAGAGAGCCGGAAGCATATTATTTTTATGAACAGGAGTGAGATTCTTATGGCAAATAAGTTAAACGCCGCGCAGGAGGCCGTGCTCGAGGAGGAGCTGAACGTCGATCCGGAGTCCCTGCTCGGAAAGTGGCGTGCAAAGGCATATAATCAGAACGCGAACAAGCAGTGGCTTCAGAAATTCTGGTCCAACTACTTCGCAATCGAGAAAAATATCTATGAGCTTTTGCTCATGAACCCGGATGAGGAAGTGAAGGGCACTGTCAAGGAGCTCGCGGACAAATACAACATCTCCGTAGAGACCATGGTCGGCTTCCTCGATGGAATCAACGACTCGCTCAAGGTGAAGAACCCGATCGAGACGATGACAGAGGACACAGTTGTGAGCCTTGCATTTGACAAGGAGCTTCTGTACAAGAACATGGTCGATGCGAAGGCGGACTGGCTGTACGGCCTGAAGGAGTGGGACGCGATCTTCGACAAGGAGACGCAGCATAAGCTGTTCCTTGAGCAGAGAAAGTCCCACACGATCATTAAGCCGAAGAAGATCGGCAGAAATGATCCGTGCCCGTGCGGCTCCGGCAAGAAATACAAGTACTGCTGCGGCCGAAATGTGAAATAATACAGCACCCCGCAGAAAACTGAATAAATCCGGACGGTGAGCTTGCTCGCCGGACGATTTCTTCAGTTTTCTGTGGGGCGGACAAGCGGCGAAGCCGCTCTGTCCGTCCCATACGAGGAACGCTTTGCGTTCCTCGTATGGGGTGCTGAATTATGTTATAAATTGTACTTGACACAGCCAGCGGATATATGGTACAGTATCTACTGTTGTACAAACAAGCAGAGTATCCACTCTCACCCCGGAACGATGTTTTTCAGTGAAGGGCGTTGATATGAGGCAGTATGGTGAATGATTATTTTCCGACTGCGCGTATTCGATGATTCAAGCGGATAGTCTCTGACTGTCCGCTTTTTTATGCCGTGCGGTATGACGCGGCGGAGTCGTCGAAAGAGCGGAACTGTGCGGGAACATGGAGGATGAACCCGCAGCATCCAGGGAGGTAGTACCATTAGCGATTTATTTATTAACGGACAGATTCGTGACCGTGAGGTCAGACTGATCGGAGAAAACGGCGAGCAGCTGGGCATTATGTCCGCTCGCGAGGCGCAGGCCAAGGCGGACGCGGCCGGACTCGATCTGGTCAAGATCGCCCCGAAAGCACAGCCGCCTGTCTGCAAGATTATTGATTACAGCAAGTATAAATATGAGCAGAGCCGTAAGGAGAAGGAGGCTCGCAGGAAACAGCGGAGCGTCGAGATTAAGGAGATTCGCATGTCCCCGAATATCGACACGAACGACCTGAACACAAAGGTCGGTGCCGCCCGCAAGTTCCTTGAGAAGGGCAACAAGGTTAAGGTCAGCATCCGTTTCCGCGGACGCGAGATGGCCCACACCCAGGACAGCCGTCCGATGATGGACGACTTCGCCGCGAAGCTTTCCGATATCGCTGTTGTGGACAAGCCGCCGAAGATGGAAGGCAGATTCATGACGATGTTCCTGGCAGAGAAAAAATAATCAGAGAGGAGAATTATTATGCCGAAAATGAAGACCAAGAGAGCCGCAGCAAAGCGCTTTCATGTAACAGGCACTGGTAAACTCAAGAGAATGAAGGCTTTCAAGAGCCATATCCTTACAAAGAAGAGCCGCAAGACAAAGAGAAATCTGAGACATGCGACAATCACGGATCAGACAAACGCAAAGGTAATGAAGAAGATTTTACCGTACATGTAATTGACCGGTTTATTCATTTGGAGGATATTTAAAAATGGCAAGAATTAAGGGTGGCTTAAATGCCAAGAAGAAGCATAATCGTGTTCTGAAGCTTGCAAAGGGTTATTATGGTGCCCGTTCCAAGCAGTACCGCGTTGCTAAGCAGTCTGTTATGCGCGCACTTGCGTCCAGCTTCGCAGGCCGCAAGCAGAAGAAGAGAGATTTCAGAAAGCTCTGGATCGCCCGCATCAACGCTGCTGCACGTCTTAACGGCATGAACTACAGCAATTTCATGCACGGCCTCAAGGTTGCAGGCATCGACCTGAACCGCAAGGTCCTTGCAGACATGGCTGTCACGGATCCGGAAGGATTCAAGGCGCTTGTCGAGAAGGCACAGGCGGCGATCGCCTGAGTGCTTCGGCTTAGGGACGTCATATATAATAATTATATAAGCGCCGTCGGAGAGTGATCTCCGGCGGCGTCTCTTTCTGTCCGGATTTTTCAGGAGAACGGAGGCAGAATGGATTTATTTGACTACATGGCCCAGAAGCGGCAGGACCAGGGCGCGCCCCTGGCGCAGAGAATGCGGCCGAGGACTCTGGACGAGGTTGTCGGCCAGCAGCATATCATCGGGAAAGGGAAAATGCTCTACCGCGCGATCAAGGCGGACAAGCTCACATCCGTCATTCTCTACGGGCCGCCCGGAACGGGCAAGACGACGCTCGCGAAGGTGATCGCAAACTCAACGCACGCCGCCTTCCGCCAGCTGAACGCGACGACATCCGGGAAGAAGGATATGGAGGAGGTCACCGCATTTGCAAAGGAGCAGCTCGGCGGCTACGGAAAGCGGACGATCCTCTTCATCGATGAGATTCACCGCTTCAACAAGGGCCAGCAGGACTATCTGCTTCCGTTCGTCGAGGACGGGACCATCATACTGATCGGCGCGACGACAGAAAATCCGTATTTTGAGGTGAACTCCGCGCTCCTTTCCCGCTCCACGGTCTTTGAGTTAAAGCCCCTCTCCAGGGAGGACATCAGCGTGCTCATCGACCGCGCGCTCGCGGACAAGGACAGAGGGCTCGGGAGCTATCACGCGGTCATCACAGATGAGGCGAGGGACTTCATAGCCGATGTCGCTGGAGGTGACGCGCGGACGGCTCTCAACGCGATTGAGCTCGCGGCGCTCACGACCGATCCGGGGCCGGATGGGAAGATTCATATCGACCTCGATGTCGCGCAGGACTGCATTCAGAAGCGGGCTGTCCGCTATGACCGTAAGGGCGACCAGCACTACGACACGATCTCTGCCTTTATCAAGAGCATGCGGGGCTCGGACCCGGATGCGGCTGTGTACTACCTTGCGAAGATGCTCGAGGCCGGCGAGGACATCACGTTCATCGCGCGCCGGATCATGATCTGCGCGGCCGAGGATGTGGGAAATGCAGATCCCAATGCGCTTGTCGTCGCGACATCCGCGTCGCTTGCGTGCGAGCGGATCGGGCTCCCGGAGTCGCAGCTCATCCTTTCGGAGGCCGCGATCTATGTGGCGTGCGCGCCGAAGTCAAATGCCTGCACAGAGGCCATTTTTGCGGCGAAGCGCTCGGTCGAGGAGACGAAGACGACTGTCCCCGCCCACCTGCAGGACGCGCACTACAGAGGGCACGAGGCGCTGGGACACGGCGTCGGGTACAAGTACGCGCACGACTATCCGAACCACTATGTCCGGCAGCAGTACCTGCCGGATGAGATCAGGGACGCGAAATTCTACGAGCCGACAGATATCGGGTACGAGCGGACGATCCGGGACTATTTCCGGAAAATCAAGGGGACCGAGTGACGGCGCAGGAAATTTTTACTCGTCCTTTACCTGCGCCACATTCGATGATATAGTAAGTGATGGTTTTCTTAAAAATGGGCAACGAACGGGGCCGGCAGGGAGAATGGTATGGCGGAAGGACTCACACTTTATAAACTGATTATTTTATATATGCTGCGAAAGGTAAACTTTCCGCTGACAAATACACAGATCACCAGCTTCATGCTGGAGAAGAACTACACCGATTATTTTCATGTCCAGGAGGCCCTGAATGACCTCGTTGAGGCGAAGCTGATCGTGGTCGAGAAGATCCGCAACTCGTCGCAGTACACGGCGACCGTTGACGGGGAACAGACACTGGAATATTTTAACAACGAGATTCCATATCCGATCAAGCAGGACACCGATTCCTACCTCAAGGAAAATGCCTTCGAGCTGCGGAATGAGTCCTGCACGACAGCCGACTACGACATGACGGACGACGGCGGGTACGCCGTCAAATGCAAGGTCGTCGAGGGCCACGAGACGGTCATCGAGCTGACCATCAACGTGACGTCGGAGGCCGAGGCGGAGCGCGTCTGCCTGAACTGGCCGGAAAAATCACAGGAAATCTATCTGGATATCATGACAAAGCTGTTATAAGGATCCAGCACCCATCAGGAAACTGATGAAATCCGGATCGTTATGTCGATAGAAAAAGCCGCGGGAAACTCGCGGCTTTTTCTATGGGCGTTGAATTCAGCGCTGTGAAATGGTAGAATGTGAAATTATAAGTAACGATTCAGCGTTCCGAGTCTGGGTGCTGAATCGTTACAAACATAATGAGGAAGGGGAAAGACTTGAAATGAAAAAACGAAGCTCCAGGGCAGTCATGCTGGTGTGCCTTCTGGCATGCCTTCTTTCGCTTCTTGTCGCGGGCTGCGGCTCCTCCGGATCGTCAAAGACGATCAAGAGCGCCTCAGACCTGACAGGAAAGATTGTCGGCGTGCAGGAAGGCACGACAGGCGATCTTGATATCACAGATGACAAGGATATCAAGGTAAAATCAGTCGAGCGGTTTAATACCGGCTATGAGGCTGTGCAGGCGCTCAAGCAGGGCAAGATCGACGCGGTCATCATCGATGACCAGCCGGCGCAGACCTTCGTCAATCAGGTGAAGGGACTGAAGATCCTCGACGAGCCGTTCGAGGAATCTGACATCTCAGTTCAACACAGCGATGGAAGAGCTGAAGAATGACGGTACGCTCGATAAGATCATCAACGCGTACCTTGATGCATCTTCCAAGAACAAGACGCTTCAGTCGGCTGTCTATACATCACCGGCCGGAACGGATACGTCCAAAGGAACACTGAAGATGGCGACATCCGCCGATTTTCCGCCGTATGAATACCACGCGGATGATGACAGCATCCTCGGTATCGACGCGGAGGTCGCGCAGGCCATCTGTGACAAGCTCGGATACAAGCTTGAGATCGAGGACATGAAGTTTGACTCGATCATCACATCGGTTTCAGCCGGCAAGGATGACTTCGGCATGGCCGGTATGACTGTGACAGACGAGCGCAAGAAGAGTGTTGATTTCTCTGATACATATGTGACGGCGCAGCAGGCCATCATTGTCAAGGCCAGCAGCACGGCGTCCGGTCAGAGCCTTGCGCAGCAGTTCAAGACGAACTTTATCGACGGAAGCCGCTGGAAGCTCCTGCTTCAGGGTCTCGGAACAACGCTTGAGATCACGCTGTTCGCTGTTATCATCGGTATTGTGCTCGGTTTCTTGTGCGCTGTCGTCCGGTGCGCGCATGACCAGACCGGCGGCCTGAAGGTTCTGAACTTCATTTGCAAGCTCTATACGACCGTCATCCGCGGAACGCCGACACTGCTCCAGCTCCTGATCTGGTACTTCGTCGTCTTCGCGGCCGTCGATGTCAACAAGATCTTCGTCTGCGTCATTGCCTTCGGTCTGAACTCCGGCGCGTATGTCTGCGAGATCGTCCGCTCGGGCATCATGTCCGTCGATGCGGGCCAGATGGAGGCTGGACGAAGCCTCGGCTTCAGCTACTCAAAGACCATGTGGTACATCGTTCTTCCGCAGGCGTTCAAGAACGTTCTGCCTGCAATCGGAAATGAAGTTATCACACTCCTGAAGGAGACCTCAATCGCCGGCTACATCGCGGTCACAGATCTCACGAAGGCGGGCGATATCATCCGGAGCCGCACATTCAGCGCGTTCCTGCCGTATATCGCTGTTGCCCTCATTTACCTGGCAATGGTACTGATTCTTGCAAAACTTCTTGGAATGCTTGAGAGGAGGCTGAGAGAAAGTGAGCGCTGATAAGAAAAATGAAAACATGCCTCTGATTCATGTCGTCGATCTTGTGAAGACATTCGGCGAGCACGACAAGAATAAAGAGACCGTCCATGCGCTGAACGGCGTGTCCATGGACATTAACAAGGGAGATGTCGTCGTCATTATCGGACCGTCCGGCTCCGGCAAGTCGACGTTCCTCCGTTCGCTCAACCTGCTTGAGACGCCGACGTCCGGCCATATCTATCTCGAGGGCACGGACATCATGGGAAAGAATGTCGACATCGACAAGCACCGCCAGAAGATGGGCATGGTGTTCCAGCATTTCAATCTCTTCCCGCACATGACGGTCCTCGAGAACCTGACGCTCGGCCCGATCAAGCTGCAGGGCAAGACAGAGGAGGAGGCAAAGAAGCAGGCCTTTGAGCTGCTCGATCAGGTTGGTCTGCGCGACAGAGCGGATTCCTATCCGAAGCAGCTGTCCGGCGGCCAGAAGCAGAGAATTGCGATCGCGAGGTCGCTTGCGATGCATCCGGACGTCATGCTCTTCGATGAGCCGACGTCAGCCCTCGACCCGGAGATGGTCGGTGAGGTCCTCGACCTGATGCGCAAGCTCGCAGAGGACGGTATGACCATGGTCGTCGTCACCCATGAGATGGGCTTCGCAAGAGAGGTCGCAAGCCGCGTTGTCTTCATGGAAGACGGAAAAATCAAGGCGGACGGCACGCCGGAAGAGATTTTCAGTCCGGATACGGAAAACCAGAGACTGAGAGACTTCCTCTCAAAGGTCCTGGCATGATTTTCTGGAGGTAGGAAATGAGTCACAAACTGCAGAATGAAATGATTGACAAGCTGTTTGATGCCATTCTGACTCTGAAGGATCGCAAGGAGTGCTACGATTTCTTCATGGATGTGTGCACAGTGAACGAGATCGCGTCTCTGTCCCAGAGATACGAGGTCGCCGGGATGCTGCGCGACAAGAAGACATATCTCGACATTTCCGAGAAGACAGGGGCCTCGACCGCGACGATCAGCCGCGTCAACCGCTCGCTGAACTACGGAAATGACGGCTATCAGACCGTGTGGAGACATCTGGAGGAACAGCAGAAAAAGAACAGACAGGAGAACGGAAAGAGCTGAAGGGGCTTATGTCCGGGATCAAAAAAAGGGACTGCAGAACACCTGCAGTCCTTTTTTGATGCCCTCGGGAAGGCGGCCTTTTGAGCCGGCGCCCTCCGGACATGAATTTGTCAGACCTTCTTTAATTTCGCAAAGCCCGCGAGCATCTTCTTGACGCCCCAGGCCGGGAAGTCGACGGTCACGAGATAGTCCCGGCCGCCGTCCTTAATAGCCTTCACAGTCCCCTCACCGAACTTGACGTGCCTTACCGTGTCGCCGACCTTGTAGTCGGGCAGCGTCTTCTCCGCGCTCCCCGCACCCTGCGGCTTTGAGGCGGAGAGGTACGGGTTCTTGTAGGTGCTCTTGTGCGTGTAGGTATTGTCCCTGGAGGCGTCGAAGGAACGGCCGAAGGAGACCTCGTCCGTATCCGAGCCCGCAGGAAATGCACGGCCGAAGGACGGCTTCGGCGCGTAGGCCCTGCCAAGAATCGCATCGCGCATGTCCGGGTTCATGCCCATGCCGGAGAAGCTCGGCTTCGGGGACTTCATGTCATCCTCGCCCATGTCGATGAGCTCCCGCGGGATCTCGCGCACAAACCGCGAGAGCGGGCTCTGCACGATATCGCCGCGGATCATGCGCTCCCTCGCGCACGTGAGCGTCAGGAGCTCCTTCGCGCGTGTGATGCCGACATAGGCGAGCCGCCGCTCCTCCTCGATTTCCTCCTCGGGCTTGTACGCGTTGATGGACATCGAGCTCGGGAAGAGCCCGTCCTCCATGCCCGCCATGAAGACGACCGGAAATTCAAGACCCTTGGCCGCGTGCAGCGTCATGAAGAGGACGCGGTCGTCGCTCTCGTCGACCGTGTCGATGTCGGCGATCAGTGCGACCTCCTCGAGGAAGCCGGAGAGCGTCGGGTTCTCCTCGGCGTCCTCGTACTGGACCGCCTTGGAAATGAGCTCGTCGATGTTGTCGAGCCGCGCGTCCGCCTCCTCGGTGTGCTCATTTTTCAGGGCATCCGCGTAGCCGGTCGACTCGACGATCTCCTTGATCAGCTCGGACACCTTCGCGTCCTCGGCCTTCGCCCGGAGCACCGAGATGAAGTCGGCAAATGCACTGACCTTCTTTGCGGCGGCCGCCGAGAGATTCGGAATACTTCCCGCCGCACACACCGCGTCATAAAATGAGATCCCTCCTGCCTCCGCGAAGGCCTCGATGCGCGCGATCGTCGTATTGCCGATGCCGCGCTTCGGGATGTTGATGATCCGCCGGACGGCGAGCGCGTCGACCGCGTTGTCGATCGTCTTTAAGTACGCGAGGATGTCCTTGATCTCCTTCCGCGCGTAGAAGTTCACGCCGCCGACGATCTTGTACGGGACGTTCTGCATGAGCGCCTTCTCCTCGAAGAGACGCGACTGCGCATTTGTCCGGTAGAGGACCGCGCAGTCCTTGTAGGCGTACTTACCGGAGCGGACGAGCCGGCGGATCTCGGAAATGATATAATCTGCCTCGTCGAAGCCTGTGCGGAACCGGCGCAGGCGGACCTTCTCGCCGCGCCCGTTCTCGGTCCACAGCGATTTATCCTTCCGTCCGTGGTTGTGGCGGATCACCTCATTTGCCGCGTCGAGAATGTTCTGGGTCGAGCGGTAATTTCTCTCGAGCTTCACGACGTGCGCGTCCGGGTAGACATTTTCAAAATTCAGGATATTCCGGATATTTGCGCCGCGGAACTTGTAGATGCTCTGGTCGTCATCGCCGACGACGCAGAGATTCCTGTATTTGTCAGCCAGCAGGGAAATGAACGTAAACTGCGCGGTGTTCGTGTCCTGGTACTCGTCGACCATGAGGTAGCGGAAGCGCTCCTGGTACACGGCGAGCGCGTCGGGAAACTTCCGGAAGAGCTCGACGGTCTTCATGATGAGGTCGTCGAAGTCCATCGCGTTGTTCTCCATGAGTTTCGCCTGGTACTCCTTGTAGAGGTCCGCGATGATCTGGCCGCGATTGTCTTTGTTGAGATATCTGTAGCGGTCCGGGTCGATCAGCTCGTCCTTGGCGGAGGAGATGGCGGCAAGCACGGACTTCTCGCGGATCATTTTTGTGTCGATGTTCTTCGCCTTGCAGATGTTCTTCATCAGCGTGAGCTGGTCGTCCGTGTCATAGATCGAGAACCAGCGCGTGAACCCGAGGAGGTCCGCATTTCTGCGCAGGATCCGGACGCAGAGCGCGTGAAATGTGCTCACCCAGATTTCCTCCGCGCCGAAGCCGATCATTGCGTCCACGCGGCTTCTCATCTCGTCGGCGGCCTTGTTCGTAAATGTGATCGCCAGGATATTTCCGGGGTTGACGTTCTTTACGTCAATGAGATAGGCGATGCGGTGGACGAGGACGCGCGTCTTTCCGGAGCCCGCGCCGGCGAGGATGAGGACCGGCCCCTCCGTGCAGGCACAGGCCTTCTGCTGGTCCTCATTCAGGTTTTTGAGAATTTCCTGTTCGTTCATAGGTTTTCCTTCGATAACGTAAGCGTAGCGATTCAGCACCCCAGACTCGGAACGCTTTGCGTTCCGAGCTGGGGTGAATAATTACATTATATCAAAATGAGGTGCCCGCCACAAGGCGGGAGAAAGCGGCGAATCCGGCTTGAAAAGTCGTAACTGAAACTATATCATAGAAAGGTAACACAGCAATTGAAAAAATTTTTTCGCATGATGCGATATGGAGACGACAGGGTATGGATGATAAAGAGGTTGAGAAGCTGATGAAGATGCTGCTGGCGTCAGAGGATAAGACCGGGCAGAAGCAGACCGAGGACGCGGGCGGCAGCGGTGCGACGGGCCACGCCCGCATTCCGAACCACCGCACGCAGGCGGAGGAGCGCGCGAGGGCCATTCTCCGCGAGGCGGTCAGGAAATTTACGAATATTGATTATATCCGCCCGGAGGACATCCCGGACATTCCGCTCTACATGGACCAGATCACGACGTTCATGGACAGCAAGCTCGCCGCGTGCAAGCGCTATCCGGACGACAAGATCCTGACGAAGACGATGATCAATAATTACACGAAGAACAAGCTTCTTCCGCCGCCTGTGAAGAAGAAGTACTCGCAGGAGCACCTGCTGCTTCTCATTTTCGTGTATTACCTGAAGGACTTTCTGTCGATCAACGATATCAAGACGATCCTCGGCCCGATGGAGGACAACCATTTTCAGACGGAGGACGGACTGACGCTCTCGGAGATCTACGAGGAGATCTTCGAGATGATCCTCGGGCAGAGCGAATATATGACGAAGGACATCATTCGGCGCTTCGACATGGCGAAGCACACATTCCCGGAGGCGGCGGAGACCTGCAGCGAGGAGGACAGCGACTACCTGAAGATGTTCTCATTTGTCTGCCTCCTGAGCTTTGATGTCTATGTGAAGAAGAAGCTGATCGAGGAGGTCGTCGACCAGATGAACGCCGTGAGTGCGCGCCGCGAGGAGGC
>OMYS01000010.1 GCA_900315305.1 uncultured Eubacteriales bacterium
GAGGCCCATCTCTGGAGCGATGAGGATCTTGAGCAGACGGTCCAGGACGATATCGAGAACTACAAATGCCTGATCTACGACGAGCTGACAAGCCACGACAGAGATGCAGACTTCTACGGGATCACGGACAATGGCTAACCGGAGGAAAATGAAATGCTGCTTGCATTTGACATGGGCAATACACACACGGAGATCGGTGTTCTTGACGGTAAGAAAATCGTGATGACAGAGCGCGTCGCGACCGATCTCGGAAAGACCGATACGGAGTACGGCGTTCTTCTCCACACGATCCTCGAGATCCGCGGCATCAGCCCGTCTGAGATCGAGGGGGCCATCATATCGAGCGTCGTCCCGCCGCTCACCGGCGTCTTAAAGCGCGCGGTCCGCATGGTTACGGGCCGCACCGCGCTCGTCGTGGGCCCCGGCGTAAAGAATGGTCTCAAGCTCAAGATCGACAATCCGAGGGCTCTTGGGGCCGATCTCGTCGTCGACGCGGTCGGCGCCATCGCGCTCTACGGCGCTCCGGTCATCATTATCGACATGGGGACGGCGACAACGGTCTGCTATGTCGATGAGGAGAAGGCGTTCCGCGGCGGACTTATCATCCCCGGCGTGAATATCTCTCTGAACGCGCTCTCGTCGGAGACCTCGCAGCTGCCCCGCATTTCCCTCGAGGACCCCGGGAAGATTGTGGGGACGAATACGATCGCGAGCATGAAGAGCGGCATTGTCTACGGGCAGGCGTCCATGCTCGACGGCCTGATCGACCGGATCCGCGAGGAAATGCAGAGCGATGCCGCTGTCGTCGCGACGGGCGGCCTTGCGGGCGTCATCACGCCGTTCTGCCGGCATGAGATCACGCGCGACTCCGAGCTCATGCTGCGCGGGCTTCAGATTATCTATGCCAAAAATGTAAGCTGATTCAGGTTAAGAATTGCACTATTTTACTCAATAATTTTAATATCGTATGAACATTCTTCAATTGTGTAGACATCCGGAAAATTTATGATATATTAAACCCGTTACCAGTTCCTGCTGCAATATTGAGAGAAAAACGAAGGGGACTTTTGTATAATGACTACATCCTGATAACGGGGGAAGAAGAACTGTACAACAACATCACAAGGCAGCTGGCAGCTGCAGATGGAAATTCTGATGTTGTACGTGTGAATACCATTGAGGAAGCTCAGGCGGTCATGAAGAAATCGGGGCAGGGAATTCTTCTGACTGACCTCAGGGAATTGCAATCGGGGTTCCGGGACAGCTGCGCGGAGGCTGTGGAGCTGAGCCCGGCGAAGAAGCAGACAGAGACGCTGATTTTCGGGGACGACGAGGAGGAGTTCTCCGGAAAGGGCGCGCTCCGGATGAAAAAGCAGGGAAAGGATAACCTGAAATATATCAAGATGTACATCAGGCTCCATCTGGCGGACGATCTGTCACTGACGGCGCTCTCGCGTCTTGTGTGCCTGTCGCCCAACTATATGTGCATGCTCTTCCGTGAGTCGGAGGGCATGTCGCTCGGAACCTTTATCGAGCAGAGCCGGATGCAGCGGGCCGCCTATCTTCTGATCACGGAGGACAGTCAGATGCAGGAGATCGCGGCCAGAGTCGGGTATCGGAGAGTCTCATATTTCTGCCGTGCATTCAAGTCCTATTACGGATGCACGCCGCGCACCTACAGGTACGCACACCGGGCTGAAGAGATTTAATTTCGAAAAAGCTGCGGATAACGTCCTGATGAGCGCCGGCCATTGTCATCAGATAAAAAAGAGACGCCCGGCAGCGGATGATTTTCGTCCGCTGCCGGGCGTCTCTTCGTGTTCCTCAAATCGCGTGAGAACGGCTCAGCCATCGGTCTCTCAGCGCGGAGACCAGATCGCGACCGCCGTATACCCTTTCGGCTCAAATTCCGCGACGGCGTTCTCGAGATATCCGCAGACCGTCTCATAGAATTCGGTGATGACGCCGATGCGGTCCATGATCGCCTTGTATTTTTCCGAGGCAGAGGCCTCCACAAAATGCGCGTCATACTCCTCGGGGCTCATGAGAAGGTCGATTGCAAAGCCCTTGGTGTACGGCTCGATGGACGGGGACTCGGGATCTGTCTTCAGAACCTCGATGACGCGGCGCATTTCCCGGCACATCTCCGATACGTCCGCGAAGGGCATGAGGTTCAGCTCATTTTTCCAGCGGAATTTGCCATGAAAATACCGGCGGATAAAAGGATAGAGCAGCTCCTGTCCGCAGAGCGTGTCGCAGCAGAGCTCCTCCTTCTCAGGCCAGTCCCGGTCCGCGTTCATGATCTTCGGGCTGATCGGGCAGAAGCCGAAGCGAAGCCGTTTGCTGTGGCCTCTTTTCGCAGCGATGTGAAACTGTGTGTCCGCCATGCGCGTGTTCCTCCTCGTTACAGTATTTGTCTGTATACATTACTCAGTCTCCTCAGGGAAGAAACGTCTCTCGTTTCCTGCTGCGGGTGTTTGGTGAACAAGCTCTTCGTTCGGAATTCATAAGTTTCCTGAGAGGGTGCTGAATAATCATATCTTAGCACAAAAACGAAATGTGCGGAGAGCAAAAAAGAAAAGGCAGCCAGCACAGCTGCCCTTTCAAAGGAAGGAGTTACCGCTTACGCGGAATATGAAAAAGAAAAAGGATTGGTTCCTGCTTCATCAACAATTCGAAGTATAGGGGGAAAACATGAGAAAGGAATGAGTGAACTGTGAATAATTCATGAACATTTACCATGAGAAAAATGAACACCCAGTCTGACATGACACCTGTCAATACTTCTACCTGATAATGCACTGAATAAAGTACAATACGGGACAAATTGTTTCAATAAAAGCGTTGTGCCGGAAAAAACGAGGTGCTAGAATATCGGACAGGTGGTAAAAACGCATTTACAGGAGGTATGCATCATGTCTTACGTTGATGAAGTCCTTGCTACAGTCAGGGAAAAGAACGCGCATGAGCCGGAGTTCATCCAGGCTGTAACAGAGGTTCTTGATTCGATCCGTCCGGTCGTTGACGCCAACGAGGAGAAGTACCGCAAGGTCGCTCTTCTTGAGAGAATGGTCGAGCCGGACCGTATCATTACATTCCGTGTCCCGTGGACAGATGATAACGGCAAGGTCCATGTACAGAGAGGATACCGCGTACAGTTCAATAACGCGATCGGACCGTACAAGGGAGGTCTTCGTTTCCATCCGTCCGTATATCCGGGCATCCTGAAGTTCCTCGGCTTCGAGCAGGTCTTCAAGAACAGCCTGACAACGCTTCCGATCGGCGGCGCAAAGGGCGGCTCTGATTTCGATCCGCACGGGAAGAGCGACAATGAGGTTATGCGCTTCTGCCAGGCATTCATGACAGAGCTTTACAAGTATGTTGGTGCAGACATCGATGTTCCGGCAGGTGATATCGGCGTTGGCGGCCGTGAGGTCGGCTTCCTCTTCGGCCAGTACAAGAGAATCACAAATAACTACACGGGTATGCTGACGGGCAAGGGCCTTACATTTGGCGGCTCTCTGATCCGTACAGAAGCGACAGGCTACGGCCTCCTGTATCACACACAGGAGATCCTGAAGCTGAACGGCCAGTCCCTTGAGGGCGCGACAGTATCTGTCTCCGGCGCAGGCAATGTTGCTATCTATGCGACAGAGAAGGCAGAGCAGCTCGGCGCGAAGGTCGTCACAGTTTCCGATTCCACAGGCTGGATCTATGATCCGGACGGCATCGACGTTGCAGTCCTCAAGGACGTCAAGGAAGTCAAGCGTGCCCGCCTCACAGAGTACAAGGCACAGAGACCGAATTCCGTCTACCACGAGGGCAAGGGTGTCTGGACAGTCAAGGTTGATTACGCACTTCCGTGCGCGACACAGAACGAGCTTGATCTCGACGACGCAAAGACGCTGGTTGCAAACGGCGTGAAGGGTGTCTTCGAGGGCGCGAACATGCCGACAACACTGGAGGCAACCAAGTATCTCCAGAGCCAGGGTGTTCTCTTCACACCGGGCAAGGCATCCAATGCGGGCGGTGTTGCGACATCCGCTCTTGAGATGAGCCAGAACTCCGAGCGTCTCTCCTGGAGCGCGGAGGAGGTCGATGCGAAGCTGAAGGGCATCATGACAGGCATCGCAGACACGATCGATGCGGCAGCAAAGAAGTATGGCATGCCGGGCAACTACGTGGCTGGCGCGAACATCGCGGGCTTCGAGAAGGTTGCAGAGGCTATGCTTGCACAGGGCGTCTACTGATTACCCCTGATTTGCGAAGCGTTCAGGCCGTGTGGGACAGAATTTCTGTCCCGCACGGCCTTTTTGTGCGCGCTATTCAGCACCCAGACTCGGA
Organism: uncultured Eubacteriales bacterium; assembly: GCA_900315305.1. Taxonomy (GTDB): domain Bacteria; phylum Bacillota; class Clostridia; order Lachnospirales; family Lachnospiraceae; genus Chordicoccus. The sequence goes on from OMYS01000010.1 coordinate 4,345, forward strand.
ACGCTTCGCGTTCCTCGTTGCGGGCGGACAGAGCGGGGACGATTCAGCACCCAGGCTCGGAACGCTTCGCGTTCCTCGTTATGGGCGGACAGAGCGGCTTCGCCGCTTGTCCGCCCCTCAGGAAACGAATGAAACCGTCCGGCGAACAAGTTCTCCGTCCGGATTTCATCTGTTTCCTGAGGGGTGCTGATTATTACAAAAAAATAAAGGATTTTTTGACGCAGCACGGAAATACTAATTAGACAGTTCTTTTGAGAGTGACAGATCATCGGATCGGAGGTGCTTTGCCATGCTTGTCAGAGAAGAGCTCGAGAAAAATGAATGGAAGACGCTGAGCCCGCTCGCCTCACACGCCGACAGGTCGAGGGGCCGTGCCCGCCCGGAGGAGGAGTGCGACATCAGGACCTGCTACATGCGCGACCGCGACAGGATTGTCCACTGCAAGGCGTTCCGCCGGCTGAAGGACAAGACGCAGGTGTTCCTGTCGCCGAAGGGCGACCACTACAGGACCCGCATGCTCCACACGCTGGAGGTGTCCCAGACCGCGAGGACCGTGGCGAAGTGCCTGCGCCTCAATGAGGATCTTGTCGAGGCCATCGCCCTCGGGCATGACCTCGGCCACACGCCCTACGGACATGCGGGCGAGAGGGCGCTGAACTCCGTATGCCCGCTCGGCTTTGTTCACAGCGAGCAGAGTGTTCGCGTCGCGGAGGTGCTTGAAAAGAATGGAAGAGGTCTGAATCTGACATGGGAGGTCCTGGACGGCATGAGAAACCACGGCCTGTCGAGACATCCGGCGACGCTGGAGGGACAGGTCGTGAGGCTCTGCGACAAGATTTCCTACATCCATCATGATATGGACGACGCGGAGCGGGCAGGCATCCTGAAGGAGGAGGACATCCCCGGGGACCTGCGCGAGCTGCTCGGCCATTCGACGAGGGAGAGGCTCAATACGTTCATTCACGACATCGTGAGAAATTCGCGGGACCTGGGAGAGATTGCGATGACGCCGGAGATCGACAGGGCCATGCGGGACCTTCGCCGCTTCATGTTCGAGAACCTGTACTCGAACCCGTCCGCAAAGAGCGAGGAGTCGAAGGCCATCTCCATGATCCAGCAGCTGTACACGTATTACATGAGCCATCCTGACAAGCTGCCCGAGGAATACCTGCGGATCGCTGAGGCGAGAAATGAGCCTGTGGAGCGGGCGGTCTGCGACTATATCAGCGGCATGACGGACCAGTACTCCAAGGCAAAATTCGAGGACCTGTTTATCCCGAAGTCGTGGAGCAAAATGTAAAAAGGCAGGTGGGAAGAGACAAAGCGTATGAGATATTCTGACGAGCTGATCGAGGAAATTATCCGGAGAACAAATATCGTCGAGATCATCGGACAGTATGTGCAGCTGAAGCACACCGGGTCCGACTACAAGGGCCTGTGCCCGTTTCACAATGAGAAGACCCCGTCGTTCCATGTGACTCCGTCAAAGCAGCTCTATTACTGCTTCGGCTGCCACGCGGGCGGAAATGTCATTACATTTCTGATGGAGTACAACAATATGACCTTTGTCGAGGCACTGAAATACCTCGCGGACCGGGCCGGCATCGAGCTTCCCGAGCAGGAGATCTCGGAGTCGGCACGCAGGGCCTCGGACAGAAAGGCGAAGCTGCTGGAAATCCAGAAGAAGGCGGCGGAATTCTACTACTATCGTCTGTACAGCGCGGAGGGAAAGCCGGGACTTGACTATCTGCACGGCCGGGGACTCACGGATGAGACAATCCGGAAGTTCGGGCTCGGGTACGCCGACCGCTTCGGAAATTCGCTCTACCGCTATCTCAAGGGACGGGGGTATTCCGACGACCTCTTGAAGGACACGGGACTCTTTCTGTACGATGAGCGGAAGGGCGTGAGTGACAAATTCTGGAACCGGGTCATGTTCCCGATCCAGGACGGCCGGGGCCGCGTCATCGGATTCGGCGGCCGCGTGATGGGCGACGGCAAACCGAAATATCTGAATTCGCCGGAGACGCCGCTCTTTAATAAGCGCATGAACCTGTACGCGCTCCATCTGGCGAGAGCCTCCCGCAGAGGCTACATGATTCTCTGCGAGGGGTACATGGATGTCATTTCCATGCACCAGGCGGGCGTCAACTGCGCGATGGCGTCCCTCGGAACGGCGCTGACGCCGGAGCAGTGCACGCTCCTTAAGCGCTTCACGAGCGAGGTCCTGCTGCTCTACGACAGCGACGGGGCGGGCATTGGCGCCGCGCTCCGTGCGATTCCGCTCCTGAAGGAGGCCGGGATCTCCTCGCGGGTCGTCAGCTTAAAGCCCCACAAGGACCCCGATGAATTCATTCAGGCCGAGGGCCGGGAGGCGTTCGAGGAGCGTCTCCAGAATGCGGAAAATGCATTTATATTCGAGATGGAGCAGGCGGCCGGGAAGTATACGTTAAGCGACCCGGGACAGATGACGCAGTTTCAGCATGAGGTCGCGGCAAGGCTCCTGGAATTTCCGGAGGAGCTTGAGCGGAACAACTACATCGCGGCCGTGTCCGCTCGGTTCGGCTTTCCGCAGGAGGCGCTGAAGAAGCTTGTGGCGAGAACGGCCGCGCAGGGAACGCCGGCGGCCGCCTGGAGGCCTCCGAAATCCGGCAGGGAGAAGCAGGCGGCAGGAGAGAACGGGCTCGTCACCTCGCAGAAGCTGATGCTGACGTACCTCATCGATTATCCGGACGCGTACCGCGCGACGAAGGACCTGATCGGACCGGCTGACTTTACGGATCCGTTCTGCCGGGAGGTCGCGGATATTCTGTATGAGCAGCTCGGGAAGGGACGGGTCAGCGAGGCTGCGCTGATCTCTCATTTTCCGGAGAGCGAGAGGCAGTCCGAGGCTGCGGCTCTCTTTCACACGACGGTTCCTGTTGAGAGCCAGGCGGAGCTCGACAGGGCATTTACGGACACGGTCGCGCGGGTCCTTGCCTCCGGCAACGATGCGCTGATGCGCTCGTGGGACGGAACAGACCTTGACGTGTACAGGCGCTATATCGACAGGAAGAAGAAGCTCGACGGCTTCGCGGCCGGGAAGACACTTCATCTTGCGGAAAATGACAGTAAGTGATACAATATACTGCTATTCGGGCATCTGATCCTCCCGGAACATGCATGACTGACGGGAGCATAGAAAGAAGCTAATGATTCAGCATCTCAGACTCGGAACGCTTCGCGTTCCTGAATCATTACAAAAAGGAGAATTATGAAGACAAAAGAAGAAAAGGCCGTACTTGCCGAGAAACTCACAGAGCTTGTCGCAGAGGGCAAGAAGAAGAAAAATGTCCTGTCCTATGTGGAAATTGAGAACATCCTCAAGGATGTTCAGCTCACGCCCGACGAGATGAGCAAGATCTATGATTTCCTCGAGGCGAATGGAATCGACGTCCTCAAGATGGACGACAAGAACGACGAGGATGATACACTTCTTCAGAATGACGATGACGAGGCCGGCGATATCGACGACTCAGAGGATATCGACGTGGAGAACATCGACCTCTCTGTCCCGGACGGCATCTCGACATCCGATCCGGTCCGCATGTACCTGAAGGAGATCGGCCAGTATCCGCTGCTCACGGCGGACCAGGAGATCGACCTCTCCAAGAAGATCGAGGCGGGCAATAAGCCGGACGCGACAGAGTCCGAGAAGAATGCCGCGAAGTTTGCGCAGCAGCAGCTGACAGAGGCAAACCTCCGTCTTGTCGTATCGATCGCAAAGCGCTACGTCGGCCGCGGCATGCCGTTCCTTGATCTTATTCAGGAGGGCAATATCGGCCTGATCAAGGCTGTTGAAAAATACGATTACCGGAAGGGCTTCAAGTTCTCGACCTATGCGACCTGGTGGATTCGTCAGGCGATCACAAGAGCGATCGCAGATCAGGCGAGAACAATTCGTATCCCGGTCCATATGGTCGAGACAATCAACAAGCTCATCCGTGTCCAGAGACAGCTCCTTCAGGAGCTCGGTCGGGAGCCCACTCCGGAGGAGATCGGCAAGGAGATGAATATGTCTCCGGAGAGAGTCCGCGAGATTCAGAACATGTCCCAGGAGCCGGTCTCCATCAACACGCCGATCGGCGAGGAGGAGGACTCAAGACTCGGTGACTTCATCCCGGATGAGAACGCTCCGGTTCCCGCCGATGCCGCTGCATTTACACTTCTCAAGGAGCAGCTGGTCGAGGTGCTCGATACGCTGACAGACCGCGAGCAGCAGGTGCTTCGCCTGCGCTTCGGACTCGACGACGGAAGGGCGCGCACGCTGGAAGAGGTCGGAAAGGAATTCCATGTCACGCGTGAGAGAATCCGCCAGATTGAGGCCAAGGCGCTCCGCAAGCTCCGTCAGCCTTCGAGAAGCCGGAAGCTGAAGGATTATCTGGACTAACGACGATTAGCAGGGGACCGGGACCAGAGAGAGGACCGGTCCGGATAGAGGGAGGCGTTCGTTGAAGCTCTCAAAGAGACTGATTCATGTGTGCAATATGGTTTCCAGTGGAAATGCAGTTCTGGATGTCGGATGCGATCACGCGTATGTGCCGATCTATCTTGTTTCACAGGGAAAATGTCCGGAGGCGATTGCCAGTGATATTCAGCAGGGACCGCTTGAGCATGCGCAGCAGAATGTCGACAGCTGTCACCTCGGCAGCCGGATCCTGGTTGAGCGGTGCGACGGCGTTCCGAAGCACTTTCGGGAACAGTTCGGTGACGCGCAGGTGACGCTTGTCATTTCCGGAATGGGAGGACTGATGATCCGTTCCATTCTCGAGAAGGCGGGAAGCTGCATCGAGGGAATCGATGAGTTCGTCCTGTCCCCGCAGCGCGACGATGATATTGTGCGGTACTGTATCGGAGATCTCGGCTATGAGATTCGCGATGAGGTATTTCTCGAGGAGGACGGGAAGTTCTATCCGATCATCCGGGCGACTAAACGGAAAGAGGGAGAGAATGCGGAGAAGCTGACCTATGAGGAGGCTCTCTGGGGACCGGTCCTGATCGAGAACAGAGATAAGGTTCTCGCCAGGTATCTCGAGAAGAGACTTGATGTACTCGGCGGAATTCTCCATGACCTCGCGGTTGGCAACAGCACGGATGACAGAAGGGCGGCAGACATCTACCATGAGATCACGGCTGTGTCCCGCACATTGGAGAGGATAGGCGGCTGACGATGAAAATTTCTGATTTTCTTGCGGCAATGGAAAATGAGGTTCCCGCGCGCTATGCGTGCAGCTGGGACCATGTGGGACTGCTCGTCGGCGACAGGGACGCCGAGGTGTGCCGCATCCTTGTTGCGCTTGACGCGGGAGACGAGGCTGTCCGCCTGGCGGAGGAGAAGGGGTGTGACCTCATTGTCACGCATCATCCGCTTCTTTTTCACCCGATGGAGCGCGTCATCGAGCAGGATGTCATCGGGTGCCGCGTCCGGAGAATGATCCGGAGCGGAATCAGCTATTTTGCGATGCACACAAACTTTGATATTGTGAAAATGGCGGATATCAATGCGCGTGACCTTGGACTCACAGAGCCCCGTGTCCTCGAGAAAATGGGTGAGGATGAGAACGGAGTCTTTGGCTTCGGGAGGGTCGGCGGCCTTGAGGCGCCGCTTGGCCTCGCTGCATTTGCGGAGCGGGTCAAGAAGGTGTGCCGCCTTAAAGCGGTCCGCGTCTACGGAGATCCGGAGGCTGTGGTCCGGAGGGCGGCAGTCGCCTCGGGCTCCGGAAAGAGCGCAATCCCGGATGCAATCCGGGAGGGGGCCGATGTCATTGTGACCGGGGATGTCGATTACCACACCGCGATCGATTCGGTGGCAGGAGGCATCGCCATCATCGATGCGGGCCACTACGGAACGGAATTCTGCTTTATTGATTACACCGTGCATATGCTGAAAAGCATGTTTCCGGAGATCGAAGTGATCGGACAGGAGATCAGGCAACCGTACACGATTATTTGACAGGAAATGCAGGGGGATATGGACTATGAGAATCTGCGTGGACCATCAGATGTATTCCTTCCCGGAGGGGACCTCGCTGTATGAAATTGCGAAACAAGCAGAGGGCTCCTATCCGTGGCCGATTATTCTGGCTGTCGAAGGCGGCCGTCTTACGGAGCTTTCGAAGCCGGCCCACGGCGGAGAGGAAATCTCCTTCGTCACGGTCCACGACCGGATCGGCTTTGAGACGATGAGGAGAAGCTACACGATGCTGTTCCTCACGGCCCTGCAGCATGTCTTACGAAAGTCCGGAGAGAAGGCTGTCCGGTGCAGGCTTCATTTTTCACTCGGAGACGCGTTCTTTTTCACGATTGATGATAGCCCCGTGACGGAGGAGCTGCTCGGGAAAATCGACGCGGAGATGCGCCGGCTCGCAAGGGCAGCGGTCCCGTTTAAGAAGGAGTCGCTCGGGACGGAGGATGCGCGAAGGCTCTTTGCGGAGCGGGGGATGACCGACAAGACCAGACTGTTCCGCACGAGGCTTGCGTCCCGCGTCAATGTCTATACGCTGGACGATTATACGGATTATTATTACGGGTTCATGGCGCACGACACGTCGATGCTCGTTAATTTCCGTCTGTATCCATATGAGAACGGGCTGCTCCTGCAGCTTCCGGAGCGGGAGGATCCTGTGACCGTGAAGGAGCCGGGGGATGACAGCCGCCTGTTTCAGGCCCTGCAGAGCGGGGAGGAGTGGGCGTCGATGCAGACGATCGGCAACGTCGCGGACCTCAATGAGCAGTTTATCCGGGAGGGCTGCCGGGAGACGATTCTCATTTCCGAGGCGCTTCAGGAGAGCGAGATCGCATCGATCGCGGAAAGGATCGCGGAGCGGGAGACCGTGAAATTTGTGCTTGTTGCCGGGCCGTCCTCCTCAGGGAAGACGACATTTTCGCAGCGGCTCTGCATCCAGCTGCGCGCGCACGGCCTGCGTCCGCATTACATCGGACTCGACAATTATTTCGTGAACCGCGAGGATAATCCGATCCGTCCGGACGGAACGCGGGACTACGAGAGCCTTAAAGCCATCGATGTCGCGCAGTTCAGCCGGGACATGACGGACCTTCTTGCGGGACGCGAGGTCCGCATGCCCTCGTATGATTTTATAGCGGGAAAGCGCTTTTACACCGGCGAGACGCTGAAGCTTGCGGACGGGGACCTGCTCGTGATCGAGGGAATCCACGGCCTCAATGACCGCCTGACGTATGCGCTTCCGGAGGAGAGCCGGTTCCGGATCTATATCAGCGCGCTCAGCATGCTCAGCATCGATGAGCACAACCGCGTGCCGTCGACCGACGGAAGACTTCTCCGGCGGATCCTCCGGGACAGCCGGACGCGCGGCTACTCGGCATCCCAGACGCTTGCGATGTGGGAATCTGTCCGGAAGGGTGAGGAGATGAACATCTTTCCGTTCACGGACCAGGCGGACGTGATCTTTAATTCGTCGCTCCCGTACGAGTACTCCGTCCTCAAGGCCTACACGGAGCCGCTTCTCTTCCAGGTCCTGCCGGATGATCCGCAGTACCTCGAGGCGAGAAGGCTCCTGAAGTTCCTCAGCTATTTCACGCCGGCACCGGCCGATGACGTGCCAATGAACTCGATCCTCCGCGAATTTATCGGGGGAGGGTGCTTCCGGCTGTGAGAGGGTTACTGCTCGCACGCAACCGAAATTGCGTGCGGCCGCGAATATCAGGGCGGTATCGGGCAGACTCCGTCCTCCTCAGCTTCCCCTCGTCGCTTATAGCTCCTCGGGGTGATCTTCGGACTCCTCCGTACATACAATGCAGAGGAGATCTGAGAACAATGTATAACGCCCTCACCGCTCCTGATATCGCCGACCGCTTACCAAGGTTGGATAGCGTGTGAGCCGTAACGTGATAGGCAGAGAAAAGAAGTACTTGCCTCAGCGGGGCCTGTAGTAGTAGAATAGGTCGGGCAGGGCATACGGCCGCGGCTCCTTTACGGGAGACGAGGAAAGTCCGGGCTTCACAGGGCAGGATGCCGGATAACGTCCGGCAGGGGAAACCCTCGGGAAAGCGCAGCAGAAAAGAACCGCCGCTCCGCGCGGTAAGGGTGAAAAGGCAGTGTAAGAGACTACCGCTCCGATGGCAACACCGGAGGCCGTGCAAGCCCCATCCGAAGCAAGGTCAAGATGAGACGATACGGCTGCCCGCTGTGTCTCAGGTGGACCGCTTGAGCCGTCCGGCGACGGGCGGACTAGACAGATGGCCGTACAACGACAGAACCCGGCTTACCGCTCTGCCTGATTAAAATCTTCTTATACGCACAAAAAGAATGACGGAAGGCGCCAACCTGGCGCCTTCCGTCATTCTTTTATATCGCGGCAGATGTTACTGTCTTGCCAGCTTTCCGTCCCATTTCTCGTCGCAGTACATGCAGCGGTAGATCTCCTTCTCCGGATCTGTGAGAACGAAGACCTGATCGAGATGGTTTTCCGTTGAGGTGATGCACCGCGGGTTCTTGCAGCGGATGACATTCGTGACCTTCTTCGGAAGCTTGAGCTTTTTCTTCTCGATGATCTTTCCGTCCTTGATGACATTGACCGTGATGTTGTGGTCAATGAAGCCGAGGACGTCGAGATCGAGATAGTCGATCGGGCACGCGACCTTGATGATGTCCTTGCGGCCCATCTTGCGGGATTCCGCGTTCTTGATGATTGCCACTGTGCAGTCGAGATCTCCGAGATGGAGATAGCGGTAGATTGTCATGGCGTGCCCCGCCTGAATGTGGTCAAGGACAAAGCCCTCGTCCAGACCGCCGATCGAAAGTGTTCTCTTGCCTGTCGTTTCTGCCATCACTTGTCCTCCTTGTCAAGACCGAGAAGCGTGAGAATGAGTGCCATGCGGGCGTAGACGCCGTACTGGACCTGCTTGAAATACGCAGCGCGCGGATCCTTGTCCACCTCCGGGGCGATTTCATTGACACGGGGAAGCGGATGCATGACGATCATGTCCTTCGGTGCGACAGCCATCTTGGCCGCGTCGAGGATGTAGAAATCCTTCATGCGGACGTAGTCCTCCTCGTTGAAGAAGCGCTCCTTCTGTACACGCGTCATATAGAGGACGTCAAGGTCCTTCATGGTCTCCTCATTGAGGGCGATGACCTCCTTGTACGGAATGCCCTTCTCCTTCATTTCCTCTGTCACATAGCTCGGCACGCGGAGCTCCTCCGGGGAAATGAGGACAAAGCGGATATTTTTATAGCGGGACATCGACTCGATCAGAGAGTGGACCGTGCGGCCGAACTTGAGGTCGCCGCAGAGACCAATCGTGAGGTTCTCAAGCCTTCCCTTGAGGGAGCGGATCGTCAGCATGTCGGTCAGCGTCTGTGTCGGGTGCTGATGGCCGCCGTCACCGGCATTGATGACCGGAATCGTCGAGTACATGGACGCGACGAGCGGGGCACCCTCCTTCGGGTGACGCATTGCGCAGATGTCCGCGTAGCAGGAGACGAGACGAATGGTGTCCGCCACGGTCTCTCCCTTCGACACAGATGATGTGGACGCATCGTGAAAGCCTAAAGCTTTGCCACCTAAATTCATCATCGCAGCTTCAAAACTAAGACGCGTTCTGGTGCTCGGTTCATAGAATAAGGTGGCAATTTTCTTCCCGTCACAGCGATGGGCGTATTTATCTCTGTTGTGTTCAATATCTACAGCCAGGTCCAGCAGCCGGTTGGTCTCCTCTACAGAGAGATCAAGCGGGCTCATAAGGTGTCTGAGAGCCATACAACCTCCTTCAAAGTAGTGCGGATTTCATTTTTACCGCCGCTAATCATAATATAAAATACAGGGTAAATCAAGGTCGAATCTCATTTACTTTGAGGCCCGGAATCCGTATAATTGATTATATGCAGGATATAACAGAACTCAGGAAAGAAATAGATGAAATTGATCGGGAAATGCAGAGCCTTTTTGAGCGGAGGCTCGGCGTATCCAGAAAGATCGGAGCGTACAAGGCATCCCGCGGGATGCCCATTTTCGATGCCGGAAGAGAAGAGGAAATGATTGGCACATTTCGGAAGAGAGCCGCGGACCCGGAGGCCGCGGATGGCATAGAAAAACTGTACAGGACGATTTTTGAAATCAGCCGCGATCTGCAGAAGGAGGTTGTGGGTAATGGCAGTGACAGTATTCGCAGCGATTGATATCGGCTCGTACAACGTGTCCATCGAGGTGTTCGAGCTCACGAAGAAAAGCGGCCTCAGGTCCCTGACGCGGGTGCGCAAGGCCCTTGAGCTCGGGAAGGACACGTTCTCCCTGAAGAAGATCTCGATGGAGAGACTGGAGGAGCTGACGGACATCCTGAATGATTACAAGCGGATCATGAAGGAGTTCGGTGTGACGGCCTACCGGGCCTGCGCGAAGTCCGCGTTCCGGGAGGCGAAGAACCGGTATCTGGCGGTCGACCATATCCGCCGCGCGACCGGCATCACAATCGATGTTTTGTCCAATTCGGAGCAGCGCTTCCTCGGCTACAAGTCCATCGCGAGCCGCGGAGAAGAATTTCAGAAATTCATCGAGAAGGGGACCGCGATCGTCGATGTCGGCGGAGGCAGCATCCAGATCTCGCTCTTTGACAATGATTCTCTTGTGACGACGCAGAACCTCGTTCTCGGGTCGCTCCGCGTCCGCCAGAGACTGTCGAGCTTCGAGCGGGAGACGACGCACTACGACGTGCTCGTGGAGCAGCTGTTCCGGAAGGAGATCTCAAGCTTCAAGCGCATGTATTTAAAAAACCGGAGCATCGTGAATATCATCCTCGTCGGTGACTACTTCACGAACCTCATTTTCCAGAACAAGAGCGACCTGAACAAGCTGGAGACGAGGGAGGAGTTCATGAAATGGTACGACCACTTCATGAAGAGCTCACCGGCCGATCTCGCCGAGGAGCTTGGCATTTCCTCCGATATGGTCTCGGTCCTCATCCCGATGGCCGTCCTCTACCGGAAGCTGATCGAGGAGCTTCATGTCGAGATGATCTGGCTGCCGGGCATTCAGCTGACGGACGGCGTCGCCTACGACTACGGGGAGAAGAACGGGATCATTCGCGCCTCCCACGATTTCGAGAAGGACATCGTCATGTCGGCAAAGAACATGGCGTCCCGCTACTCGAGCAACAAGGCGCACACGGAGATGCTCGTCATGGCAGCGGGAAAGATCTTCGATGTTGTGAAGAAGAGCGCGGAGCTCAGCCCGCGCGACCGCCTGCTCCTTGAAGTCGCCTGCTATCTGCACGACTGCGGGAAGTACATTTCCCTCGTCAATGTCGCGGACTGCAGCTACAACATCATCATGTCGACTGAAATTATCGGGCTCTCCGACAGGGAGCGCCGCATCATCGCAAACGTCGTGAAATACAACACGGCCGAGCTTACCTACTACAGAGATGTGGCGGAGAGTGACCTGCTTGACACGGACGACTACATGCTCGTCTGCCAGCTGGTCGCGATCATGCGTCTCGCGAACTGTCTCGATCAGAGCTACATGCAGAAAATGAAGTCCCTCAGCGTCGTGAAGAAGGAGAAGGAGCTCATTCTGACCGTCGGGTCCGACGATGATTACACGCTGGAGCGCGGCATTTTCCGCGAAAATGTCGATTTCTTCGAGGAGATCTTTGACCTCCGTCCAATCCTGAAAATGAAGAAAAAGAGGTGACAGACATGGCTTCGAAAATAAATGAGAAAGAATCCGTGAAGACGGCCGGCGCAAAAACCGGAAAACCGGGAAAGAGCGGAGAGCCTGATTACGGGGCCCCGTCCAATTTCTGCAACCGCGAGCTGTCCTGGCTCCTGTTTGACAGGAGGTGCCTCTCCGAGGCGCGCGACCGGCAGATCGTTCCTCTGTTTGAGCGCCTCAAGTTCCTCTCAATTACCGCGTCGAACCTCGACGAGTTCTTCATGGTGCGGATCGCGTCCCTGAAGGATCAGGTGCACGCCGGCTACAAGGGAGTCGACATCGCAGGAATGACGCCGGAGCAGCAGCTTCAGGCCCTTTCTGTGAAGGTGCACGAATTTGTCCATGAGCAGTACAACACCTATTCGCGGATGCTGGTGCCGGCCCTCGGAAAGGCCGGGCTCGTCGTGCTTCAGGACGCAACGAATCTGACTGATGAGCAGAGCGCGTATCTCGATCAGTACTTCGAGAGAAGTGTCTACCCGGTCCTCACGCCGATGGCGCTCGACTCGTCCCGGCCGTTCCCGCTCGTCCGGAACAAGACGCTGAACATCGGGGCTCTCATTTCCCCGAAGGACGGCAGCGAGGAGCTCGTGAAGAAGGGAAAGAAGAAGGACGGCCTCGAATTTGCGACGGTCCAGGTGCCCTCTGTCCTTCCGCGCATCGTCGAGCTTCCGCGCATGGCGGACGGAAGAAGGGCCGTGATCCTTCTCGAGGAGGTGATCCGCCGGTACATCGGTACGCTGTTCCAGCACTATGACGTCATCTGCACGGCGGCATACCGGATCGAGAGAAATGCGGATCTCACGCTCGATGAGGAGGAGGCGGAGGACCTTCTCGTTGAGATCCAGAAGCAGCTGAAGAAGCGCCAGTGGGGCGAGGTGATCCGCCTCGAGGTGGAGGAAAATATTGACAAGAGGCTCCTTAAAATTCTGCGCAAGGAATTCGGGACGGGAGAGGACGACATCTATTTTGCGGGCGGACCGCTTGATCTCACGTTCTGCATGAAGCTCTACGGTCTCGACGGCTTTGATGAATATAAGACACCGAAGTATACACCGGCCCCGGTCCCGGAGTTCATGAATGCGCCGGACGTCTTTGCGGCTATCCGGAAGCAGAATATTCTGGTCCACCACCCATACATGTCCTTTGACCCTGTTGTCGACTTTGTCCGCCAAGCGGCCGTGGATCCGGACGTCCTTGCGATCAAGCAGACGCTGTACCGGGTCAGCGGCAACTCGCCGATTATCGCAGCCCTCGCCAAGGCGGCCGACAACGGCAAGCAGGTCTGCGTGCTCGTCGAGCTGAAGGCGAGATTTGATGAGGAAAATAATATTGCCTGGGCGAAGATGCTCGAGAAGGCCGGCTGCCATGTCATTTACGGTCTCCTCGGCCTCAAGGTCCACAGCAAGATCACGATGGTCGTCCGTCGCGAGGAGGAAGGAATTCGGAGATACGTTCATCTGGGGACCGGCAACTACAACGACTCGACGGCCAGACTCTACACGGACTGCGGGCTTTTTACCTGCGACGCCGCGATTGGAGAGGATGCGACGGCCGTGTTCAACATGCTCTCGGGCTACTCGGAGCCGGACCGCTGGAACAAGCTTATCGTCGCTCCGATCTGGATGAAGAAGCGGTTCCTCGCGATGATCAGACGCGAGGAGGAATTTGCAAAGGCCGGCCGGGAGGCATTTATCCGCGCGAAAATGAACTCCCTGTGCGATCCGGTGATCATAAAGGCGCTCTACGAGGCGTCTCACTACGGCGTGAAGATCGAGCTTCTCGTCCGCGGCATCTGCTGCCTGAAGGTCGGAATACCGGGCATTTCCGAGAATATTTCCGTGCGGTCAATCGTCGGAAATTTCCTTGAGCACTCGAGAATTTTCTGGTTCCACAACGACGGGGACGATGAGTTCTACATGGGCTCCGCGGACTGGATGCCGAGAAACCTCGACAAGCGTGTCGAGATTGTCTTCCCGGTCGAGGATGAGCGGCTGAAGAAGGAGGTCGCGCATATCCTGAACACGGAGTTCGAGGACAATGTAAAGGCCCATATCCTGCAGCCGGACGGCTCCTATCAGAAGATCGACAAGAGAGGCAAGGTGCTCGTGAACAGCCAGGAGCAGTTCTGCGTCGAGGCGTGGGCAAGAGTACCGAAGCTCCCGACGCCGCTCGAGGAGAGACGGTTTACGCCGGCGGAGCCGGTCGCGGAAGAAGAGGAGCCCTGAAAGAGGCGCTCTTCATAAGCAGACGAAGTTTACAAAGAAAGACAGAGTAAGGGACGCGCGTCATGCGCGTCCCTTACTAAAAGGTGCTGAATCATAACAAAAGAGAGGCAGATTCTAATATATGGAATTTCAGATCAGAGGGACAGAGAAAAAGAAGGAGGAAATTACGCCGGAGGAGCTGGAAAAGAGAATGCTCACCTGGCCAGACTGCTATTACAAGGAGCGGTCTGCAGCCGTACGGATGGCGCTTCTTGACGAGGCGGATAAGCGGGGGCTCACGCCGGAGCAGAATCAGGTCCGGCGGCGTCTCTTTGCGCTCCGCTACAAGAAGGAGACGGGCGGGGAGACGGCGGACCTCTATATGCGCCAGTGGATGAATATGCGGTTCCTCGAGCAGAGCAGCAGCGGCCTCTTCTCCCGGAAAAAGCCGGCGAAGGTGACAAAGCTTCTTGATGCGATGGGCTTTCAGGAAATGAAGACAGAAGAGGAGAAGCGCCTTCTCTACCAGGAAATCTACCATCTGGCCATGCTCTACATCGCCCTCTGCCAGGAGGACAAGCAGTTCGGATCCGTGATCTTCGGGTTCGGGACAGTGAAGGAGAGCACGCTCATTGACCGGATCAGAAATGAGATAAGAATCGTCGCGGTCGATGTCCCGAAGGAGTTCGGCTGCGAGAAGGAGTGCCGGATCTGGTCGGACGCGATTCTCGCGGCCTACGAGGATATATTCGGACACGAGGGATGAAATCTAGAAACGTCATTGCATTATCCCGACTAAAATGCTAGAATTTAACCTTGTAATCTTCTAAACCGCATCCAAAGGAGGAAATCACATGTTAGATGGTAGAATCTACAACTTTTCAGCCGGCCCGTCCATCCTGCCGGAACCGGTACTTTTAAAAGTCCAGAAGGAGCTTCTCAACTGCAATGGCTCCGGTATGTCCGTTCTGGAGATGAGCCATCGATCCAAGGTGTTTGATGATATTATCAACCAGGCCGTTCAGAACGTGAAGGATGTCATGAACGTTCCGGACAACTACACGATTCTCTTCCTTCACGGCGGCGCCTCGGCTATGTTCGCGGCGATCCCGCTGAACCTCGGCACGAAGTCGGGAGTCGCAGACTATATCGTGAGCGGCAATTTTTCAGGTCTTGCCCAGAAGGAAGCGGCCAAGTACCTGAAGGAGGCAAGAATTGCCGGCAGCTCAAAGGACGACAATTTCAACCATATCCCGACACAGGAGGAGCTGAACCTTGATCCGAACGCGGACTACGTCCATGTCTGCTGGAACAACACGATCTTCGGTACAACATACAAATATATTCCGGAGACGGGCAATGTTCCGCTCGTTGCGGACATGTCCTCGAGCATTATGTCCGAGCCGGTCGATGTCAGCAAATTCGCGATGATCTACGCGGGCGTTCAGAAGAACCTCGCTCCGGCTGGCCTTGCGCTCTGCATCATCCGCAATGACCTTCTCGGTGAGCCGATGGGCATCTGCCCGAAGATCTGGGACTTCAAGAAGGAGGCTGAGAAGAACTCCATGCTGAATACACCGGCATGCTTCCAGATCTATATGGTGAAGCTCGTCACCGACTGGATTAAGGAGACAGGCGGTCTTGAGGCCATGAAGAAGAGAAATGAAGAAAAGGCAGCCATCCTCTACGACTACCTCGATTCGCAGACCTTCTTCAAGACATCCGTCCGCAAGTCTGACCGCTCGATGATGAACGTCACATTCCGCACGGGAAATGACGAGCTCGACAAGGAATTTGTCGCGGGGCAGGCAGCTCACGGCTTCAGCAACCTGAAGGGACACCGTCTTGTCGGCGGCATGCGTGCGTCTATCTACAACGCGATGCCGAAGGAAGGCGTTGAGGCGCTCGTCAAGTACATGGATGAGTTCGCAAAGGCTCATCAGTAATTGTAAAGAAACTGCAGATCCGGTCCGCGGCCGCGTGCCGCGGGCCCCTTTTTATTCTTGCTTGGGAGACATACAATGGCAATATTCAGACCGTTCAAGGCAGTAAGACCGACCCCGGAGCTCGCGAAGGATGTCGCGGCTCTTCCGTATGATGTCATGAATTCAGAGGAGGCGCGGGAGATGGTCAAGGGAAATCCCGTGTCCTTTCTTCACATTGACAGGGCGGAGATTGATCTTCCGGAGGGAACCGATCCCTACAGCGCGCAGGTCTATCAGAAGGCCGCGGAGACAATGAACGCGCGCATTGCGGACGGAACATACATCACGGACGATGAGCTGTGCTATTACATCTACCGTCTCACGATGAACGGCAGAAGTCAGGCGGGCATTGTCGGCTGCGCGTCCATCGATGACTATATGAACGGCACCATCAAAAAGCATGAGCTGACGGTCGAGGCCAAGGAGCAGGACCGCATCCGCCATGTGGACGCGCTCGATGCGAACACGGGAATCATTTTCCTGACCTTCCGCGGCAGCGAGACGATCGAGAACGCTATGAAGACGATCATGGCGCATGAGACTCCGATCTATGATTTCACGGAGGAGGACGGTATCCGCCATGAGGTCTGGAAGGTCGACGCGTCAAGAGACGAGGAGCTTCAGAGCGCATTTGCCGCTGTTCCGTGCCTCTATATCGCGGACGGCCATCATCGCGCGGCCTCGGCAGTGAAGGTCGGTATGAAGCGCAGGAAGGAAGCAGGAAGCTGGACGGGAAATGAGGAGTTCAATTTCTTCCTCGCCGCGGCGTTCCCGTCATCTGAGCTTGCGATCTGGGACTATAACCGCTACGTACACGACCTGAACGGGCTTACGGAGCAGGAATTCATGGACCGCATCGGGACGTACTTCGAGGTCAGAAAATTCGATGCGCAGCCGGACGGCTCTTCAGAGAAGGCTCTCGCCGCAGTCAAGCCGAAGGAGAAGCACACCTTCAGCATGTACATGAGCGGAACCTGGTATGGCCTTAAGGCAAAGCCGGCGGCCTACGATGAGGCAGACGTTGTGAGCCAGCTCGATGTGACGATTCTCCAGAACAGGCTACTTGCGCCGGTGCTCGGGATCGGAGATCCGCGCACGGACGGGAGAATTTCATTTGTCGGAGGAATCAGGGGACTGGCAGAGCTTGTCAGACTGACGGACAACGGAGGAGGAGTTGCCTTCGCGATGTACCCGACGACGCTCGATGACCTCATGCGCATTGCGGATGAGGGAAAGATCATGCCGCCGAAATCCACATGGTTCGAGCCGAAGCTCAGATCAGGGCTTCTGATCCACAGGCTCAGCTGACATAATCAGGGACGGAATCCGTATGGATGCCGCCCCTTTTCTGTGGTAAGATAGAAAAAATGATAATCTTAAGCCGGCAGACCGGGCCGGCAAAAAGGGGCGGGAGGAACTTCAATACATGGCGAGGACAAGAAACCGGCGCTTTCTGGGAATTCCCGATGAATTCTGGATCGGCTTTGTGATCATGGTCGGCTGTTTTCTGAAGCTGGTCTATGACACAAGGATCTCATACAGTGCATTTACGATCAACGCGGGCTCCTGGATGGAATTTGCAGACGGACACCCGAATCCCGGACACATCGGCCTCATGCAGTATTACATGACGGTCATGCACCTTCCGGACTTCGATCCGCGGACGGTCACCTGTTATTCGAATCCTCCATTTTACTACATACTCTGCGCGGCAATTCTGAAGATTATTCATCAGATGATGGGATGGCAGATCGGGACCTGTCTGCACTGCCTGCTGTGCCTGAATGCGATCTATGTGCTGGTCGGCGAGATCTGCGGCATCATTATGGCTGTCGGCTTCGGAATCCGGGACAGGAAGCTTGTGGTCACGATTCTGATTCTGACGTTTTTCCCCGGCTTCTACAACCTGACGAGCACGCTCGACGGGACCGCCTTCTGCTACATGTGCATGATGCTTGCGCTTAATGCGGCGAGGTCGTGGTATGTGTCAAGACGAAGCAAGACGCTGAGAACCTGTGGCATCTGGCTCGGCATCGGCATGATGACGAGCTACGCGGCAATCATCACGCTTCCGGCGATGATCGTTCTCTTTCGGAACGGCTGCATCGACGGGCGGAGAAGCGAGGTGCCGTACAGAAAGCAGTTCCGCACCTTTATTATTCTGGCGGCTGCTCTGGGCCTGTGGTGGCCTCTGTACCTCTTTTTCCGGTTCGGGATCCGGCCGTTTTACGTCGACAGGACGGGGATGACGCGCGTTCACGGAAATCTCTTGAGCCGGCTGCTTCTGCCTTCGATGCAGACGCTGACGACCCATCTCCACACGGTCGGCGATGCGTCCCGCGAGTCAAATATCTGGGCCCAGACCTTTAAGACGGCTCTTGTTGATTTTAAGGCGCTCAACCTGCGGCTTGTCGTGGTGAACGGCCTTGCCGTTCTCACGCTGCTTCTGTCGGTTATAATCTGCATCCTTGCACATATCATGTGGATCTGGTCGGACCTGTCGCAGCGGGTGGATCATGTGCAGAGAAATTTTCTTCTGATCGGGTACCTGGCGATGCTCGGCGGATATATCTATATCTGTGGGCGGTATCCGTATATAGAGACGATGCGGTTTTCCTCCATTATGCCGCTGTTTACATTTCCGGTCATCGGAATGGGACTTTGCGGAGAGGGGACGCCGGATGACAACATGTTTGAAAAGGTGACGACGAATATCATGGACGCGCTGGTTCTGATATTCTCGATTCTGGTAGCATTTCTGTTCGGATTTTATGCTGTATAAAATGAGATGCCGGGGCAGAGTACCGCAAAGTGCCTGTGCTCTGACATCCGATAGCTTTGGTAACTGACATCATGCATGGATTGACGAGGTGAACTGCTATGGAGCTGTATATTGCCGGAGGGTGTGCGGAGCATGGAAGAAACTGCTTTCTCGTAAAGGGAAAGAAGGTGAGCTTTCTCGTGGATGCGGGGCTCATGAAGGAGAAGGCGGGGACGCCGTATCCGCATCTGACCGATGAGCAGATCGCGGGTGCGGACTATCTGTTTCTGACGCATTGTCACACGGACCACACGGGCGCCTTGCTGTGGCTTTATGAGCACGGGTTCCGCGGGCGTGTGTATGCGTCGAGGGCAACGCTCGATATGATTAACGGCAGCATCCGTCACGCGAAGGCTGTCGATGAGATCTGCGGGCCGCGCGAGCAGTTCCGGGTCGGCGACCGCCTCCGCGTCCGGTGGGGGAGAAGCGGCCACTGCATCGGGAGCGTGTGGTTCAGGTTCCGCGTGGGGGATAAGACGATCCTTTTCAGCGGTGACTACACGGAGCACTCCCTGGCGTACCGCTGCGACAGGCTGCGGGACATAAGGGCGGACATCGCGGTGCTCGACTGCGCCTACGGCCGGGACGACGGCGACGGAAAGACGCTGAAAAATGCATTTCGCGGGAGAATGAGGGAGCTTGCCGCGGAGGACGGGCCGCTGATGTTCCCGGTTCCTGCCCACGGGCGCGGCGCGGACGTGATCCGGGAGCTTGCCGCATGCCGTGTGAGGACGGCGGCCGACCCGGGGCTGTGCGCGGAGATCCAGAACCCGGAGTACAGGCGGTGGCTCAGGAAATCCTTCCGGGAGGACCTGCAGGGCATCTCATTTGCCAATCCGGAGAAAACAGTGCAGGCGCTTGCGGATGCGGAGGACCGGCGCGCTGGCATCCTCGTGAGGGACTCCCAGCTGCGCGATGAGGGGAACCGGGAGATGACGGACCGCGTCCTTGGCGCCGGCGGACATATTGTCCTGACAGGCAAGCAGGACCCGGCGAGCTACGCAAGGCTCCTCTTAAAGAGCGGAAGGGCTGAGTTTGACCGCATCCCGGTTCATCAGAATACGGCGGACATGGAGAAGCTGATGCGGACGAACCGCTTCAGGTTCGTGATCCCGTACCACTGCCGGCAGGAGCTTTCGTTTGATGACAGGCGTGTTCTGACGGTGAGAACAGGTGACACCGTGCGTTTTTAATTATCGCGCACAAATATGTGGAAAAAATTCGTCTCATGGTCTATACTTTTATTAAGTTTTAACAGTACATACACTGTAAGGAGTAAGGAACTATGGCTGATAAAGAAGCATATGTCGCATATGTAGGCACCTACACAAATGGAAAGAGCAAAGGAATCCATATCTATGACGTCGACGTCAAGGAAGGACTCCTTCACCTCCGCAAGGTCGTGCCGGTCAACAACTCGTCTTACATCACGCGCTCGCGCAATATGAAGTATCTCTATTCGATTGCAGATGAAGGCGTGCGCGCATTCCGGATCGAGCCGGACGGCGATCTCACACCGATCAACGAGATCGATATCAATGGCATGAGAGGCTGCCATATGTCCGTCGATCTGGAAGGCAAATACCTCTTCGTCGCAGGCTATCATGACGGCAAGGTGACTGTTGTTCACACCCACAGGGACGGACGTCTCGGAAATCTGATGGACGGCGTGTTCCACAAGGGAATTGGAGCCGTCAATGAGCGCTCCTTCCGTCCGCATGTCTGCTGCGTCCGTGTCACGCCGGACAACAGGTTCCTGTGCGCGGTCGACAACGGCATTGATCAGATCGTTCTCTACAAGATCAATCACACGTACCACAAGCTTCAGCAGATCGATATTCTGCGCATGGGCAGAGAGGCTGGTCCCCGGAGCATCCATTTCAGCAAGGATGGAAAATTTGCGTATGTCCTCTGCGAGATCACGAATGTCGTCCGCGTGTACTCCTACAAGGTTGTGAACGGCTATCCACAGTTCGATCTCCTGCAGGAGGTCTCGACGCTCTCTGACGCGAGAGATCCACATGATGCCGCATCTGCGCTCCGCATTTCCTATGACGGAAAATATCTGTTCTGCTCGACGGCGGGCGATGATTCCGTCGCGTGCTATCGAATCAAGGAGGACGGCCTTCTTGACCGTCTGTTCTCCCTGCCGACAGCGGGCAATTATCCGAAGGATATCGCGATCTTCCCGGATGAGAAGCATCTCGCGGTTGTTAACAACGGATCGGGCACAATCACGACGTTCGCGATCGATTATGAGAAGAAGTGCCTTGTCATGAAGGGAAAGCCGCAGGTCCTCGATACGCCGAACTGCATGGTCTTCCAGAAGATCGAGAAGGCACCGGATACGGTGAGAGATGTCCCGGAGGCAGAGGCTGAGGCGGCTGCCCACGACCTTGTCCGCAACATCGAGCCGGTATCGCTCGAGAATGCTACGCAGGCATAAAGCATCGGATCCATCAGAACGGTATCAGGACGGATCTGAAGCCTGATGCCGCGTGAAATGAAGAATAAAGCGCCATCCCCGAAAAAACAGGGATGGCGCTTTTTTATTTCTCGTAGAACTTCCGCACGCTGTCCATCTTCGCGGACATGTTGATGAGCATCGCGTCGAGAATCGTGGCGCTCGTCATCGCCTCGACGACGACGGCCGCGCGGGGTCCGATGACCGGGTCGTGTCTCCCGTGGATCTCGATCTCCGTGTCCTCATGGCCGGAGGTGATCGTCTCCTGCGGACGGGCGATGGACGGCGTCGGCTTGAAGTAGACGTGGAGCACGATGTCCGCGCCCGTGCTGATGCCGCCGAGAATGCCTCCGGCGTGGTTTGTGACGGGAGTCACGACTCCGTTCACCATGCGGAAGCTGTCGTTATTTTCACTGCCCCTTGCGCGGGAGACGAGATGCCCGTCGCCGATGTCGAGGCCCTTTACGGCGCCGATCGAGAAGATCGCCTGCGCGAGCCTTGCGTCGAGCTTGTCGAAGACCGGATCACCGATGCCCGCCGGCACGCCGTGTACGCAGCAGATGACCTCAGAGCCCGTGGAGTCCTTCTCCGAGCGGCACTGATCGACATAAGCCTCCGCCTCCGGTCCCATCGGGTGTCCGCCGATCGCGGTCACCTTTGTGTCAAATGAGATGCCGAGCTCCGCGAGCGCCTTGCACGCGACGGCTCCGGCCGCGACCCGCGCCAGGGTCTCGCGCCCCGAGGAACGGCCGCCTCCGCGGTAGTCGCGGAAGCCGAACTTTGCGTCGTACCCGTAGTCCGCGTGGCCGGGGCGGTAGACGCTCGCGAGATTTCCGTAGTCGCGGGAGTGCTGGTCTGTATTTCTCACCATCATGGAAATGGGTGTTCCGGTCGTCTTTCCCTCAAAGACGCCGGAGAGAATTTCGATCTGGTCGGCCTCATTTCTCTTTGTCGAGAGGCGGCCGCCGTTCGGGCGTCTCCGCTCCATGTAGGGCATGATGTCCTCCTCCGAGAGCGGAAGACCGGCCGGACAGCCGTCGATCACGACGCCAAGCCCGGCTCCGTGGGACTCTCCCCAGGTCGTGAACCTGAATATTGTTCCATATGAAGATCCTGCCATAAATTATTAAGCCGCGGGAACTCCGGGAATTGCCTCGGAGCGGAGCGGCATCCTCCTTTCAAGTCAGTTTTGTGCATGCAGCACCCCACAGACTCGGAATGCTTTGCATTCCTCGCTGTGGGGCGGACAGAGCGGCTTCGCCGCTTGTCCGCCCCACGGAAAACCTCTGAAATCGTCCGGTGAGCAAGCTCTCCGTCCGGATTTCATCGGTTTTCCGTGGGGTGCTGAATAATTACATATTATATCCTTTTGGGAGCGGCGTGTGAATCACGGATTGACACGATTTTTCACGTTATTTATAATAAAGGAACATGCTTTAACGTAGCATAGTGAGTGAGGTATATATATGAATTCATTTATCAACTGGCTCGAGAGGAAGCTGCACGGGCGCGCGATCCCGCATCTGACGGCCTGTATGATCGGGCTGTTCGTCATCGGATATCTCTTGACGGGCATGGGAAGCGCCGTGACAGCGGGGCTGACGCTGAATATATACAAGGTCCTGCACGGGCAGATCTGGCGGCTTGTCACCTGGCTTCTGATTCCGCCATCTTCCTTTGACATCTTTACGATCATCATGCTGTTCTTTTACCTGTCGATCGGCGTCTCTCTGGAGCGGACGTGGGGCGATTTCCGCTATAATGTCTATATTATCGGCGGTCTTCTGATCACGATTCTGTCCGCATTTGTGACATACATCGGCTTTACGGCGGCAGGCTTTAATCCGGCAGAGGTCGGAGCGGCAATCGGGGCGTTCTACAGCACATATTACGTCTGCATGTCCATCATGCTGGCCTACGCGGCGACATTTCCTGACGCGGAGGTGCTGCTGTTCTTCGTCATTCCGATCCGCATGAAATGGCTCGGCTGGATGTACTTTGCATTTATCGCCTACGACTGCATCACCTACATCAGACTGGCGCTGTCCGCGTCCGGCTCGCCGCTCTATTGGATTCACGCGATCGCGGTCGTCGCATCGCTGTTTAACTTCGTGCTGTTCTGGCTGGAGACAAGGAATGGCGGCGTTCATTTGAGCCGCAGTCAGAGAGAGACGAGAAGGCAGTTCCGCACGCAGCAGCGTGCGTCAGGTCCGAAGGTTGTCCAGATGCCGCGTGCCCGTCACCGCTGCGAGGTGTGCGGACGCACGGATATTTCCAATCCGGAGCTTGAGTTCCGGTACTGCTCGAAGTGCGACGGTGCGCACGAATACTGCATGGACCATCTGTACACGCACCAGCACATCCACTACGACAATGACAACCTGGGAAATGCATACAATAAGGAACACCGCGATCAGAATCAGTGATTTGCACTGACAAAGCGCAGGGAGAGGAGTTCAGATTATTATGAAGAAACCATTTACGACCAAAGAGAAGCTCGAGGAGATTATCCGGGAGATTCCGACCCCGTTCCACATCTACGACGAGGCGGGAATCCGGAAAAATGCAAGGCTTGTCCGCCAGGCATTTTCCTGGAACAAGGGCTTCCGCGAGTATTTCGCGGTGAAGGCGCTTCCGAACCCGGTCATCCTCGATATCCTGAAGGAGGAGGGCTGCGGCTGTGACTGCTCGTCGCTCACAGAGCTCATGATGGCGAAGGCGATCGGCAACGACGGTCACCTCACAATGTTCTCGTCAAATGATACGCCGGACGAGGAGTATGTGTACGCGGACAAGATGGGCGCCATCATCAATCTCGATGACTTCACGATGGTCGATTGCTTCGAAAAGGCCGTCGGTCATTTCCCGAAGATCATGTGCTGCCGCTTCAATCCGGGCGGAGTCTTCAAGGTCTCGAACGGGATCATGGATAACCCGGGCGACTCCAAGTACGGCATGACGGAGGAGCAGCTGACAGAGGCGTTCCGCATCCTCAAGTCGAAGGGCGTCGAGGAGTTCGGCATTCATTCCTTCCTCGTATCGAATGCGGTCACCAATGACTACTATCCGATGCTCGCAAAGCTCCTCTTCGAGCTCGCGGTCCGCGTCTCGAAGAAGGTCGGCGTGCACATCAAGTTCATCAACCTCTCCGGTGGTGTCGGCATTCCGTACAAGCCGGATGATCCGGCAAATGACATTCTCGCGATCGGCGAGGGCGTCCGCAAGGTCTACGATGAGATTCTCGTTCCGGCCGGCATGGGCGATGTCGAGATCTACACGGAGATGGGCCGCTTCATGACAGGCCCTTACGGCGCGCTGATCACGACGGCCATCCACGAGAAGAACATCATGAAGCACTACATCGGCGTCGACGCCTGCGCGGTCAACCTCATGCGTCCGGCCATGTACGGCGCTTACCACCACATTACGGTCATGGGCAAGGAAAATGAGCCTTGCACGGAGACCTACGATGTGACCGGTTCTCTCTGCGAGAACAACGATAAGTTCGCGATCGACCGGAAGCTGCCGAAGATTGACATGGGTGATATCCTCTATATCCACGATACCGGCGCCCACGGCTTCGCGATGGGCTACAACTACAACGGCAAGCTGAAGTCCGCGGAGGTCCTTCTTCATCCGGACGGAACGTTCGATAAGATCCGCCGCGCCGAGACGCCGCAGGACTACTTTGCGACGTTCAGTGAGCTTCCGATCTACAAGACGCTGATCGATGAGGCGAAGGAAGAAGAGAAATAAATGATTGGCTTGTGAGGACGGATGCGCTTGCTACGCCCCCGTCCCTCACAAAAATTATAATATCGAATTAGTATTTTTCCTTTCTACAAGACATAAATTCTGCACACAGGTGCAGGGTTGTATGGTATACTTATCAAATAAGCCGGTGTGGCGGAATGGCAGACGCAGCAGACTCAAAATCTGCCGATAGCAATATCGTATGGGTTCGAGTCCCATCACCGGCATGACAGATGGACAGCTCTGGCTGTCCTTTTTGAGTGTAAGGGGAATATTTATGAAGAACGGCCTTCTTAGCATCGGCAAGATGGCGGAGCTCAATCATACGACAATTGCGACACTCCGGCTCTATGACAAGGAGGGGCTTCTCAAGCCGACGTATACGGATCCGGAGACGGGATACCGCTACTACGATATCCAGAAAAATGCACGGCTCGACATGATCCAGTACATGAAGGAGCTCGGTATGAGCCTCAGCGAGATTCGCTCCGTGTTTGAGAGCAAGGACCTCGCCCGTATCGAGAGTATTTTATCCGAGAAAAATGAACAGATCTACCAGGAGATCAGCGAGCTGAAGATTCAGCAGAACGCCGTTGAGCGCTCGATTCGCGCGCTGGAGCGGTATCGCAAGTCGCCGGTCAGGGGGACAATCTCTCTGGAGTTTATCGACCGGCGATATATCTGGGCGATTCCGTGTCCTGTCAATTTTTACGAGGGGAGTCTTGCGGACTACGAGGACTGCCTCACAGAGCTGAGAAATGCGCTGATCCGGAATCAGATTCCGGAGATCCACACCTACAGCACCGGGACCTCCATCCGGCAGACAGACTTTGAGAGCCGGACCTTTACGGCGGACCGGATCTTCATCATGGGCGACTACGCTCTGTATAAGAGCAGGAAGGACCTTGCTATTCTGGATGCTGGTATGTATGCCTGCATTTACGCGGACAGCTATGACGACGAAGTCTCATATGCAGACAGACTTTTCGAGTACTGCAGGGAGAATAACTACTATATTTCAGGAGATTATATCTGCGAGGTTCTGTCGGAATTTAACGTTTTTGACGAAAACAGGCGGCATATGTTCCTGCGTCTTCAGATTCCTGTCCGCTTCAGAAAATGAAAAAACCTATGATCTGTAAATGTATACAGAAATACAGCCGATACCTTCCTGCAAAATGGTAAAAATCACAAATTCCGTCTTGACTCTCATCCCACATCAGACTTTATAATCTGATCATCAAGATCAAGGAGGACATAAAGTCATGAGAAAGGTGAGAGTCGTACAGTATGGCTGCGGCAAGATGAGCAAATATACGCTCCGGTATGCATATCAGCACGGCGCGGAAATTGTCGGCGCGATCGATGTCAATCCGAAGGTTGTCGGACAGGATGTCGGCGACTGGGCGGAGCTCGGAGTCAAGACAGGGGTCATCATTTCCGACAACGCGGATGCAGTGCTTGATGCGTGCGATCCGGATGTCGCGATCGTCACACTGTTCAGCTTTGTGAAGGATATCTATCCGATGGTCGAAAAGTGCGTGAGCCGCGGCATCAACGTCATTACGACCTGCGAGGAGGCCATTTATCCGTGGACGACGGCTGCCCCTGAGGTGAACCGTCTCGACAAGATCGCGAAGGAGCACAACTGCACGATTGCCGGCACGGGCATGCAGGACATCTTCTGGGTCAACATGGTCGCTATGGCGGCAGCGGGCTGCACGAGCATCTCAAAGATCAAGGGCGCCTACAGCTACAATGTCGATGAGTACGGTATGGCGCTTGCAAATGCGCACGGCTGCGACCTGACGCCGGAGGAGTTTGAGAAGAAGATCGCCCACCCCGAGGTGTTTGAGGCATCCTACGCGTGGAATTCGGTTGAGGCAATCTGCAGCAAGCTGCATCTTGTGATCCGCAGTATCACCCAGAAGCATGTGCCGATCACTCTGGACCACGACATCTACAGCGAGACGCTCGGAAAGGACATCAAGGCCGGACGGGTCATCGGTATGTCTGCTGTTGTGACGGCGGAGACAGCGCAGGGGATCACGGTCGAAGAGGAGACGATCGGCAAGGTCTATGCGCCGGAAGACGGAGACATGTGCGACTGGTGGATCACAGGCGAGCCGAATACGGAGTACCATGTTGTCAAGCCGGCGACGGTCGAGCACACCTGCTCAACACTCGTGAACCGGATTCCGACACTGATCAACGCGCCGGCAGGCTACGTCACTGCCGATCAGCTGGATCCGGTCGCATATATGCCGTATCCGATGGAGTTTTACGTAAAAGACTGACAGAAACATATACGAAGTTTGAAGAGGGGCTGTCGCGCCAGAGAGTGCGGCAGCCCCTCTTGCGTCAGGATGATACCGCCCTGATATTCGTGTAACCTGCGGTAAGGGGTGCGTGCACACGGGAACACAGAGCCCGACCGCCGACTCTCCTGTGGCATTTTCTGCCATTTTGTGTCATAATAATACCGTATGCATAGTCCATGACGAGGAACGCGCAGCGTTCCAAGTCTGGGACTGACTGATACAACGTATATTTTTATCGCCGTCCTGTCGTCCTGGGGACCTCGCTCGCAAAGCATGGGCTTCAGCGCGGACAGAAACGGCGTTTTTCGATCATAGCGCAAACTTTTGCGGAGGACGTAAGCCTTGAAAATGAGCTGCCGGCAGGCCCGGAGAGATGTCACCCCGTATCTGGAGGGAAAACTCGACGATCGGGAGATGGCTGCATTTTTAAATCATATCGGGGAGTGCCCGAAATGCTATCATGAGCTGGAGACGAGCTTTATTATCCAGTATGCCTTAAAGCACATGGACGACGCGACGGACCGCTCATTTGACATGAAAAATATTCTGAAGGAGCATATACGCCGGTCTGAGCGGATGCTGAGAAGAAGACGGATCATCCGGCTCATTCTCGATATCGTTGGCGCTGTTCTTGCCGCTGTCGCGGTCCTGGTGCTTCTTCATATTCTGTTTCCGCATGTGATCGATCCGATTTACTATCTGGAGCGCTTCCTTGCATATCTGAAAGGACTATTCTGACATGAGTGAAAAACTGGTTCTGATTGACGGGCACAGCATCCTGTTCCGGGCATTTTACGGGATGCCGCTTGGGATGACGGCGCCCGACGGCACCCATACAAATGCCGTCTACGGGTTCCTTGCGATTCTGCACAAGGTCATCGAGGAGGAGAAGCCGGACTATCTTGCCGTCGCGTTTGACCTCGCGGCGCCGACCTTCCGCCACAAGCTGTACCCGGCTTACAAGGGGACGCGGCAGAAGGCACCGGAGGAGTTCCATGAGCAGGTCCCGGTCATGAAGAAGCTGCTGACCGACATGGAGATCCCGGTCCTGACGGCGGAGGGCTGGGAGGCCGATGATATCCTCGGCACGCTCGCAAGAGATGCGGAAATGAAGGGCGTCGGCGTGTCGCTCATTTCCGGGGACCGCGATCTTCTGCAGATTGCAAGTGCCGGGACTGAGATTGTCATCCCGAAGACGAGGGGCGGAAAGACGACGTATGAGCGGTACACGCCGGAGATTGTAAAGAAGACCTACGGGGTCACGCCGGAGGCTTTCATTGAGCTGAAGGCGCTCATGGGCGATACGTCCGACAACGTGCCGGGCCTTCCCGGCGTGGGGCCGAAGACGGCGCAGAAGATCATGGAGACGTTCGGCTCGATTGAAAATGCACACAATCACGTCGATGAGGTGAAGCCGCCGAGGGCGTCGAAGGCGATGAAGGAGAACTGGGACCAGTTGCTCCTGAGCCTCGACCTCGTGACGATTAGGACAAATGCGCCTGTTCATTTTGATGAGGAGGCGATGCGCCTCGGGAACCCCTACAACGAGAAGAGCTACGAGGACTTTAAGAGGCTCGGCTTCACGAGCCTCCTCGGGCGCTTTGACATGAACAGGGCGCCGAAGGCACCGGAGTTTTCATTTGAGGAGGTGAGCGACCTCGCGGAGATGGCCTCCTCCTTTGAGAAGGCGGCGCATGAAAAGAAAATCGGCGTCTCGCTCCTTGAGGAGGACGGAAAAATTTATGCGGCGGGCCTTGCGGACGGAAGGTCCGTCCGGGTCTTCCGGACGCGTGGCTTCATCACGGAGGCCGACCTGCTTCGGTATCTCGGGGAGGCCGTATCTCATGCGGGACAGACCGCGTGCATGAATGTGAAGGCGCTGCTCCGCCATTTTCCGGAGATTCAGTCGACAGGAAACCTCTTTGACGCGGTCGTCGCGGCGTATCTCACGGACCCGCTGAAGTCCGACTGGGCGTACGATTCGGTCGCCTCTGCATTTTTGAAACAAACGGTCCCGTCGGAGGAGGAGCTCATCGGAAAGAAGGGCCTTGCGGCCGCTTACGCAGACGGAAAGGACGAGGAGATATCGCGTCTTGCCGCGTATATGGCGGCTGTCGCTCTCGATTCGGCCGGGCCGCTTACGCAGAAGCTCTCGGCGCTCGGCATGGAGAAGCTGTTCACGGACGTCGAGATGCCGCTCACGCGGACGCTCGCCTCGATGGAAAATGAAGGGATTATCTGCCGGCGCGATGAGCTCGCGAAATACGGTGCGTCCCTCACTGCGCGGATCGACGAGCTGACGGATCTCATTTACAGCGAGGCGGGAGAGGAATTCAACATCAATTCGCCGAAGCAGCTCGGCAATATCCTCTTTGAGAAGATGCACCTCACGGGCGGAAAGAAGACGAAGACAGGGTATTCCACAGCTGCGGATGTCCTCGAGAAGCTCGCGCCGGACTATCCGATCGTCGCCAATGTCCTCGAGTACCGGACGCTTGCGAAGCTCAAGTCGACGTACGCCGACGGGCTGGCTGCATTTATCAAAGAGGACGGAAAGATCCACACGACGTTCAATCAGACCATCACGGCGACGGGGCGGCTCTCGAGTGCGGACCCGAACCTGCAGAATATTCCGATGCGGGAGGAGCTGGGGAGACTGATTCGGAAATGCTTTTATCCGGCCGAAGGCTGTGTATTTGTCGACGCGGACTACTCGCAGATCGAGCTTCGGATTCTCGCGCACATGTCGGGCGATGAGAAGCTGATCGAGGCGTACCGGGAGGCAAAGGACATCCACCGGATCACGGCGTCGCAGGTGTTCCATACGCCATTTGATGAGGTCACGGACCTGCAGAGGCGGAACGCCAAGGCGGTCAATTTCGGCATCGTGTACGGGATCAGCTCCTTCGGTCTCTCCCAGGGCCTCTCGATCTCGCGGAGAGAGGCACAGGAATATATCAATCAGTATTTCAAGACCTATCCGAAGATCAAGACCTTCCTCGACGGACTGGTCGAGTCGGCGAGGGAGAAGGGATACGCGGTCTCGCTGTTCGGACGGATCCGCCCGATTCCGGAGCTGAAATCGAAGAATTACATGCAGAGAAGCTTCGGGGAGCGCGCCGCGATGAACAGTCCGATTCAGGGGACGGCGGCCGATATCATGAAGATCGCGATGAACCGCGTCTATGCGCGTCTCCGCAGGGAGGTGCCGGAGGCAAGGCTCATTCTTCAGATCCACGATGAGCTCCTCGTCGAGGCGCCGGAGGGTAAGGCGGAGCAGGTGCAGACGATCCTCACGGAGGAAATGAAGCACGCGGCCGACCTCAAGGTGACGCTCGAGACGGACTGCCACATCGGGAGAAACTGGTACGAGGCGAAGTGAGCGGTAAGCTTCGCTTCATACGCCCTCACCGCTCCTGATATCGCTACTGTATCCGGAGCCTGAATGGCGTGCGAATTGAAACCGGAACATGTCGCAGGGGGAATATATGATTGTACTTGGAGTTATGGGAGGCGTCGGGGCCGGGAAGTCAACTGTCCTTGACTGCCTTCAGCGCAGGTACGGGGCTTTATTAATCAAGCTCGACGATCTCGGAAAACAGGTCCTTGAGCCGGGAACAAGCGGTTATGAGAAGACCGTGCAGCTCTTTGGAAGAGATATCGTGACAGAGGACGGAAGTCTTGACCGGAAGAAGATGGCATCTCTTGTCTTTACGGACGAGAAGCTCCGGCAGGCGCTCGATTATATTGTGCACCCGGCCGTGCGGGAGATGACGCTGCGCATCCTCGAAGGAGAGCGCGCGGCCGAAGCGAGCGCGCGGGACGGGAAGCAGGGCCTCGGGAAAAACGGCGGAGGACAGAGCGGCATCGGGATGCCGGGAGAGAGGCTCTGCGTCATCGAGTCGGCGATCCTCGTCGAGGCGCATTATGATGCATTGTGCGATGAAGTGTGGTATATTTATGCAGACGAAAAGACCAGAGAGGAGAGACTCCGCATGTCACGCGGATACTCCTCCCGGCGGAGCCGCGCCGTCATGGACAGTCAGATGACGGACGCGGAGTTCCGGGCACACGCGAACCGTGTGATCGACAACAGCGGGAGCCCGGAGCAGACAGAAGCAGAGATCGGGCAGTGCATGGAGGCGCTTGTCTCTGCCAGAAAGGGAATTGAATGAAATTTTGCAGCATAGCCAGCGGAAGCAGCGGGAACTGCATTTTCGCGGGCAGTTCACATACATCGGTCCTTGTTGACGCCGGTATATCAGGAAAGAGGATCGAGCAGGGCTTAAACGGCCTCGACATGACGACGAAGGACATCGACGGAATCCTGGTGACCCATGAGCACAGTGATCACATCAAGGGACTCGGCGTCCTCGCAAGGCGCTACGGACTCCCGATCTACGGGACGAAGGGGACGCTTGACGCCGTGGCGGACATGCCGAATATCGGCAAGATCCCGGAGGGCTTGTTCCATGTCGTCAGGACGGACACGGATTTCTCAGTCGGTGATCTGACCATTCATCCGTTTGCGATCTCTCACGACGCGGCGGAGCCGTGCGGCTATCGGATCAGCCACGACGGGAAGTCGGCGGCTGTCGCGACCGACATGGGCTGCTACGACGACTACATCGTGGAGAACCTGAAGGGGCTTGATGTCCTTCTTCTTGAGTCTAATCATGACGTTCACATGCTTCAGGCCGGACGCTACCCGTATTATCTGAAGCGGAGAATCATGAGCGACAAGGGACATCTCTCCAATGAGACGAGCGGCCAGCTCCTGTGCCGCGTTCTGCACGACAATATCCGGGAGATCTTTCTCGGACATCTGAGCAAGGAAAATAACTACGAGGCGCTCGCCTTCGAGACTGTCAGCGACGAGATCACTCTCGGCGATAACCCATATAAATCAAAGGATTTCCGCATATCGATCGCGCACCGCGACCGGGCCGGAGAGCCTGCCATTTTCTGACAGAAGCAGGAGTTAAGAAAGGGCCGCCTGAGGCAGGGCGCGCCGGAATACCCGGACATACGGGATCATGAGGAGGACTTTACAAATGAAGAGAACCATCATCACAGTCGTCGGCAAGGACACAGTCGGCATTATCGCGAAGGTCTGCACATATCTGGCGGACAACAACATGAACATTCTGGATATCTCGCAGACAATTACCGGCGGCTTCTTCAATATGATGATGATCGTCGATGTGTCGGCATCCGGCAAGGCATTTGCGGACGTCAAGTCCGACCTGGAGGAACTCGGCAAGGGAATCGGTGTCTCCATCCATGTACAGAGCGAGGAAATTTTCGATATGATGCACCGCATCTGATGACTGTGAAACCCGCCGGCCTCTGGCAGGCGGGACCTTGGAAGGAGAGACCGAAATGATCAATATCAACGAAGTATTTGAGACCAACAACATGATCGAGAAGGAGAATTTCGACGTCCGTACGATCACGATGGGCATCAGTCTTCTCGACTGCATCGATTCTGACCTCGCGGAGACGAACCGGAAGATCCGGGAGAAGATCCTCTCGAAGGCGCAGAACCTGGTCTCTACAGGAAATGAAATCAGCAATGAGCTCGGTGTCCCGATCGTCAACAAGCGTGTGTCCGTGACCCCGATTGCGCTGATCGGCAGCGCCTGCTGTCACACGCCGGATGATTTCGTGACGATCGCGAAGACGCTCGATGACTGCGCGAAGACGATCGGCATTAACTTCATCGGCGGCTACAGCGCGCTTGTCTCCGAGGGCATGACGGCGGCCGATGAGCTTCTCATTCACTCGATCCCGAAGGCACTCGCGACGACGGAGCGCGTCTGCAGCTCGATCAATGTCGGCTCGACAAAGCAGGGCATCAATATGGACGCCGTGCGTCTGATGGGCGACATCGTCCGCGAGACGGCTGAGCTCACGGGTGATGAGGACGGCCTCGGCTGCGCAAAGCTCGTTATTTTCTGCAATGCGCCGGACGACAACCCGTTCATGGCGGGCGCGTTCCACGGCGTCACGATGCCGGACGCTGTCATCAATGTCGGTGTCTCAGGCCCGGGCGTCGTCAAGTGCGCGCTCGAGGAGTGCAGGGACGCTGACTTCGAGGTCCTCTGCGAGACGATCAAGAAGACGGCATTTAAGATCACGCGTGTCGGCCAGCTGGTCGCGCAGGAGGCATCGAAGCGCCTCGGCGTCCCGTTCGGCATCATCGATCTGTCGCTTGCGCCGACACCGGCCATTGGTGATTCCGTCGCGGACATTCTCGAGGAAATGGGTCTTGAGAGGGCCGGCGCTCCGGGCACGACGGCTGCGCTCGCACTTCTCAACGACCAGGTCAAGAAGGGCGGAGTCATGGCATCCTCCTATGTCGGCGGCCTTTCCGGCGCGTTCATCCCGGTCAGCGAGGACCAGGGCATGATCAACGCGGTCGAGGCGGGAGCGCTCACGATTGAGAAGCTCGAGGCTATGACCTGCGTCTGCTCGGTCGGCCTTGATATGATCGCGATCCCGGGAGATACGAAGGCGACGACCATCTCCGGCATCATCGCCGATGAGATGGCGCTCGGAATGATTAACCAGAAGACGACCGCAGTCCGCCTCATCCCGGCCATCGGAAAGGGAGTCGGCGACACCGTCGAATTCGGCGGTCTGCTCGGCCACGCGCCGATCATGCCGGTCAACCAGTTCGACTGCTCGCGCTTCGTGAGCCGCGGCGGCCGCATCCCGGCACCGGTACACTCTTTTAAAAATTAAACGCAAATGAGCAGGGCGCCACGCACGTGAAAAGACGCAGGAAGCATGCTTGCATGCTTCGTTGCGGCTTTTCATGTGCGTGAGCATCGTGCGAACGCACGATGCTCACGGCCCGAAGGGCCGTGAGAGGCGCCCGTAGGACAGAGGCAACAGGCCCGAAGGGCCGTGAGACTTGCCCTGCGAAACCCTAAAACGCCGGACAGGAGAAGGAGCCACAACTTGAAAATTGCAGCAATCATTGGTGAATTCAATCCCTTTCATAACGGCCACCGCCTGATCATTCAGCGGGCCCACGAGCTCGGCGCGGACCGCGTCATCGTCCTGATGAGTGGCGATTTTGTCCAGCGCGGCCTCCCTGCCATCACGGACAGCCACACACGCGCTCACATGGCGCTCCTCGGCGGCGCGGACGCGATTCTGTGGTACCCGGCGCGGTTTTCCTCCTCCTCCGCGGAGTCCTTTGCAAGTCACGCAGTTGATATCCTGAACGGTCTCGGCTGCGTCGATATGCTTGTGTTCGGGAGCGAGAGCGGTGACCTTTCACGCATGAGCGCGCTCGCCGATATTCTCGCGGATGAGCCGGAGGACTACAGGCAGAAGCTCCGCGAGGGACTGAAGGCGGGGCTCTCATTTCCAAAGGCGAGGGCGGAGGCGATTCCGGAATATGCCGATCTCATCTCAAGCCCGAATAATATTCTCGGCGTCGAATATCTGAAGGCACTGAAGAGAACGGGATCGAAGATAAAGCCATTTACGTGCGTGCGGGAGGGCAGCAGCTATCTCGATGACAGCACGCTCGGGGCACTCTCGTCGGCGGCCTCCGTGAGACGGGCGCTCGCGCAGGGCAACCATTTCCCGGGACTCGAGATTGCTGTCCCGAAGGACTGCCTCGATGTGCTAAGGAAGGACCTCGGCATCTATGGCGTGACCAATGAAAATGATTTCTCCCTCCTTCTTGCGGAGAGGCTCTGGCAGGTCGGAGAGCCGTTCCTTCTCACGAAATTTGCGGATGTGACGGAGGACCTCGCCAATACAATTTTCAAGAAGCGCGGCATGTTCCTGAATTTTGATGACTTTGCGGACCGGTGTGTCTCAAAGAGCCTGACGAAGACCCATGTCTACCGCGCATTTCTCCACATTGTTCTCGATGTGCAGAAAAACAGCCTGCTTGACGGCGCGCGCCTCACGCAGGTGCTCGGGTTCCGGAAGGAGAGCACGGACGTCATCTCGAAAATTCAGACATGCGCGGAGATTCCGGTGATCATGAACCCGCCCGCGGAGAAGGACAGACTGCCGGACGCGGAGAGAAAGCTGTTCGAGGATGAGCTCCGCATTTCCAGTCTCTATGAGATGGTCCGCGCGCAGAAGGTTGGAAGACCGGTGCGAAATGTACTCACAAAAGAACTAATAAAGGTCTGAATGCGCTTGCTGATTTCATGGGCTGGTTTATAATAATAGTTGTATACATTATCCGGTGACTGCACCGGGTAACAGAAATGAAAGGAGTACAGGAATGTCATTTATTGATGAAATCAAGGCTAAGGCAAAGGCTGACAAGAAGAGAATCGTTCTCCCGGAGACGATGGACAAGAGAACATTCGAGGCTGCTGAGAAGATTCTGAAGGAAGGAATCGCAGACCTCATTCTGATCGGCACGCCGGAGGCAATTGCCGAGAACGGAAAGGGCTTTGATCTGACTGGCGCGACAATCGTTGACCCGTTTAATGATCCGAACAAGCAGAAATACATCGATAAATTTGTTGAGCTTCGCGCTAAGAAGGGCGTCACACCGGAATCCGCGAAGGAGCAGATGGAGAAGGATTACATGTACTATGCATGCCTCATGTGCAAGTGCGGCGACGCTGACGGCGTTGTCTCCGGCGCATGCCACTCCACAGGCAACACGATTCGTCCGGCTCTTCAGCTGCTGAAGACAAAGAAGGGTGTCCGCTCCGTATCCGGCTTCTTCCTCATGGAGGTCCCGAACTGCACAATGGGCGAGCACGGCCTGTTCGTATTTGCAGACTGTGCAGTCAACGTCGATTTTGATTCCGCAAAGCTCGCGGAGATCGCAGCCCTTTCTGCAGAGTCCTTCCGCAACTTCGTCGGCGCTGAGCCGAAGGTCGCTATGCTGTCCTATTCCACAAAGGGATCCGCAAAGCACGACGATGTCACAAAGGTGGCAGATGCCGTCAAGATCGCGCATGAGCAGTATCCGGACATCAAGCTGGACGGCGAGCTTCAGCTCGACGCGGCAATCGTTCCGGAGGTTGCAGCACTCAAGGCTCCGGGCAGCGAGGTCGCAGGCCATGCGAACACGCTTGTATTCCCGTCTCTTGAGGCCGGCAACATCGGCTACAAGCTCGTTCAGAGACTGGCCAAGGCCAATGCGTACGGACCGGTCCTTCAGGGTCTCGCATACCCGGTCAACGATCTGTCCCGCGGCTGCTACGCAGATGATATCGTAGGCGTCGTTG
This sequence comes from uncultured Eubacteriales bacterium, assembly GCA_900315305.1. GTDB lineage: Bacteria > Bacillota > Clostridia > Lachnospirales > Lachnospiraceae > Chordicoccus. The sequence goes on from OMYS01000010.1 coordinate 40,849, forward strand.
CGATGACAGCTGTTCAGGCACAGATGGCATAATAAAAACAGGAGAGAATAAGAAAATGAAAGTATTAGTCATTAACGCGGGAAGCTCGTCCCTCAAGTATCAGCTGATCGACATGGACAATGAGTCCGTGATCGCAAAGGGTCTCTGCGAGCGCATCGGCATCGAGGGCTCCAAGCTCACGCATAAGGTTCCGGGCAAGGAGGACTACGTCATCGAGGAGGCTATGCCGTCTCACAAGAAGGCCATCGAGCTTGTCCTGAAGGCACTCGTCGATCCGGAGCACGGTGTCGTCGCTTCTGCGGACGAGATTGACGCAATCGGCCACCGCGTCCTGCACGGCGGCTCAACCTACACGGAGTCCATCAAGGTCGATGAGGACGTCAAGCGCGTCATCCGCGAGTGCTTCGATCTCGGCCCGTTGCACAATCCGGCGAATCTCATGGGCATCGAGGCATGTGAGGCAGCTATGCCGGGCAAGCCGAACGTCGCTGTCTTCGATACGTCCTTCGGCATGAGCCTGAAGCCGTACGCATACCGCTACGCAATTCCGGAGGAGTATTACAACAAGTACAAGATCCGCCGCTACGGCTTCCACGGCACGAGCCACAACTTCGTATCTCACGAGACGATCAAGTACGCGAACCTTCCGGAGGGTCATCAGAGAGTTATCGTCTGCCACCTCGGCAACGGCTCCTCGATCTCCGCATCTGTCAGCGGAAAGGCTGTCGACACATCGATGGGACTGACACCTCTCGAGGGCGTCGTCATGGGAACCCGCTCCGGTTCCATCGATCCGGCTGTTGTTCAGTTCCTCTGCGATCATGAGAAGCTCTCCGCAGATGAGGTCCTCACAATCCTCAACAAGAAGTCCGGCGTCTACGCTCTTTCCGGAAATCTCTCCAGTGACTTCCGTGATCTCAGCAAGGCAGAGGCTGAGGGAAATGAGAAGGCAAAGCTTGCGCTCGATGCATTCCGTCACTCCGTCTCCAAGATGGTCGGTGCATACCTGGCCGTCATGAACGGCGCCGACGCGATCACATTCACGGGCGGCATCGGCGAGAATGACGCGGAGATGCGCCACAGCATCCTGAGCCACCTCGGCTTTGCAGGCGTGAAGATCGACGAGGAGAAGAACAGCCAGATACACGGAAAGCGCGCGGAGATTTCGACTCCGGATTCCGCGATCCGCGTCTTTGTCATCCCGACAAATGAGGAGCTTGCGATCGCCCGCGATACGGTCCGTCTCGCATTCTGATTCATCTCTGAAATCATGCGATTTACAGGTTGACAAAGGAGCTTTCCGGCCTGTATAATGGCTAATGTGCGTTAAGGAGGTGTAAGAATGTCCATTTGTCCGAAGAACAAACATTGCTCTGCACGTCGTGACAAGACAAGAGCTCATTGGAAGATGAGCCCGGTTACATTAGTCAAGTGCAGCAAGTGCGGTGCTCTCATGATGCCGCACAGAGTCTGCAAGAACTGCGGAACTTACAATAAGCGTGAAATTGTAGCGCAGAACGAAGACTGATCAATCTGATTCATGAAATGCAAGCGAAGAGCTGCCGCCGGAATCGGCGGCAGCTCTTCTTACGTTATCTGTAATTATTCAGTACCCCCGGAAAAATGATGAAATCCGGACGGAGCGCTTGCTCGCCGGACGGTTTCATCATTTTTCCGAGGGGCGGACAAGCGGCGAAGCCGCTCTGTCCGTCCACAACGAGGAACGCGAAGCGTTCCGAGTCTGGGGTGCTGAATCGTTACCGTTACTTGTTTTTAAGCAGCGAGGTATGAAGATGGGAAAGATACGAATCGCCATTGATGCAATGGGCGGCGATAATGCCCCGGAGGCGCCGGTACGCGGCGCGATTGATGCCCTGAATGACAGGAAGGACAGTATTTCGCTGATTCTTCTCGGCAATGAGCAGAAGATAAGAGAGCTGCTCGGCGGCCTTACCTATCCGGAGGATTCCGTGACCGTTGTGAACTGCACGGAGAAAATCGAGATGGCTGAGCCTCCGGTCAACGCGATCTCAAAGAAGAAGGACTCGTCGATCGTGAAGGGCATGCGCCTGGTCAGAAGCGGAGAGGCGGACGCATTCGTATCTGCCGGAAGCACAGGCGCCATCCTCGTCGGAGGACAGGTCCTGGTGGGAAGAATCAAGGGAGTCGAACGGCCGCCGCTTGCCGCCGTTATGCCGACGGAGAAGGGCGTATCCCTTCTGATCGACTGCGGCGCGAATGTGGACGCCCGTCCGGCCTGGCTCCTTCAGTTCGCAGAAATGGGCTCCATTTACATGGAGCACGCTATGCACATCAAGAACCCGACCGTCGGGATCTTAAGCATCGGCGCGGAGGAGGAGAAGGGCAACGCGCTCGTGAAGGAGACGATCCCGCTTCTCCGTGAGAAGGAGGATATCAATTTCATCGGTCCGGTTGAGGCGAGGGATGTCCCGGCAGGCGCGGCGGACGTCATTGTCACCGACGCGTTCAGCGGCAACCTCATCATGAAGATGTATGAGGGGACGGCGACCTCGATTCTGCACGTCTTCAAGAAGGCGCTCCTCAGCTCACTGAAATCAAAGATCGGCGCGCTTCTTATCAAGAACGGGCTCAAGTCAGCGCTGAAGACCTACGACGCCTCGCAGTACGGCGGCGCACCGCTTCTCGGCCTGAAGGGCCTTGTCGTCAAGGCACACGGCAGCTCGAAGGAGAAGGAATTCCGTATCGCGGTTGAGCAGTGCCTGACCTTCTATGAGGAGGACGTGAACGGAAAGATCAGGGAGCGGATGGAGGCCGAGGCTGCCCAGATGAGACAGCTGAAGAAGGCAAAGGCCGAGCATCCGGAGCAAGCATAAAATAAAGGTATCTATTCAGTCCCGCCGGAGAGAAGCACGCAGCGCGGAGCCTCTCCGGCAGGACCTTGTCAGAAAGGCAGGATTAGATCAATTGAAACCAGAGCTGAAAGAGCTTGAGAAGCGGATCGGATATACATTTCAGGACAAGAGTCTGCTTCTTCTGGCACTCACACATACGTCCTACGCAAATGAACACCGGAAGCAGGGCTGCCACCACAATGAGCGGCTGGAGTTTCTGGGTGATGCAGTTCTTGAGACGGTGAGTTCCGAATATCTGTACAAAAAGTTCCCGGAGCGGATGGAGGGAGAGCTGTCAAAGCTTCGCGCCAGCATGGTCTGCGAGCCGTCTCTCGCCAAGTGCGCGCGGGATCTTGAGCTTCCGTCCTTCCTGAGACTGGGAAAGGGAGAGGAACAGATGGGCGGCCGCGATAAGGACTCCGTTATTTCCGACGCCATGGAGTCCGTTATCGGAGCCATCTATCTTGACGGCGGATTTGAAAAGGCGGCGGAATTTGTCCGCACCTTTATTCTCCTCGATCTCCACGAGGAGGATTTGTTTCGCGACTCAAAGACAAAGCTGCAGGAGATCATTCAGGAGAGAAATGAGAAGGTCGAGTATCGCCTGATTGATGAGAGCGGGCCGGACCATGACCGGCGCTTTACGGTCGCCGCGTACGCCGGGGGAAAGCACCTCGGCACGGGAACGGGCCGCACCAAGAAGGCCGCCGCGCAGATGGCGGCCGCCGAAGCACTGAAATTATTCAAGCAGCAGGGGTGACATGTACTTAAAATCCATCGAAGTCCAGGGCTTCAAATCATTTGCAAATAAACTCAAATTTGAATTTCATCAGGGTATCACCGGCATCGTGGGACCGAACGGCTCCGGCAAGAGCAATGTCGCCGATGCGGTCCGCTGGGTCCTCGGCGAGCAGAGCGCGAAGTCGCTCCGCGCCGGCGGCATGCAGGACGTTATTTTCGCGGGAACCGAGTCGAGAAAGCCGCAGAGCTTCGCCTCTGTCGCGATCACCTTCGACAACAGCGATCATATGCTCGACGTCGACTACGAGGAGGTGACGGTGACACGCCGCCTGTACCGGTCCGGTGAGAGCGAGTATCTGCTCAATAACTCCCCGGTCAGACTCCGCGATATCAACGATATCTTCTATGACACCGGTATCGGAAAGGAAGGCTACTCGATCATCGGCCAGGGCCAGGTCGAGAGAATTCTGAACGGCAAGCCGGAGGAGCGCCGCGAGCTCTTCGATGAGGCAGCGGGCATCGTCAAGTTCAAGA
>OMYS01000009.1 GCA_900315305.1 uncultured Eubacteriales bacterium
CGGCGGCGAACATCTGGCTTTGCCCGTCAGGGCTCAGGCTCAAGGAATTTTAGCTGTTGGTTTGGCAAAATCCAACCTCGGTGAATAATTCAGGTTAATGTATCATCTCTTGAGAAACAACAAGAAAACCGGGCCACACATGGTCCGGTTCTCTTTCTGTTCAGGGACAGTTCAAAGCATCATCGAACACGCTCAGGCTCTGCGATCACTCCTCGTCGTAAATAAATCTGGAAAATGAAACGCCGTTGCCCTTCTTGTCGCCATCTGTATAACGGCTGTGAATATTGAGGATATCGGTCATGATCCGATAATAATCGTCCTCGTCGGCTCCGACATCAATGAACTTTCTGTCATCCGTAATGCTGACTGACTTGATTCCCTCGATCTGCTTGGCCTCGGAGAGAATGCCCTCCGCCTGTTCTTCTGTCAACTGCTTTGCAAATGCATATCTTCTGCGCATGAATGCCACCTCGAAATACAAAATTTTACCGGCTCATGAAACAGGCCGGGACTGATTGTATTTCTTATTGTAATCCGTGGGACGGAAAAGTCAATTCGAACCTCTATCGTTCGGGGCAACTCACTTCCAGCCCTTCCTCTTCCAGGAGAAGCCACACCAGCGATTCTTCCTTTCGCGCCGCACAATCCGGCTGACCCTCTGATCGCCAAGTGCCGCCTCCGGAATATCCGCAAGAAATGCATTTCCTGCGGACTGGCCGATTGCCTTCGCGTAATCCGCTGCCTTTGTTCCGATATCCCCGAGCTGCGCAAGTGAGCTCCTGATCGAGTCCTTCGCAGCGCTGACTGCGCTGCGCACATGCGCCTGAAGACGGCTCCCGGCCTCCTTCAGTGCTGTCTTTTCTTCTTTCTTCTGATCTTTATTCTTCTTTTTCCGCGTATTACTCATGCGATCTATCCATCTCCCGACGTGCACGCCCCAGGCGGAGAACGTGAAGTGTTTCCCGTTCAGGTGCGCATACTATGATCACCATATAGTCCGGATCAGAATCCCTTCTCATCCGATCCAGTAAGTCCCGGCGCAGCAGGAGCCGGGCACCGTCGGCATCGGAAGAACCGGATTGTACCGCCGCATTGCATACAGCGACTCTTCGGCTGTCTTCATCCGCTGATTGATAAGGTAGGCTGTCTCATTGTAATAGTCGTCTTCATCGCCACGCGACGCGCGCGGGCCGTATTTTTCAAGTCCGTATAATGCGCCGGACGCGGCTTTCATCTGATTGCTGCACTCTCTGATGTATGTCCGTTCACTCATTTTGCTGCACCTCCTGTTCCTCAAAATATGTCCGCAAATTCATTCTGGACAAATTTATCATACATCATGGATGAGTGACATGCAATAATCGTCTGTGTGAACTACCCCGACTTATAGAAGTCGGAGCTTCCTGCTTCAACCACTACTGCGTTGGCTGCGGTCTTCGCAGCACAGCGTCTTACACAATGTCCACAGGCGTGTCTGTTCGGGCTATTCCATCCCTACCATACTTTTATTCAGGTTGTTTCCGATGATTCATTCAGAATGCGCAGTCCCTCACGCAGAATGTTGATCGCAGCATTCTGGTCACGGTTCATAGTGAGACCGCACTGGCATGTCAGCGTACGGATTTTCAGATTCCTCATTTCCCGATGCCGTCTGCCGCACTGGTGGCACAGCTGCGATGACGGAAAGTACCGGTCTACTTTTACGAAATATTTGTTTCTGTCCGCCAGCTTATATTCGAGCATGCAGAGAAACATCCCGTATCCGTTATCCATTGTGGCCTTCCCGTTGCCGAATCTGCGATTGGCCATGGCACGCATGTTGAGGCTTTCCACACAGACGACATCGTACTGATTGGCTATCTCAGTCGAGCGTTTGTGCAGGTGATCGAGTCTCTGATGCGCAATGTGCCGGTGGATCCTGTTGACCTTCCGGAGCTGTTTCAAATAATTACTGGATTTCTTCTCCAGCCTCCGGGATCCCTGCATACGGGACAGCCTGTGCTGTGCCCGGGCCAGCTTGCGCTGGCTCTCACGATAATATTTGTGGTTCGATCCAATGTGTCCGGTGCTGTCTGTATACAGACCGTCGGAAGCATAATCGAGTCCAACCGCATTTGTCCGGTCAGCAATATAGGAACTGACCGGTTCTTCAAATGCAAACAGCACAGAAACATAATAGGTTCCGTCTGACTCCTGTGAGATTGTCGCTGACTTCAGCACCCAGCCATTGCCGGGCCTCCGGTGGATCACGGCTCTGACATATCCGATTTTGGGCAGACGGATACTGCGGTCGGATAAAGCAATCGTGCCGTGCTGATTATTGGTGGTATACGACCGGCGGCTGTGTTTTGCGGACTTGTACCTTGGAAACCGGTTCTTCTTTCTGCGGGATTTACTGAAACGGTTTCTGAAGGCGGCCTGCAGATTGAGCTGGACATTTGCCAGAGCCAGGCTGTCCACCTCTTTCAGGAACGGATACTCTTTTTTGTACATGGCAGGCGTAACCGCTGCAAACTTTCCCGCAGACCGGTAGCTCTCAATCTTGTCGGAAAGCATGAGGTTCCATACCTTCCGGCAGCAGCCGAAGGTTCTGACAAACATAACTGCCTGTTCAGTTGTCGGGTACAGTCTGTACCGAATTGCCCTGTCTGCCATTTTTCTTCCCCTGTGACTGAATATACTGCCTGATGACATCAGCGGTCACGCCACCCGTCGTAAGAAGACAGAAGCTCTGTGACCAGAACATTTCCTTCCACAAAGATTTCCGGATCGCAGGAAATTCCTTCTTGATCAGTCTGCTGCTTGCGGATTTATAGGCGTTGATGAACCTGCTGATCTCCGTGTTGGGCTGTCCCCGGAACAGGATGTGGACATGGTCTGTGTCATGATTCCATTCTTCCAGCGTTATGTTATAATCAGGAGCAATCCGCCCAAAGATTTCTCTCAGGCGGTCGGAGATCAGATTATCAATAACCTTTTTCCGGTATTTCACACACATGATCAGATGATAATGCAGAATGAATACCGAGTGATTATTCGTATCAAATTGCATGATATTTATTAGCCTCTATATTATGACGACTGATTCATGTTTTTATGATAGTACAAGAAAGAACGGAAGTCAAGAGAATGCCGTGTACCGAGTACAGCAAACATGAGGTACACGCAGAAAGAAATAAAATTGTCAGTGCTCTTCTTTCCGTATTTGGAATATTCATCATTGCTTCGGCATTGGCCATCTTCCCAAGCGACAGCAGCTGGGGAAGCATCTATTCGATATTTGGCAGCATCATGCTTCTGATCGGAATCGCCCAGCATTTAAAGGCAGTCCAGCAGAAGCGAAGCCTGCGAGCGATGATTCTCTGCGGACTGATCGCTGTTCTGGTTGCATTTTTCAGCTTATCAGACTTTGTTGCGGTGAAAGAATTCGGGCAAGTACCGAGGTTCTCTTATGAAAAAGATTATGGCGAAACTGCGAACGGAGAAAAAGTGGTTGTGTACAAAACCTTGTTTTTCACAGCAGTTCAGAAAAATCCGGGAGAAGAAACAGAATCCATCACAATGAAATGAATGCCTTCATACATTTTTCATTCATGTATCAACACTTCATCAATCCTTGAAATTCCTCTTGCATATACCGTTTCAACTGTATATACTGTATATATACAGAGAGGCCAGATATGGACATTTTGATCGATCATTACAGCCGGGTCCCGATCTACGAACAGATCGAGATTCAAATCAAAACACAGATTATGGATGGAACGCTGCAGGCGGATGATCCTCTTCCCTCCATTCGCAGTCTTGCAAAGGACCTGAGGATCAGCGTCATCACGACAACACGTGCCTATGACGATCTGGAGCGCGATGGATTCTTATATAAGATCCCCGGGAAAGGATGCTACGTATCCAGAAAAAATCATGATCTGGTGCGCGAAGGCGCTCTGAATGAAATCAGGCAAAAAATGGAGGAAATCCGCACACTGGCGGCATCTGCCGGACTTGATCGGGATACCATCAGCAATACATGGAATGAAATCTGGGAGGACAAGGGATGAATGCAATTGAAATAAAAAATGTCAGCAAATCATATCCCGGCTTCGATCTAAGTCATATCAGTTTTGATCTGCCGTCCGGGATGATCGTCGGTCTGATCGGCGAAAACGGAGCCGGCAAGACAACGCTGATTAAAATGATTCTCGGCATGACTCGGAAGGATTCCGGCTCTATCGAGGTACTTGGCCATTCTGACCTGCATGCTGATCCCGCGGCACGCGAGGACATTGGCGTCGTCATGGATGATGTGAAGCTGCCTCCGGCAATGAATGCCACAGAAATTGGGAAAATGCTGAGCCTCATTTACCATCACTGGGACCAGACCGCCTACGAAGATTTTCTTTCTCTTCTCCGGGTACCGAAAAACAAAAAGTTCAAGGATCTCTCGAGGGGAAATAAAATGAAGCTCGGAATTGCCTGTGCGCTCTCTCATCAACCGAAGCTGTTAATTCTCGATGAGGCGACCTCCGGACTTGATCCGGTAGTCCGCGACCAGATCCTCGATCTGCTTCTTGATTTCACACGCGACGAAAACCATTCCATTCTCATGAGTTCACACATCGTCAGCGACCTCGAAAAAGCCTGCGATTATATTGCATTTCTTCACGAGGGCCAGCTGCTTCTGTTCGATCAGAAGGACAGTCTTCTCGAGATGTACGGAAAGATCGCCTGCACAAAGAAACAATTTGCGCAGATCGATCCTTCTGCAGTCGTCGGGAAGAGAGAGACCGCTTTCGGAATCGAATGCATCGTCAAAAAGGATCTGGTGCCTCATGATATGAATATTCAGCCAGTTGATCTGGAAGAGCTGTTCGTCATGATGGTGAAAGGAGAAAACCAATGAAGGGTCTTCTATATAAAGATATGCTGATGCTGCTCCGGCAGTACCGGAATTTTGTTTTCATTTTCCTTGTCTTCCTGATCGTCGGCGTCATCCCGGGAAATGAAAGCTACTTCAATATTTATGCCATTTTCCTGCTCAGCGTGTTTTCACTCTCATCCCTCCGTGCGGATGAGATGTCCGGATGGAACCGGTATTGCGATATTCTCCCGCTCTCGGGAAAGACAGTTGTCACGTCCTATTATGTCGAAAATTACAGCCTGCTCACTCTTGGCGTGCTTCTCTATCTGATTCTCTCGCTGATCATTCGCCTGACAACAGGATACAATTCTGATTTTCTGAGCATTGCACTGATCATGACCTGCTTTTCATTTCTCATCTCAGCCATCTCCATTCCTCTGACGCTCAAATTCGGGTCAGCAAAGGGGCCGGTTGTCCAGATGATCCTGATCGGAGTAATTGTATTCATAGGGCTGCTGATTATCAACAATGGCAATCAGCTCATCACCTTCATCAGCGGGATGAACCGGGCCGCCATCAGTCTTGCCTGCCTTGCCGTCACGCTGCTTCTCGTACTTATTTCCTGGAAGATTTCAGTCCACATCTACAATTCTCAGGAACGGGCATGATACACACGTGATTTGCGTTTGAAATGCCAACGATTTCACGCCTCGTCCGTCATCCCGAGATATGTCACCTTCTCGACGCCCTCGAGGTGCTCGAGCCAGCGGATGCCGTCCTGCGGTACCTCCTGGTCACACTCGAGGACCATGACGGCGTCGCGGCCGCGGCCGTTCCGATAGAGCTGCATGGACGCGATGTTGACCATCTTGTGCTCGAGCATGCTGGTCACCTCGGCCACATGGCCCGGCTGATCGAGGTTGTGGACAATAAGCGTCGGGCAGTCACCGCTGAAATTCGTCGTGATTCCGTCAATTGAGTTGATGCAGATCTGCCCGCCTCCGATAGACGAGGCCGTGACGTCGAGCTTCCGCCCACTCTTTCCAAGAAGGCAGAGCTTCACGGAATTCGGGTGCGCGTCGCTTCCGAGATCTATCCCTGCAAATGAAAATTCCATCCCGCTTTTTGCTGCCCAGGCAAAGCTGTCCGGGATCCGCTCGTCATCGACAGCAAAGCCGAGAAGCCCCGCGACGAGCGCGCGGTCGGTTCCATGTCCCTTTCCGGTCGCGAGAAATGATCCGTGCAGGTAGATGTCCGCGCGGGCGACCGCCTCGCCGAGAAGTCTCCGGCAGACATTGCCGATGCGGACCGCTCCCGCCGTGTGAGAGCTCGACGGGCCGACCATCACGGGCCCGATAATATCAAACAGGTTCATGCTCTTCTCCTCTCCTCACTGCTCCCACGGCAAGCCCGTGGGGGGCCTTAATGCCATGCGTGGCTTGTAATCTTCTTAAATCATTTTATAACGCACAAGATCTCCCTCCGGATTTCCGGAGGGAGATAAACCAGACGTTTCAATCATGCCCACCTTTAGAACAAGCCGCTCACCTGAAGCTGCGACGAGTTATACGTCAGTTTTCGCTCAACGTCTGTTCCGACAGACCTTACGTTTATTACTGTACCGCAGGCCTTCCGCCAAGGCAAGCAATCACTCGACGTCGGCGAGCGCCTTCGCGTCCTCCTCGCCCGTTCTGACCTTCACGACGTGAAGCACCGGATAGACGAAGATCTTGCCATCGCCGATGTGACCTGTATAGAGGACCTTTTTCGCCGTCTCGATGACGTCATCGACCGGGATCTTCGAGATAATGACCTCGACCTTGACCTTCGGAAGGAGCGTCGAGTCGACGATCGCGCCGCGGTAGCGCTCATTTGAGCCTCTCTGGATGCCGGAGCCCATGACCTGCGTCATCGTCATGCCCGTCACGCCGAGCTCATTCAGCGCGCGCTTCAGCTCGTCAAACTTAGACAGGCGGCAGATGATCGAGACCTTGTGGATCGGCGTATCCGGCATGCCGTACGTCTTTGTCTCTTCCTTTCTCACCTTGACAGCCGCGTTGATCTGCGCCGGGGTTGCATTTTCGTAAGAATCCTCACCGAGGTCGGTGTTCTCATTTGCCTCAACGCCCATATCCGTGACATCTGTGATCGCGAAGCCGGAATATGCCGACGCGAGACCGTGCTCGTGAATGTCGAGACCGTCGATTTCGACCTGTGCCGGAACGCGGAGACCGATCGTCTTGTCAATCAGCTTGAAAATGAGGAACATCACGGCCAGTGTGTAGGCGAGCACGGACACGAAGCCGAGCGCCTGAACACCGAGCTGATGGAAGCCGCCGCCGTAGAACAGGCCCTTGCCGACGCCGTCAGCACCGGTAGAGAACAGGCCGACTGCAATCGTGCCCCAGATGCCGTTCACGCAGTGGACGGAAACAGCGCCGACCGGGTCATCGATTTTCGCGACATTATCGAAAAATTCGACACTGAAGACAACGAGGAAGCCGGCAACGAGACCGATGAAAAATGCACCGACCGGCGAGACGCAGTCGCATGGAGCCGTGATCGCGACGAGGCCCGCGAGAGCCGCGTTGAATGTCATCGAGACATCCGGCTTGCCATAGCGGAACCAGGTGAAGATCATCGCCACGACGGTCGAGACCGCTGCCGCAAGGTTCGTGTTCATGAAGACAAGGCTCGCTGTCTCCGCTGCCGCGTCAGAGTTCATCGCGACGGTGGACGCGCCGTTGAAGCCGAACCAGCAGAACCAGAGAATGAAGACACCGAGTGCACACGCCGTCATGTTGTGGCCGGGAATCGCTCTCGCCTTGCCGTCCTTCCCGTATTTGCCAATACGGGGACCAAGCATCGCGGCACCGAGGCACGCGATCGAGCCGCCGACCATGTGGACGCAGGTACTTCCGGCGAAATCATGGAAGCCGAGATTGTAGAGCCAGCCGCCACCCCAGATCCAGTGGCCGCTGACCGGATAGACGAGCAGTGAGATCGCCGCCGAATATACGCAGTATGCCTTGAAGTTCGTGCGCTCTGCCATGGAGCCGGACACAATCGTCGCGGCCGTCGCGCAGAACACGGTCTGGAAAATGACGTACGCAAGAAGCGGCATCGTCTGCGGAACCACGCTGTTTGACTCGGTGTAGCTGCCGAGGATCAGCGGATCAAACCGGCCGATCACCGGTCCCAGTCCTCCAAACATAAGTCCGAAGCCAACCAGCCAGAAGCACGGTGTTCCGATACAGAAATCCATCATGTTCTTCATCAGAATATTTCCCGTGTTCTTCGCTCTCGTGAGGCCTGCTTCGCAGAGTGCGAATCCTGCCTGCATAAAATACACCAGTGCGGAACCAAGCAGGACCCAGATAACAGTTGTCATTTCAAATTTCATAGCCCCTCCTCTCCAAAACAAAGCGGATCTGCTCTGGAATCCGATGCGTGGATGTGATTTCGGATTCGACTTGTGATGCGGTGCTTTGTTTTATGATGGAAGGATACGGGAGGGGTGAATATTCTGTCAAGTTCGAATGCGGATTGACGGTATCTGCAAACATCCGGTTACGTCTTGTATTGTAATCAGTACAATTTGATGCGTAATCCAGTTGCTTATCCGGAATCACATCCCGCTTTCGCGGTTCAATATGATTTCGAAGATGCCGCCTATTCCGTCATGGCGCGTCTTCAGGTCCTATTCCACATTCCATTCGAGCAAAATGCCGCATACCCCGTCACTTCGCTCTTCAGTTCTCATTCCGGTCAATGGCCTTCCGTCACTTTCCGTCTCCGGCCAGCTTCTCCCGAATCTCCCTTCCGGTCGGTGTACCAGCGAGGCCTCCGATTCCGCTCTCGCGCAGATCGCCGTGCATCATGGAGCCGACTGACTTCATCGCGTCGATGACCTCGTCCGCCGGGATGCGGCTCTGAATGCCCGCGAGCGCCATTTCCGATGACGTGACGGCATTCACGGCTCCGATCACGTTCCGCTTGACGCAGGGAACCTCGACGAGACCTGCGACCGGGTCACAGACGAGCCCGAGAAGGCCCGAGAGCGCCATGGCCGTCGCGTCCCTGACCATCTCTGCGGTGCCGCCCTCGAGGTAGGTGAGCGCTCCTGCCGCCATCGCTGACGCTGAGCCGATCTCCGCCTGACATCCGCCGGAGGCTCCCGCGAGCGAGGCCCGGCAGGCAATGATACCACCGATTGCGGCCGCGACGTAGAGTGCGCCGGTCATCTCATCCTCTGTCTTGTGCAGCTCCTCCTCCGCCGTGAGGAAGACGGCCGGGATCACGCCGCAGGAGCCGGCCGTCGGCGCCGCGACAATCCGCTTCATGCAGGCGTTCGATTCCGCCGTGCGGAGTGCGCGCACCATGACAAGGCCCATGAAGCCGCCGGCAAGGCGCTGCCCGCTCGCTAAATATTTCTCCAGCTTCCCGGCGTCCGTCCCGACAAGGCCGCTTGCAGACTTCGCCGCCGGGTCGTACGCCTTGTCCGTCTCCCGCATCACGCGGTAGGTGGCTTTCATTTTCCGGAAGGACTCCTCCGGGGAGATCGCCTCCTCGCGGCAGTCCTCGTCGCGGATCACCTCCCAGAGCGGTTTGTCTGACTTCGCCGCCGCAAGCATCTCATCAAATGAATGGAACATAGCTTCTCCTGATTCTCATAATTTGCAGGTAACTATTCAGCACCCCAGACTCGGAACGCTTCGCGTTCCTCGTTGTGGACAGACAGAGCGGCTTCGCCGCTTGTCCGCCCCTCGGAAAAATGATGAAACCGTCTGGCGAGCAAGCTCTCCATCCGGATTTCATCGTTTTTCCGAGGGGTGCTGAATAATTACATTTGCAGAAAGCATTCCGGACACACTCCTGCCCCCAAGGCTTCCTGGCTTCTTTAATAACCATACCACAATCCGGTTCCTGCCGCAGTTTCCGACCGGAATTGTTCGCAGATAAGCCCGATTGTATATGTTTTTGTACTTTTCAGGTACAATCCGCATGTTTTTGGAGCAGTACATGCGGGTGAACGTACAATACCAATATTGGAGGTGAGCGTCATGAAAAGACATGTTTCGATTCTGCTTTCAATCATCCTCTGGCTAATGACAGCCATTCTTTTTGTACACATTGTTCCGCAGCATGTGAGCGATCCCGCCACGAGCTTCCTCTTCCTGTTTCTTGCGATCGGCGCCGTGAGCTGTACAGCAGAGGCCGTCCTTGAGCGCAGGCAGTCTTACAATACGAACCGGTTTGTGACGAACATATTTTTCAAGGGATGAGCGCATTTCATAGCCGTTGCCGCAATGTATCAATAATGGTACATTAATGATAGAAAATCACACGTATTGCTGGAATCATATTTCAACCTTTGATTTTTCTCTGGAAGAATCCTGGCAGGTATATGGCTATGAAAGACAAAAAGAAAGTCATTTGTATTCTTGTAGCGGCCATTCTCATCCTCTGCACTGGCATCTGCTCGTATCGTCTTGGCCAGACATCTATAGAGACACCTAAAAAATATCTGCAGACGCATTTCACAGAACCGCAGGTGCACTACAGCAAAGAGCTGGTGACTGTATCCAGCGGGAACTACCTCATTGTATTCTATTACAACGACAGTCATACCATTGTTGCAGCTGTTTTCGAATGTGGGGACTGGCAATATATTTTCCGCCGCACCTCAGGTACCTTGTATCCCCAGGGAGAAAATGTCTCAAGCATGTATCCAATACTCTATTCCGGAATTCCGGATATAAACAAGCAGATCATCTGGGGATGCGCAACCGACCAAAATATAAACGAAGTTCTTGTGGATGAAAAGCAGGCAGTCATTGTCAAAACAGGCAATATAACGTTATGGGTTCGGATTGTCGATTTGACCGCTCAGGTTCCTCCTGTCCGGATCTACAGCAATGGCTCACTGGTCCGGGAAGCATCGTACTGAAAACCTCACACCTTGCATTTCCTGACTGAAATCGGTACAATCATTTCTGAAAATTCAAGAAATGAGGTGCCCTTATGTCCGACTCTGTATCTATTCGCGCGGCTGTTCCTGAGGACGCAGCCGCGCTTCTTGCCATCTACGCTCCCTATGTCGAGCACACCGCAATTACATTTGAATATGACGTCCCGTCACTCAGCGAGTTCCGCGGACGGATTGAGAAAACGCTGACGCGGTACCCGTATCTCGTCGCGGAAATTGACGGAAAGCCCGTCGGCTATGCCTACGCGGGACCGCTCAAGGACCGCCGGGCCTACGACTACTGTGTCGAGCTCTCGATCTACGTGGATGAAACCTGCCGGAAGCATGGCGTCGGCAGGCTTCTCTATGACGGACTCGAGAACTGCCTTGGCGAGATGGGAATCACGAATCTCTACGCCTGCATCGGTTACCCGGATATCGAGGACGAATATCTCACGAAGAACAGCGTCGGCTTTCATGAGCACATGGGATATGAGATCATCGGCAGCTTCAGGAAATGCGGATACAAATTCAAGCGCTGGTACAGCATGGTCTGGATGGAGAAGATCATCGGTGACCATCTGGAGGACCAGCCGGCCATGCGTCCGTTCCCGGAGGTTCGCGGGATGCTCGGGTACTGACACGCCTGCAAGCGTTCGCTCCTGCAGCGAGGGTTTGAGAGCCGCCTCTTAATGTCACAGGATATGCTGGCCCCATGATTTTTTATTTTTCTGGTAGTTTTCATGTGTCCAGTCCCTTTCTATAATCGGTTGTATACTTCAGGAAGCGGAAATGTTTCCACAAGGTTTTACTGGTTCCGGAATATAACCAGGAATCGGAAAGAAAATCTTCGCAAAGTTCCGAAGCATAATCCATATAGGAAGGACTGATTCTTATGGCATCACAGAAAAGAGGAATTTCCGCCGGCACCGTCAATGCGGCAAGGACAGGGACTGACATGAAGAGCAGCAAAACAGTTGCAATCGCAGCGCTCGGCATTGCGCTCGTATGTATCGCGACGCGTGTGTTCCAGTTCCCGATCCCGCTCGGCTATGCCCACCTCGGCAACTGCATGATTCTCATTTTCAGCGTGTTCTTCGGACCGGTCATCGGCGCAATCGCAGGCGGCTTCGGCTCCGCACTCGCCGATCTCTTGAGCTATCCGGTGTGGGCGCTCGCGACGCTCATCATCAAGAGCATCATGGGAGCGATTCCGGCCCTCATCGCCGGTAAGGAAGGGCTTCGCGGCAACTTCAAGAGCCCGCGCGTCTTCTTCGGCGCAGCCGCCGCTATTGTGGAGATGATCGTCGGCTACTTCATCGGCGGCTCAATCCTCTACGGCTCCGTCGCGACAGGCGCGACACAGATCCCGGGGCTTGCGATGGAGGGTGTCATCGGCATCGTACTCTTCTACGCGCTCGGCTCCGTCATCAAGCGGACAGGCATTCTGCGGCAGCTCCGGTAAAGACGCGAACGACCCGAAAGCAGCTCTCACTTGGAACGACGGCTGGTTCCGAGTGAGCAGCTTTAAAAAGAGCAACGATATAATCAGTTAAGACAGGTTAACCATGGAAAACCACAACAGACAGAAAAAAATCGCAGTCATCAACGATATGACCGGCTTCGGCCGCTGCTCCCTCGCGGTCGCGCTGCCGGTCATTTCGCATCTGAAAATCCAGTGCTGCGGCGTTCCGACCGCGATTCTCTCGAACCACACGGGCTTCGAGAGCTTTTTCATTGACGACTACACAAAGCATTTCACGGCGTACACCGACGAGTGGAAGAAGCTCGGGCTCTCCTTTCAGGGGATCTCGACCGGCTTTCTCGGCTCCGGCGAGCAGTTCCGCCTCGTCAGGCAGTTCATTTCCGATTTCAGGACAAGCGATACGATCGTCGCCGTCGACCCGGTCATGGGCGACTACGGCAGGACCTATCCTGGGTACACCGGCGATATGTGTCAGGAAATGAAGAGCCTCGCGGCGATGGCGGACATTCTCACGCCGAACCTCACGGAGGCCTGTATTCTGACGGACACGCCCTACCACCCGTCCGGCTGGAAAATGAAGGAGCTCGATGAGCTTCTCCGGAAGCTCCGCGCCATGGGGCCGGAGAAAATCGTCATCACCGGCATTCCGCAGGGCGAATTCATCGCCAACGTCTGCCTGAACGGGGATAAGAAGCTCTGCCTGACCCGCCAGTATAAGGTCGGCGAGCAGCGGTCAGGGACGGGCGACGTATTTTCGGCCGTCATCATTGCCGATGCGGTGAACCATGTCGATTTCGAGCGCTCCGTGCGGCGCGCCTCTCATTTTGTAAAGGCCTGTATTCTGAAGGCAGTGGACATGGACATTCCGACGACGGACGGCGTTCCGTTCGAGGAGGTCCTGGGACGCCTCAAGGCAGAGCGGCCGGAAGACAGAAAGGATAAGAAACAATCATGAAAGCAGAAACAATTCTCTACGAAGTACATAAGGGTCTCTATGTCAATCTGACAAACCGCTGTCCGTGCGCGTGCACGTTCTGCCTCCGGCAGACCATGGACAGCATCGGCGGCTCCCATCCGCTCTGGCTCGACCACGAGCCCTCATTTGAGGAGGTGAAGGCCGCCTTCGACCAGTTTGACATGAGCAAATATGAGGAGGTCGTCTTCTGCGGCTTCGGTGAGCCGACAGAGGCGCTCAACCGTCTCCTTGAGACCGCAAAATACGTGAAGGACACCTTCGGAACAAAGACCCGGATCAACACGAACGGTCTCGGAAATCTCGTGAACAGCGAGGACATCGCGCCGAAGCTTGCGGGCCTCATCGACTGCGTATCGATCAGCCTCAATACGCCTGACGCCGCGGAGTACAACAAGCTCGTCCGCCCGAAATTCGGCGAGAAGTCCTATCAGGCGATGCTTGACTTCGCGAAGGAATGTAAGAAATACGTGCCCGATGTCGTCCTCACGACCGTCGCGACGACACTCACAAAGGAAGAAGAGGAAGAGTGCGCGAGGATCTGCAGAGATCTCGGCGTCCGCTACCGGATCCGCCCGTGGGAGAGCTAAGCTCTCGCGCTCTTCCGCTTCATCCGGTAATTGATCAGCTTCTCAAAGTAGACCTTCGCGAGGCCGCCGCACGGCACGGCGACGAGCATGCCGATGAGTCCGCCGATCTTGCTTCCGATAAGGAGCGATACGATGACGAGGACCGGGTGGATATGAATCGTGTGACTCAGGAACTTCGGGTTGATGACATTGCCGTCGATCGTCTGTATGATGAACAGCACGCAGATCGCGACGATGAACTTCTCGAGATTCCAGTTGAGCAGGCACACGAGCGCAGTCGATCCGTACGCGACAAATGGTCCGACGTACGGGATCAGATTTCCGATTCCTGTCAGGATGCCGATGATCACCGCATATTTAATGCCGATGACCGAGAGGCTGATGCAGACGACGACAGCCATAAAGAGCGCGTCCATCAGCTGTCCCCGGACGTAGCCCGAGAACACGCGGTCCGCATCGGCGATAAACTCCTTCGTGTACTTTGTGACCTTCGGCCCTGCAAATGCACGGAACGCGCGGCCCCAGTATCTCTTGAGCCCCTCTCCGTCGAGCATGAAATAGATGCCGAAGATAATCGCAAAGAGCAGCGTCGAGAAGAAATGCGTGATATTCGACACGTTGGCAAGGAGATTCGATGCCATGTTCTGGATCGAATCGCTGAGCGTCGTCCCGATCGACTGAATGGACTTCTCGACCTGCGCGGACGAAATATTGAGCTGATTCAGGACCGATGTGATGTTGGCCGCGAGCTGCTTCAGCGTGTTTGCAAAGCCGACCGTCAGCGTATCGAGGTCACTCAGATTCAGGACCTTGAGCTCGCTCGTGATCGTCGAGACAACGAGCGAGAGCCCGATGAACACGACGGCCGCGACGATCAGCCATGTGATCGCAACGGCAAGCCCGCGCGAGGATTTTATCGGAAGATTCTCATTTTTCTTCCTGCGGAGCCGTTTTTTCAGCGCATCGATCTTGCGCTCAAAGAAATCCGCGGCCGGATACAGGAGATACGCAAATGCAAATCCCGCTGCGAGCGGCTTGAATATGACGCCGAGCCAGTGCAGGCCCTGCGCGATCAGGATCACGAGATCGCCAAAGTGATCGAGAAGACGCATCAGCACATAGATAATGAGAACTGTGACGATCACATAGATGGAAATCCGCGTGTAGCGTGGAAGCATGTTCTCCTCGATGCGCTCCCGCATCTTCCCGGCAGGCTTCTTGCCAGCATCGACGCTCATGTCCTGGCTGTCAGGACGATTGTCTGTAGAATCCAAAAATCAACCTCCTCTATGTATCTCCCCGGAGCCTGTCTTCACTTATCCAAGGCCCCTTCCCAATTGCCTGACCGGGGAGCAGACCAGCTGCCTGTCAGGTCTCACTCGCTTTTCTTGTCTTCCGCCTCTTCGGCCTCGGAGAGATCTCCTGCCTCCGACTTCAGGTTCTTCAGCTCATCCGCGTATTTGCTGAACAGATAGTTCGCGTCCCTCCGCGCCTGCTGCAGTGTGATTGGATCATCATCGTCATCACTTGTAAATAAACCGAGCGACTTTGCGCTTCTTACCTCTGCCATAGCTGATCTTCCTTTCTTTCATGCATATAAATGAATTTCCCCGCCGATCCGGACGGCCTTCGAGTCGCTGCCGTGCCCGATCTCATCCGTCATGGCGATTGGTATCTCATTTCCCATATACTGCCTTGCGAGCGCCGGAACGTCCGGCACTGCCCTCTTCTCCTGCATTTCGGTAAATGTACCGAGAAGAACGCCGCGGACCTTCCGGAACGCGCCAAGCTGCCTGAGCTGCGCAAATCCTGCCGCGATCCGCGAGGGACCTCCGCCGAGAGACTCAAGGAGCAGAACCTTACCGTCAAAATCCGGCATATACTCCGTTCCCGCAAGCTTCAGGAAACAGCGGAGATTTCCTCCGATCAGGACGCCGCGCATCTCATTTCCCTGTACAAATGTATACTTTACATCGAACAGTTTCGATCTGTCAATGTACCGCTCCCGCTGCCGCGCCCCATCCTCGCGGATGAGGTTCCGGATCTGATAGAGAACGGACGGTTTGCCCGTTCGCGCGTAAATGGCGTTCAATATAGAGGTGAGATCACTGTACCCGAAAAGAGTCGCCCGGCTCTCCCTGATCGCCTCGTAATCAAGAAGATCAATGAGCGTACTGGCGAGGTCGCCTCCGGACAGATCGTAGATCTCATCGATCGAAGGGTCCCGGAACATGTCCATCAGATCCGCTGCACGCTCCGAATCCGTTCCGGCATAGGGACCGTTATTTGCCAGAAGGTGCGCAGCGGGCGCGATCTCCGTCCCCAGAGACTGAAGTACGGTCTGCGTATATTTTATCACTGCCGCATCTCTGATCCCATCAGAACAGGCGACAAGCCCTGCCTTCATGAAAGTTCCCCCCCTTCAATCTGTTTTTTACAGTTGTATCATGCTTCAGCACTCCCAGATTCGAAATTTCAGAAAGCTTTTAAAACCGCCCGGCGGGCACGCTCTCCGTCCGTATTTCATCAGTTCCTGATGAGAACTGAATAATTCTATTTTAACATGTCCGACAGGGAATTCCTATCCTGTGATGTGGGCGTGTCAATTGAGCGGAAATCTGCTACAATTGCTCATGTAGCTTCTAAGATAAATAGAGAAAGGCAATTTATGATATATTATTTTTCCGCCACCGGCAACAGCCGCTATGTAGCCGAAACGCTGTCCCGGTATTTTCACGATCCGTGCGTATCGATCGAGGATTTCGCGGACGTGGAGTCTGTTGACTGCTACCCCGCTCCCGGCGAGTCAGTCGGCATTGTGTCGCCGACCTATGCCTGGGGACTTCCCGTCAATGTCAGGGAATTTCTCGAAAAGCTTGTGATTAAGGCGCCCGGCCAGCCGTACCTCTACTTTGTTGCGACCTATGGAAAGATATCCGGCACTGTGGACCTCGAGGTCATCCGGATTCTGAAGAAGACAATCCGTCGAAGCCCGGACGCGCTGTTTGGCGTGAAAATGCCGGACACATGGACACCGATCTTTGATCTGAGCAGCCGGGCGAAAACCGA
Organism: uncultured Eubacteriales bacterium; assembly: GCA_900315305.1. Lineage (GTDB taxonomy): Bacteria > Bacillota > Clostridia > Lachnospirales > Lachnospiraceae > Chordicoccus. The sequence continues at coordinate 16,945 of OMYS01000009.1, forward strand.
TAAGATCAACAGCGCCGCGGACAAGCAGATCCACGACATGACCGAACTGATCCGCGCCGGAAAAGAGAGAAATTATATCAAAAACAAGGCGCCGGAGCTGTTTTCATTTGTCCATAAGCCGGTCTACAACCATCTCCGGCAGACCAAATATTTTCATGTAGAGGAGAGCTGCATCGGCTGCGGACAATGCGCGAAAAACTGTCCCGCACATGCCATCGAAATGAAGGACGGCCATCCCGTCTGGGTGAAGGACCGCTGCATCGCCTGCCTCAGGTGCCTGCATCACTGTCCTGAATTTGCGATTCAGTACGGAACGCACACAAAAAAGCATGGGCAGTATGCGCATAAATAAGCGCGGTAACTGTTCCGCACCCCGCCACTCGGAACGCTCCGCGTTCCTCGTTGTGGGCGAACAGAGCGGCTTCGCCGCTTGTCCGCCCCGCAGAAAAAGTCCTGGAACCGACTGGAGAGCAAGCTCTCCGTACGGTTCCAGGACTTTTTCTGCGGGGTGCTGTATTATTACATAGTTTTCCTCAGCCGGAACGGCGCGTACCCGCAGAGCTCTTCTCTGCAGTAGCGGATCCACGCCTCTTCTACGCGGCGGTTCTCATGGAGGCTTCTGCCCATGACGCGGAGCAGTGCGCCTCCGCCGTCAAGATACGTAAGTCCCCACATGGACTCCGTGGACAGGTCTGCGAGGCTCTCCCGCATCTGATCGACTGTCTCCGGCTCAATCGACTCATCAAAAAAGACAGCCGAATTGTAATTCGTAAAGCCCTCGAAATACCCGATTTCGCCCATGGGATCAGCAGATGGATTCACAAGAAGACTGTCATTTAAGAGAAGCCTTCCGTTCCTGCGGACTCTCGTGCAGATGCCGATGTCGTGATACTGAAACGGCTGCTCGTCTGCCGACCAGCCGGCGGTCAGGCCGTCCGTGAGAAGAAGGCGTGATCCCCTTCCAAGCTCAATCTCTGTGCGCTGCCGGAACCTGGCCAGGGCATACGGGATCGTCTCGTCCTGGTAGTACTCAAGACACGCCCCGTCCCCGATCCGGATCTGAAACTTCTGCTCCGTCAGTCTCCCGTTCTCGCATTTGTAGATATAGCCGGGAGCCTGCGTCGTCAGGATCGCGTGCGTGCTCTCACCGAGAGAAATGTCCTGCAGGTACTGCTCGCCTTCCGTGAAGCCGCCGCCCGTGCTGATTAGAAAATAATAGGGCGTCTCATTTCCCGGGGCGTTGTTGGCCGAAATCCGGGAATTGCCGCGGCGGAAGGTCCGGTCGGCGACCGTCTGCTCACCGCGCCGCGTAAAGCTCAGATAGATTTCTCCCGCGTACCGGCTCCTCATGCTTCGAGGTCCTCAAGCATGCAGTCCTTCCGGATCCAGTCGACAACATCCTCGAGACCCTCGTCCGTCTTCAGGTTTGTAAAGACGAATTTGCCATCACCGCGGAACTTCTTCGATGTCTCGCGCATATGCTCAAGGTTTGCGCCGACATAAGGTGCGAGATCGATTTTGTTGATGATGAAGAGGTCCGACTTGATCATGCCCTGTCCGGCCTTCTCCGGAATCTTCTCGCCCTCCGCGCAGTCAATAATGTAGATTGAAAAATCGACAAGCTCCGGGCTGAAGGTCGCCGCGAGGTTGTCACCGCCGCTCTCGATAAACATGAGATCGAGCGTGTGGTCAAAGCGATCCTCGAGCTTCTCGACCGCCGCGAGATTCATCGACGCGTCCTCGCGGATCGCCGTGTGCGGGCAGCCGCCCGTCTCGACACCGATGATCCTGTCCTTATCGAGAACCGAGTGGGAGACCATGTACTCCGCGTCCCACTTCGTGTAAATGTCATTTGTAATGACAGCCATGCTGTATGTATCCTTCAGGCGTCTGGTCAGCCGCTCAATGAGCTGCGTCTTGCCGGAGCCAACAGGGCCACCGACGCCGATTCTTACTGCTCGTTTCATATAATTTCCCTTCCTGTAATTATTGAGCCCTCCGCCCTTCAGTATGAAATCGTCCGGTAAGCAGGCCCTCCGTACGAATTTCATCACTTTGCTGAGGGGTGCATTATGACATAAATAGTCTCGCGTTCTGCGTCTCATGAAGGATCTGCGCCATCTCAAGGCCGGGAATGCCCGTCCCGAGCATGTCCTCATCCATGTCCTTCGTCTCCTCGTACAGGTCGCCGATCTCCCCCAGCAGGTCGTGAAGGATCAGCTGACCCGCGTTCTGTCCGAGCGGGACGGACCGCACTGCATTTTGCACGAGCGTTGACGCCACGCTGTAGCCGTACATCCGAAACGCCTCATCGCAGGGAATGCCCTCCGCGTGCGCAAAGAGGGAGAAGACAATCGCCGGGTTACCGTATGCCTTTTTCTCTTTGATGCTGCCTTCGTACTCCGAAAGGTACGGGACCGTCTCGCCGTACATGTTCCGGATCAGGGACAGCATACGCGAGGCGATGAGAACCGTTCCCTCGCGTGTCTCGCGGGCAACGGTCGACGCGTGCATAATCTCATCATACGTAAGAAGCTTCTCCGGCTCTCCTGCATCCATTGCCCTGTAGCAGAGAATGACAAGCAACCCCTCGCCATAGCGGAACTGAGACCGATAGTAATTCCTGATCCACTCCGCGAACTGCGGGGCCTTCCGGATCTTTCTGCGCGACAGATAGTTCTCCATCCCGAACGAGTGATTGAACGTTCCGATCGGAAATGTCGAGTCGCACACCTGGAAGACCTCGAGATAATGGTCACGCATGAGCGTGCTCCTCGTGATGGTGGTGATGATGCCCCGGCGTGAGGTTCGCATACTCCATCGGATGATCGAGCTGGATCTTCTCCGTCGTGTAGGACACGCCCTCCTTGTCCAGCGTCTGCAGGACGACCGGGTCCGTGAGAAGCGTAATCTTTCCGCCGCCGATCTGCACCGGCTTGTGGAGATTTCCGAGCATGTGCGCTGTCCGTCCCATTTCGTCGATGTCCTTCGGGGAAATGACAATCACTTCGTCCGGGATGACGCTGAGGACGAGAAGCTTCCCCGGCGCCAGCAGAAAGGCGGACCCGTTCTCGAGCTTCTGCGACTCATCCTCGAGGCGGATGCCGTAGTCTCTCCCGTGGTCAGATGTGACGCGCAGAATCGATTTCAGGAGATCATCACTCTTTACAAGCGCGGTCTCGATATGATAGGACTCCGGATCCGGAATATCCGCGATATTATGAAAAATTTCTGTCAGAATCATGTATGCCTCCATGTGTGTCATAAGAACTCAGCACATAAAAACCGGCAGCCCGCGGGCCCTTAAGCCGGCGCGCCCGAAGGGGCCTGTCCTTCATTTTACACAGGCCCTTTCGCGGAAGCGTCCGCTCCTGCCTCACTGGCTGCCGGAATAACTTCCCCAATTAGAAGAAGTAATATCTCTGCGCAAGCGAGATTGTCTCAACCGGCTCGCAGGTGATCAGCTTCCCGTCGATCGTGACGTTGAAGGACTGCGGATCGATCTTGATCGTCTCCGGCGTGTAGTCGTTCAGCTTCATGTCGCGCTTCGTGAGATTTCTCGTATTGTGGACCGGAAGCACAATCTTCTGCAGTCCGAGCTTCTCCTTGATGCCGTGCTCATAGGCGTATTTCGAGACAAATGAGATGCTCGTGCTCTGGACGGCCTTGCCGAATGCACCGTAGAGGTCGCGCATCATGCGCGGCTCCGGTGTCGGCAGAGAGCTCGACGCGTCACCGACGACGCCGTACGCAATCATGCCGGCCTTCAGGACGAGCTTCGGCTTCGTGCCGAAGAACTTCGGGTCCCAGATGACCAGATCGGCGTACTTGCCCGGCTCCACGGAGCCGACATAGTCGGAGATGCCGTTTACAATCGCCGGATTGATCGTGTACTTCGCGACATAGCGCTTGATCCGGTTATTGTCGGAATATTCAGAGTCGCCCTCGAGCGGTCCGCGCTGCAGCTTCATTTTGTCCGCGAGCTGCCAGCAGCGCATCGCGACCTCGCCGACACGGCCCATCGCCATCGCGTCACTCGTCATGACACTGAGCGCGCCCATGTCGTGGAGCACGTCCTCCGCCGCAACCGTCTGCTTGCGGACTCTGGACTCGGCAAATGCGACGTCCTCCGGGACCTTCGGATCGAGGTTGTGGCAGACCATCGTCATGTCGAAGAGCTCGTCAATGACGTTCTGCGTGTATGGATTTGTCGGATTTGTTGAAGAAGGCAGAATATTCTTGTCACCGGCGACAATCATGATGTCCGGCGCATGTCCGCCGCCCGCTCCCTCTGTGTGGAACGTGTGGACCGTTCTGCCTGCAAATGCATTAATTGTATTTTCGACGAAGCCGCCCTCGTTGAGGGAGTCCGTGTGGACCGCGTACTGGACGTCGTACTTGTCCGCTGCCTTCAGCGAATTGTCGATACCGGCCGCCGTCGCGCCCCAGTCCTCGTGCGTCTTGATCGCCGCGGCGCCCGCCTCGATCTGCTCGGCGATGGTCTCCGGAGTCGCGCCTGCGCCCTTTGCCATAAAGCCGTAGTTCAGCGGATCGTTCTCGACGGCCTCCAGCATGCGGTGGATGTGCCATGCGCCCGGTGTCGTCGTCGCGGAGTTCGAGCCGTCAGCCGGGCCCGTGCCGCCGCCGAAGAGCGTCGTGATACCATTGTCAAGAGCCGCGTGCGCAAGGCCCGTGGAGAGATAATGGACATGAAGATCGATGCCGCCGGCTGTGAGGATCAGCCCCTCGCCAGAGATCGCCTCTGTGCTCGCGCCAACGATGAAGTCGATGTCATCCATGATATCCGGGTTGCCGCCCTTGCCGATCGCGAGGATCTTGCCGTCGCGGATACCGATATCCGCCTTGTAAATGCCTGTATAATCAATGACCGTGATGCCACTGATGATCGTGTCCGCCACCTTCGGGTTGTCGCGGCGCGTCTCCGTCGCGTTCACGCCCATGCCGTCGCGGAGAACCTTGCCGCCACCGAACTTGCTCTCCTGTCCGTGGACGGTGTAATCCTTCTCGATCCGCGCGAACAGGTTCGTGTCGCCGAGGCGGACACTGTCTCCGACTGTCGGTCCGAACATCTGTGTATACTGTCTGCGATCCATATTAAAGCTCATGCCTTCACCTCCAGATCAGAAGAATGTGCCTTCCTGTTGACGTCGAGATACCCGTTCACACGATTGTTAAAGCCGAAGACGCGGCGCTTTCCGCCGAAATCAATCAGCCTGACCGTGCGCGTCTCACCCGGCTCAAATCGGATCGCCGTGCCGGCCGGAATGTCAAGCCGCTTTCCGTAGGCCTTCTCCCGGTCGAACTTCAGTCCCTGTTCATTTGCCTCATAAAAATGAAATTCCGATCCGACCTGGACGGGGCGGTCGCCGACGTTCTTTACCTCAAGCTCGATTGCTTCGTATCCCTCGTTGTACGGTACCGGATCCTCTGTTGCAAAATGTACTTCTCCTGGAATCATATGAGTCTCCTTCCTATCAGCGGATTGGGTCATGAATCGTGACAAGCTTCGTGCCGTCGACAAATGTCGCCTCGACCTGGATCATCGGGATCATTTCCGGGACCCCTTCCATGACGTCATCTCTCGTCAGGATCCGGGCGCCCTCGTCCATAAGCTCCGCGACTGTCTTGCCGTCCCGCGCGCCCTCGAGGATATAGCTCGTGATCAGCGCGACACTTTCCGGATGATTCAGCTTCACGCCTCTGTCCTTGCGCTGCTGCGCGATCATGGCCGCGAGGCTGATCATCAGCTTTTCACGTTCCCGTTCTGTAAATTGCATGCTCTTTGTCCTCCTTTGCAATATCTGCTCATTTTTCTCCGCGAAACATGCAGGCGGAGTTTCATTTCCACAGGCCGACCAGCATGAGGAAGCCCGGAATCCAGGCCGTGACGACACCCTCGATGACGCTGAGGTACGCCGGGAATTTGCCGAGGTTCTTCTTCAGCGCGCATGTCAGGAAGCCCGTGAGCCACAGGAGCCCCCATGCCCACCAGATCACGCCGTAGACTGCATTTCCGCCGTAGCCGCTGAAAATGCAGAGCGCGCCGGCCGGAACCGCGTTGATCGCGACGAACAGGCTGAACCAGCCGTAGAGCCGCTGATCAAACTGAAAGATTGTGTTGATCGCGGAGTAAAGATATGTAAACGCGAACAGAAGTCCCGTCGCGCTTCCATAGAACCACAGCGCGTCCTGTCCGCTGACAATGCCGTATCCCAGTGCAATAATGTTGAGAATCAGGCTGAGGCCGCCAGTAAACAGGTTCATGACTGCCATGGATTTGTCCTTTACTTCAAGAATTGTCGCGAGCCCGTTGCTGATAAGGACAATTCCGACGTAAAGTAAAATAGTTCCAAGCATACACTTGTCCTCCCTCTCAGAGTGAATGTTATGACCTGCCCCGGGGCCGTCCGATGCGAGGTCGGGTTACAGTTTTAAATATACCCCGACAACCGGCAGGGCTTAATAACGAATCGCGTTCTGAATCCAGATCCAAGACCAGTCGGCCTGATTGTTCCGTCATGTGTGCACAGCAGCAATATTTGTATACAGTTCATGTGGTAAAGGTATCGGCACAAAGGTACACAAAGGTGCCAGGTTCCGATTAAAAAAGCATAAAGTCGTTTATAAAAATTTAATCGGAACCTGGCACCACACACAAGACACCACACAAAACGCGGCTCCGTAAGGAGCCGCGCCACAGATTTAAACCCTTTATTCTGTTTTTAGTTCATGTATCCCTCGCGGGTGATGGACCACATATTGGAACCGCCGTAGGTGTTCATGTAGCCGTTTGTTCCCGGCCACTCATTGACCATGTTCGGGTCGCAGACGTAGGTTGCGCCGTTGTAGGTCACCTCAACCCAGGAGTGCGGCGCCTTCGTGCCGTTCCGGTTGTTGACATGACCGTAGACCTGACGGAACGTGTAGCCGAGATTGTACCGCTGGTTAATCAGCTCCGCCATCTCGTAAAATGTACCCGCCATGCAGTAGCAGTTGCCCTTGTGATGCGTGAACCCGTAATCTGCAAACCACTGGTAGCCGTTGTTCGGTGTGGACGGCATATCGGCCGTGTGACCGTAATACGTCATGCCGACAGACCAGTTAAATGCGGCGCGCAGGTCCCAGCCAATCTGATTTAAGACCGCATCGGCCTTCGGGAAATTGTACTTCGAGACAGCAGTCCGGAGGCTGTTGTACGTGTTCTGATCGTAGGAAGCCTTCGCGATGCGCCCTTCCTTCAGACCATGGCACGCAAAATGCTCGATGGCCGCGTAGTCATCGTCGCCGAATGCCGCGAGCACGTCCGGGTTGTGATCGACGTAGTACTGATAATCGTAGATTGCGGAGAAGTCGCGGTTTCCGAATGTCGTGACCGCATTCTGCATAGTCGTGACGCCTGTCGCGACGCGCCCTTCCTTCTTACCGTACTGCATGTAATGCAGATAGTATTTCTTGAAGTCTCTCCGGTAAGCGGCACGAAGATCGCGGTACTCGTAGCGATAGGACTTCTCGTCAAAGGTCGCAATTGCCCGCCGCTGCTCCTTCATGCCGTAATCAACGAAGTGCTGGATCGCGCCGTTCGGATTATTGAGGTATGCATTTCTGATATCCGCGTAGTGATTGACATAGTAATTAAAATCGTAGACAGCCGAGTAATCGACTCCGTTGTAAACGGTCGTGCCCTTCACGGTCGGAATCGGCGTTGCAGACGGAGTCGGTGTCACTGTGACAGAGCCCGTCGGAGTCGGTGTTGCCTCCCCTGTCGGCGTCGGCGTTACGTTGTCCGAAACTGCGCCGTACCAGCAGACGCCCTCATATTTCCAACCGACCTTCACGAGATTGTCTCTCTCATTGGCACTCGCCGTATAATGGTGCGCGCCCGCTCCCGTGCAGTTCGGATTGTACAGGCGGTAAATCGCAACCCCCTTCGCGTCGTCGCTGTAAAATGCGATGCCCTCGAGCTTCCAGCCTGCCTTTGTCAGCATATCGCACTCTGAGCGGTTTGTCGTGTAGTGATGGTCACCGGCATTCGGATTGTAGAGGCGATAGACCGGCGTCTCAGACGTCTTCGGCGCGCGCCATGCGACTGACTCGTATTTCCAGCCGACACTCTTCAGATGATCTCTCTCATTTGCGTCAGCCGTGTAGAAATGCTCGCCGCTGTTCGGATTGTACAGGCGGTACATATCCTGCGTCTCGGCAGCCTTGACCAGCGTGCTGTCCTCCTGAGACTCCGCCGCTGCCGTGCTGTCTGCAGACGCCTCCGAGACCGCGGATTCGGTCTCTGCCGTAGAATTCTCTTCCGCAGCCGCTGTCTCTTCTTCGGCAGCAGCTGTGTCAGAAGAGCTTTCCTCTGCCTTCTCTGCTCCGCTCTCTGCGGACGGACTTGTCACAAGCGCTGCGTCCTCGCTCTCCGCGGACTGCTCCGCAGCTGTCTGCGTGCTCAGCGTATCAGCGCTGACGGTGCCTGTCACAAGCGCCATGCTGAGGACGGCTGCCGTCACGGCTGCGCCGACACGCCGCCCTGCCATGTTGTGGTGTATCATAACCTTTCCTCCATTCGCGCACATGTCAGTAAAGGTCATGTGTCGCTGCTATATTTTGATCCCTTGGTCCGCCATGCCTCATGGACGGACCACACAGTCGGTTTCGAGGGCGCCTCGTCTGGAAACGGTGCCAGCTTACGCCTCCTGAGGGGAACAAGCAAATCTATAAATATTCAGCCCCCAGACTCGGAACGCTTCGCGTTTCTCGTTGTGGGTGCTGAATATTAAGAAACTCTGCGGATACCCGGTATATGCTCAAGCACGGCTGCCGTCACCAGCGAGCACACAAATGCAAGCGCTGCCAGAATGAGGACCGATGCCGGATTTCCCGATGCCGCAAGACTCATGCCAAACAGGTTCCGGAATGCCTTCAGCCAGAAGAAATGAATGAGGTAGATGCCAAATGACCTCTTATCGATCACAAGAAGCAGCTTCTTAAGCCACCCCGGAAGCGTCCATGCCATCGCGAGCGCAAAGAACCCGGCCGCCTGCAGGACATGAAGAATGAAACCGTAATCATTGAGAAGCTGCGTCGGTGTCTGCAGCTGACGGATGACCGCAACGTAAGCCATCCAGATAATAACCAGTGTCGAGGCGATGAGCATGACCGCCCCTGCACATCCGCTGATCCGGGTCTTTCCGGAAACAAGCGCATGCCCCAGGAAGAGATAGAGCGGATACGCGGTCGACACGCAGATATAAAATCCGATCTGCTGCCCGCTTATGGTCTGAATCGTCGGGACCACGGAGAGAAAAATGACATACATCAGCAGAAGGTAATTCATTTCCGCTTTGCCAAGTCCCTTTGAAACTGCGCGGTAAGCCGGAAGCAGAATGTAGAGACCGATGATCAGATAGAGATACCACATCGGCGCCCAGCCGCTCCCCGTGAAGATAATCTTGAGATACCCGAGGACCGCCTCACCGGCCGACTGATAAACCGTCACGCCTGTCGCCGCATCGAAAATGAGCCCCGCGAGCGACCACAGAAGAAGCGCGCCGAACACGCGCGGAATATATTTTGTCCAGATTTTACGAACCGTCACCGGATGGTCCGGATTCAAAAGAAGAGCACCTGTCACCATGACAAAGCACGGGACAGCCCACATCAGGGCCTTCCGGACCGCGAGCGATGCAGTGACCCACGAAAAGGAAGACGCATCTCCTGCCGTCAGAAGGTAAGCGTGAAAAATGACGATCGCGATGCAGGATAAGGCGCGTATCTCAGATAAATAATCGATACGCGCGCCGGTCTTCGCCGGCGTCTTGCTGCCCATCAGTTAAAGATCGGCGTACCATTGTCGTCACAGCCTGCATTGGCCTGATTCTGGTTCGCCTGCTGTTGCTGCTGAGCCGCCTGCTGTGCCTGCTGCTGAGCCGCCGCTTCTGCTGCCGCCTGTGCCTGAGCCGCTGCCTCTGCCTGCGCCTGTGCCTGGGCCGCTGCTTCCGCCTGCGCCTGTGCCTGAGCGGCCGCCTGTGCCTGCGCCTGCTGCCGGGCCGCTGCTTCTGCCGCTGCCTGCTGCTGAGCCGCCGCTTCTGCCTGCGCCTGCTGCTGCGCTGCCTGCTGTGCCGCCGCGTCATTACTGCTCTGCTTTGTCGTCTGTGTCTGCGATGCCGCCGGAGCCGTCGTCGGTGTCGGCGTAGCCGCCGCTGCCTGGGCCGCCTGTGCAGCCGCTGCAGCTGCTGCCTTCTCGGATTCCTCCGTACTCACAGCCGCATTATTCTGGGACAGGGACTGATACGTCAGGAACAAATAGCCGTCGCCCGCATGGATCGACGCCTCAGAAAAATCACCAAACGAAACATTGTGAAGCTCTCCCTGCGTGCCGTCGCTGAATGTGACGCGGATGCTGTAGGACGGATTGAAGATCGGTGTGCCGGACTCAGCAGCTGCCGGTGTGATGGCTGCATTTGCCGTGCTCTGCGCCGCGATTGCGCTTGATGCGTCATAATAAACGAGAACCTCTGTGCCAACCGCAAACTGATAGCCGTCCGTAATGAGGTCCGCCGGATAGTCTGTCATCGATCCGTCCTTGATCGCAAGGCCTGTAATCACCTTTCCGGTTTCATTTTTCAGCTTCACCGTGTACAGGTTCTTGCTGTCGGTCTTCGTGCCGAGCTCCTTGAGCGGGGCTTCCGTGGCCGATACGGTTTCCGGCACGGAGCTCACCGCGCTGTCTGCCGCCGTGACGACACTTCCGGTCGATGATGTCGTGGATGTTGAGCTTCCGCAGCCTGCAGCCATCCCGGCAATCATCGTCAGTGTGACTGCTGCGACGGCAAGTCGTGCTGTCTTCTTTTTCATACTGTCTATTCCCTCCAATAAATCTTTCCGGCCTGCTGCACGGGCAAAGAAGCCATAAAAATCTGCCAAATGTTTCCACAAATTCCAGAAAAGATCCCCTCTGCCAGAGCTGGAAACGCTGTTTCTGCCGGTACTACTTATAGTTATGCTTGCAAAACGTTTCCATGTCAATAATTCATTTCAAAAAAATTTTCTCATGCCTCCCCCCCCCGAATGAAAATAAGTATGAAAAAGAGGCTGTGAAAACGTGAAAACGTTTTTTCACAGCCCCTTTTTTGTAACGAAACGATCTATATTGGAGCAGAAGGCACGAGGCGAAAGCTGCGCAGAAGCGGTGTGATCCTGATTGTGATCGGCTTAATTCAAGTGTTGCGATAATTTCTTCTTGTAAGCAAAAAGATAATTATAAGTATATTTAGCTATATAAAACAGCGCATAACGATAAGAGTGAATATGAGCCGACCGGATGCAGATACAAAGCATCAAAAAAATTTTAAAATATAATTTGCAATCACAATAATTTAATAACTGTATGTAAATTCACTTCTTAACATTGATTATCCGAGAAATAATATGATAAAGTAAAGATGCAACCGACATATGCAATTATTATCCATAGTAAGGAGGTAAGGAGGCAAAGGGTAAGAAAGCAAAAATTTAATTTGACATCAAAGAAGCTATTTATCAAGACATGCAATCTTGAGAAGGTCAATTATGAAGAAAGCTTGCGGAAAAATTCTGGCAGCAACCCTTTTGGCAACAAGCCTTTTTCTGAACTGTGCACCGATTCTGGCAAATGCGGGTGTTATCAGTGATGGAGTTAAGGCTTCCTATCACACTGTAATGTACAGTAGAAATGGCAACTATGCATACGGTTATGTCACAATGGATCCTTATCACACCACAACAGTCAAGCTGTACCACAGCGGAACTGAAGTCAGATCCGGCAGTGCAAGTGGAACCGGAAAGGTAGCAGCACAGACAGACTATTATAAGGCCTATGGAACAAATCTTTCTTCGAAAGTGTTCTATAAGTAAAACACAAAACCATTTCTGCCGTCTCCTCCATGATCACCGGGGGAGTCGGCGGAACAGGAGCGGTGGCATGAAGATGATCAGAAAAATTGTATTCTGCGCTGTGATGACAGCTATTATCTGTACCTTGCTTGTCCTGTTTGCTCTGCGAGGCGCGCATGTGTATCAGCTGGATATGAGTGATATCGATAATTCGCGTGGTGCCGTATATTTCGCGAATCAATATGGGGAGAACGGGGGCCCCGGCTTTGGAGATGTCTTTACTCCGGAAGAGCAACATGAAATTCTGAGAAATCTTCTTCCATCTCTGGAGAGCAGTTCATTTGACTATTATCTTTGCGCCCAGAGCAACTACAGCGGCGTAAATGTCACAATCATCAATCAACATACGGCGAATCTGGCGAAGCTTTCTGATTCGATTGCCGAAGGACAGGATATCAGCTATTCAGTGACGATCGACTCGGGAGATAATCCGGTAATTCCGGTTCTGATTGGCTCTGAGCTTGCAGCTGATTATTCCATTGGTGATACGATTCCGCTCCAGATATCGGCGGATCAGTCGATCGGGCTTATTGTCAGCGGAGTCCTCAAGGCTGGTACATTCCTGGATGAGGGTTCCCTGGGAAGTGACTTTGACAGCTGCGTCGTGATGCCGGAAATTCAGTTCAGCAGCAGCCCGTCGTCGGATGACGAGCTCGAGCTTCAGAATACCATCCTGCAGTCGGAATGCCAGGGGTATTTTCTGTACTCGCCGGAAAGCGGTGTTACTTATGAAGATATCAAGTCTTTCTGCGACTCTCTGACAAATGAATACAAGATCAAGTGGGGAGAAACCGGCAGGATTGAAAATATGCTGGAAGGGGTCACGCTTCCTCTCTCTGAAAAAATCTGTACGCTTCTCATCGTAGCGATCCTCGCCGCCTGCTGTGCGTTCCTTCTGCTCAGCAAAATTCGGCTTCCGAAGCAAAGAGACGGGCAGAAGCCGATTCAGACGGAGACCGGCTGGGTGATAAAAGAGTCATTGCTTTTTGCGATTTTTACGATTATAGCATATCTGCTTTGCCGAGGCTTTGCGGGCAGCCGGGCGGATTATTTTCTTGCAGGCGTCAGAGGTGACGTCATCCTTGCGGTCATCTTATTTGTACTGGTTCGCAGCATCAGATTCTGTATTGCCCATATCCGGCTGGAACGGGAATCAAATACCCGGAAGATGGGAGGAAGACCATGAACAGTCTGGGCATGTATATCGGGCTTCTTGCCGGCGGATTTATCAAGGTGAGCCCGATTGTCATTTTGGTTAATAGCGTGGCGGAGGGACATATATCCGGCTTTGCGAACCTGTTCGGGAACATTGCGCTGTTTGTTCCACTCGGGATTGCCCTGTTTCCGTATGTTCAGCAAACCAGGAAGCCGCTTGTGCGCTGCGCGCTGACAGCGCTTTTCCTGTCGGCTGGTATCGAAAGCATTCAGCTCCTGACGGGGCGAATCTTTGATCTCTGCGATATTGTGCAGAACTTTACGGGATGCCTGCTTGGGTACTACCTGTACAATTATGTACATCAGGTTTACGACGCAAAGCTTCCGGAAATCTGTACAAAAGATCGAACCAAGGCAGGAAAGAGGGGCCGGGCAGTGGCAGCTGTGATTCTGCTGCTGAGTGTGATCAGAATTGTATCGCCGATGTGATAATCACTTCTGCCTAAGACGGCTGTAGTGTCCGGGATTATGACGGACTACTTTATCAATGAGATCGGGGCAAAATACCGGGCGTTTCTTCGGAGACGCCCGGTATTTTGCCACAATCAAAGTGGATAATTATCACTCCGTTTTTGTCTTATCTCTTCTGATCCCTGCTCATTTCTGCCGGATAATTCCACAGAGGAGCACGAGCATCGGCTTTTCATTTGCCAGAATGTCCGGCAGCTTCGCCGCCTTCACTATGAACGGAAATGCAAACAGCGAAATTCCGAAAACAGTCCCGACCGCTATCTCCGCGAACGAGCGTATGTATGAGAACATGCACACGAAAAGCTCGATGAGCACAATCGCGCCGGTCGCCGCCGCAAGCATTTTCGCAAGACGGTTCGACTTCGCCATAAGAGGAAGAACTGTGCATGCAGCAACAAGCAGCATCGACGCAGCAAGAATAAGCAGCGTGCTGATTCTCGCTCCTCCAGCCTCAGCCTCGTGCTTCCTGCTCCGATATAGATCGCTGATCAGCCGCTTTGCAATTGCGCACAGCCAGGTGAATTCGTCCGCCTGCCCTCCCTGTACGAGCGACTCGAGACTGCCTTGAAGAATGTCTGCTGCGTAATCTCCTCTGCATCCGCAGCATTTTTCACATTGCTGAGGACAAATGAATACACCCACATGTAGAAGGTCTGATATAGCTTTTCCGAATCCGTATAACTCACCTCCTCCTGGATTCGCCCACAAGAAGCGGATTCCTTTTCCTTTCAACAGTTAGACGCAGATGAAGCTGTTTCGTTACAAATAAATCAAAAAAAGAGCGTTCCCTTAAGAACGCCCGTCATTCCGCCTCAATCTCCTTGATGATGCATTCATTTCCGGTAAGGAGCCACGTCTCACCGCTCCCGCAGTGCGGACAGGTCCGCCCGTACTTCACAGTCTCATAGGTCCTTCCACAGCTCCCGCACATCGTCACCGCAGGAATTGTCTCAATTTTCAGCTCCGAATCCTGAAGCAGCGGGTGCCGGACCTTGAAATAGTTCCAGCAGTCAATAAAGTAATCCGTCATAATCCCGGACACCTCGCCGACCTTCAGCGTAACCGACGAAATTTTCTTCAGGTTGTTTGTCTTCGCCGTCTCATCCAGCGTGTCCGCGATATGCAGGACAATGCCAAGCTCATGCATACCATGAATCTCCCCTTTTTCTTTCAGTATACGCCGTTCAGAGCACGTGCTCCATATCAAATTTTCATGTAACTATTCAGCACCCCAGACTCGGAACGCTTTGCGTTCCTCGTTGTGGGCGGACAGAGTGCTACAGGATCGCGATGGCCAAGCCGGCTTAAGCAGAAGTGATTATACCGGCGATACGATCCTGACCACACTCAGCAGCAGAATCACAACTGCCACCGCCTTTCCTTTCTTAGTCCAGGCTTTTGTACAGATTTCCGGGAGCCTTGCGCCGTGCACCTGATGCGCATAATTATACAGGAAGTACCCAAACAGACATCCCGCAAAATTCTGCACAATATCGCAGAGGTCAAAGATTCGTCCGGTCAGGAGCTGGATTATTTCGATACCCGCCGACAGAAAAAGTGCTGTCAGTGCGCAGCGCGCAAGCGGCTTCCTGGTCCGCTGAACATATGGGAACAGAGCGATTCCAAGCGGCACAAACAGCGCAAGATTCCCGAACAGGTTCGCATAGCCGGACACATGTCCCTCCGCCACGCTCTGCAGCTGCCCTGCCAGCGTGGGCAATGCGTTCAGGCTGATCCGCCCTGCGAGGTTCTCAAGAGGGTTCAGTTCCAGATCCGCCACGCCATTTAATGTCATGCTCCAGATGAAAATCAGAGAAAGCCAAAAGAAATCAAGATACGCAATGTCAGAAATTTTGAGTCCCTTTCCTTTATGTCTGCGCGCAAGCAGCACGATATTAACCAGAATAATGATCGGACTTGCCTTGATGAATCCGCCGGCAAGAAGTCCAATATACATGCCCAGACTGTTCATGGCTGCCCTCCTGTCATTTCACGCTCATGCCGAGCGAAACAAACGCAGAATTTCACGCTGCGGGCCAGAACAAACAGGATGACCACAAGGATCACATCACCTCTGACGCCTGCCAGAAAATAATTCGCTCGACTGTCCGCAAATCCGCGGCACAGCAGATACGATGCAACCGTAAAGACCGCAAAAAGTAATGACTCTTTTATTACCCATCCAGTCTCTGTCTGAATCGGCTTCTTCCCGCCTTTTTGCTTCGGAAGATGGATTCCGCTGACCAAAAGAACCGCGAAACCGGCTGTAAGAACCGCCGCGATCAACAGCGTACAAATTTTTTCAGAGAGAGGAAGCGCGATCCCTTCCAGAATATTCTCAACCTTGCCGGTCTCGCCCCACTTGATCTTGTATGCATTTGTCAGGGAGTCGCAGAAAGACCTGACTTCTTCATAGGTGACGCCGCTTTCCGGCGAGTACAGAAAATATCCCTGGCATTCCGTCTGCAGAATGGTATTCTGAAATTCGAGTTCCTCATCCGACGACGGGCTGCTGCCAAACTGAATTTCCGGCATCACGGCGCAGCTGTCAAAGTCGTTTCCCAGGGACCCCTCATCCAGGAATGTACCAGCCTTGAGGACTCCGCTGACAATAAGCCCGATCGACTGATCCGCCGATATCTGGAGTGGAATCGTATCACCAATGGAATAATCGGCTGCAAGCTCAGAGCCAATCAGAACCGGAATTACCGGATTATCTCCCGAGTCGATCGTCAATGAATAGCTGATATCCTGTCCTTTGGCAATCGAATCAGAAAGTTTCGCCAGATCCGCCGTATGCTGATTGATGATTGTGACATTTACGCCGCTGTAGTTGTTCTGGGCGCACAGATAATAGTTTAGTGGACCGTTCTCCAGAGATGGAAGAAGATTTCTCAGAATTTCATTCTGCGCTTCCGATGTAAAGACATCTCCAAAACCGGGACCTCCATTCTCACCATATTGATTCGCGAAATATACGGCACCACGCGAATTATCAATGTTGCTCATATTCAATTGATAGACATGTGCGCTGCGCAGGGCAAACAGGGCGAACAAAGTACAGATAATGGCCATTGCCATAATACAGGACGCAACTTTTCGAATAATCTTCATACCACTTATTCTTCCTCCCTCGCCCCCTCGGCCTCTCTCATCTGCGCCCAGTATACCATATTTTTACCTTCCGAAATCTGAAGAATTCTGAAGATTTTTCATTTCTCTTCAGCCATCAAGATCGCCCGATCCGGCGAATATTCTCTCACAAGAATCGCTTCCATCTCTTCCGGCGGCTCCTTGCAGCCGCCGAGAAGCCATCGCTCCGTCATCGCGGCGAGCCCCGCACAGAAAAAGCTCTGATGATACCGCAGCTCTGCCTCCGACCCGATGTGCTGCGCCTTCAGGATTTCATCCAGACGGCCGGCCAGACTATCGGTCAGCCGGTCAGAGACGTCTATGCCTCTCGTATTCTCAAGCAGGTAGCGGTAGAATTCCGGTCTTTCTCTGACCTTTTCGAAGACGTTCCGAAACGCATGCTCGCGAACCTTCCCCGTATCCGGATCAAACAGGCATCCGATCAGCTCCTCATACGCCGCACCTGTCAGTGATGCGGTCAGATCCGGAATATCCAGATAATGACCATAAAATGTCGTGCGATGAATTCCCGCCTTCTCACAGACAGCGCTCACTGTGATATCGCCACGCTTTCCCTTCTTCTCCTGCTCACGAAGCAGGCCGAGAAATGCGTTCTTGATCCGCTTTTCCATCTCTTCATATCGCTGATTTCCCTTTTTATTCATGATTTCCCCCGAGCCTTCCATTCCGGATGAAGCTTCCTCTGCATGCCGTGATTGATGACCGCATTCATTATTTCTACAGTTGTTGTTATATTGTCTGTTGTACTTTCACCCAGACTCCATTATAGTAAAAAGCAGATGATTTCTACAAGTGTAGATTTAAATGAAGCTCAGATAGAAACTTGGAAAGGATGATTGCTTATGAAGGGAAATCAGGAAATGCTCGAGCAAGGCTCGTTCCGCAGCCTGCTCGTAAGACTCAGTGTACCATCGGTTGTTATCATGCTCGTGATGGTTGTCTACAATATGGCTGATACCTACTTTATCGGACAGACCGGTGATCCGGACAGAATCGCGGCGCTTTCACTCTGCGCGCCGATCTTTACGGTTCTGTCCGGTCTCAGTACGCTGCTTGGCAGCGGCGGCTGCATCGTCATATCGATTGCTCTTGGCAGTAAGAACCGGGACGACATCCGGAAATGCACGAGCTTCTGTTTTCTGGGTTCTCTCGTCATCGGCTTTCTGTTCACGGGCGTCATGCTCGCCGCGATACGTCCGATCTGCTATGCGCTCGGCGCCGACAGCACAACCTATACCTTCGCCGTGCAGTACCTGCGTGTCATTCTTCCTGCCGCTCCCATCACGCTTGGTCTTCCGCTTGCCTGCTCGACGCTGCTTATGAGTATTTCTACGATCATCTCGAACCGCCGCATGATTCGCTACGGATCGACGGCCCTCGCTGCGCAAGGTGTCGCAGGCAAGATCAGCATGCTCACAACGATGATCATCATGGGCCTGTGCATGGGCCTGCAGCCCGTCATTTCCTATACATACGGAAATAAGAATTTCCAGCGCATGCGCGCAATTCTGAAGCAGATAATTCTGACAACTGTCATCATCGGAACCGTGCTGAGTCTCGCCTGCTTCGCCGCGAGACGGGCGATCATCGCAGCCTTTATCGACAACGCCGATGTCATCCGGAATGGCCAGATCATGATCATTGCTTCTTTACTCACAGGACCGTTCTACGGAATCTACCAGACATGTCAAGTCTACCTGCAGTCAACCGGACAGGCCGCCTATGCAACGCTCACATCCGTGCTTGACAAGGGCGTGTATTTTCTGCCCATTCTGTTCATCCTCGAGCACTTCTTCGGAATGTACGGAATTGCATTTACAGCCGCTGTCACGCTGATGTTCTCTACTGCTACGGCGCTGTTCCTCAGCCGGAAGGCGCAGCGCAGGCAGGGCATCATGGCGATAAAGGCTGAGAATCTGACATAAGAAGAGAAGACAATCCCCAGCAAAAAGCAGGCCTCATCCCGTGACCCCTGTCACAAGATAAGGCCTGCCCAATGTAACCAATTAGACAACTTTGTTCTCATCATTGTCTGGAATCTTTACTATATGCGGCATACTTCACCGCTTCCTGATATGCGCCTCCACAAGAACGAATGCCGTAGAGGTCGCCGGTTGGCTTATAACAATAGTCCTTCTGTATGTAATTGCCATCTTCTCTGAAATATTTCACCCGGTATTCTCTTGAGTTATAATTTCCGCTCGTGGGTCCGGTGAACTTGTACGATGTCGAATATTTACAGGTCACACTCAGGTTTATTCCAAGATTAGACTTACTGAAATAGTCCCCGCTAATGCTGCCTGTCAACGTTCCGGTATACTCGCTCTTTAAGGTCACCGTTTGCCCCTTGGCAACGGAGATAACAAAGTCATCTTTGACAACTCGGGATGGAACCGTAACTGTTTTTATCGTCTCGTATTTGTGGGTACTTCCCAGCGGAGGACTCCATATTCTTGCTATTGAAATAGGATAATTGAAAAATGAATCTCCGGCACTCTCATCGTTTCCAACCCGATAGATCGTAAATTGTGAGATATCCGGGTCGTCATTGACGATACATTGCACATCACGGTAGGTTGCCCCCGTGTTAGAATCAGCAAACAATACGGTGACCTCGCGACCGTCCTTATTCTTTATAATAAGCCTGGTCTGGTGAATCTCCTGGTCTGAATCAGATAAAAGATCATCGTCATTCGTCTTCGCGCAAATCCGGGGCTGGATTTTCTGATCGATGGCAGGCACTAATACCTCGTCTCCTGTCTTTGCAGAGATCCGAGGCTGACGAAGTTTTTGATCAGTAGCAGGTGTGAGGTCATCATCTTCTGCCCTCACATGAAACGGAAAACACGAGAGAACCAAAACGAATGCCATGAGTACAGCACTCCAACGTCTTGCTCGCCTCATAATGTTCGCCTCTCTTTCTCCAGCTATACTTCAGTTTTCTTGTGCTTCAATCGAAACGTTCAAAAATATGCAATGCCTTCTAAACTCATTTTTTATGCTCTCTTTCTATCCTCCCTTCGTCTCCACGCATCGAATTCATCATTGCCAGATACCTAAAGTACTATTTATGTTTGTTATCAATAACTTCGTGAATAAACAACAACACAGATAGAATAAATATTGAAAGTACCACGAAACGCATATAAATAGTGTTCGGTACCATAGTTTCCAAAATGCTGTTTATAAAAGACAAAACCATAATGCAGAACGAAAGCACTTTTCTATTATGCATAGCTACATACCCATGCGAAAACATATATTTTGCATCGTTGCCTACATGTTCTCTTTTATTGTATTATACGGCACTTACGATTGTATGTCAATAAATACAATTTCATGTATTCAGTATTCTTGCAGGCCTGAACTTCAGATAATCCCCCGACACAAGCGAATATCTGATTCCGTTGTGCATGCCGATAATACTGTCGTGGAAGCGCGATTCCCCGTGGCAATGCGAGTAGACGACCTGCTCCGCACCGTACTCCTCTGCCATCCGCGTAAATACGCTGTCCTTCTCAAGAATATTCGTCGGCGGATAATGCAGAAACATGATGAACTTCTGATATCCCGCCTCTCTTGCCTTGTCAAATGACATGCGCAGGCGCTCCGCCTCCCGCTTCACCAGCTTCTTTGCATGTTCCTCCTTCTGCTCGTCCCAGCCGACGATGCGGCCCCGACGGTCCAAGTAAAACGGCCCCTCAAAAGTAAATCCCTTCGTGCCGACAAGTGCATAGTCCTCATAGGCATAAAAATTATTCTGAAGGAAATACAGCCTGTCTCTGTACAATTCATTCAGTTTTTCCGTCTTCTTCGCGTCCCAGAACATATCGTGGTTGCCGCGAAGCAGAATCTTTCTTCCCGGGAATGCCGCAATATATTCCAGATCCTCCTGGCACAGGGAAAGATTTTTTCCCCAGGAGTGGTCACCCGTGAGAACCAGCGTATCCTCCGGCCGGACTAGCTGTTCAATATAGGTCTTCGCCTTTGTCTCGTGGTTTCGCCACACCTTCCCGAAGACGTTCATTGATTTTTCCGGCACCTGGAATGACAAATGCAGATCGCCCAGCGCGTATAAAGCCATCGTTTTTCCTTCCACTTCACCAAAATTTTCACGGTGAAAATTTGCAATGCGTTCCGCGTCTGGGGTGCCGAATGCCACGAAACTTTCCCCGTAAAACCGCCATTATCCGATGTGAAGCCCCTTGGATTTCACTTCGTATGCAACATGTTTTTCATCGCACCATTTCTTCGCGATGCGGCAGAATGCCAGCATCTTGAACATAAAATACTGGTTCTGCACGCCATAGCAGTTCAGCCTGTTTCTGAATGTTCCGAACGGCTGCCGTCCATGCAGGGCGTCAAGGAGCGCTTCCTTCTGCTGGTCATTCATCAGAGAATTTGCAAAATTTTCCATAATTTCCTTCTCATGGATCTCGAACTGATTCGGAAGCGGGATATAATTGCCGGAAGACGCGATCTCCACGCGCAGAGCCTTCTGCTCCGGCGTATCATTGTCCGCGGCTGTCGCAAGACCGACAATCTTCCCTGTCCTGCGATTCAGATACTGACTCCAGTCCATCGTCGTTCCGTCAAGTGCCTGCGCGATATCCTCAAGATAAAGAACCGGAGCCGCATCTAGAGAATCATCGGTTTTCTCTTCTGAAGCACTGCTTGCTTCTTCCTGCCCATGGCCACCGGCCTCGATATCAGCCCGAACGTTCTCATCATCATAGGAGCTGTTCTTCTCGTTCCTCTCCGGCTCATGTACCTGCTCATCCCGATGTGCCGGAGCCTTTGCACGGCTCTCTTCAAGATACGGGTCCTCGTCCTCCTCGTCGTCAAATAAAAGATCGACAAATGCCGCGATTTTTGCGGCAGATGAATGATCAACAGTCGCCTTTCTGCTGTCCGCCGGTTCAGAACCGTTATTCTTCGCGGAAGGCTTAGCTCCTTCCGTTTTATTCTCCGGGTGATAAATAACGATCGGGCCGCGGGAGGGATGTGCCTCCGGGGTCCTCGCCTCCTGCCGTTCCGATCCGACACCTTCTATCTGATTATTCTCAAGGCCCGAAATCAGTGTATCGGCAGCATGCTCCACGCCCTTTGCTTCTCTCATCACATCGGTTTCCTGCTCCACGGCCGCCTCGTCGGTCAGAATATCTGCCTCGGCATAAAGAACCGCATTCCCCGCAATCTTTACGCGGCCGCCCATATCCTCACAGAAGAGTGTTCCGCCTCGTTTTGAGAGCTGTCTCGCCAGAATCTCCTTCTTCCCGAGCACCATGCTCCAGTACGGCACGATATGACAGTGGCCGCTGCCGCACACAGGGTCCTCCGCGATGCCAAGCTTCGGACCGAAGGATCTCGACACGCAGTCAAAGCCATCCGTCCCCTTCGCGGTAATATGCAGCATGAGTCCGTCCAGTGCCTTCACCTTCTCCAGGTCCGGAGCCGCCGTGCGGACAAGCTCCGCATCCTCCAGGATGAGAAGCAGATCGCGGCCAAGATACGCCTCGAGCGGACGCACACCCAGTGCTGCTGTCATTGCATTTGTGACAGCAATTCGCGTAAGCTTATACGACGGAAGGTCCATTTCGAGGCGTCCGCCATTCTTCCGGACCGTAAGAATTCCGCTCTTAGTATCAAATGAAACCATCTCCAGCGACGGCTCAAGAAAACGCATCACGACATAGGCCGCCGCGAGCGTCGCGTGTCCGCAGAGATCGATCTCGCCATCCGGCGTAAACCACCTCAGCTGATACGTCCCGTTATCCCGAACCAGAAACGCGGTCTCAGACAGCCGGTTCTCCTCCGCGATCTGCTGCATCAGCCTGTCCGGAATCCATCGGTCAGGCAGGCACACCGCCGCCGGATTGCCCGCAAAAACTCTGTCTGTAAACGCGTCCACCAGAAACTGTCTCATATAACCCTCCAAAAATACACTGCTCTTATTGCGCAAAGCGCCGAACTTTAATTATAAAGCATTCGGCGTTCTTGTGCCAGAGGGAATACACGTCGGGACAATTGATACAATTTAAAAACGCCCCGATCATAGATCGACCGGGGCGCACATTTATTACTCTAATTCTGGCTGCTGATCACGAGGCGCATTTTTCGGATATACATCACGGAACTTCTTAATCCGCCATGTCTTATCGACGATTTTGCTCACTCGACATGCTTTGGCAGGTTATGTCTCCTCGACGATCTTTCTCACCTTATCCGGCAGGTTCGTGATGATCGCGTGCACGCCGCAGGCGATGCAGGCGCGGATATCCGCCTCGCGGTCAATCGTCCAGACATTGACATCAAGACCTCTCTTCCGGCAGTCCTCCATGAAGGCCGGGTACTGCAGGTTATAGCCTGACGGATGCAGCGCCTTTACGCCGTATTTTTCGCCGTAGGCAGGCATGTCGATAAAGCCGTCCTCATAGAGGAAAGCGGTCTCCGCCTCCGGGTCAAGCTCCTGGATCTTCCGGATCGAATAATGATTGAAGGACGAATAAATGACCTTCTTCTCCATGCCGCACTCGTGGATCAGCTTCACGATCTTCTCCTCAATGCTCGGATAGAAGTATTCTCCCGTCTTCAGCTCGATATTAATCGTAAGGCCGGTCGGCTTCAGCAGGTCACAGACCTCCCGCATGGTCGGGATCTGCACGCCCTCATAGGCGAGCTTCCCGTTGCTGAAATCGAGCTTCTTCAGCTCATCCAGTGTAAAATCACGGATATTGCCCTTCGCATTGCTCGTGCGGTCCACGCGCTCATCGTGGCAGACGACAATCTCGCCGTCCTTCGTCAGCTGGATGTCCAGCTCCACGCCGTCCGCGTGCATGTCCGCCGCCATGGCAAATGCAGGAAGTGTATTTTCCGGCGCATAGCCGCTTGCTCCGCGGTGCGCCCATACAAGTGGTTTCTTCATATTAATAATCTCCTTGTTCAATAAAATCTACCGTCATTATACATCAGTTACTACGGTCCTTCTCGAAAAAAGCCCCGGATCGTGAGAGATCCGGGGCTTTTTATTCATCAATCCTTATATAATCTCCAGAAGAATTCCTTCATCGGCGCATTGACCGGATGATGATTCTTCTCCAGCTCATCAATCAGCCTGACAATCGCCGCTCTCGGAGCTTCCTTCGCGCGCGACATATTGAGATGTCCGCCCATCATGTTGTTCAGTTTTTCAAGCGATAAAGTTTCTGTCTCCATTTTTGCTGCCTCTTTCCTGTAGATTGCGCCGTCACCGGTCGTCTGATTTGAGACGGGCCATGCGCGTCACATGCCCTGGGAAACGTTTCCCGACGCGCTCCGATTCCGGCGCTGCCTGTATTTCACCTATTATAAGCACCGCAACTTTCATGCGTCAACGTTGTAAATAATAAACAGCAGAATGTACAGTTTTTTGGCTATATTTGACAAAAATGCGGTCACTTTCATCAAAATGCGGGGTTCATTTCCCGGCAGCTGATATCAGTCCTTTCTGTATCTAAGCAGAATGTACAGATTTGAGACCACAACAATGAGAATTGCTCCGATTCCGCAGATCGCCGTTAAAAGATTACCAGTCATATCCTCTGCCTCCTTCTGAACCTCATTTTAAAGAGGCAGGGGATATCCCGCTATCGCAGCAGGGTCAAATGTCCGTTAAATCCGGGTAAAAACTTTCAGCTTCCAATCCGGATCACCCGCTCACAGTGATCCATAACGACCGGATCGTGAGATACGATAATGACCGTCTTCCCGTCATTTTTGAAATCCTTCAGAATCCCGATGATCTCATTCCTGTTTTTTCCGTCCAGTGAACCGGTCGGCTCATCAGCCAGCAGGAGATCAAAATTTTTCAGATATCCCCTCGCAATCGCCACACGCTGCTGCTCGCCGCCTGACAAATGAAAGATCTTCTCCTTAAGGGAAGTCTTGAGGCCGACGCGCTCCAGCGCCTCCCTCTTTTTCCTCTCCTTTTCTTTTTTCGGCAAATGCATATCCATCATCGGAATTTCAAGATTATAGTCCACCGTCTCGCTCTCAACCAGCGCAAAATTCTGGAAGAGATAAAAGATATGGTCCCGCATCAGCTCCCGTCCGGCTCTGGAATCCGCCTTCGGCAGAGGCTTTCCGTAGAGCAGGACTTGTCCCTCATCCGGCTGCTCAAACATTCCGATAATATTCAGAATTGTGCTCTTGCCGCTCCCGCTTGGTCCGGCAATGCAGATCATATCGCCTCTGTTAACCGTCAGCTGAAAATCGTGAAACAGGACTCTGTCCCCGTATCGCTTTGAGATGTGCTGGAGCTCCAGCACCGGTACATTCATATCCGTCATCATATCAGATTCCTTTCAGAACATCGCTTGTCTTTTTCTTCATCTGTCCGTTGACACACAGGAACATGACGAGCAGGTGAATGAATGTAATCAGGCATACCGCAAAGACCGTATACACCACTCCGCCAGTCCGGATCAGTCCTCCATACGCCGCTGCAATCACGGCCGCCAGTCCCAGGATCAGGAGGCATGGCTTCCCGTAAATGGTCGTCCAGCGAAGACCGAACATGTGCATGACGACATACCGCTTCTTGTTTTTCTCAAACAGAAGGTAGGTTGACTGATAGGCAAGATAAATAATCAGTGCCAGAAGAACAATAGCAGCTCTCAGATCCAAGGCCAAATCACTGCGGATACTGGTCAGCTTCTCCTGCGCTGCCTCATTGACAGAGACAATCGCTTTCAGGTTGTCAGCAAGTCCCAGTTCCGAAAGCGTGCTCTTCATGGAATCATAGGTCTGCTTGCTGGTTCCCGTCAGCTTCACCTTCAGCGGATCCGAGTTTCCATTTCCGAGGATACCGACTCTCTGACTGATGTATGAATTGTTCTCTGTCAGAACCGTGATGACCGGATCTGTCAGATCTCCATTGTCCGTATTCACCGAGTCGTCAAATGTAAATATCTTCTGTCCGCTCTTTGTCCATATAATCTGTATATTCTGATTCTGAAGTCCGCTTGTATCCGCTTCATAGTAATCCTGGTCCACTTCTGCACTGGATTCCTGATTCTGCTGATAATAGCTAAGAATCTCATCTTTCTGATTTTTTTCCGTCTCAGGCACAAGCAGCACAAGGTCCGTGTCGCTCTCATCGACAGAAACCCGCTTTCCATTTTCATCATAAACGGCGAAAGCCTTCAGATAATTCGGATTAACAGTCAGAAGGCGCTGATAGGAAGCGGATACCTTATTTTCTTTCATATAGGCATCTTCGTAATCTGTCGCATTAATAAAAATGGCGCCCTGCTCATTCAAATAGTGATAAAAATCCGTGCCGATTGTCTTCTCACGCTGCTGCTCTTCCTCATCCGTCTGATCGTCTCCGCTGTAAAGAGGGTAGAAGACGCCATAATCTTCTGCTATTGTCCAGCTTTTATACTTATTCATATCGCGCAGGAGATTCTTCGTATCAATATACGCGCTCGCTCCGCAGTAAAGCACCATCAGGATACAGATAATCTCGGCAATGACATGCAGCACATAGATTCCGCGTGTAAAATTCTGGCCCTTCAGGGCGTCCGCAAATGAAAGGCCGATATTGGACAGGCCGTAGGCAATCACAAAGAAGACGGCAATGCCCGGATAAAGCAGCAACGCGTATCTGGTCATATCCAGTGCAAAGCCCACGTCTCTTTTCCAAGCCGCAATGCAGGCAAAGCATACCGCTATAAAAATCAGGCAGGCGATCAGAGGCTTCGCAAAGAAATATCGCCAGACAGAGCGTTCCCTGACACCCATGAGCTTCATGACAGCTGTATCTCTTCGTTTGCGGAGAAGATAATAAAACGTAAGCAGCACAAACAGCAGAAACACGAAGAAAAAGACTATATCATACAGCATAAGATCTGTATACGGTGTGCCGATTTTGCTGGCTGAGCCCTTCAGATCATCTGTGCTTACATCCACACCGCAGAAGCGGCTGATGTTATTTCTGAGGCTTTCCAAGAACTCTTCTTCAGTCACGCCGCTGCCAAGCTCCACATAGTACAGACCGTCCGCCTTCACGTAATCAAACATCGCGCCCATCGGATAAACGGTCACCGAAGCTCCCAGCAAGAAAGCGACCAGTTCGCCGACCTGCTTCTTATCCCTTGTAAGTTCAGTAGAAAGGAAGCTGTCCGACGACCTGTCTTCTGTCTCTGCAGCCGTCAGCAGCCGCCCGGATTTTACCCGGAAGTTCTGCATATACTGACTGTCTGCATTGGCAATCAGGACATATTTTCTCAGCTCGTAGGTTCCGCTTCTTTTCCCATCCAGAAGACTTGTCCGGATGATATTGCTTCCAGTTTCCTCAGCAACAGCTGTCAGAACCTTGAACAAGGAATCCGGATCATCAATCGCGTCCTCGTCAGGAATCATGAAGGTTGAACAATCCGACTTTTCAAGATCTCCATACCGAAGGATCTCCGTGTTGGATATTCGCAGCGCACCAATTCCGATCGCGATCACACAAAGTGCGCACATAGCAAGTGACAAAAGTCGTTTCAATTTTCATGCCCTCATCTTTTTTGTCAGTGGCGGGATGCCGCACCTTTATTTGCTACGGCATCCCGCGAATAAAATACTCTTCCAGATCAAATATCAGACCTTATCTGTCTGGTTTTCGATCTGACGCATGCCTATTACTTATAATCATAATAGGCATGCGTCTCTGCAGTCAACTTACCCGTTGCACTTGCGTAAGACGTCTGTCCTTTCGACACCCATCCACTGGTTGCAGCGGTCGTTCCGATTGACACAGACGACTTGTGCTTTTTCGTCGGATGATAATAGTTGGAATACACTTTCTTCTGGGTGGGACTAACAATCGTCGTTCCATAGTCCCAGACGCCGCCTCCGACATTCGCGGCATAAATAAACAGGCGCCACGCTTCCGATCACCAGAGCACCAACCACTGCCAGCATGCTAATTCCACGCTTGAAATTAAACATATGCTTACCTCCCTTGCTTGCATTTGCGTTACCTTAAGAACTGCTACCCATACCAGCTTCTCTCCAATGGACTCACCTCCTTCTCCTCTATGTTCTATCTGCCATCTCTCAAGCAGATTTAAGGGCCAGCCTTTTCAATGCACGACGCTAAGACATATCCAGTCTTACCTTTCGCATACGCTTTTTTCCATGAACCACATGATTTTATTACCCAAATACTATCTCCTTTAGACAATGACACAAGTATAGTGCTATCATCATCTGCCTTCTTTCGCAATTGTGTACTTTCACTTACCCGATACAATGTTCCCATTCCTAGGACCCGACTATTATAATCGTGTATCACCTCTTCTTTGGGACTTAACGGATATGTCTCTAAATTTGCCGCATATATAGGCACATTAAAAAGACTAAGTGCAAGAATACACGATGCCAAAAAACTTATCAGCCGAAATTTCATAATTGCTACCCCCTCTCTCCTTTTGAGTTCCTCGATCTCTCATCTGCATAAAGCATAGCATATTTGTTACCGCCTAAATCTGAAGAATTCTGAAGATTTTATCGCACATATGTTCGCAAAATTTACAATTGATTTTCTCGCTTTCTGGTGTCTATAATAAAAAAAGAAAGAGCTTTTAAAGGCATATTACTTATTAATCCGGAGCTTTCAAGAAGCAATCCAATGAAAGTGAAAACAGGTTCCTTAAAGCATGTAATTCTGAGATGGTCCGTCATCGGTTTCTTGATGTCCTTGGCAGTTTTTATTCCTCTTTATAAATACAGCAGCGATGTCATCGATCTTGAATTGGCAGGCAGCAGTTTCGTCATCGATAAAGAACGCAAACCTATTAAAAAACTTCAAAAGTATATCACACAAAATCATCTGTCACTTGGAAATACAGAAGATCTTCAAGATTGGGCTTTCCATAATGGTATCAGCGAACTAATCGTTTATAAGCATAATGACAGCACAATATTACTGGATTTCCGCTATGATGTGATGACTGTGTATCGAAATGGCTTTCACAGCTATCTCTCTGGCGCCACGCGTCTTGCGTCCATTCCTACCAACTTTGCAGATGGGACTTATGACGTGTACGTCGATACAGGCGCCGCCGGCCGGATCTACATGCTTGTCTTCGCAATAGAATTGTTCTTGTGTTTTCTGATCTGGATGTTCATTCTGACGAGAGGGATGCGCGGCATTATCCGGCGCATTATGGTGCTTGACAAAGATGTCTCCGGGATGGAGAACGGCGACCTCACATCTGCAATTACTGTCCCCGGAAATGATGAG
>OMYS01000019.1 GCA_900315305.1 uncultured Eubacteriales bacterium
ATCAAATTAGGGTACGCACCGACCCGCCGCAGCATTTTCAGCGCGCCGGACGCGGTCAAATACAGGAACCTGACGGCGGACAAGCTCCGCGAGATGGGCGTCGATTTTGTTGACATCGATGACATCAACGACGAGGGTCTTCTCTACGACGAGAACGACCGGCTGAAGATCGTGGAGAAGTTCAGACGCGAGAAGGTGGACGGCCTGCTGCTTGCGCACTGCAATTTCGGCACGGAGTACGAGTGCGCGCGGCTCGCGAAGGACCTGAACGTCCCGGTGCTTCTGTGGGGCCCGCTCGACGAGCGCCCGGATGAGAACGGACGGAGACTCCGTGACACCCAGTGCGGCCTCTTTGCGACAGGCAAGGTTCTGCGCCGGTTCCGCGTTCCGTTCACGTATCTCACGAACTGCCGCCTTTCCGATCCGGTCTTCGAGCGCGGCGTGAGGGACTTCCTTGCGGTGTGCAACGTTGTGAAGACGTTCCGGAACATCCGGATTCTGCAGATGGGCCCGAGACCGTACGACTTCTGGTCCACGATGTGCAACGAGGGCGAGCTTCTCGAGAAGTTCAACATCCAGCTCGCACCGATCCCGCTTCCGGAGCTGACAGCGGCTGTGAAGCATGCCATCGCGGAGGACCCGCGTGTCGGCGAGACAATGGACTACTGCCGGAAGAACATGACAATCAATGTCACGGACGAGCAGCTCACGAATGTCGCCGGCCTTGCGGTCGCGATGGAAGATCTGATCGCTAAGTACCACTGCAACGCCGGCGCGATCCAGTGCTGGAACGCGCTGCAGGACGAGCTCGGCATCATGCCGTGCGCAGCAAACTCCATCCTCAATGAGAAGGGTATCCCGATCGTCTGCGAGACCGATATTCACGGCGCGGTCACAGCCCTCATGGTTGAGGCGGCGGCCAATGACGGAACCAGAAGCTTCTTTGCGGACTGGACGATCCGCCATCCGGACATCCCGAACGGCGAGCTTCTGCAGCACTGCGGTCCGTGGCCGATCTCGGTTGCAAAGGAAAAGCCCTGCATCACCTACCCACTCGCCTTTGATTACCCGGGCGCGATCACGGCAGAGGCAAAGCACGGCAATGTCACGCTCGCGCGGTTCGACGGCGACAACGGCGAGTACAGCCTGCTCCTCGGCAACGCGAAGGGCGTCGACGGCCCGAAGGGCATGGGCACCTACCTCTGGGTCGAGGTCGACAACATCAAGCGGCTCGAGGCAAAGATCGTCGAGGGACCGTATATTCACCACTGCGTCGGCATCCACAAGAACGTCGTCCCGATTCTCTATGAGGCATGTAAATACATCGGCATCAAGCCGGACTTCTACGATCCGATCGAAGAGGATGTGAAGGCGTACCTCAGAGGAGAATAATAAAAGCGGCACAGATTCCACAGCAGCGGATGGCAGGGAACGGACATAAGTCATATCTGCTCGTCCTATGAGACGAGGCGTTCAGCTTCACATACAGGAAAGGAAAATATCATGAACACGTTAGCAGTCAAAGCCTATGAGCTGAGAGAGCATACAGTTGATATCATCATGGCCGGCGGAGGCGGACACATCGGCGGCGACATGTCAGTCATGGAGGTCCTCGTGAGCCTCTACTACAAGCAGATGAACGTCGCGCCGGACCGCACAGACGATCCGGACCGGGACCTCTTCATCATGAGCAAGGGCCACTCCATGGAGGCCTATTACGCGGTCCTCTGCGACAAGGGATTCCTCGATTATGAGGACGTGAAGAGCCGTTTCTCGAAATTCGGTTCCCCGTACATCGGCCATCCGAACAACAAGCTTCCGGGTATCGAGATGAACTCCGGTTCTCTGGGGCACGGTCTTCCGGTTGCAGTTGGCATGGCGCTTGCGTGCAAGCGCGACGGCAAGCAGAACCGCGTCTATGTTGTGACCGGCGACGGCGAGCTCGCCGAGGGCTCCAACTGGGAGGGCTTCATGTCCGGCGCGATGTTCGGGCTCGACAATCTCTGCTGCGTGATCGACCGGAACCGTCTCCAGATCTCGGGCTCGACGGAGGAGGTCATGGCCCTCGAGGATCTGAAGAACAAGGTCGCGTCCTTCAACTGGAATGTCATTTCCGTCGAGGACGGTAACGACATCGATCAGCTGAACGCCGCATTTGAGGAAGCGAAGACCGTGAAGGGCCGTCCGACCTGCGTGATCGCGAACACCGTAAAGGGCAAGGGATCACCGGTTATGGAGAACAAGGCATCGTGGCATCATCATCTCCCGAACGAGGAGGAATACAAGGAGATCATGAAGGATCTGGAGGACAGGAAGGAGGCCCTTGAAAATGAATAAAATCGCCAATCGGAAGGTTATCTGCGATGTTCTCATGGAGCACGCAAAGACAGATAAGGATATTTACGTTCTCTGCAGCGACTCACGCGGCTCCGCATCTCTGACACCGTTCTTTGACGCATTTCCGGACCAGTCCGTCGAGGTCGGCATCGCCGAGCAGGACCTGGTCGGCATCTCGGCCGGCCTTGCGAAGTGCGGGAAGAAGCCGTTTGCGGCGTCCCCGGCGAGCTTCATTTCCACGAGAAGCTACGAGCAGTGCAAGGTCGACTGCGCGTACTCCGACACCAATGTCAAGCTGATCGGCATTTCCGGCGGCATCTCCTACGGCGCGCTCGGCATGAGCCATCACTCCGCGCAGGACATCGCCGCGATGAGCGCGATCCCGAATATGCGCGTCTATCTCCCGAGCGACCGCTTCCAGACAAGACATCTGATCGAAAATCTCCTTCAGGATGAGAAATGCGCGTACATCCGTGTCGGCCGCAATCCGGTCGAGGATGTCTACACGGAGGATAACTGCCCGTTTGAAATGAACCGCGCGACAAAAGTCCGCGAGGGCAGCGATGTCGCGATCATTGCCTGCGGCGAGATGGTCCGCCCGGCAGTCGATGCGGCGGATCTTCTCGCAAAGGACGGCATCTCCGCGACAGTCCTCGATATGTACTGCGTAAAGCCGCTTGATGAGGAGGCTGTCATCCGCGCTGCGGAGAAATCAAAGCTTGTCGTCACGGCCGAGGAGCACAGCCCGTTCGGCGGTCTCGGTTCCATGGTCGCACAGGTTGTCGGCAGAAGCTGCCCACGGAAGGTGGTCAATATCGCGCTTCCGGACGCGCCGGTCATCACAGGTACGTCGAAGGAGGTCTTTGACTACTACGGCATGACGGGCGAGGGCATCGCAAAGCGCGTGAAGGAAGAACTCGGATAAAGTAGTGACTCACTGACAGACGGGGTACCGACCGTTTGCATCAGAGACACTAAAAAATTCGCAATCAGATGTCACTGGGAGAGCAAGAAATCTGAACGAACAGAATGACAGTACGCGCCTGGAGGACGCACAAGGAGACAGGAGACATGAAGTATATACTCGCGGTAGATCAGAGCACACAGGGCACGAAGGGACTGCTCTTTGACGGAGAGGGACGCCTTGCCGCACGGGCGGACAGGGCCCACCGTCAGATCATAAATGAAAAGGGCTGGGTCAGCCACGACCCGATGGAGATCCTCCGCAACACGCTCGGCGTGTGCAGGGATGTGCTCGGAAAAGCCGGAGTAGCTGCAGGCGATGTGGAGGCGTTTGGCATTTCCAATCAGAGAGAGACGTCTCTGATGTGGGACCGCGAAACCGGCAAGCCGGTCTGCGATGCCATTGTCTGGCAGTGCGCGCGGGCAGCTGAGATCGCGGAGCTTCACGAGAGGGCCGGCGAGGCGGATAAGATCTGGAAGAAGACGGGGCTTCGATTATCCCCGTATTTCCCGGCGGCAAAGCTGCAGTGGATCATGGAGCATGTGCCGGAGGCGCGCGCTCTTGCCTCCCGCGGAATGCTTGCAGCCGGCACGATCGATACCTGGCTTGTCTGGAACCTGACGGAGGGGCATCAGTTCCGGACAGATTATTCGAACGCGGCCAGGACACAGCTCTTTAACAGCTTCGGCCTTATGTGGGACAAGGATCTTCTTCGCATGTTCGGCATCCCGGAGTCCGCAATGCCGGAGGTTTCTATGTCCGATTCTGTATTCGGCATGACGGACCTCGGCGGCCTTCTCCCGAAGGCGGTCCCGGTCTGCGGCGTGCTCGGCGACAGCAACGGAGCTCTCTTCGGGCAGAACTGCCGGAAGAGCGGCGGGATCAAGGCTACCTACGGCACAGGCTCCTCGGTCATGATGAACATCGGCGAGAAGCCTGTGCTCTCCGAATCCGGCCTCGTCACGTCGATCGCCTGGGGCATCGGCGGGAAGGTCAGCTACGTGCTCGAGGGAAATCTCAATTACACGGGAGCTGTCATCACGTGGCTCAAGGACGAGATGCATCTCATTTCCAGCGCGGGTGAGACGGAGGAGCTTGCGGAAAATGCAAACCCGAAGGACAGATCCTACTTTATTCCGGCCTTTACGGGCCTTGGCGCGCCGTACTGGGATTCCGAGGCGACCGGTCTCTTTACCGGGATCACAAGAACGACCGGCAGAAACGAGATGGTGCGGGCATGCCTTGACAGTATCGCCTACCAGATCACCGACCTTGTGAAGATTATGCGGAAGGAGTCGGGGCAGGCAGTCCGCAGGCTCCATGTCGACGGCGGTCCGACCGCAAACCGCTATCTCATGCAGTTCCAGGCATCGATGGCCGAGACGGATGTCATTGTTCCTGATCTTCAGGAGCTCTCAGGCATGGGCGCCGCGTACCTCGCGGGCATCTCCTGCGGTCTTTACGATTCGGAGCGCATCTTCGAGCATGTCCGGCACAGCGTGTACCGGCCGGATATGGACGGAGAGACAAGAGAGCTGCTCTACGGCGGCTGGAAGAAGGCCGTGGCGCAGGCACTCACACACTAAACGGAAAATTACAGGTTTGCTTTTCCCCAGTCCTTCAGCTCAAGAAGAATTGGGAGCAGGCTGAGAGACTTGCCCGTGAGCGAATATTCGACGCGCACGGGCATTGGAAACCGACTCTCTGTCTTAATCGGAGAGCCGGTTTTTCTTTTATCTCCGGCCTGCGCCGGAGCAGTCTCTGTGCTATACTCTTTTCATGCTACAATGCTGTGAGTAAAGAGAAAGGAGGCCATATGGACTCAAATATCATACAGGGAATTGCCATCCCGTTTATCGGAACCTCACTCGGCGCGATGTGCGTCCTCTTCATGAAGAAGGACCTCGGACGGACTGTGCAGCGCGCGCTGACCGGCTTTGCGGCCGGCGTCATGGTGGCCGCGTCGATCTGGAGCCTGCTCATTCCGGCTATGGAGGAGAGCACGTCCATGGGGAAAATGAGCTTCCTTCCGGCAGTCATCGGGTTCTGGCTCGGCACGCTGTTCCTACTTCTTCTGGACCATGTCATCCCGCACCTGCACATGAATGCGACGAAGGCGGAGGGCCCGAAGAACCATCTGGCGAAAACGACGATGATGCTTCTTGCGGTGACGCTCCACAATATCCCGGAGGGCATGGCCGTCGGCATTGTCTACGCCGGCTTTCTGACCGGCTCGCCGAAGATCACGGCGGGGAGCGCGATGGCGCTCTCGCTCGGCATCGCGATTCAGAACTTCCCGGAGGGCGCGATCATCTCGATGCCCATCCATGCGCAGGGAAAAAGTAAAGGACGCGCCTGCCTGGACGGGATCCTCTCGGGTGCAGTCGAGCCTCTTGGCGCCCTGCTGGTGCTGGCTGCAGCCTCTGTGTTTGTTCCGATCATGCCGTACCTCTTAAGCTTTGCGGCGGGCGCGATGATGTATGTTGTCGTCGAGGAGCTGATCCCGGAAATGTCAGCCGGGGAGCACTCAAATATCGGCGTGCTCATGTTTGCAGCGGGATTTACGCTCATGATGGCGCTCGACGTGGCGCTCGGGTAAGAGGCCGGTGACGGCAGAAAGGAATTTGAACACCAAATGAATTCGTCAAAAACGGGGAGCCGCGCGAGTGTCGACCTGATCCACGGTCCCATTATGCCGTCGCTGCTTACATTTATGTTCCCGGTGTTTATCTCGAACGTCTTTCAGCAGCTCTACAATGCCGCCGACACAGCGATTGTCGGCAACTTTCTCGGCGAGAACTCTCTAGCGGCCATCGGCGCGTGCGCGTCAATCTTCGAGCTCCTGACCGTCTTTGCCAACAACATGGGCAATGGCTTTGCTATGGTTACAGCGCGCGCATTCGGCGCGGGAAATGAGAGAAATCTCCGGCGGTCGGTCGCCGGCTCGATTCTGATCGGCGCGGCAGCGGTCGCGGTGCTCACGATTGCCTCTGTGCTCGGGCTTCGCCCGCTCCTTAAGCTCATCAATACGCCGAATGCGATTCTTGACGAGGCATACTCGTATATCCGCATCGTGGGCGAGTGGCTCGCAGTGACATTTCTCTACAATCTCTGTGCGGGACTTCTGCGCGCAATCGGAAACTCCGTGATGCCGCTCGTATTCCTCATTTTCTCATCCGTGCTCAATGTCGTGCTCGACATTTTCATGATCACGTCTCTGCATATGGGAGTGGCCGGCGCGGCGTACGCGACCGTCATCGCACAGGCGGTCTCCGCAGTGCTCTGTGTGCTGTACATTTTCCGGAGGGCGAGAATTCTCATTCCGCGCGTGGAGGATTTCCGACATATCGGGCGGTTCATGCTGGCGGACCTTGCGGGACAGGGCTTCTCCATGGCATTCATGGGCTCGATCGTCAGCATCGGCTCGATTATTCTCCAGTTTGGCATCAATGGCCTCGGCGAGGCTGTCATTGCGGGCCACGTCGCGGCGCGGAAGATTTTCTCGATCGGGAACCTCCTGTTCATGTCGATGGCCTCGGCCATGGCGACCTTTGTGTCGCAGAACCGCGGCGCGGACAAGAGAGACCGGATTCTCACGGCCATGCGGAAGGCAAGATGGTTTGATCTTCTCAGCATGCTCATTGTCGCTTTCCTTTTTTACTTCACAGC
Organism: uncultured Eubacteriales bacterium; assembly: GCA_900315305.1. Taxonomy (GTDB): domain Bacteria; phylum Bacillota; class Clostridia; order Lachnospirales; family Lachnospiraceae; genus Chordicoccus. Next base: position 6,971 of record OMYS01000019.1, read on the forward strand.
AACGCCGCTCATGAGGCTTATTTCCGGGTCGGACAACCCGGTGATCCTCGGCAACGGAACGGCCTATCTTCGGTTCACAGCGCCGTTCTATTTTGTCCTCGGCATGCTTCTGCAGACGAGGTTCGCCCTGCAGGGACTCGGCGCAAAGCTTGTGCCTCTCATTTCCAGCGGGATTGAGCTTATGGGGAAGATTCTCTTCACATGGCTTCTCGTGCCGAGATTCGGCTATCCGGCTGTCATTGCCTGTGAGCCGGTCATCTGGCTGTTCATGACGGCACAGCTCCTGTATGCATTTTATAAGGACCCGTATATCCGGGGCAAAGAATAAAGGGGCATGGCGAACCTTACGAAAAGTGAATAAGAATGATATGGCGGAGGGCAGACCACGGCGGTCTGCCCTCCCTGCGTGTATAGATCACTGCGATTCGGCAGAATGTACATTTGCGAAGTACCGCAGCCTCCTTGCGCGTATAGATAGCTGCCGATATGGACCGGAATTTGCCGGAGTACATGTTCAGAAAACAGCACGGAGGTTGTAAGTATATGACCTGTACAAGTTGACAAAAATATATACAACTACTTGCGGACTTGGTCAATATGTACAAACCTGTATGGGTCGTGTTTGTATAAGTGTACGAATTTTGTACTGACATGTTGACGAAGCACTGGCAATGATATATAGTCGATAACAGCAAAGGAACCAAAAACCTATCGCCAAAACGGCTTGCTAATTGCAATAATGCACAAAGATGCAAACGGAAAGCGAGAGAGAGGGTTCCGCGAATTGTCTGTTTACAAAACGGGACATGCTTTTACATGTATGTACAACAGACGGGGATTGCCGGATAAAGGCAGAAGGAGGAAACGAATGAAACTGAAGAAGAAACTCATCAGTACAGCACTCTGTGCGACGATGGTCGGCGGACTTCTCGCCGGATGCGGCAGCGCATCATCGACAGGAAGCACGGCTGCAGGGTCAACAAAATCGATCGACAACAGCAAGATCACGATCGGCGTTTCGATCTGGTCTTCCACAGATGTCCTCGGTTCTCAGTGTAAGAAGGTTCTTGATGAGGCGGCCAAGGCACTCGGCGTCAATGTACAGTACGTCGACCAGGGACATGTATCTGAGAAGGTTACCGCTTCTGTCGAGACGCTCTGCGCGGCAGGATGCCAGGGCATCATCATCTGCAACTCTTCCGATACAGAGATGACATCCGCGATCAAGACCTGCAATGACAACAAGGTTTATCTGGCACAGTTCTTCCGTATCATCAGCAAGGACAACAGCCCGGACATCTACAAGGCGGCTGAGCAGTCTGCTTACTATGTAGGAGCTGTCCATGAGAACGAAGTTGAAAATGGTGAGAAGCTCGTTAAGATCCTTCTCGACAAGGGCGACAGAGACATCGGTCTGATCGGCTGGGAGCAGGGCGATGCAACATGGCTCGGCAGATACGAAGGTTATAAGAAGGGTGTTGAAGAGTGGAACAAGGATCATGCAGATGATCAGGCAAAGCTTTCTGAGCCGCAGTACGCAGGCACAACATCCGATGGCGGCGCAAAGGCTGCAAATGCTCTGATGAGCGCGGATCCGAATCTTGATGCGATCATCCCGGCAGGCGGCGGCGGAGACCCGCTTCTCGGCGCGATTTCCGCAATTGAAGCAGCCGGCAAGACAAAGGATATCGATGTTGTCTCCACAGACTTCCTCGATGATCTCGGCGACAGACTGCAGAATGGTTCCATGGCAGGTGAGTCCGGCGGTCACTACTGCGATCCGCTGTACGCGTTCATGATGGTCTACAACGCCATCAAGGGTACGAACGGGTTTACAGATTTCTCCGGAAAGTTTGATGAGATCGAGTTCCCGTATCTGTATGTTTCATCTCCGGATGACTACGCAGAGTACCAGAAATATTTCGTTGACCAGCTTCCGTATACAGATGATGAGATGGTGGCGCTGTCAAATGAAAACTTCGATGCTCTGAAGAAGTCAGCGGAGTCGCTGTCCATCGAGGACGCGGCACAGCGAGCAGGCGGCGGTTCGACCGGAAGCATCGTGACATCAGCAAGCTCCGGTGTGACATCGGCAGCTTCCTGACGGTCGAAGCATAATAACTCTGTTTTTCATGTGAATATACTCCCTCTGAGGTGGCCGGTATCGCGCGGCGGTACCGGCCACCTTCAGTCAGATCGAACTTGTGAATACAACTTTTTAAAATGAGGTAAATGGTATGGGTTCTTCTGCAAAAACAGCAGCCGGTCCGGCGACCGGACGCAAAAAGATCTCGGGTGCAGCGAAGGGATACCTGATTCTGTTCCTTCTCGTCTTTGCGGCCTGGGCAGTCTTCAAGATTATAACGCCCCATAATTTCGGATCTCCGGCGAATCTTCTTTCATATTTCCAGTCCGGACTTCTTGCGGCGACCGGTGCGATTGGCTTTTACTTCGTCATGGTTATGGGCATGTTCGATTTTTCCATTGGCGCGAACATTGTCCTCTCCGCGATTGTCGGCTGCGTCCTTGCGAACCGCTTCGGCATGGGATATGCCGGACTGATTATCGGCGCTCTGGTGACCGGTACGATCGTCGGCTTCTGCAACGGCTTCTTCTATACAAAGCTTCGCATTCCGTCCATGATCGTCACGACGGGTCTTGCTCTGATTTACGAATCCCTTGCGAACTACGTGGCAGGAGGCACGGAGCAGACACTTGCGTCAAATATGAGATGGTTCGGTTCGATGGCCGGATCCATTGTTCTTGCAGCGATCGCGTTTGTTGTTGCCTTCATCCTTCTTAAATACACAAAGCTTGGTACCTACACCTACGCAATCGGGTCAAATGAATATGTTGCGAAGAACATGGGTATTAACTGCGATAAGTACAAGCTGATTGCATTTATGGTATCCGGTGCATTCTTTGGAGCTGAGGCGGTCCTCTCAATTTCCTACGGCTCTTCGATGGTCGCGGTCACGGGCATGAGCTCGATGAGCCGGAACTTCGTTCCGACCATGGGCTGCTTCTTCGGACTTGCATTTAAGAAATATGGTATTCCGCTTCAGGCTATTATCATCGGTGAATTTTTCGTCAACATTATCTTTTATGGCTTTATCGCCCTCGGAGCACCGACAGCTATTCAGGACGTTATCACGGGTCTCGCGCTGCTGGTCATCATCACTCTGACGACGAAGGCACGCAAGGGTGAAATCGTCAAGTAATCGGAGGAGGAACGGATTATGTCAAATGAAGTCAGACTCGAGGTGCAGGACGTAAGCAAGACCTTCGGCATCACGAAGGCAGTCCAGCACGTCTCAGAGAAATTTTATAAAGGCGAAATTCACGCGCTGATCGGTGAGAACGGATCCGGAAAATCCACGCTGACCAATATGCTGACCGGTATTTACACGAAGGACAGCGGAAAGTTCATTCTCGACGGCGTTGAAGTAAATGCAAAGAATCAGGTCGACGCGAATAATCACGGAATCGCAATCATCGTTCAGGAGCTCGGAACGCTCGATGGCCTGACCGTCGCGGACAACATCTTCCTCGGTCACGAGGATCTGTTCGTCAAGCACGGCATCAAGAACACGGGCGCGATGAACAAGAAGGCAAATGAACTGCTGAAGCAGTACGGCTTTGACCGGATCAAGGCTTCGGACTATGTCGATGATTATAATTTCGAGGACAGAAAGCTCGTCGAGATCGTTAAGTCCACATACTTCAAGCCGAAGGTACTGGTTGTCGATGAGACGACGACAGCGCTCTCACAGGAAGGTCGTGAGGAGCTCTACAAGGTCATGAACCAGGTCAGGGACTATGGCGGAACGGTGATTTTCATTTCCCATGACCTGCCGGAGGTACTCGAAAAATCAGACCGGATCACAATTCTTCGCGATGGCGTCTACATCGGCTGTGTGAAGAGCAGTGATGTGACAGAAAATGACCTGAAGCGTCTCATGGTCGGCCGTGAGGTGACAGGTGATTACTACAGAGCCGATTATGGTGAGCCGGTCTCGAAGGAAGTGACACTGTCTGTAAAGAATGTTACAGTTCCGGGCAAGATTGAGGATGTCTCATTTGACCTCCATAAGGGCGAGATCCTTGGCTTTGGCGGTCTGTCTGAATCCGGTATGCATGAGGTCGGCAAGGCTATCTTCGGAGCTTCTTACGACAGAACCGGTACGGTTACACTGGCCGACGGAACGCAGATCAATGATATTCCGACGGCAATCAAGCACAGCATCGCCTATACATCTAAGGACCGTGACAACGAGTCAGTTGTCATGAATCAGAGCATCGGCGACAACATCGTTCTCCCGTCTCTCGACGACCTTGGCATTGGACCGCTGAAAATTCAGAGTGACAAGAAGCTGAAGGCGTTCGCAGAGAAGTACGCGAAGGAGCTCTCCGTCAAGATGGTCGATACAAACCAGTTCGTATCTGAGCTCTCCGGCGGAAATAAGCAGAAGGTTGTTCTGGCTCGCTGGGTAGGAAAAGATTCCGATATCGTCGTTCTGGACAGCCCGACGCGAGGCATTGATATCAAGGTCAAGCAGGATATCTATCAGCTCATGAATCAGATGCGGAAGAACGGAAAGTCGATCATCATGATCTCCGAGGAGCTCATGGAGCTGATCGGTATGTGCGACCGCATCATCATCATGAAGGATGGAAAGATCAGCGGCGAGCTGGAAAGACGCCGGGATCTCAGTGAAAACGATCTGATCGCAAGCATGGTATGACGATTCTTTTATGGAGGTAACATATGAATAACAAGGCAAAGACAGCTGAACTGAGCAAAGATGAGCAGCTGAAGAAAGCCTCTACGATGGCAGCGGTCCGTGCCATGCTGCCGATCATCGGACTGGTTCTCATTTTTATCTGGTTTAATTTCCGCACGGGCGGTCGAATGATCAGTAACCTGTCCCTGGCGCTCTCATCGGTCTATTCACTGATGATCGCATCGACCGGCGTATTCTTCATCATGACGATGGGTGGTCTTGATTTTTCGCAGGGCTCAATCCTCGGTATTGCATCTATTGTCATCTGCTATGTATCACAGAAAGCGCCGATTCCGGTTGCAATTATCAGCGGTATCGCAGCAGGTGCTGCAATCGGTGCGATCAACGGTTTCTTCTATGTCAACCGCAAGATCAAATCCTTTATCGTCACGATCTGCACAATGTTCCTGTTCCGCGGAATTATTAAGTATCTGACATCGAAGGCACCGGTAACCGGCAGTGCATCTCTGTCGCTCTTCTACGATACAGTTCCGATCAAGCTCGGATGCATGCTTCTTGTCGTCGCAATCGGATTCTTCTTCTTCCGTTTTACGAAATTCGGAACATATCTCAAGGCAATCGGCGCGGGCGAGAAGGCAGCAAAATATGCAGGTATCCGCACAGACCGCATGAAGTTCCTGATCTACATCCTCTCAGGCGCGATCACAGGCTTTGCGGCATTTGTATCGGTCCTTCACACTGGTTCCGTTACGTCCTCGGGCGGCAATCAGCTCGAGACACAGATCCTGATCGCGCTGGTTCTCGGCGGCATGCCGATTTCCGGTGGCGCAAAGGTCCGCTTTGAAAACATCATTGTCGGCTCTCTGCTTTACACAGTTCTGCAGTCCGGCCTCACAATGATCGGCTACACGACACAGACCATGCAGCTCATCGAGGGCGTGATCTTCCTCGCATTTGTCTACATTTTCGCAGATCGTCAGTCTCTGTCGGTCATCAAATAATTCTAAAAATAATAACTATTCAGCATCCCAGACTCGGAACGCTTCGCGTTCCTCGTTGCGGGCAGACAGAGCGGCTTCGCCGCTTGTCCTCCCTTGAAAAACTTCTGAAACCGTTCTGCGAGCAAGCTCTCCGACCGGATTTCATCAGTTTTCCAAGGGATGCTGAATAATTACAAAATCTCAGAAAAGGAGAATGGGTATGGAGAAGTTATATTTTATCCCCGGCAGCCAGGACCTCTATGGTGAAGCCTGCCTGAAGCAGGTCGCGGCGGACGTCGCTGAGATGGTTGCATTTTTAAATGAGAAGCTGAAGGGCACGATTGTGATCGAGCAGCTGCCGACGGTCGAGACGTCGGAGATCTGCCTGAAGGACATGCGCCGCGTCCAGGACGACGATGACTGCGTCGGCGTCATCACATGGATGCACACATTTTCACCGGCCAAGATGTGGATCAAGGGCCTGCAGGAGCTCAGAAAGCCGCTCCTTCATCTGCACACGCAGGCAAATGAGAAGCTTCCGTACGACGCGATTGATATGGACTTCATGAACCTCAATCAGGCGGCGCACGGTGACCGCGAGTTCGGTTTCATCCTCGCAAAGCTTCATGTCCCGCATGAGGTTGTCGCCGGCTACTACAGACACGACGATGTCGTGGAGAAGATCCGCAAATTCGCGCAGGTCGCGAAAGCGATCGGTCTCTCCCACAGAATGAGAGTCGCGACCTTCGGCAACAACATGCGCGATGTCGCAGTCACGGACGGCAACCGTCTGGAGTGCGAGATCAAGTACGGCTGGGAGATCAAGTACTGGGGCATCGGCGAGATCGCGGACCTTGCAAAGGAAGCGACCGACGAAGAGGTCGATGCGAAGATGGCCGAGTACGAGAGCAAGTACACGATGGCGACGGACAATATCGACGCCGTGCGCACACAGGCGAGATATGAGGTTGCCTTTGACAAGTTCATTGCGGCCAACAAATGCAGTGCCTTCACGGATAATTTCCAGGACCTCCACGGCCTTGATCAGCTGCCGGGCATCGCGGCTCAGAACCTCATGGCGAAGGGCATCGGCTTCGGCCCCGAAGGCGACTACAAGATCGCTGCATTTTCCGCAGTCCTCATGAAGATGGCAGAGGGCCGGAAGGGCGCGACAGGCTTCATCGAGGATTACACCTATGATCTCACACCGGGACAGGAGGTCGAGCTCGCATCGCATATGCTCGAGGTTCCGGCATCCTTCGCGGCAACTAAGCCGGAGATTCAGGTCCATCCGCTCGGAATCGGCGGCAAGGCAGATCCGGCGCGTCTTGTCTTCGATGGCGTGACGGGCGATGGCATCCAGGTGACGCTCATCGATCTCGGCGATCATTTCCGGATCGTCTGCGCGGATGTCGAGCTTGTGAAGCAGCCGCTGCCGATGCCGAAGCTTCCGGTTGCGCGGATCATGTACCGCCACAAGCCGAACTTTGAGATCGGAACCGCTGCATGGTGCTATGCGGGCGGCGCGCATCACAGCGTCATTTCAACAGCTCTGAATCGCGCTGATATCGAGATGTTCGCGCGGCTCACGGGTACAGAGCTCGTGACGATCGGCGATGACACGACAGAAGAGGACCTCCGCAGATTTACGATCTGATTATGTTTCAGCACCCCTTGGAAAACTGACGAGATCCGGACGGAGAGCTTGCTCGCCGGACGGTTTCTGAAGTTTTCCAAGGGGCGGACAAGCGGCGAAGCCGCTCTGTCCGCCCACAACGAGGAATGCGAAGCATTCCGAGTCTGGGTGCTGAATTGTTACCTGATTATTAAGTCCATATCATGGGATGGAGCGTGCAACAAGAAGGAGGGACAGGATGGGATCGCAGCCGAAATACCAGGAGGTTATTCGCTGGGTAAAGCAAAATATCGCGGAAGGAACGCTGCGCTACGGTGACCGCATGCCCTCTGAAAATGAACTGAGCGAGAGGTTCGGCCTGAGCCGCCAGACAATCCGCCACGCGACGGGGGAGCTTGTCAATGAGGGCGTGATTACGCGCGTCCAGGGAAGCGGCACCTACATCGGCGGCAATTACGCGCCTGCGCGGCAGGAGCGGTACATGAACATCGCCGTGGTCAGTACATTTTATGAGAGCTACATCTTTCCGCCGATTCTGAAGGGCATCGAGAAGGAGCTGTCGCGCAAGGGCTATGCGATGCAGGTTTCATTTACCGACAACAAGGTGACAAATGAAGGAAAGATCCTGCAAAGTCTCATCGAGAAGGACAATATCGACGGACTTATCATCGAGCCGTCGAAGAGCGCGCTGCCGAATCCGAACATCCATTATTACAAGGAGCTGATGGAAAAGCATGTGCCGATTCTGTTCTTTAATGCATCCTATCGGGAGCTGAATCTTCCCTGCGTGCGCATTGATGACCGGGACACGTTCCGGCAGGCGACGGAGCTTCTCATTGAAAATGGCCACCGGCAGATCGGTGCGGTTCTGAAGCTCGACGACATGCAGGGCCATCTCCGCTATGCGGGCTTTATGGACGCGATTCTGAAGGCGGGCATTCATTATGATCCGTCGCACATTGTCTGGCAGGACACGGTCGGCGTGAACCACCCGGGGGATATGGCGGATTATCTGTTTAAGCGGCTCGCCGGCTGTACGGCGGTCGTCTGCTACAACGATCAGGTCGCGATGGACTTCATCAATCTTGCCTATCAGCGGGGCATCCGCGTGCCGGAGGACATCAGCGTCGTCGGTGTCGATGATTCGAATCTTGCGAGTATCTGCCGCGTGCCGTTTACGTCGTTTCCTCATCCGAAGACGGCTCTCGGCGCGAAGGTGGCCGACAATATGATGAAAATGATCGACAACCCGGATTTTGACGGGAATTTCATTTTCCGGACAAAGCCGGTGATGAGGCAGTCCGTGAAGAAGCTGGAGACGTGAGGGACAGAAAAAGCAGCTGTTCAGCACCCCAGACTCGGAACGCTTTGCGTTCCTCGTTGCAGGCGGACAGAGCGGCTTCGCCGCTTGTCCGCCCCTCGGAAAACTTCTGAAACCGTCCGGCGAGCAGGCTCTCCGTCCGGATTTCATCAGTTTTCTGAGGGGCGCTGAATAATTACATAACAAGGGGGATTACTATGAACGAAAATGAACGAATTCAGGCGGCTGAGACGGCTCTCGGCATTGAGTTCGGCTCAACGAGAATCAAGGCGGTGCTGACTGACCTTGACGGCCATGTCCTTGCGACGGGCTTTCACGACTGGGAGAATTCTCTCGTAAACGGTATCTGGACCTATCCGCTGGAGGAGATCCACGCGGGACTGCAGGACTGCTACGCGTCTCTGAAAAAGAGCGTGAAGGAGACGTACGGCCTTACACTTAGAAAGGTCGGTGCCATCGGAATCAGCGCAATGATGCACGGATACATGGCATTTGATAAGGAGGGAACGCTTCTCACACCGTTCCAGACCTGGCGCAACAGCAACACGGGAGAGGCGGCGGATGAGCTGACGGAGCTCTTTGATTTCAATATCCCGCTCCGCTGGACGATAGCGCACATTTATCAGTGCATCCTCGATAATGAGGAGCATGTACAGCGCCTTGACTTCGTGACGACGCTCGACTCCTACATCCACTGGCAGCTCACGGGACAGAAGGTGACGGGCATCGGCGATGCCGCTGGTATCTTCCCGATCGACTCCGAGGCGAAGGACTACGACGCGGATATGCTGGACAAGTTCGACGCGCTGATCGAGCCGAAGCATTATCCGTGGAAAATAAGAGACATTCTCCCGAAGGTTCTCGTCGCAGGAGAAGAGGCCGGGACGCTGACGGAGGCGGGCGCAAGACTGCTCGATCCGGAGGGCGACCTTGAGGCCGGGATTCCGCTCTGCCCGCCGGAGGGCGATGCCGGGACCGGCATGGTCGCGACGAATTCTGTCGCGCCGAGGACAGGCAATGTCTCCGCCGGAACATCAACATTTGCGATGATTGTCCTTGAGAAGAAGCTTTCAAAGCTCTACCGTGAGATCGATATGGTGACGACGCCGACGGGCTTCCCGGTCGCGATGTCCCACGCCAATAACGGCACGTCCGATCTCAACGCGTGGGTCGGTCTCTTTAAGGAGTTCTCGGAGCTCATGGGTCACCCCGTCGATATGGGTGAGCTCTATGGAAAGCTCTATACGAATTCGCTTAAAGGAGATCCGGACTGCGGCGGACTGCTCGCGTACGGCTACTATTCCGGCGAGGGCGTCACGCATTTAAATGAAGGCCGTCCGCTCTTTGCGCGCATGCCGGACAGTCATTTTAATCTCGCGAATTTCATGCGCGTCCATCTCTACACGTCTCTTGGCGCCGTGAAGCTCGGACTCGATATTCTCTTTAAGGAGGAGCACGTCCGCGTCGACCGGATCATGGGACATGGCGGTCTCTTTAAGACGAAGGGAGTCGGGCAGCGGTATCTCGCGGCGGCTGTGAACGCGCCGGTGACCGTCATGGATACGGCATCTGAGGGCGGCCCGTGGGGCGAGGCGCTTCTTGCGGCCTTCATGCTCGCAAAGAAGAAGGAGCCGGCTCTTACGCTTGAGAAGTATCTTGATGACCGGATTTTCGCCGGCATGAAGGGCAGCACGATGGATCCGGACCCGAAGGACGTCGAGGGCTTTGAGACATTTACGGAGCACTACAGGGCAGGACTTGCCGCGGAGAAGGCGGCGATCGAGTCGATGAAGTGGTGAATTTTCAAATGATTCCATGTAAAAGGGAGGGCCTTAGTGGCCCTCTCTTTTTGTGTTATGAAACTCTTCTAAGGAAAAACCGCCTGCATAAATTTTCGAAGTTATGCTAAAATATCGAAAAAAGAACAGGGGCTTGCTATGTTAGGAAGAACACATTTCTTTGTCGGGATCGCGGCGGCGCTGGCCATTCAGCAGCCGCAGACCTTTCCCGTCCTCGTGGCCGGTACGGGAGCGGCCGCGATCGGCGGCGTGATTCCGGATATTGATTCCAGTTCATCGGAGGCGCACCGCAGCGCGGATGAGGCCATTCTGGTATCTGTCCTTGCGGTGATCGCCGTTATTGTCGCGGACCGCGTGTTTCACGCGGGAATTTACGAAAAAATCAGGAGCGACAGCAGCATGGAGCGCGTGGTCATCGGCATTGCGCTGTTTCTTGCGGTCTGTGCGTTCGGGAAAAGGCAGCCGCACCGGGCGTTCATGCATTCGTTCGTGGCTCTTCTTCTCTTCACATGGTGCGTCAGTATTATTCTCCCGGCAGCCGCGCCATATTTTGCGACGGCATTTGGTTCCCATATGGTCATTGATCTATTAAACTACAAGGGAGAGCAGCTGCTTTGGCCCTTAAGGCACAGGTTCTGCCTTCGCATGTGCGAGTCGGATGGCTTCATCAACAAGGCGCTCATGAGCATCGGTATCGTGGTGACGGTTCTCCTTCTTGTGACGTCCGTGCCGGCGAAAAATGCGCTTGGGGCTGTGCTGGCGCATCTGCCGGGCTGAGCGATGATCCTGATTGTGGAAGCTGAATTTAGAAAAAGTTCGAATCATGTTGATCGTCCACGGTACACTTTCGCGGAAGAGCATACATGGCAGGCTTTCGGTGCCTGCTGACGTGTTGAGAGGTGACAGATATGGGAGAAAATAAGGAACAGAGTCTGATGGAAGCGCTGAACGTGTGTGTCGCGCTTGACCGCAGGCTGCTCGGGGCGGGCGACAAGAACCCGCCTCGCGAGGAGCTTGAACAATTTGTCGATGCGCACAAGCACCTCGCCGATGCGTTTCAGGATTCCAACGGCGACGAGATCCGCCTCATGGACATCGACAGCACGCAGAAGCTCCAGCTTGAAAATGAGCGGCAGCTCATGCCGGTGTTCATTTCCCAGTCCGAATTCGGGCTGATCACGTACATGACGACATTTCGTGCTTCTGGATGTCAGAGGAGGACGGCGAGCCGATGCACAGCGCCGTCTACATGCGAAACGCGAAGCGCCTGCATGAATTCGTCAACATCTATTTCGGGCGCGATCCGTCCGAGGCGCGCGGCTGCTGAAAGTGGACAGCGTGTAAGCCGGATTTTGTAGTCCCAACCCAAAAACATCTTCGGACGAAGGTGGTAGTTTTTACCCGCCTTTGCCCGAAGATGCCTTTCTACAGAACAATCGGAGAAGCATAATCGGTTAATAATTCATGAAATGATATACTATGTAGGATGCACAAAATATCATCCACAGTACGAAAAGAACAGAAAGCCCAATATTGCTCTTCCAATTACTGCTTTTCTTTTTCATTAGAGCTAGAACAGTAGCAATAAAAAAACCGATGATTACTATGATAGATCCAATGATTCGATCGTTCATTTCCCACCTAACCTTAGTAAGCCTTTATTGTTTCAACAGGCCCCCAGACTTCACCTGTAGAAGTCGTGAATTTGATTCTGTATTTTTGATAATATTGTGTTCCAATATTTCTTTCCCATGTTTGAACGGTTAGCGTTCCTCCGGGGGTTGCTGTCCCGATGAAAGCACTTAATCCACCTAATAAAGTTGCGGCGGCAGGACCACCAACAAAGCCTGCAATAATTACAATTGCGGCAGCAGTTATGCCAGCACCGGTCGCTGTTATTTTATAGTTTTGCGATCCAAGATATTTCCAGGTTGAAGATGTATTTGACCTTGGAATCTTTAAAAGAGGAGCTTCAGAAGAGTATGTGCCGATTACTTGACCATGATACAAAATTTGATTTGTACTGGTTTCCAGGATGACAGTGTCCTCGACTACGGAATCTGGATTTATTGCACAAATCACAATGTTGTTACTGGAATCCGTATAAGAAGAGAAATTATAACTTGAATAGTCGACTGTATTCGCCTTGGATGCAACGATATTAAGATCATTAGCCGAAACGTTGATTGAACTGAAGAGGAGTAATACAACACTTAAAAGTACATTGATAATCAACCTTGATCTTTTCATAAATACCTCCGTGATAACGCTAAATGAGGATAGGGATTTAGTCTATCATAACGAGAACATTGTGGAAAGAACAAAACTGTAAATGTATTTAATAAGATGCGTCTCTATTATTATTCATACCATAGCTGGGCTGCCTTGTCCATTAGAATTTATTGCGGGTTTATTGGCTATTTTTCACAAATAGTATGTTATCAAAATAAAAAACGGTGGAAGTCATATCCCGCCGGTTCTCCACCCGAGCGCGTAGTCGCGGAACTTGTTCATCGTCTCTGTGAGCGGCATGTCCCGCCGGCGAACGAGCGCGACGTTCCACATCGGATGCTCGCGGAACGGGATCTTCCGGAGCGCTCCGCTGCTCATGTCTTGAAAGATGAAATCCATCGAGGCCGTGTTGGCCTCCCCGTCCTTGCACAGCTTGTAGCAGAGTGAGAAGCCGCTGGTGTTGAAGTAAATATCGAGCTTTGCCCTCTCGCGCTCGCAGATCGACTCCATGATGTGATGGATCAGAAAATTGCTGTTTTCAATGACGAATGGCTCAGCGGATATTTCTTTTACCGATACCTCATTTCTCTCGAAAAATGCACTTCCCTCGTGCGTGATGAAGTAGATCTCCTTTGAAAAGAGCGGCTCATATACAAGATCCGGGTTCTGCCGGAGATACGGCACCATGCCGACATCATACTGCTTGTTCAGCAGATTCTCCTCGACGTAGATGTCGGGATATTCCATATAATCGAGGTGGATGGACGGGCAGAGGCGAGAGAAGCCCTGCACGAATTCCGGCGAGAGATAACGCAGGATGCCGAACGCCGAGACCAGACGGAGATATCCGTTTGTCTGCGCCTTGAGATCGGCGATCTTTTTCAGTGTGTCGTCATATTCGTGCGTGATCTTGATGGCCGCGGCGAGAAAAATCTTTCCGTAGGCGGTCGGACTCACGCCGCTCGTCGCGCGGTCGAGAAGCGGAGCGCCGGACTCTTCCTCCATGCGGCGGATCGCCTTGCTGACACCCTGCGGCGACATGAAGAGCGCCTCCGCCGCGGCAGAGATACTCTGCTTCCTGCAGACCATGATAAAACAGTCCATATCCCGAAGATTCATGACAAATGAAATTCCTTCCTCAAAAGCACGCAAAGGGCAGTCCGTCTCCGGACCGCCCTCCCCGCATTTGTCTTCTTATCCGGCATCCTTCAGTGAGGAACGCGAAGCGTTCCGAGTCTGGTCGCCGAATCGTTACTTTCATTTGTATTATACATACAACTCTGTCGTTTTGTAACAATCGTATGTGAGATGATGTATGAAATTCATCCGCAGCCTGTCTCAGATCCTGACTTACTCAGAATCCTCCGCGTACGGTTGCAGCTCATCGTAGGAGATCGTCTCCTGCTTGCCCTCGCCGATGAAGTTGCAGTACGGATGCGGCTGACGGTAGAAGTTGAGTGTCAGGTACTGATTTCTGTAGTGACCCGCCGCGTCAAAGCCGTACTTGTAGTCGATGATGTCCTCGAGATCGATGTCCGCATAGGCGATGCCCTCCTCGCCGGACGGAACGTAGTCGCTTCTTAAGTTGCCATCCGGTCCGATGATCGCCGTGTGGCCCTGCTTCAGCGTCTTGAAGTATGCGAGACGATCCTCCTCGAGCTTTCCGTTCTCATCCGTGCAGAGCATTGTGTACAGTCTGTCGTCGTACACGGAGCTTGTCATCAGGACAAATGCGCCTGTCTGCATCGCGTATGCCTTGCTCGCCGGATCATCATCGAAATATCCCGGCCAGGAGGCGACATGGACCTGCTCATTCTGCGCACCCATCGCCGCGACATCGAGCGGAACGTCGTGCTCCCAGCACTGGCAGCCACCGAGGTTGCCGAGCTCTGTCTCAAAGACCGGCATCATGGAGCCTTCGCCGTCCCCCCAGATGAGCCGCTCCGCGACGGAGACGCGCATCTTGCGGTGCTTGCCCATGAGGTTGCCCTTGTTGTCGAACCAGAACTGTGTGAGGTAGAGGGATCCGCCGTCCTTCTCAGAGCCGGAAATGCAGACGTAGATGTCATTGTCGCGGGCCGCCTGGCTGATCTTGGCCAGCGCGTCGCTCGGAACCTCGACCGCGTTCAGATATAGCTGATGATAAAATCTCGGGACGTAATCGAGCGCGCGTCCGAGAAATGCAAACCATGGATAGCCCGGAAGGAAGCCCTCCGGAAAGCCGATGAGCTTCGCGCCGTGATCGGCCGCTTCCTTGATGATGCCGACTGACTTGTCGACGGTTGCCGCGAGATCAAGATACACCGGCGCTGCCTGGACTGCTGCTACCTTATACTTCGGATACTTAGCCATAGTGAGAACCTCCTTTGGAAAATCGTAGTCAGTGTCTTCCCGGGAAATTAAAAAGGCGCCAGCGGAGAATTCATTTTCTCCTCTGACGCCCTTGTCATCTGATGGCTATACTGTACCGCGAAATCCTGTTTCAGACAACCAACGAAAATGTGAGGCGCCTCAACTGCTGGTTGAGACGCCTCCGTATACGTTATGCAGGCCGATCCCCCATCGGCTGTTCATTATCTGCCAGCTGGCTGTCTGCATTTTGGGCAGAAGCTTCTGTCCAAAACGGGATGCGGGTCTTAATTCAGACCTCCGCCTTCCAGAGACCGTGCAGATTGCAGTACTCATATGCTGCGACCGGCGCATCGCCGCCTGCAAGCTCGAACTCCGCGACCGGCTGATCGCCCGGCTTCAGGTCCTTCTTCTGGAAGCCCTGCTTTGTCTCAAGGACGATGAACTGGATATAGTGGTTGTCGAGCATCGGGTGAAGCGTAGAGCCGACTGTGACGGTGACATGATTTCCGTCGACCTTGACGACCGGGACGTGCTTTTCCTGCGCCGCGTCCGTTGTGTTCGGAACGAGCTCAGTCATCGGCTTGCCGCAGCAGGTCGGTGTGCAGGCTGTCTTCTCTGTGAGAAATGTGACGAAGTTGCCACAGGACATACATCTGTAAAATAACATGGCGTAACTCCTTTCTGTAAATTCAAATCGAAATTGTCAGAATTGTTGTTCGTTCGAAATCCGTAAGGTGATCTTTTATATTCCAGTCCCTGAACTCTGCGCTGCCTTTTGAGGATCAGAGAGGTCAGAGACAATCTTGCTTATATGAATCACAGCCTGTACGCGATGTCCGTCATAGAAGCTGGCAGGCTGTGATTCTCATGGGGTGAGCTGTATCTGATGGATTAGTAGTTCTCCTCGTGTACCTCGAAGAAGGACTGCGGATGGCCGCAGACCGGGCAGACTGTCGGAGCCTCTGTGCCGACGACGATGTGGCCGCAGTTCCGGCACTCCCAGACCTTGACTTCGCTCTTCTTGAAGACTTCCTTCATTTCGACATTGTGAAGAAGCTTTCTGTAGCGCTCCTCGTGTGTCTTCTCGATCGCAGCGACGCCGCGGAACTTCTCAGCGAGCTCATGGAAGCCTTCCTCATCGGCATCCTTTGCCATGCGGACGTACATATCTGTCCACTCGTAGTTCTCACCGGCTGCACCTTCCTTGAGATTTTCCTCTGTGTCACCGAGAAGGCCGAGCTCCTTGAACCAGATCTTTGCGTGTTCCTTCTCGTTCTCTGCTGTCTTCAGGAAGAGAGCGGCGATCTGCTCAAAGCCCTGCTTCTTTGCGACAGAAGCGAAGTATGTGTACTTGTTGCGGGCCTGTGACTCGCCGGCAAATGCCTCGAGCAGGTTCTTCTCTGTCTTTGTTCCTGCGTACGGGTTCTTCTTCTCCTCGCTGACCGGCTCGAAGACGTCAACCTGATGACACTTCGGGCACTCCTTCGGCGCCTTGTCTCCCTCGTAAATGTAACCGCAGACCTTGCATTTGAATTTCATATATTTTTCCTCCTTTGTATCGGGGCGTTTGTGTTTCCCTTTGATGATTGTATTATAACGCACGAAAATGGATGTTAATAGCATTATTTACATTTTTTATTGCATTATATTTTCGTTTAACGTGACACGCATGAACTCCCGTGCTACAATGTGCGCATAACAAGAAAGGGGAAGCTTGTGAACGTTGTACAGGAAAATGCGGTGCCGGTCAGCTCCGGCACACCGCTTAAGAAATATGTATTCCGATTGATTCCGGTCACGCTGGAGCATAAGCTCGTTGACTCGAAGAACAGGCACGAGGAGCTCCTGCACTGGCAGGATGAGATCGAGGTGATCCGGATTCGCCGCGGTGAAATCCACTGCCACGTCAACGACTCGGACTTTCTGCTCCATCCGGGCGAGGTCTGCTTCATTAATTATGAGCAGATGCACCGGGTCTACAACCTGGAGAAGCTCGCTTGCGACATGGACGTCCTTACGGTCAAGACGACTCTCCTTGCGCAGGAGTCGGCTCTCTATAATAAGTATGTGAAGCCGGTCATCAGCGACCGGGACTTTGCCCATGTGCAGATGAGCGGGCGGAACAGCTGCGCGAGACTCATTTCCGCCTTTTTCGATCAGCTCTATGACCTTGCGCGCACGCAGTCGGACGGCTTTGAGCTCGATATGATCGGATATATCTTTCTCATGTTCCGCCAGCTGTACCTCGCCTATCGGTCGCAGGATATGATTCCGGTCACGTACAGCAGCGAGATCTCGCTGCAGCGACGGATGACGGACTATATTTACGAAAATTATGCAAAAAAGATCTCGCTCGACGACATTGCGTCGGCAGCGGGTGTGAACCGGTCGAAATGCTCGGCGCTGTTCCGAAAATACGCGCAGAAGACACCATTTGAGTTTCTGAACAGCTACCGCCTCGAAATGGCGGCAAAGCTCCTTACGGACACGGAGGAGTCTGCGCTCTACATTTCCCAGACATGTGGATTTGCGGGGCAGAGCTATTTTAACCGGATGTTTATGAAGGAATACGGCGTGACGCCGCTTGAGTGGAGGAAGAAAAATCGTGGAGAGTCAGCTTGAGAATGAGGAAAATGAAATTCCAGAAGACAGCGGGCACATGAAAGACTCACTCGATTGTGAAAGCTATGAGAGAAAGGGGCCGATGGAAAACGGAGGACCAGGGGATTCTTCAGGTTGTGTTGATGAAGGAAAGCGAATGGCGATCAGTGGGCAGAGCCGAAAACTCGATAAAAAGCGCTTCTGGGTCCTGACCGCGGGTATGATCTGGTTCGTGCTCGGGAGCAGCGATCTGTCGGATCTGTTCTATATTAACGGGGCGGACAGCCGGGACTACATGGCCGCGGGGCTCGCGTGCCTCATGATGTTGATCTATATTGTGCCGATCGGCATCTTGATGAAATGGCTTGCGAAGAAGTATTCCGTCAGCCGGAATCTTCTGCTTCTCGCCATTGGCTGCGGCATTTTGATGCCGGGACCGGTTGCGGGCGATGTGAACGACGCGATGGACCAGTTCCTGAAATCTGTTCATGCAGGCGGCGCGGCGAGCTGGATCGACTCGCTCGAGGTCGGCTTTGCTGAGGAGCTGATCAAGCTTCTCGTGGCCGCGATGATTCTCTATGTTCTTAAAAAACGAACCTTTATCAGCTGGCTCATGACCGGCATGAGCGTCGGACTCGGATTCCAGATCAATGAGGATATTTCGGACATCGTGCCCGTGAAGGTAAAGGATATGTCCCACGTGTTCCCGGACGCATTTGACCGCGTCAGCGTGAGCGCCGCGTCGCACTGGGCGTACACGGCGCTCACGGCGGCCGGTCTCTGGATGGTCATTTACGGGAAGGGACGGAGAAGAAAGGCGGGCTTCGGCCTCATTTTCTTCGTGATCGCAAACCACTTCCTGTTTGACTCAGACTTCGGCTCGACGAATCTCGGCTTTGCCGTGATCAGCGCATCACTCCTGCTGGTTCTGGTCTATGTACTCCGTACGTATCGGATAAATACAAAGTCAGTCGGCAGTTGCGTCTGAGGGCTTCATTTGTGTCAGAATGTTCCTGCCATGTGCTCACGTCCCCACTGGCAGATCGGGTAGATGACGCCCTTCAGCGTCTTTCCGCGCTCTGTCAGCGAGTACTCTGTCTTCGGCGGCACGACCGGGTAAACCTCGCGGTGAATGAGGCCGTCCGCTTCGAGCTCGCGGAGCTGCTGCGTCAGCATCTTGGCTGTCGCATTCGGCATATACTCCTGCAGCTCGTGGAAGCGGAGTACCTTGTCCTCAAAGAGGTGATAGAGAATGATCGCCTTGTATTTGCCGCCGATCTGGCTGAGCGTCGCCTCGACGGGACAGTAAAATCTTTTCTTCGGCTTCGGAGCGGCTTCCTGCTGCTCCGCATTTTTTATGTCTGCATTTGTTTTCATATGAAATTCTTCCTTTCCGGGATGCCGTGCATCTCATTTATAGTTTCTAAAAGGATACTATATGACAATAAAGTGCGTACTTCCATTTAAAAACCGTTTGAGCTATTTTTATCACATGCAGAGGAAATCTGCAAGAGCTTTCCGGAAAACAACGAAAACACATATTACGAACGAGAGGTATATATCATGAAGAAGATCCTGATTGCAGAGACAAATGAAAACCACTACGGCACAAGTGACAGAGAGACAGGCATCTGGCTCGAGGAGATCACGAGCTTCTATGACGTTGTGAAGCGCGCGGGCTATGACGTGGACTTCGGCAGCGCGAAGGGCGGCAGCGTTCCGGTCGATCCGGCTTCAAGAGAGGCGGATCCGGATACTATGCGGATTTACCGTGATGAGACGTTCCACCGCGAGGCCATTGAGAACACAAAGAAATTTGCTGACCTCAAGGCAGAGGATTATGTCGCGATCTATTTCGGCGGCGGCCACGGCGCGATGTGGGATTTCCCGGACAACACGGATCTTCAGAAGCTGGCCGAGCAGATCTACGCAAATGGCGGCTACATCACAAGCGTCTGCCACGGTGAGGCGGGGCTTGTCAACCTGAAGGACGCAAATGGCGAGTATCTCGTGAAGGGAAAGAAGATCAACGGCTTCACTGATGAGGAGGAGAGAATGAACGGCACGGACGGCCTGGTTCCGTTCCTCGGCGAGTCAAAGCTGAGAGAGCGCGGCGCAAACTTCGTGAAGGGTAAGGCCTACACAGAGTTTGCAGTCAGCGACGCGC
This sequence comes from uncultured Eubacteriales bacterium, assembly GCA_900315305.1. Classification (GTDB taxonomy): domain Bacteria; phylum Bacillota; class Clostridia; order Lachnospirales; family Lachnospiraceae; genus Chordicoccus. Next base: position 26,804 of record OMYS01000019.1, read on the forward strand.
ACTTCATCACAGGACAGAATCCGTTCTCGAGCACAAAGGTCGCGGAGCTTCTCGTGGAAGAGCTGGCTGAATGATTACCATGGATTTTATAAAAGGAGAATGAGACGATGGCAGATAATTTTATGGAACTTGCAAAGAACAGATTTTCAGTCCGCACATTTACGGACCAGGCCGTTGAGGAGGACAAGCTTGAGAAGATCCTCGAGGCAGGCCGGATTGCTCCGACAGCCGCGAACCTCCAGCCGCAGCGAATCTACGTGCTTGAGAGTAAAGAGGCAGTCGCAAAGATGAGCAGCCTCTCTCGTTGCGTCTACGGCGCGAAGACGGTGCTTCTCTTTACCTATGACAGCAGCGAGGACTGGAAGAATCCGCTTGAGGACGGTATTCATTCCGGCGAACAGGACGTCAGCATTGTCGCGACGCACATGATGCTCGAGGCATGGGAGCTCGGCGTTGCCTCCTGCTGGGTCAATGTCTTCCCGAATACAGAGACAGCGAGAGCCTTCGGTCTCCCGGAAAATGAGAAGCCTGTGCTGATTATGCCGATCGGCTACGCGAGAAAAGGCACGGTGGCATCACCGAAGCATACAAGCAGAAAGCCGATTAGCGAGACGGTGAAGAGACTGTAATTATTAAGCATCCATAGGAAAAACGATGAAATCCGAACGGCGAGCCTGCCTTTGCGCAGGACTCAATCAGGATACCTGGAATAAAGAAGAAATCATAGAATCGAAGAAAGGAATTTATCATGCAGAAGGATATCGGAGGAGTCATGGGGCTGTATCCCATGCCGGTTACAATTGTCGGAGTTGTCAGCGAGGGAAGAGTTAATTTCCTTCCGATCGCACATGTCGGTGTCGTTGAGCACGGCCATCTTCTGGTGAGCATCGACAAGAACCACACATTTTCAGATGCCGGCATCAAGGAGCATAAGGAGCTGTCCGTCAGCCTGGTCAGCCGGGATATGATGGAGGCCGCCGATTACTGCGGCATCGTCAAGGGCGCAAAGACAGATAAGTCCGGCGTCTTCCGCTATCACTTCACCGATGATGTGAAATTTGCGCCGGTTCTCGACGATGCGCCGGTCTCGATGGCCTGCCGCGTTGTGGGTGAGGTTGAGGTCGGAAACTTCACGAACTATATCCTCGAGCCCGTCCACACACTGGTCCAGGAGGAGTGCCTGAATGGCCGCGGAAAGATCGACTATGAGAAGGTGAACCCGATCCTCTTTGAGTTCCAGAGCGCGCAGTACCTCTCCATCGGCTCCGTGATCGGAAAATGCTGGTCGGTCGGAAAGAACTGGAAGAGCGCAGAGAAGGACTGAAGGCATTGCTCTTGATGTCGCGAACGATTTCCTGTGCGAACTGCAATAACTGGGTACATGTATCAAATAGAATCCGGATGCAGCTTATGCTCAGAACGTGGTAAAATATCATCAAATATAAATACCGCAGCGTTTGCAGAAGGAGGATTCGAGTGAGCGACCTACAATATGTAATCATCGGTGCGGGCGGCACAGGAGGCGGCATCGGCGCCTATATGGCGGCGGCCGGAAAGCATGTGACGCTGATCGCCCGCGGCGCGCACCTTGCGGCGCTTAATACACAGGGGCTTCGCCTCGAGACGACGACCGGTGAGCCGCCGCGTACGATTCCGGTCCGGGCCTTCAGTATGGAAACCTATCCGGAAAATGAGCACCCCGATGTCATTTTCGTCTGCGTCAAGGGCTACTCGCTGGAGAGCGTGTATCCGTTCATTTCCCGGATCGCAAAGCCGGAGACGGTTGTCATTCCTGTTCTCAATATCTATGGGACCGGCGGACGCATGCAGGAGAGACTCCACGGACTTCTTGTGACGGACGGGTGCATCTATATCGCCGCCGAAATCAAGGCACCAGGCGTGATTTTGATGAAGGGTGATATTCTCCGCGTTGTATACGGAACGCGAAAGCCTGAGGAAATGAGGCCCGTTCTTAAGACTGTGCAGCAGGACCTGATTGACAGTGGGATTGACGGCGTGCTCTCGGACAATATCCGGCGCGATGCCCTGCAGAAATTCAGCTATGTTTCGCCGGCGGCGGCCTGCGGACTCTACTATGATGTGTCGGCCGGCGAGATGCAAAAAGAAGGGGAAATCCGCGAGACGTTCGCGCTTCTCATCCATGAGATCGATTATCTGGCTTATGCGCAGCAGATCCGATTTGAGTGCGACATCGTGCAGCGGAACCTCGATATACTCGATCATCTGTCCCCGGAGGCCTCGACCTCGATGCAGCGGGACATCTGGGCCGGGAAACAGTCGGAGATCGATGGCCTCATTTTCGAGGTCATCCGCACGGCGGACCGCCTCGGCATCAACCTGCCGACATACAGAAAGATCGGCGAGGCGCTGAAGAAGCGGGGATTCTGAGATCTTGGCGTGAACGATGACGAGCTGGATACAGCCGATGAAGCATTTGTAAATGTGGCGAAAGCTTTCTGCTTTGCTACATTAAAAAGAATAAGAGCGTGGAGGTTACCATGAAAGAGAAGATCAAAATCAGCGAGTATGCACAGAAAATCACAGAGGCGCTTCCGAGAGGAATTCTCCTGAATACGAACGGTGAAAAATTCAATTCGATGATTATCGGCTGGGGAGCCCTGGGAACCGTATGGGGAAAACCTGCATTTACAGTTTATGTGCGTGAGCATCGGTACACGAAGGCCCAACTCGACAGGACAGGTGAGTTCACGGTCAGTGTCCCGCTTGACAAGCCGGTTCCTTCGATCGCGAGAATCTGCGGCTCCCAGTCGGGAAGAAATATTGACAAGGTGCAGGCCGCTCATTTGACGCTCGAGGATCCGGAGGCGAACCATACGCCCGGAATCCGGGAATATCCGCTGACCCTCGAGTGCAGAATTCTTTATGCGCAGAAGCAGGACCTGTCGCTGCTTCCGGAACACATCGTGAAAACGATGTATCCGCAGGACGTGGACGGATCGAATCCGATGGCAAATCGTGATCCGCATACAATGTATATTGGAGAGATCGTAGACGCGTATATCATCCGTTGACAGGTTTTACTATAGACGTTTATAAAGCCGGGCGTGCACTGCCTTCATGGGGTGCATGGCCGGCTTTGTGTATGCAATTAATTTCGTAGGTATTGGCGATGGTTTGTGCTAAACTGAACTTAGCATTAAATTTCATTGTGACTATATAAAGGAGCGCTTGATACGTATGAAAAATGCAATGCCAGCCGTCAGCAGACGGGAGCAGACTAACCGCGGCCGCTCGGAGCGCCTCGCGGAGGAGGGCATGGTCCTTCTGAAGAATAATGGCGTCCTGCCGCTTGAGCCGGGAAAGATCGCGCTGTTTGGAAATGGCGCGCGGCACACGGTGATCGGCGGGACCGGATCGGGATCAGTCAACGTGCGCGACAGCATTAATATTGAGGAGGGCCTTTGCCATGCCGGCTTTACGATTATGTCTTCGCGCTGGCTTGACCGCTATGACCGGTACTGCGCGGAGCAGAAGGAGGCGTATGCGGCCCCGCTCCGGAAGGCGATTCAGAGCGGCGACGGCAGTGCCGTGATGCAGCTCTTCACGAATCCCTACCGGGAGCCGGCGGCGATTCCGATTGAAAATGAAGACATGGACGAGACAGATGCGGAGACGGCTCTTTATGTCATTTCCCGCGTATCAGGTGAGGGCAGCGACCGAAGCTCAGGCAAGGGTGATTACCAGCTGTACGACGAGGAGCTTGAGGCTGTCCGGACATTGGAGGCGCATTACCGGCACCTTGCTGTTATTCTGAATACGGGAGGCGTCATGGATCTGACGCCGCTTGAAAGGGATGCGCATGTCGATGCCATCCTTCTCATGAGTCAGGCCGGCTGTGACGGCGGCGACGCGCTTGGAAGAATTATTTCGGGAGCTGTCACGCCGAGCGGTCATCTGACGGCGACCTGGGCGGGCGCATATGACGCCTATCCCTGCGCGGACACCTTCAGCCATATGAACGGAAATGTCGACGACGAGGAGTACCGCGAGGGCATCTATGTCGGCTACCGCTATTTCGACACCTTTGGAAAGGACGTGCTGTACCCGTTCGGCTACGGCCTTTCGTATACAGACTTTTCATTTGCTGCGGAGTCGGTCGCGCTGAAGGACAACATCGTGTCTGTGAACGTCCGTGTAAAAAATGAAGGCAGCTCATTTGCGGGGAAGGCTGTCGTGCAGGTCTATGTGTCAGCAGTTAGTGCGGCGGATGGACTGAACCGGCCGTATCAGGAGCTGAAGGGCTTTGCGAAGACTGCGGTTCTTGAGCCTGGTGCCTCGGAGCTCGTGACGGTTCGCATTTCCGTGCGTGACCTTTCCTCATATGATGAAAAAATGCATGCATGGATTCTGTCTGCCGGATCATATCTGATTCGCGTTGGTGAGCATTCGCGCAGCACAAAGGCAGCGGCGGCTCTTGAAGTCTCTGGAGACGTGATCATTCAGAAAACGTGCGCGATACTTAAGGACAGCTGGCCGCTTGAGGAAATCTCACCGGAAGCATGCGGAGCTGGTCGGGATTCTCTGCCTGCAGGTTCTGAGAATATTCCGCACCTTGTGCTTGGTAAGGAGGACGCAGAACGGCTCACGATGGATGGAAGCACGTGCAGCTCGTCTGACAGTACAGGAAATACGGCTTCCAATTACAGACGGGACCATGCTGAAAATGCACGAGAGCTGTCCGATAACTTCGGCAAGGCACAGCGAGCAGCGTGTGCTCCGAAGATAAATGGGGAGACAGACGGAGACAGCGCAGATCTGAAAGAGAGCGGAAATGACGAAGTGCTCACGGCAGCGGACGTTCTTGCGGGCCGGGTATCTGTTCAGGACCTTGCCGCTCAGCTCACAACCGAGGAAATGGCTACGCTCTGCGTCGGAACCATGCGCGAGGGTGGCGATGCCACGTCCTTCATCGGACAGGCATCCCATGTGACGCCCGGTGCGGCCGGAGACACGTCTTCGATCCTGAATAAGAGCCGCGGCATCCGAAACCTGGTCATGGCGGATGGCCCTGCCGGGATCCGCATTTCCAAGGTTTATGGGACGGATCAGGACGGACACGTCGTGCCAGGCGTCGGAAGCGCGGCTATGCCGGACCTTGACTTTATTCTGCAGCGGGATGAGGCGGAGGCACCGGAGGGCGTGACACTCCATTATCAGCTCTGCACAGCGATCCCGATCGGAACGATGCTCGCGCAGACCTGGAATCTGGAGATCCTGCGGGATGCGGGTGACCTCGTCGGCGGTGAAATGGAGGAGTTCGGTATCGATCTGTGGCTTGCGCCCGGTATGAATATTCAGCGGAACCCGCTCTGCGGACGGAATTTCGAGTATTATTCGGAGGACTCGTTCCTGACCGGTGTCTGCGCGGCCGCGATCACGGAGGGCGCGCAGAGCCATCCGGGCAAGGGCACGACAATCAAGCATTTCGCGTTCAATAATCAAGAGGATAACCGGATGCATGTGAATGAGCATGTCTCCGAGCGGGCGGCGCGGGAAATCTATCTGCGCGGCTTTGAGATCGCAGTCCGGCGCGCACAGCCTCTGGCGCTGATGACCTCGTACAATCTGGTCGCGGGAACGCATATGGCAAACCGCTGCGACCTTCTGACGGATGTTCTCCGAAAGGAATGGGGCTTCCGCGGCATGATCATGACCGACTGGGGCACAACGGGCGGCCTTGAAATGGAGCCCGGCAAGGCGTTTAAGTATGGAACGTCCGACCCGGCGCAGTGCATGCACGCGGGAAATGACCTGATCATGCCGGGCAAGCAGGCGGACGTCGATGCGATTATTGACGCTGTCCATAACGGTTCGTTGGATGAGCAGGAGCTCAGGGCGTGCGCGGCCCGCATTTTGAAGACCGTCCTCATCGCAGATTCTGAAAGGTGAATGCAGCAAGTACACGTGCAGTGTCTGGCGATAAGCCGTTGCTCTGGCTCGGATTCTGATGAGCGTCAGCTTTCGCTTGTTTTCCCGTGCGTCTTACGATACGCCGCAGCTCTTGGCTCGGATTTCGGATGGATTCTGTAGAGTGAATGATCACTTCCGGGATCCATTTAAGATCAAGGCATGGCTGATAAATTATGAAGAAAAAGCAAGTCCCTGCTCATGTCGGCAGGGATTTGTTTTTCGGAGCGCTGCTATGTTCTTCTATGGTATGGAAGCTTCAAGATCGCAGTTCGAGACCTGCACCGGAGCGCATTGATCGCGAGCTGATTCGCTTATGCGGAAATCCTCTGTATCAAAGCTTCGGCATAGTGGTTTGTTGCCGACAGAATTGCGGAAATTGCACTAAATGTATTAAAAACAAGAAATCTTGAAAAAATATCAATTTCCTGTTGACGCGGCCGGAAAACGCTGGTATTATAGCATTCGTTCGCCAAACGGAACACCCTGAACGGTCTCCGGAGCGGACAGGAAGAGAATGAACATTCAGAACTCTTCCAAAAATAAATTCAAAAAGCTGTTGACAGGAACGGCACGAAGTGATAAGATGTCATTCGTTGTCACGAAAGACAGCAGCACACAGTTCCTTGAAAACTGAACAGTGAAACACATACAAAACCCGAACGTTCTAAATCTGCAAAAGAATGCG
>OMYS01000078.1 GCA_900315305.1 uncultured Eubacteriales bacterium
CGAGGCGGGGACCTACCGGTTCTTCCTCGGCGAAAATGTACGAGACGCGAAGGATACAGATTTCACCTATGAGGTCGAACGTGACACGGTCCTTGAGCAACTTAAGCCTCTGGCCGCGCCGGTAAAGCTTCCGAAGCGGCTTCGCGCGGACGGCACATATGAGACGCTCACCTGCGCGGAGCAGACGGACAGCAGCGCAGCAAGAAGAAAAGAGGAGGCGGAGTTCCTTCCGCCGATGACGCCCGATGAGATGGAGGGCGCATGGCCGGAGGTCCGCGCCGCATCCGGCCGCTCCTATCTTCACCGCGGAAATGAGGGCAAGCCACAGCTCCTTGATGTCGCGGAGGGCCGCATGACAATGGATGAATTTGTCGACAAATTGCCGCTTGATGTGCGGATCCGGCTTCTCGGCGGCCAGCCGAATACAGGCGTCGCGAACACCTTCGGCTTTGGCAATGAGCCGGACTACGGCATCCCGAACGTGATGACTGCCGACGGCCCCGCAGGGCTTCGGATCGCGCCCGAGTGCGGAATCAAGACGACGGCATTTCCGTGCGCGACGGCGCTCGCCTGCACCTGGGACCCGGAGCTTGTCGAGAGGATCGGCGCGGCCGGTGCCGAGGAAGTGAAGGAGAACAACATCGGCGTCTGGCTCACGCCCGCCTGCAATATCCACAGGAGCCCCCTTGCCGGAAAGACCGGCGCCGCGATGGTGCGCGGCATCCAGAGCCGCCATATCGGTGCGAGCGTGAAGCATTTCGCGGCGAACAACAAGGAGACGAACCGGAAGAATTCGGACTCCCGCGTGTCCGAGCGCGCGCTCCGCGAGATCTATCTGAAGCAGTTCGAGATCATCGTGAAGGAGGCGCAGCCGTACACGATCATGTCCTCCTATAATCTCGTGAACGGCATTCATTCATCCGAGAACCATGATCTGCTCACCGGCATACTTCGCGATGAGTGGGGCTTTGAGGGCATGGTCACGACCGACTGGTGGACATTTGCCGAGCAGTTCCGGGAGATCAAGGCCGGAAATGACGTGAAGATGGGCTGCGGCTACCCGGAGCGCGTGAAGACTGCGTATGACAGGGGCCTGATCACAGACGAGGAGATCAATACCTGCGTGAAGCGCGTCCTCGGCCTCATCCTGAAGATGGACTGAGCACAATATCGAATAGAAATTTTATGAGAAGAGCCCTGCGGCATGCCGCGGGGCTCTTCTTTAATGATTCAGCACCCCGGACTCGGAACGCTTTGCGTTCCTCGTTGTGGGCGGACAGAGCGGTTTTACCGCTTGTCCGCCCATCAGAAAACTTCTAAAATCGTCTGGCGAGCGTGCTCTCCGTCCGGATTTCAGAAGTTTTCTGATGGGTGCTGAATTATTACAGAAAGCGAAAATCGGCACACGAGTCACAGCGCTGAGACGCAGAATTATGCGGATCGGACTATAGTGGACACAACAGGAAAAGACATAAAATGTGAACGCGGAGGGAAAGAATCCATGACTTATACAGCAGTGCAGTACGAAATGACGGAGCTCACCTGGCACGCGCCCGCACCGAAGGGATCGGAGGTTGACGTTGATCTTACGGCCAGCTTCACAAAGGACGGAAGGACCGTGTCCGTCTCCGGCTTCTACAGAGGAAATGAGACCTACAGTGTCCGCTTTCTTCCGGAGGAGGCCGGCGAGTATTCCTACGAGGTGAGCGGCGTCGTGCGTGAGAGCGGCACGCTCTCTGTAGAGAAGGCGAAGGAGGGCTCCCACGGCATGGTCCGCGCGAAGGGAACTCATTTTCAGTATGAGGATGGGACGTGGTTTTACCCGTTCGGAACGACGGTCTACGCCCTGCTCCATCAGCAAGGCAGCCTTATCGATCAGACGATGAAGACACTGTCGGCATCTCCGTTCAACAAGGTCAGGCTCTGCGTCTTCCCGAAGCATTATGAATATAACCACAATGACCCGGAATTCTACGCATTCAATAAATATAAGGACGCGCACCATGACAAGTCGATGAAGCACATCTGGGACACGAACCATCCGTGCTTTGCATTCTGGGACCGCATCGAGGCGCGTCTTCGTGAGCTCGGCGATATGGGCATCCAGGCGGACCTCATTTTATTCCATCCGTATGACTGCTGGGGCTTCTCCCAGCTGACTCGTGAGGAGGCGCTCACATATCTCGACTACGCGGTGCGCCGGCTCAGTGCATTTCCGAATCTCTGGTGGAGCCTCGCCAATGAGTATGATCTCATGAGCTGTTCGATGGACGACTGGAACGCGATCGCGCATTTCATTCACACGCACGATCCGTACGGCCATCTCCTCAGCAATCACCAGATCGTGAAGCCCTGGGATTTCGCAAATGAAGCCACCTCTCACATCTGCCTGCAGCTGCCGGTCGTCGACGAGGTACGCGATTTCATCCTGAAGTACAAAAAGCCGATGATGATCGATGAGTGCCGCTACGAGGGCAATCTCCCGCAGGGCTGGGGAAATTTGAGTGGCTTTGAGATGGTGAACCGCTTCTGGAAGGTTGTGACGCAGGGTGGCTACTGCACGCACGGCGAGGTATTCCTGCAGAAGACGGACGGATACAGGGGAGCTTCCGCGGACGCTGCGGCACCTGCAGGCGGGAAGAATTCTTCTGCGAATGAGAAACCGCTGGGGCAGACGATGGCCGGCAAGGCTGACGCCTCCTTCGGAGATACGCCCCTTGCGCCGGACAACGCGTCCGACCATGACGATGAGGTTCTCTGGTGGGCGAAGGGCGGCGTGCTTCATGGCGAGAGCCCGGCGCGCATCGGCTTCCTTAAGAAGATTGTCGAGTCACTTCCGGGACCGCTCACGTACGGCTGCCACGTGCCGACGATGGAGGAGGTCCGGGAAATGAAGAAACATGCGCCGAAGGATGTCGACCCGTTCAGCTTCCTCGGCGCGCTGCTCCGGATGGACGACAATGGCGCGCTTGCCCTCGCAAAGTCGGGCTGCGGTTTTGAGGGTAAGGTGTACGCGAGGGATACAGAGAGCACGGAGAGCGATGACACAGTGCTCGCGGACCTGAAGTACTTTGATACACAGTGCACGGTGATCGGAGAGATCGATCTCCCCGATAGCGGAATATATGATATCGATCTGATCGATGTCTGGAACATGACACGGAAGACAGTGCTCCGCGGCATGAGCGGCCACGTCCGCGTGCCGATGCCGGGGCAGGAGGGAATGGCGCTGCTTGCGCTGCGCCGGAGCTGAAGCAGGAGGTTAGGTATGAAGCTGAAGAAAGATGCGGATATTCCGGAATTCATGAATGTGGTTCGCGACTCATGCAGAGGAGATGTGTACTATGAGTCAAGGGACGCGAATATTGATCTTAAGTCCGAGCTCTCGCGGTTCGTCTTCATGACAGTTGTCAACGACGCGGGCTCGAACGTGCAGGGAAGAGTCTACTGCACAGATGAAAATGACTACAAGGTGCTTGGAGGATTTCTCACGGAGTGAAGGGCCTGCGGGAGAATGAGTCATCATAGCACGTGTCATGAGCGGTGAGATCACCGTTTCTCACGGAGTGACGGGCCTGCGGGAGAACGAGAGGCTCCCGGACGGAAGACAGGAACACGGGCGGCGTGAGATATGCAGGACCTGTCCCACGCGTATACGAATAAAGGAGTAACAGACCATGAAGGAAGAGAAGAAGCAGACGCAGGCGGACGCAAAAAAGCTGTATGATCCGCTGAAGGATCCCGCTTATCAGGACCCGTATATTGATGTCGAGGAGCCGAGAGAGCGCATGCTCGTCGACGGCACGATCATCCCGTTCCACTATGTGCATGGAGGCTTCCGCGGCACAGGAGTGAAGTTCATTTTCTGTATGCCGGTGAAGGAGAGATACGGCGGCCACTTTATCCAGTACCTGTCCCCGTTCCCGGGACCGGACGAGGAGGTCGCGTCTCTCGGACAGACGGGCGAGGACGACAAGATTTCATTTGCGCTCCAGAATGGCTTCTACTTCGTTGAATCCAACATGGGATCGACGTCACAGTTCGCCGGCGGCCGCGACTTCTCGCTGATGTACAAGACAAGCGCGGCGGTCGCGATGTATTCGAAGACATTTGCGATGGCCTACTACAAGACAGAGAAGAAGCCGTACGGCTATGTGTACGGCGGCAGCGGCGGCGGATACAAGACAATGGCCTGCATCGAGAACACGAGCTGCTGGGACGGCGCCTGCCCGTATGTCATCGGCTCGCCGGTCTCTCTCCCGAACACCATCACGATGCATGTACAGGGCGAGCGGCTCCTGCGAAATGCATTTCCGAAGATCGTGGACGCTGTCGACTGCGGCGGACTCGGCGATCCGTACGAGGGCCTTGACGAGACGGAGAAGGCGGCTCTCCATGAGCTGACAAACCAGGGCATCCCGATGAAGGCGTGGGCGCCGGAGTCGAGAGGCAAGTTTGATGCCGGCTCTCTCCCGGTCCTCATCCCCGGCGTCAAGGCGGCTGACCCGTCCTATTTCGAGGACTTCTGGACGAAGCCGGGCTATGAGGGCCATGACGATGTGCTGAACGCGAAGAAGGACAGAATCTACTTCAAATGCACGGTCCGCCAGGTCTATGTCCCGGGCACAAAGAGCGACAACAGCAACCCGAGAGAGGCTGTGAACGGCGTCGATACGGCATGGAAGAAGATGCTGACGAGCGGCGGAAAGTCCTGGATCGAGGTCGATCAGGTCCCGGAGGGCGATGACCTCTACATCGGCGGGACGAATATTCATTTCCTGAGCGGAGACGCCAAGGACCAGAGCCTTCTTCTCGGCGGCATCGACGGCCACATCCTCTCGATCGGCATGTGCTACGGCATGGACGACCTCGCGGGCGTCCTCGGCAAGGTGAAGCCGGGCGATGAGATCCTGCTCGACAACTCGGATTACATCGCGATTCAGTATTATTACCGCCATCAGGTTCCGAAGGACACGGCCTTCCACGCGTGGGACCAGTTCCGGAACCCGGATGGAACAGCGTCTCTGCCGCAGCGCCCGTTTGAGATGGGCTACGGCTTTACTGGAACAGGCACTGTCCAGGACGGCTGCTCGCAGGGCAAGGTCATCATCACACAGACGCTTGCCGACGAGTCGACCTGCCCGTGGTGTGCGGACTGGTATTACCGCAAGACGCGCGAGGCGCACGGCGGTGAGGACACGGTCCGCCTCTACTACTTTGAAAATGCAATGCACAACGACGTCGCGCAGCAGTCGACATTTTACACCAATTATCAGGGCCAGCTCAAGCAGAGTCTGCTCGACTGCGCGGCCTGGGTTGAGTACGGGAAGAAGCCGCTTCCGTCGACGAATTATGCGTACAGCGCGAGGTCGAGATCACGGCCGGAACAGAGCTCTGGTTCAATGTGAAGGCACAGGTACCGAAGGGTGCCGGCTATATCACGCGCGTCGACTACGATTTCTCGGAGGAAGACAACGCGGTCGCATTCGACAAGCCGTGCTTCCTGCAGAGAGGTACATTTGAGCGCACGCAGACGGGTGATATCTGCGGGGCTGTCTCCCGCGCGATCCATGTCTATGACAGACCGGGCACGTACTACGCGGCAGTCCGCGTCTGCGCCGACCGCCACGGAAGTCGCGACAGCCTGTTCACACAGGTGCGGAATATCGCGCGTGTGAAGGTCGTTGTCCGCGGAAAGGCGCCGGAGGTGCAGAAGGAGAACTTCTGAGATAGTTTGGTTACAGTTGGAGGCGGCAGAGGAAAATCTGAGGAGAAGAGCTGGAAATACAAGGTGCGCGAGAGTAACATATATGTATCAATTCGGTCTGCGGCAAGGATGACGGAGGCAAGCTATGGAAGTATCGGAAGCGTATAAGAATCTGAATCTGTTTACGGGAATGGTGTACAGTGCGTGCCGCCTGCCTGTGTGGGGCTTCAGCGCAGAAAAGCCTGTTCAGTATTATTATTCTACCTGTCCGAACGGCCGGGATTTTGAGGCATTCATGCGGATCAACGGTTGCCTTGCATTTTTTACATCGGGTGATCGAACTAAAAAAAGCCTGTGTACTACACGGACAGAATCGGTCTCTCCTATGTTGCGGACTATGTCTGGGAAAATAAGAAGCTGTCGCTTCTTGTCGTGCTGGGACCGTTCTTCGGCAGCATGACGCCGCTTATGGACGCGGAGCGGACGCTGAAGAAGCTTGATATCTCCGTGACGATGCGTCACAAGATGCTGCTTGCATTTCAGGAGATCCCCTTGATCTCCGAAGAGGTGCTCGAGCAGTATGTGTCGATGATGCA
>OMYS01000065.1 GCA_900315305.1 uncultured Eubacteriales bacterium
TGTAAAAGCCATCCTCCGGAATATCAACGTCGTCCGTTTTGGGAATCTTTACAAAGTAAGCGGCTGATACCCGCGACAGAGGCCGTGTGAACCGGCCCGTTTATGGTACGGACAGCCCTCGTGGTCCGAAAGGGGCAACTGTCACGACTGTACAGATACCCTATCCATACCGAAGGCATGGGTAGTGGTAAGTTCATTTCGCGGTATGGTCCGAGGAGAACGGGCAGGACGATCTCCTGTGGCTCAAGGCAAGCGGCGCAAACGGGACTTGGACGAGTGACATTGATCTTGATAATTTCAGCGGGTACGGGACGTACAATGTCCACTGCTACGCACAGCAGACAAGCGGGAAAGTGACACTGCTCGGCACGACGACATTTTCCGTTGCAAAGCCGGAGACACAGACCGTCAGCATGTACCGCCTGTACAATCCGAACAGCGGTGAGCATTTTTACACGGCGAACCTCTCGGAGAGGGACAGCCTCGTCAAGGCCGGCTGGAACTATGAGGGAATCGGCTGGAAGGCACCAACCTCCGGATCTCCGATTTATCGTCTCTACAATCCGAACAGCGGCGATCACCATTACACGGGAAGCACGGACGAGAGAGATGACCTCGTGAAACGCGGCTGGAGATATGAGGGCGTGAGCTTCTACAGCGCACTGTCCGGCGAGCCGCAGTACCGTCTCTACAATCCGAACTGCAAGGGCGCAGGCGCGCATCATTATACAGGAAGTGAAAATGAGCGCGACGGCCTTGTTAAAAAGGGCTGGAGATATGAGGGCATTGCGTGGTACGGCGCGTGACTTTGAAACTGATCGGTTGGCTGTGAGTATTTCGCACAGATCATAAAAAATTTCAGATCATACAAAAGCAGGGGATATGGAAACGTTTTGTTTTTATATCTCCTGTTTTTTATGCTGGATAGCTTCTTTTTTATTCGGCGGATGATGGTGCCAAAACGGTTGGCAGCGATCTCGTTCGGGTCCATATGGAATGACAGCCGTGGAAGATCTATTAAGGTTTTATATGTAACAAAAATATTGACATAAAACCTGCCCGGTGGTATGGTCTGAATACAAGATAAAACATTTACTGTGACATCAAGAAAAGCACGGAGGCAGGTTATGCAGATTTCGACTAAATTTACGATCGCCATTCACATTCTGGCGGCAGTGGAATATTTCGGGAAGGACCAGAAGGTCACAAGTGATCTTCTTTCTTCCAGCATCGGTGCAAATCCGGTAATTATCCGCGGCCTCATGTCCGATATGAAGAAGGCCGGTTTGATTGATATTAAGCGCGGCCCGGGAGGCATTACGCTCTCAAGGCCGCTCGATGAGATTTCATTTTACGATGTGTATGAGGCAGTAGAAAAGAGCAAGGACGAGCTCTTTCATTTTCATGAGAATCCGAACCCGAAGTGCCCGGTCGGACGGAACATCCATGCCGCTCTCATCGGGCGGCTTGAGGAGGCGCAGCGGAATTTTGAAAATGACCTGAAGCGCTACAAGGTTTCCGATGTGACCGCAGACGTTCACAGGCTGGTCGCCAAGGAAGCTGGATGAGCATCAGCATAGATGCAGGAACGAAAGTTGCCCGGCAGGTGCCGGGCAATTTTTGTTTCTGGCCAATGAATGAAAACAGGAAGTTTCAAAAATGGAGAATTCTGCGGATTCCTTCGTATAACGCCCTCACCGCCCCTGATATCGTTTACCGCCTACCAAGGTTTGATAGCGTGTGAAATATAACGGTGATTTTAATGCAGGGACAATTCTGCACGTGTACCATCCTGACACCCTGCCTCTGTTGTGATATAATCAAAACGCATGTCTGCAATGCACTTTTGTAATGCTTCAGCACAGCGAGGAACGCGAAGCGCTCCGAGCCTGTGAGTGCTGAAGCAGCTACGGGTTTTGCAGAGAAAAAAAGAATGGAGTTATTTTGTTGTGGGACTGATCGAGCAAATCAATTCAGCAGTCAACGGGTTTATCTGGGGCGTGCCTGCCATGGCGGCGATCCTCGGGGTGGGCCTCATTTTAAGCATCCGGACTCATTTTATCCAGATCCGGAAATTCGGCTATGCCATGAAGGTCACCTTCGGCCGCATGTTCCGGAAGCGGGACGCGCAGGACGGCGCCCTGACTCCCTTTCAGGCGGTTTGTACGGCACTGGCCGCGACCATCGGAACCGGAAATATCGCCGGCGTGGCCGGAGCGATCGCCATCGGAGGTCCCGGGGCGGTCTTCTGGATGTGGATCTCTGCTGTCCTCGGTATGTGCACGAAGTTCTCTGAGGTGACGCTGGCCGTCCGCTTTCGGGAGAAGAACAAGAAGGGCGAGCTGGTCGGCGGCCCGATGTATTACATCAAGAACGGTCTGGGCAAGCGATGGATCTGGCTGGCGTATATTTTCGCCGCCTTCGGCGTTCTGACGGTTTTCGGAACCGGAAATGCAACCCAGGTCAATACGATCACGACGGCCATTAATTCCGCTCTGTCGAACTACGATATGGGCGGCCATACGAGCCTGGTGAACCTTATCGTCGGATTGATTGTCACGGCTCTTGTCGCCGGCATTCTTCTCGGAGGAATCAAGCGGGTCGGTAAGGTGACGGAGCGTCTGGTCCCATTTATGGCGCTGTTTTACGTGGTCCTCTCCCTGGGAGTTGTATTTATGAATATCGGCCGGGTCCCGGCTGTCTTTGCGTCCATCTTCGAGGGAGCCTTCCATCCGTCGGCTGTGACAGGAGGCGTGGTCGGGTCCATCTTCCTCACGATGAAGAAGGGCGTCTCCCGCGGTATCTTCTCAAATGAGGCCGGTCTTGGTACCGGGTCCATGGCCCACGCGAGCGCCGACACAAGAAAACCGGTCAAGCAGGGCTTCTTCGGGATCTTTGAGGTCTTCGCCGATACGATCGTGATCTGCACGCTGACAGCCCTTGTCATTCTCTGCAGCGGAATTCCGATCCATTACGGGCAGGACGCCGGTGCGGCACTGACGATTCAGGGATTCACGTCGACGTACGGAGGCTGGATTTCGATCTTTACCGCAGTCGCTCTGGTCTGCTTTGCATTTTCCACGATCATCGGATGGGGCGTCTACGGATCGCGCTGCGTCGAATTTCTCTTCAATGAGAAGGCGGTGAAGCCTTTCCTGCTTCTGTATTCACTGGTGGCGATGCTCGGTGCCACGATGGACCTGGGGCTCGTCTGGTCGATTGCAGACACCTTTAATGGAATGATGGCCATCCCGAACCTCATTGCCCTCCTGCTTCTTTCCGGAACAGTGGTGAAGATGGTGAAGGAATATAATGAGTGGAAGACTTAAGCAGGAAGAATTCGCAAAAAGGGGATTGGTAAAAGATGGAAAAGAAACAAAGAAGCAGCTTTTCCGGCAAGCTCGGATTTGTCATGGCCGCTGCCGGAAGCGCTGTCGGTCTCGGGAATATCTGGAGGTTCCCGTATCTCTGCGCAAAATATGGCGGAGGCATTTTTCTCCTGATTTATATCGTGCTTGCCCTGACCTTCGGCTACACCATGATCATGGCGGAGACGGCGCTGGGGCGTCTGACCAGGAAAAGTCCGGCCGGGGCCTTTGAGACGTTCGGGAAAAGGTTTTCTCTGAAATTCGGAGGATGGATCAACTCAATTATTCCGTTAATTATTGTGCCCTACTATTCTGTCATCGGAGGCTGGGTCCTGAAGTACGCTGTGGGATACGTGAGGGGCCAGGCGGACCAGATGGCAGGGGACAATTACTTTTCGTCCTTCATTTCCTCCGGATCACAGTCAGAAATATATTTCCTCATTTTTGCCGGCATAACCATGCTGATTATTTATGCAGGCGTACAGAACGGAATCGAGCGGGTGTCCAAGGTCATGATGCCGATCCTAGTCGTGCTCTCGGTGATTATCTCGATTTATTCCGTGACCAGACCGGGAGCGATCGCAGGCGTGAAATACCTTCTGATCCCGAACCCGAAGAATTTCTCGTGGATGACGGTCGTGACGGCCATGGGGCAGATGTTCTATTCCCTGTCCATCGCCATGGGTATTCTCATTACCTTCGGTTCTTATATGAAGGATGACGTCTCCATCGAGAGCTCCACGGAAAATGTAGAGGTCTTCGATACGGCCATCGCCCTTCTGGCAGGCTTTATGATCATCCCGGCTACATTTGCCTATTCCGGCGGAGACCCGAAGATCCTGAAGTCGGGCCCGTCGCTGATGTTTATTATTCTGCCGAAGGTGTTCGACAGCATGGGATTTGCCATGCCTGCCGGGATCGCCTTCTTCGTGATGGTGCTTTTTGCGGCGCTGACCAGCTCCATCGCCCTCGGAGAGAGCGTGGTGTCTACATTTGAAGATCAGTTCCATTTAAGCCGGCGGAAGAGCGCGGCCATTGTCACCGTGCTGGTGCTGATCCTGGGATCGCTGTCCGCCTTGGGTTACGGGCCGCTTTCTATGGTCAAGATCCTCGGCATGCAGCTCCTTGATTTCTTTGATTTCCTGTCCAATTCCGTCATGATGCCGATCGCGGCAAGCGCTACGTGCCTGCTCTGCGTCTATGTGATCGGTCTCGACAAGATTTCCGGAGAAATCACGAAGAACGGGGCCAAGTTTAACCGCAAAAAGACGTTTTATTTTATGATTAAGTACCTGTGCATCGCGTTCCTCATGGTCATCCTGATCTCCTCGGTGCTGAATGCGTTCGGGCTGATCTCGATGTAATTGGCGGTATTCTGGATTTTTTGGGGCCGGAAACGATAAATGTTGCATAGACAACAGACAAGAGACTGCCTCGCGTGTATACTCTAACTAAAAGCAAAGGAGTTTAACCACGATGGCAAAGAAACTTGATTTAAATAAAACCGTTTTTGAACTGACACAGGAATACCCGGAGCTGATCCAGATTATGGCGGGGCTCGGATTTACGGAGATTACCAAGGCGCCTATGCTGCATTCTGTCGGCAAGGTCATGACGATCCCGAAGGGCGCCAAGATGAAGCACATTTCCATGATGGATGTGGCGACCACTCTGATGGGCCATGGCTTTGAGCTCGTCGGGGACATGCCGGACATGACGGCTTCTGCCGCGAAGCCCGAAACGAAGCCGGAGCAGGAGGACCATGCGTCCGATGCCCGCACGGAGCAGCTGAAATCCTACCTCAAGAGATTGGGCGAGGGCGATTCGCTGGAGAATGTCCGTGCAGACTTTGTCCGTGAGTTCGGCGATGTCGAGGCATCTGAGATTATGCAGGCGGAGCAGGAGCTGATGAAGGAGGGCACGCCGCTGACCGAGGTACAGAAGCTCTGCGACATTCATTCCGCACTGTTCCACGGCGCGACGAAGGAAGAGAAGATCGCCAATGCGGAGAAGGAAGTGGAGGCCTCCGTCTTAAGAAAGAAGGCGCAGGAGGAGCTGGCGAAGCAGAAGGCTTTCCCGAAGAAGGACTATGCGAATAAAAATGCTATGGCCGCTGCGCTCGAGGAGATTACGGGCCATCCGCTGTATACGCTGACAAAGGAGAATCATGCTCTTTCCGAGCTGATTAAGAAATACAGAGAGACCGGTGATGCATCTCTCATTTCCGAGATCCGCGAAATCTCGATTCACTATGCGAAGAAGGGCGATCTGCTCTATCCCGTTCTCAAGGTCAGATACGGCGTATCCGGTCCCTCGGATGTCATGTGGACGGTGGACGATGAAATCCGCGATGAAATCGGCAGGCTTGCGAAGGAAAATGAGCACAACGAGGAGTGGAAGAAGCAGGTTGACGCCGTGCTTACCCGCGCAGAGGAGATGATTTATAAGGAGCAGAATATCCTGTTCCCGATCTGCGCCGTCAACTTCACGGATGACGAGTGGCACGGCATTTATCAGGATTCCAAGGATTATGCGGTCTGCTTCGGAGTGGCGCAGGAGACCTGGGAGGATGCGGAGCGTGCGGCAGCGGCTGCGCCGGCAGGTCCGGAGGGCGATATCGTTATGCCGGGTGGAGCTCTCACGCTTGAGCAGCTTACGGCGCTTCTCAATACGATTCCGATGGAGATCACCTTCGTCGACGCCGACAATATCAACCGCTACTTCAACGAAAATGAAGGTCCTAAGGTCTTCAAGCGCCCGGCTATGGCCCTTGGCCGCGAGGTCTTCTCCTGCCATCCGCCGAAGATCGAGCCGATGGTGCGGCAGATCATCGATGATTTCAGAAACAATCGCCGCGACGTTGTCCCGGTCTGGATGGAGAAGGGCGGACATGCAATGCTCGTCCGTTACATGGCTGTGCGGGATAAATCCGGAAAATATCTCGGAACCGTTGAGCTTGTGCAGGATATGGAGTTTGCGAAGGAGCATTTCCTCGGAGAAAAGGCATAAGCGCCTGGGAATAAGAGAGACAGGCCCCGCCAGACGGCGGGGCCTGTTGTTTTTTGCCGTGCGCCTGGCGGCGCACGTTTCTAACGGGTGAAAGTCCCGAATCCGCCCGGTAGCGGGAAGGATACAGCCGAAGGCAAGGGTGCCCATCGCG
>OMYS01000022.1 GCA_900315305.1 uncultured Eubacteriales bacterium
ACTGATGAGCCTAAGACAGCATATATTGAGTACGAAGGCGAAGGCGTTGTTCACGCGTCTGATATCCAGGTTGATTCCGATATCGAAATCATGAACCCGAACCAGGTCATCGCGACTCTGGACGGCGGCCCGGACTGCAAGCTCAATATGGAAATGACGATCACTAAGGGCCGCGGTTACGTCAGCGCTGAGAAGGGCAAATCCCCGGATCAGCCGATCGGCGTGATCGCCGTCGATTCCATTTATACGCCGATCGACCGCGTCAACATGAATGTTGAGAATACGCGTGTCGGTCAGCAGACAGATTTCGACAAGCTGACACTTGATGTCTGGACAAGAGGCACCCTTACACCGCAGGAGGCAGTCAGCCTCGCGGCAAAGGTCCTTGTCGAGCATCTGAAGCTCTTTGTAGATCTGACGGAGACGGCTAAGACCGCTGAAGTCATGATCGAGCATGAGGACAACGAGAAGGAGAAGGTTCTCGAGATGAACATCGATGAGCTGGAGCTTTCCGTTCGTTCCTATAACTGCCTGAAGCGTGCAGGTATCAACACAGTTGAGGAGCTTTGCAACAAGACGTCTGAGGATATGATGAAGGTTCGTAACCTTGGACGCAAGTCGCTTGAAGAAGTTCTTGCCAAGCTCAAGGACCTCGGCCTTTCGCTGAAGCCGAGCGAAGAGTAAGACAACAAAAGACCACGGTTTTTCACGTCCCGCAGGTAAGACCGAAGTGCGCTGCGGTGTACGCACCGAATAGGAAGGATAATACACATGTCAGGTTACAGAAAACTGAGATCTGCACAGAGAAAAGCATTACTCAGAAACCAGGTTACACAGCTTCTTTACCACGGCAGAATTATCACAACAGAGGCCAAGGCAAAGGAAGTCTCCAAAATCGCTGAGGGTCTGATTGCTCTTGCGGTCAAGGAGAAGGATAACTATGAGACTGTAACAGTTACAGCCAAGGTTCCGAAGAAGGATGCTGACGGCAAGCGCGTCAAGGAAGTTCAGGACGGCAAGAAGGTCTCCGTATTTATTGAGCAGCAGAAGGAGATCAAGAAGGACAAGCCGAGCAGACTTCATGCAAGAAGACAGATGCTCAAGGTCTTCTATCCTGTCAAGGAAGTTCCGCAGGCAGGCAAGGGCCGCAAGAAGAACACAAAGAATGTCGACATGGTCGCGAAGATGTTCGATGAGATCGCTCCGAAGTATGTCGGCCGCAACGGCGGTTATACTCGTATCGTTAAGATCGAGCAGAGACCGGGCGATGCAGCTATGAAGGTTCTTCTCGAGCTGGTATAAGTTAAATATGGACAATATTCAGCGTCCCTCGTTTGGGGGAGCTGAATGATTACAAACACAGTAATCACACCGCCGCAGCTGGATCAGGGCACTATCGGCCCCGACCAACTGCGGCGGTGTTTTTGATTCTCCTTTTCTGCGGGGAGATTTTGTCATATAATAAAAAGATGCCGGAGTCAAAGCAAAGTGCCTGCATTGTCGCTTTGGCTCTGACAGCGTATATTCTGGTTCATTTCACAGGACATTTATACGGAGTGCCGGAAGGGTATGAATTGCAGAAGAAACGTGCTGACGATTGTCAGCTGTATGATGGTGCTGTCTCTCACCGCCTGCGGAGGAAAGGGACACACTGCCAGCCTGGCGGAATCGGATCTGTCGGGGACAGACAGTGCGATCGTGTCGTCTGCGGAGAGTGCCGTGGAGACGACGGATTCGTCGAAGACTCTTGATGATCTGTTCTCTACAGAGGGGGATGTCTTTAATGTAATGTGCCCCGACGATTCGTTTTACACCCTCGTGAAGACGTATGATTCGGATTATACGGATGAGGGAGAGTGGACGTCTCAGAATTTGTCGGGTAATGGTGCCGCCTCCCGAAGCAGCCAGTCTGGTGCAGGTGCGCAGACGGATAAAGGTGCGGCGAAGGACGAAGCTGAGAGTGCCTCTTCAGAGAAGAGTGAGGCGCAGGGGGCTTCTTCGGAGTCAGCAGAGAAGAGTGAAGTGCAGGGGACCTCTTCGGAGCCTTCAGAGCGGAATGAGGCCCGGAGCGCTTCCTCGGAGCCCGCGGAAAATGACAGCATGGAGACAGCCTCTGTGCCTGTTCTGACAGTGGATGAGTGGCTCAGTCAGATCTGTGCGGCCTATCACGCGACTGTCATGACCGGCCATTTTGGAAGCACAAGGGTCAACTGGATCATCGCGGGGTCAGCAGATACCTACGAGAACATGCTTGATTCAGCTCTCTTTGAGGAGAGCAGCAGTCCGGACACAAGCGTCGACCTTTTTCTGGTCGATGGAAATGATCTCTCCATGTATCTGGATGCGGACACGGATATCACGATGTCGGCCTCGGAGCTCGGTATTCGTTCAGCGGACCTGGAGGACCAGTATGAGTTCACGCATCAGCTCGGGAGTGATGCGAAGGGCAAAATCAGGGCCTTCACCTGGGAGGTGCCATGCGGCATCTTTGTTTACAGGCGGTCGGCTGCTGCGGCAGTCTTCGGGACGGACAATCCGACGCGTGTTGAGTCATACCTGAGCGACTGGGATGCATTTGCGAATACGGCTGTGGCGCTGAAAAACAGCGGATATCAGATCTACTCGGGCACAGACTCTTCATTTGACGCGTACATGAGCAGCTCGAAGAGCACCTGGACAAATGAGGACAGCGTCATCACGGTGGACCGGACGGCCCTCGACTGGGCCGAGTATTCCCGGGAGCTGTGTAACGAGGGCTGCGTCGCGGAGAATGAGCGGGGCTCAGAGGAGTGGCTCAGCGGTCTCTCCGGAGCATCCTCTGTCTTTGGCGCCTTTCTGACTCAAAATGAGATCAGGGACTGGCTCAGGGACGGGAACACAGCTTCCGCAGGCGACTACGCGGTCTGCCGGGGACCGTCCGCATACGCGGCGGACGGAGACTGGATCTGCGTCAGCAGCAGAAGCGACAATCCGAAGACGGCATCGAAGCTGGTGAAAAAGCTGACCTGCGACAGTGAAACAATGAAGAAAATGGCCTCGGATCGTGCTATGATGGTCAACAGCCGGACCGCAGTCCGCACGCTCGCGTCTGATTCCGGGTGGAGCGACTCGCTGATGGGCGGACAGAACTGGTTCAGCGTTCTGGATACGGCCGCGTCGGGACTTGACATCAGTGCGCAGGGCACGTATGATGCGGTTCTGAAGCAGATTTTCAGAGAGGATTTCATTTCCTATATAGCGGGGGAAGAGGATAAGGCGGCTGCTCTGCAGCAGTTCTACACGGATGCGCTCAATAAGTATCCGGACCTGCTGACGGACTGAACAGAAAGCCGGAGGGATTAATGGACGAAAATCAGAACAACAATTCAGATAATAAGAATAACAAGAACCGGCAGTCTCTGCTGATTCTGCTGATCTGCGCGCTGGTGTCGCTCATGTGCATGAGTATATTTTCCGGCGCGTTCACGGGAAATTCCACAACCACGCAGGAGATCAGCTACAGCGAATTTCTGGACATGCTGGATAAGGGAGAGGTTTCTTCCGTGACGATCAATTCGGATACGCTCGAAATCACTCCGAAATCGACGGATAAGAGCGGGAGTGATATTACGTCGCGGCCGTCTGTCAAGTACTACACGAACCGGACGGAGGACCTCACGGCGCTCACGGACAGGCTGAATCAGGCGGGTGTCAGCTTCAGCAGAAAGAAGACGGGAATTGCCGGTGAGGTCGTTGCGTCAGTGCTTGAATTCCTGATCCCGTTTGTCATTTTCATGGTTATTCTGAGCGTCTTCATGAACCGGATGGGCCGCGGAAGCGGCGTGATGGGCGTCGGGAAGAGCAAGGCGAAGGCCTATGTGCAGAAGAGCACGGGAGTGACCTTCCGCGATGTCGCCGGTGAGGATGAGGCGAAGGAGAGTCTGCAGGAGGTCGTCGAGTTCCTGCACAATCCGGGCAAGTATGCCGAGATCGGCGCGAAGCTCCCGAAGGGCTGCCTTCTCGTGGGACCTCCCGGAACAGGCAAGACGCTTCTTGCGAAGGCGGTTGCGGGCGAGGCGGATGTTCCATTCTTCTCGCTCTCGGGCTCTGAATTTGTCGAGATGTTCGTCGGCGTCGGCGCGAGCCGTGTCCGCGATTTGTTCGACGAGGCAAAGAAAAATGCGCCCTGCATCATTTTCATCGATGAGATCGATGCGATCGGCAAGAAGCGTGACAGCGGCCAGTACGGCGGAAATGATGAGCGTGAGCAGACGCTGAACCAGCTTCTCGCGGAGATGGACGGCTTTGATTCCGGCAAGGGACTTCTGATTCTTGCGGCGACAAACCGCCCGGAGGTGCTTGATCCGGCGCTTCTCCGCCCGGGACGCTTCGACCGGCGGGTTATTGTCGACAGGCCCGATCTCAAGGGAAGAGTGGCGATTCTCAAGGTTCACGCGAAGGACGTCGCGATGGACGATACGGTCGATCTCGACGCGATCGCGCTGGCGACCAGCGGGGCCGTCGGCTCGGACCTCGCAAATATGATCAACGAGGCGGCTATCCTCGCGGTCAAGAACGGCCGTAAGGCGGTGAGCCAGAAGGACCTGCAGGAGGCTGTCGAGATCGTTCTTGTGGGCAAGGAGAAGAAGGACAGAATTCTCAGCCCGGAGGAGCGGCGCATTGTCTCCTACCATGAGGTGGGGCATGCGCTTCTCACGGCGCTCCAGAAAAATACGGAGCCTGTCCAGAAGATCACGATTATCCCGCGCACGATGGGTGCACTCGGCTACGTCATGCAGGTGCCGGAGGAAGAGAAGTACCTGAACACCAAGAAGGAGCTCGAGGCGCGGCTGGTTGTCACGCTCGGAGGGCGCGCTGCGGAGGAGATTGTCTTTGATACGGTAACCACGGGTGCTGCCAATGATATCGAGCAGGCGACAAGCATCGCGAGAGCGATGATCACGCAGTACGGCATGTCCGATAAGTTCGGCCTTATGGGACTCGCCACGACGGAGAACCAGTATCTCGACGGCAGGCCGGTCATGAACTGCGGCGATGAGACCGCGACTGAGGTCGATCACGAGGTTATGCTGATGCTGAAGGGCGCGTATGAGAAGGCCAAGTCGCTTCTCCGCGCGCACCGCGCGACGCTCGACCGGATCGCGGAATATCTGATTACACGTGAGACGATCACAGGCAAGGAATTCATGAAGATTTACCGGGAGTGCGAGCACCTTCCGGAAAATGCGGGGCCTGCACAGACTGCCGGGGGTGCGGAAGGTGCTTCTGCCGGAGCGGGCAGTGCGGCGAATCCTGAAGGTGCTTCCGCTGGTATGGGCAGTGCGGCGAGTGCTACGGAGGGCGCAGGCAGCTCCTTCACGGGAGAGCGCGCACCGCAGGCGCAGGAAGGCGCCGTAAGCACGCAGGCTGCAGGGGCAGCTGAAAATACAGTCAGGAGTAACGGCACCGCGCAGGCTGCGGCAAATGACAGCGGCAGGAGGCCTGAGGACGGGAAGCACAAGTCAAAGGATGATGAAATGTCATTTGACGACGCATTCAATACCTATATCCGTCATGACTCGGAGAATGACACGAAGTCCTCTAAGTGATGAGCGGGATACATCATAAAGTGACGGCCGCCGGACTGTACGATCTGTATAGCCGGCGGCCGTGCATTTTCCGGACATGACTGTGAGCAAGGCCCGGACCTTGCGGAAAGAAAGAGAGGCCGGAATTTATGGGACAGAACTTCATTATCGAGGATGAGCTGAAGAAGCTTCCGAAGCAGCCCGGCGTCTATATTATGCACGACGCAAATGATGAGATCATCTACGTCGGCAAGGCGGTCAGTCTGCGCAACAGGGTGCGGCAGTATTTTCAGAGCACGAAGAACAAGACCGCGAAGGTCATCCAGATGGTCCAGCACATCGACCATTTTGAGTATATCGTGACGGACAGTGAGCTCGAGGCGCTTGTCCTTGAGTCCAATCTGATCAAGCAGAACCGCCCGAAGTACAACACCATGCTGAAGGACGACAAGACCTACCCGTATATCAAGGTCACGGTCGGGGAAATGTACCCGCGGATCATGGTCTCCCGCAGCATGAAGAAGGATTCCTCCAGATATTACGGGCCGTATCCGACGGCCGGCGCGGTCCGCGACACGATCGAGCTTCTCCGCAAGCTGTGCCACATCAGAACCTGCAGTATGAAGCTGCCGGAGAATCAGGGAAAGGACCGCCCGTGCCTCTACTACTACATCGGTCAGTGCCCGGCGCCGTGCATGAAGGACAGCATCCGGCCGGAGGACTACAGAAAGAATGTCGATCATGTCATTTCCTTCCTGAACGGCCATGTCGGGCAGGAGGTCGATATGCTGACAAAGAAAATGCAGAAGGCCTCCGAGGAGATGCGGTACGAGGACGCCGCGGAGTATCGCGACCTGATCGAGAGCATCCGCGTCATCGGCGAGCATCAGAAAATCACGTCCGGGGACGGCGAGGACCGCGATGTCATTGCGATTGCCACTGACCAGGCGAAGGAAAATAACAGCCATATGGACCGCACAGAGGCCGTGGCACAGGTCTTCTTCGTGCGGGACGGAAGACTGGTCGGGCGGGAGCATTTCTTCCTCACGACGGACGACGCGGACGACAAGCCGCAGATTCTCAGGGATTTCATTTCCCAGTATTATGCGGGAACGCCGTTTGTCCCGAAGGAGCTGATGATCGGAACTGACATCCCGGACAGGGAGCTGCTCGAGGAGATGCTGACGAAGCGACGGGGCAGCAAGGTGACGATCCGTGTGCCGCAGAGAGGCCTCAAGGAAAAGCTGGTGGAGCTCGCCCTCGAGAACGCGGAGAATACGCTTGCGCGCGACAGGGAGCGCCTGCAGAGAGAGGAGCTCAGGACGACCGGGGCCGTGAAGGAGATCGCAGACCTCCTCGGCATACAGAAGGCGGACCGCATGGAGGCCTTCGATATCTCGAATATCAGCGGCTTTGAATCCGTCGGCTCGATGATTGTCTATGAGAAGGGAAAGCCGAAGCGGACGGACTACAGGAAATTCAAAATCCGGACGGTACAGGGACCGAACGACTACGCGTCGATGGAGGAGGTCCTGACAAGGCGCTTCAGAAGGGCCGAGGAGCAGTCCCCGGGCTTCACAAGGCTCCCGGACCTTCTGCTCATGGACGGAGGCAGAGGACAGGTGCATATCGCGGAGCAGGTGCTGCGGGACACAGGGTTTTCCTTTATACCGGTCGCCGGCATGGTCAAGGACGATTATCACAGGACCCGCGGGATCTGGTTCCATGACCGCGAGATTCCGATCGATAAGAATTCGGAGGGGTTCAAGCTGATCACAAGAATCCAGGACGAGGCGCACCGGTTTGCGATCACCTATCACCGGCAGCTGCGGAGCAAGGGGCAGGTCCGTTCCGTGCTCGATGATATCGAGGGGATCGGGGAGACGAGGAGGAAGGCTCTGCTCAGAAGCTTCGGCTCTGTCGAAGGCATCCGCGACGCCTCGCTCGATGAGCTTTCGCACGCGCCGTCGATGAACAGGCCGGCCGCCGAGACTGTGTGGAACTTCTTCCACGGGCAGAATACGCCGCAGAAGGCAGCCGTCACGGAGGAGGATGAATGAGCGATATGTTCACACGCTGCCAGACAAGCGATACCGCCCTGATATTCGCAGAGTGCATACGATTCTGAAGGGCGTGTGCACTGTGGCCGAATGAGCCCTGAAATGGGCAGATTAGACAGCAGAGCGGTTGTTTTCACCCGGACGCTGTGATAAAATATACAAAGATAATTTCATAAAATTGTCCGGTCTGTACAAAAATTACAGCGGATTTTCGGAAGTGACTACATCCGGAACGGATACGGATTTACCGGTAAGGACCAGAAAGAAGGAACGGACATATGAAGACTGTCGTTAGTCTGTCGAAACTGGCGGAGGCGCTGAAGCTTAAGAACCTGACGCCTGACATTGACATGACAAAGATCGAACTGACAACTCCTGATATCAACAGGCCTGCGCTTCAGCTGACCGGATATTATGAGCATTTTGTCAAGGAGCGCGTGCAGATCATCGGATACGTCGAATATACATATATCATGCAGATGCCGGAGCTTGAGCGCAACCGGATGTATGAGCGGTTCATTTCCAGCGGGATCCCGTGCGTCATCTTTACGACGCTGACGGAGCCGTCTGAGGAGATGCTCAATATCTCCAGAAAATACGGTGTGCCGACGCTCGTTACGGAGCGCACGACGAGCGGTTTTATGGCGGAGATCATTCGCTGGCTGGGCGTTGAGCTCGCGCCGAGTATTTCCGTCCACGGCGTTCTCGTCGATGTCTACGGCGAGGGCGTGCTGATTATGGGTGAGAGCGGCATCGGAAAATCAGAGGCAGCTCTCGAGCTGATCCGCCGCGGACACCGCCTCGTCAGCGATGACGTCGTCATCATCCGGAAGGTCTCGGATGCGACGCTTGTGGGATCGGCCCCCGACCTCACGCGGCATTTCATCGAGCTCCGCGGAATCGGAATCATCGATGTCAAGACGCTGTACGGCGTCGAGCATGTCAAGAACACACAGCAGATCGATCTGGTAATCAAGCTGGAGGACTGGAACAGAGACAGGGAGTATGACCGCCTCGGCCTCGCGGAGGAGTACACGGAATTCCTTGGCAACAAGGTTGTCTGCCACTCACTGCCGATTCGTCCGGGCCGCAATCTGGCCGTCATTGTCGAGACGGCCGCTGTCAACCACAGACAGAAGAAAATGGGCTATAACGCGGCACAGGAGCTTTACCGCCGTGTTCAGCAAAATATGGCAGTACACAGGGAGGAAAAAGACAAATGAAAGACTATTGCTTCGGAATCGATATCGGAGGCACAACCGTTAAATGCGGACTTTTCAGAACGAACGGGGACCTCGTCGACAAGTGGGAGATTCCGACAAGAACCGAGGAGGCCGGCAAGAATATTCTTCCGGATATCGCAGCTGCAGTCAAGGCAAAGATGAGTGAGAAGAACCTGACGACAGACGATGTTGAGGGCGTTGGCGTCGGCGTTCCAGGCCCGGTCCGTCACGGAAGGGTCCCGGTCGCTGTCAATCTTCACTGGGGTGAGACGGATATCGTCGGAATCCTCGGCGGCCTTACAGGACTTCACGTGTGCGCGGGCAATGACGCGAATGTCGCGGCCCTCGGTGAGATGTGGAAGGGCGGCGCGGAAGGCTGCAGCGATGTCATCGTCGTCACGCTCGGCACAGGCGTCGGCGGCGGCATTATTGTCGACGGAAAGCTGGTTGAGGGTTCACACGGAGCCGGCGGAGAGATTGGCCACGGCCATGTGACAGACGAGCTGACGGAGCCGTGCAACTGCGGCAATACAGGGTGCCTTGAGCAGGTGGCGTCCGCGACTGGAATTGTCCGGGTCGCAAAGGATGAGCTCACGAAGCATCCGGAGGTCAAGACCGCTCTTAAGGATGACGGCGGACTGAGCGCCAAGGCTGTCTTTGATGCGTACAAGACGGGGGATGATCTCGCGGAAATCATCGTGAACCGTTTCGCAAAGTATCTCGGATCGATGCTCGGCGCCTATGCGTGCGTGACCGATCCGGAGATCATCGTCATCGGCGGCGGTGTCTCGAAGGCCGGTGAGCCGCTGATCGACATTGTGACGCGCTACTACAAGGAGTACGCGTTCTCAGCGTGCAAGAACACGCCGATCGTACTGGCAAGACTGGGCAACGACGCGGGCATCTACGGGTCCGCGAAGCTGGTCCTGACCAAATCATGATATGATTACAGTGTCAAAAGTCTGAGCCCACGGCAAGCTTGCTTGTCAGTGGGGGAAAGACTTTATGACACGCACCGAAAAAGAGCTCCGGGTTATCCGGGGCTCTTTTTTATGCACACAGACTGTAAAAGCAGTGATGATAGGAAACCGATTTGTCTGTCAGGCGCCGTTTCGCAGATGACAGCTTATTCGCCTTGGTCGGCGTCGGCATGCTCTCCGTCGTGTTCTCCGTCGTCATCGTTCTCATTGCCGGCAGCTTCATCACCGCCGGTCTCATCGCCGCCGGTATTTCCGGCAGCCGCATCGTCCTGCGTTCCGGCGAGCGCAGTGTTGTCTGCGCCGCCATTATCAGTGCCGTCTGCGGTATTGCCATTACCGGTGTCATCGCCGGCGGTGAAATCTGTATTTCCACCGGCAGTGTTTCCGCCGTTGTCCGTATCGTCGTTCTGATAGGCGGCCTTTGCCTGCGCTGCGGTCTGCTGATCCTCATCGGCAATGCTTTCATCAGATGAATTGTTTCCCGCGGAAGGTACATAGAGCTCAATCGGGCTCGCGTCGAAATCCGTGTATTTGCAGACATTGCACTTCTTTGTCGGGATCTTGTCCCCGGCGACATAATCCTCCGAATCAAACGGGCAGGAGGATGAGGGGAGCATGCCCGAGTAGCCGCAGACGGTCATTTTCTTGATGTCATCCGGCTTGACGAAGTTCTTGATCTCTTCATTTTCGGTGATGCGGGACATGATCTTCTGCCAGATCAGCTTGTGATAGGTCCGGTAGATTCCCGAATCAGGGAGAGTTGAGTTGTCATCATAGCCGGCCCAGACGCCCATCGTATAGTACGGCGTATAGCCGACGAACCAGACATTGCGGTAGTCGTTGGTTGTACCGGTCTTGCCGGCGACCGGCATGTTGGTATCGAGCTGACATTCCGTTGCGGTTCCGGACTTTACGACGTCCTGCATCGCGCTCGTCAGGAGCCATGCTGTATCCTCACTGACTGCGCGGCTTGTTTCCGCTGTGTTGTCGATGACGGTATTTCCGTCCTGATCGAGGATCTTCGTATAGAAGATCGGCTTCGTGTAGGTACCGCCGTTTGCGATTGCCGCGTATGCGGCTGTCAGCTCCAGGTTCGTGACACCGTTTGTGATACCGCCGAGGGCGAGCGGCTGTACGACGTCCTTTGCGGGATCGAGTGTCGTGAAGCCGAACTTGAGCAGCTGGTTGTATGCCGCCTGCGGCGTGAGGGCCGTGATGGTCTTGACCGCGGCGACGTTGATGGAATTCGTGATCGCCTGGCGGACTGTGATCCACCCGCGGTACTGTCCGTCAGAGTTGTGGACCGGCGTTCCGTTGCTGTAGGAATATTCCTCGTCCTTGATGTAGGTCCCGAGGTTCACGAGACCGCTCTCAAGAGCGGGCGCGTAGGTCGAGACGATCTTGAAGGTCGAGCCCGGCTGCCGTGTGACATTGGTCGCGCGGTTCAGCGTGAGCGACGCCGTCTTCTCGCCGCGGCCACCCTCGATGGCCTTGACATAGCCGGTCGTCTGGTCCATGAGGACGAGAGAAATCTGCGGCTCCGGCGTCCAGTTCGTTCTCTCTGCGACGACCGTGTCACCTGCACCGACAATGTCCGCTTTGTACTCGTCGATGTAGGCCTGGCCCTCCTCTTCGGAGGAGAACAGGTCGCTGAACGAAGAGTCACTCATTTTCTGCTGGAAATACGTGACAAGCGTCTCATCGCTGAAATTTTCGGTCGTGCCGTCGGAATGGCGGACAGTCAGCGCCCACTCGAGCGAGTACTGTGTGCCGTCCGGGTAGTTCGACTCATCGGAGACCTCCTCGTCACAGATCGCCTGGAGATCAGGGTCCTGCGTCGTGTAAATACGGAGTCCGCCGGAGTAGAGGAGCTGGTACGCCTGGTTCTCCGTGTATCCCTTCTGCGACTCGAGATCGCTGATGACCTGCTCAGTCAGCTCGTCGATGAAGTAGCTGTACACGGTGTTCTGCGTCGCCTCGACGTCCTGCGCCTGCTGAATCCGCGTGTACACGTCGTCGGCGAGCGCCTCGTTCATCTGGTCCTCTGTGATGTAGCCGAGCTCGAGCATTTTGTTCAGAACGCGCTTGCGCCGCTCCGCATTCTGCTCGGGGTGCGTGATCGGATTGTACTTCGCCGGGTTCTGTGTGATGCCGGCGAGGACCGCCGACTCGGACAGCGTCAGGTCCTTGACGTCCTTGTTGAAGTACTTTTTCGATGCGGCCTGCACGCCGTAGGTTCCGGCGCCGAGATTGATCGTGTTCAGGTAGTTTTCCAGAATCAGGTCCTTATTTTTAAGCTTCTCCTCGAGCTTCACCGCGAGATACTGCTCCTGGAACTTGCGCTTGATCCGGTCGATCAGCGTCTTCTCCTTGGTCCATGTCGTGAATACGTTGTTCTTGAGGAGCTGCTGCGTAATCGTCGAAGCGCCCTCCGTGAACCGGCCTCCGTTCTTGATGCCGGTGATGACCGCGCGGAGAATGCCCTTCGGGTCGACGCCGCTGTGCTGGTAGAAGCGCTCATCCTCGATTGCGACGACTGCATGCTGCAGGGACACCGGGACATCGTCGAGCGATACGGCGGTCCGGTTCGAGTCCGAGGACGTGAGCTTCTGGAGCTGGTTGCCTTCCGCGTCATAAATGAACGTCGCGTATCCGCTTGGCGCGATGTTGATGCTGTCGACATCGGGCGCGTTGGCGATGATTCCGCGGACCATTCCGACCGTTCCGCATACGAGAACGACGACCAGGCAGATCAGAGCGGCGAACAGCACGCGGAGGGTGACGGCCCCCACGCGCCTCTCAATCGACGGCTGGGTCGATGAGAGCTGTTCCTCTTTTTTTTCGATACCTAACTGTGTGTAATCCATGGCCTTATTATATCAAAAAGGAAATATGAATCCAAGATTCCAGTGGTGGTTTGAGGGAAGGGATATGGTATACTGAAAAAAGATTACAGCGCGCAGGGAGAGAAGGCTATGGCAATCGATTACAGAACGTTTATGCACGAGGGGCTCTCGGAGTACACGGACCGCAAGTCGCGGTTTCTCGGAGAGGCTGTCAGGGCCGCGACGCAGGAGGAGGCCGAGGCGTATATTGCCTCTGTGCGAAAGCGGTACTATGACGCGAGGCACCACTGCTTTGCCTATATTGTCGGTGAGCCGGGAACGCCGGATGAGGTGACCCGCGCCGGTGATGACGGGGAGCCGTCCGGTACGGCCGGGCGGCCGATTCTCGAAATTCTGACCGGCCGTGAGCTTCATCATGTCCTAATCGTCGTCACGCGCTACTTCGGGGGCACGCTCCTTGGCACGGGCGGGCTCGTTCGCGCCTATTCGTCCGCGGCGAAGGCAGCGGCCGAAAATGCCGGCCTGGTCACGGTGCGTGCGGGTCTTCGCATGAAGGTGACGGCCGGCTATGATCTGATCGGAAAAATGCAGTACCTCTTTGAGAAGAACGGCATAACGGTTGCGGGAACGGAATACACGGACAAGGTCGTCTTCCGAATCGTGATTCCGGCCGGAAATGAAGAGCGGACTCGGAAGCTGATCCGTGAGGCGACGAATGCGGCGGCCGTCTGCGAGGCAGACGGCGCGGAAATGTACGAGGAGCCTGTGAGAGAGTAAGGTCTCAGCAGGTCTCCGGCTCCGGATAATCGATGCCGAAGGTCTCGACAGTGACGGTATTCATTTTCTGCTCGGTGAGCGGCTTGTCCATCGGATCGGTCGGTGTCTCCGCAATCCGGTCGACGACATCGAGGCCCTCGATGACCTTGCCGAACGCAGCGTACTGGCCGTCGAGGTGCGGCGCGTCCGCGTGCATGATGAAGAACTGGCTGCCCGCTGAATCCGGGAACATGGTGCGCGCCATCGAGAGAACACCCTTTGTGTGGCGCAGGTCATTCCGGAAGCCGTTGCCGGAGAACTCGCCGCGGATGGAATAGCCCGGGCCGCCCATGCCTGTGCCGTCCGGATCACCGCCCTGGATCATGAAGCCCGGGATGACGCGGTGGAAGATAACGCCGTCGTAGAAGTTGTGACGGATGAGGGAAATGAAATTATTGACTGTGTTCGGAGCGATTTCCGGGTAGAGCTCTGCCCGGATGACGCCGCCGTCATTCATTGTAATTGTGACGATCGGATTCTTTGCCATAGTATGTCTCCTTTCAGATTGCCGGCCTGCAGCTTTGTCAGACGATCACCGGCTGCAGCCTGTTTAAAAGCGGAACGTTGACGACGACACGGCCTGTGTCTGTGTTGACCAGAGCGTCTGACTTATCGCCGTCATTCCGGATAACTCCGCAGGGAATTCCTTCCGCGTGGCAGTAATTGTAGAGTGCCTTCTCGGAGGCGCCATCCCTTTTGCCGGTCGTTGCGCAGTAGTCCTGCACGGACATCATATAGGTGTCCTGCGTGACGTCGATCCACGCGACCATGTCCGGTCCTTCGATAATCATGAGCTTGGCCGAGTCAAGTTCGAGTACATGTGCTTTAATCATTTTCTATGTCTCCTGTCTGAAACGTGCCGGCAATGGACGGCACATTTGTCCGCTTCAAGAACCTTACCATCAAATCAGGAATAACACAAGCGGAACATGACCGGCGATGAAACGGATTACAGCCGCAGCTCACACGCATCCGGGATCATGCGGCGGTATCGGGAAAAGGGCCGGTCCGGCATCACAGCGGCGACCTGACAAGCTGCAGGCCGTCGGATGCCTGCGCGGACGTGTCTGCATTTCCGTAGAGCCTGTGCGAGATGGCGAGGACGGTTCTCCCGCGGGACGCGCGGCCGAGAGCGGTGAGAACGGTCTTCTCGGTGTCCGCGTCGAGATTTGCCGTGATCTCATCGAGGAGCAGGATTTCCGGGTCGGACGCGATGGCCCTCGCGATGGAGAGGAGCTGCCACTGCCCGTGGGAGAACAGTGCCTCCATGCATTCTGTCTGAAAGCCCTGCGGCAGGCTCCGGATCGTCTCCGCGAGGCCGACCGTCTCCGCTGCGAGCTCCGCCTGGCTCTCGGAAATGCGCCCGTCGCGCAGCGTGATCTGGTCGAGAACGGTTCCCGGCACCGGATGGAAGGTCTGCTCGACGCAGCCGAAGAGCGCTCTCCGGCTGCTGTCGGGGACGAGGTTTGCATTTTCCCCGAAAATGAGGACCTGCCCCGAGTCCGGGGTGTACAGCCCGAGAAGGAGCTTAAAGATCGTGCTCTTGCCGGCGCCCGTGCGTCCGATGAGCGTGTAATGACCGCCGCGCGGGATGGAGAAGCTTAAGTTCTTCAGAACGGAATCGCCGTTCTTGTATCCGAAGGAGACGTCGCGGAACTCGATGGCCGTGCCATGCGAAGCTTTGTCCGTAAGATAACCGGATTCTTCCGGTACAGAGAAGGCGGCTTCGCCGACTGCGTCTGCGCCCTGCGGTGTCTGACCTGCGGATTCTCCATCTGTCTTCGTATCCTTCGCCGTATGCCCTGCGGCCGCTTCTCCGTCCATGAGTGCGGCCGGCCGCTCCTCAAGGCGCAGGAATTCGTTGATTCTCTGTACGCCGGCGACGGCCTCCTGGATGGTCTGGATCTCCATGCCGATGCTCTCGATCGGCGAGAAGATCTGCGAGATGTACGCGATGACCGCCACTGAGGTGCCGACCGACATGCCGAAAAATGAGCGGATCCCTGCATTTCCCGAGGCGGCGAGCAGCATGACGGCGGCGACGACGGCCGCCTGCGTCACGAGAACAACCGGCGAGTAGATGGAGTCATAGAAATTCGTTCGCTCGATGGCCCTGAAGCTGTCCAGGATCGCGCTGTTGTAGCGCCTTCTCATGTAGCGCTCCTTGCCGAGCGCGTGGATAGTCCGGATATTGTGGATCGTCTCCGGCACGAAGTTCGTGACGCGCGCGAGCGCCTTCCGGTTGTCGAGCTGCGAGGCGAGCGTCCGCCTCTGGACGTGCCTTGTGAACAGGAAAATGAGAGGCAGCACGGCAAGAAGCAGGAGCGCAAGCCCGCGGTTCCGGATGAAGAGGACCGCGAAAATGCTGATGATCTGGCACGCGTCCGCGAACATGCTGATGATGCCGGACGTGAACAGCTCCTCGACCGTATCGGCGTCGAGCACGAAGCGCGAGGCGAGCGCGCCGGGGTCCATTTCCGTGAGCGTACCCGCAGGGAGGCTCGTGAGCTTCATGCACAGGCCGCTCCGGAGCGCATGTGTGATCGTCTGCCCGTAGATGCACAAGAGACTCTCGCGTGCGGCCTCAAGGACGCCTGTGAGGGCAATCAGACCGAACCACGCGAGGACAAGGGCAAATGAGACCGCCCTGCGCGCGGTCAGCCGGTCGATGAGATCGGCGAGGACGAGCGGCGGCAGGAGCGACGCGATGACGGCCCCGACGACCGTCACCAGGATCCCGAGAGAAAGGAGCGGATGACTGCGGGTCGCCCCGAGGATAATCGCAAGAGACGGATTGCCCTTTGCGGATCCGCCGGATATCTGTTTATTTTTTCTGCTCATTTGTGTCACCCTCCTCCTGAAGTGCAAAGAGCTCCCGGTAGTGCGGAATCTCCTTCAGCATCTGCTCATGCGTCTGCACGACGGACCGGCCGTCCTCCATCCAGATGACCTGGTCGGTCTCCGGAAACAGGTACAGTCTGTGGGAAATGAGAATCACAATCGAATCCCGCGCGATTTCTCTCAGATTGCGGAAGACGGTCCGCTCGGTCTCCTTATCGAGGGCCGAGAACGGGTCGTCGAGAATGAGGACCGGCCTCCTGTGCGCCAGCGTGCGCGCGAGGGCGAGCCGCTGCTGCTGGCCGCCGGAGAGCAGTACGCCGCCGGTGCCGACGCGGGTCTCCGTGACGGCGGGCATCTCCGCGACCTCCCGGTCAAGACAGACGGCGGCCAGCATCTGCTGGAGACCCGTCCCGTCGTCTGTCAGGCAGTCGGAGCGGATGTCCGGGGCATCCGCGGCCACGGACTCATCGCCCATCAGGACATTGCTGCGGATGGTGTCACTCATAAGCTCTGTGTCGTGCCCGAGATAGCCCACGATGCCGGAGAGCACCTGCGGAGACATACTCTTAAGCTCCGCCCCCGCGAACGTGATGGAGCCCTCATAGGGCTCCTCGCAGAGAAATGCGCGGCCGAACGAGGACTTTCCGCTCGCGACGGGACCTGTGACGCCGATGATCTGTCCCGGCCCCGCGGTAAATGAGACGCTCCCGAAGCGGGGGTCTGCAAGGCCTGTGACGACAAGCTCTGCCGGGTCCTGCACAACAGGGGCGGCCTCCGCCTGGACGGGCTGCATGAGTCCCTTGATCCGCTTCCAGGACACCTGCGCCTTCTGGACCGCGTTGAAGAGCTTTGCGGCGTGGGAGGACTTGACGGCGAGCTTTGTGTAGCAGGACAGAAATGTCGTGAACGCGGCGAGGTTCCACGCCGTCCATCCCGTGTGAAGTACATTTCTGGACCCGAAGTACAGGATGAAGAGGCCGCTCGCCATGGAGACCACCTGATAGAGCGGGGGCATGGCGGACACCCAGATTTCTGCCCGCACGGAGGTTTTCTCGTAGTCCCTCAGATGCTTCTCGTAATCCCTGTCCCGGCCGGCCTCGCAGCCGGAAATCCGGTAGGTGACTGCATTTCCTGCGCGGTCAAGCGTCGCCGCGTTGAGCCGGCCGGCAGATTCGCGGGCTGCCGCTCCGGTCCGCTGCACGAGAGACTTCATTTTTCCGGCGATCACATAGGAGACGGGAGGGAAAATAAGACAGAGCAGCGCAAGGCGCCAGTCGTAGAAAAGGAGCATGACGCAGTACGCGGCGAGCGCGACGCCTGTGTCGAAGATCTCCGTCGTGAATTTGCGCATGCCCTCCGCGCAGGCGTCGACATCGGACACGGCTTTCGTCATGACGGAGCCCACGTCGGCGTCTCTTAGCTCAGCGCTGCTCTTGTGAATGAGGTTCGCGTACAGAATCTCCTTCATGCGTCTGCCCGTCGCGTTGGCGAACCGGCGCACATAGAGTCTCTTTAAGCTCCGCGCGAGCTGGACGGCCGCGATGACCGTCACGTACAGCGCGACGAGCCGCGCCATGTCCGGAAAGCCCGCCCTTCCTTTAAAGATATTTTCGAGACACTGGGCCATCTGGCCCTCGAACCACGGGCCTGCGATCAGCCCGATATTGTAAATGAGCCCCGTGACTGTGACGATGGCGAGGCTGCGCCATTCGGCGCGGAAATACGACGAGATCTTCTGAGGCTCGGCGATGGGAGTCAGAGGAGACGCCGCGTGCTTTGTTTTGTTCATTTTTTATACGCTCCATCCAAAGTGTTGATCCGGTTTGATTCATTTTACGGAAATAAGCCACGACTTTAAACAAGCCTGTTTCCAAAACTGACGATACTCTCTGTGTCAATGCGCGTCAAGAAAGCCCGGGACGAGTTTAGCTCCTGTTTATCAATCTTGTGGTGCTGGATATTTCCCGGGCAGGGACCCTGCGCGTGTGTACAGGAATGACGGAACGGTGTAAAATAGTTACAGATACAGGCCCTCGCCGGCGAAGACGGGCAGCGGCCGGAAAGGAGCGGATATGGCGGGAATTGCTTTGATCACGGGAGCGTCGTCGGGTCTCGGGCAGGAGATTGTGCGGCAGCTTCATCGGGAAAAATACGAGGAGATCTGGGCGATTGCGAGGAGAAAGGAGCGGCTTCTGGCACTTCAGGAGCTCACAGAGATCCCTGTCCGCGCGATTCCCCTCGATCTCACGGAGGAATCGTCCATCGGGGAGCTTGAGACCCTGCTCGGGGAGGAGAAGCCGCGGATCAGTCTGCTCGTTAACGCGGCCGGCTTTGGAAAGATCGGAAATTATGCGGAGGTCCCGCGCCGCGACAGCGACCGGATGATCGACCTCAACTGCAGGGCGGCGGTCGATCTGTGCACGCTGGCGATCCCGTATATGGGAAAGGGAAGTCATATCATGAACATCTGCTCTACGGCCGGCTTCCAGCCGTTCCCGCAGCTGAACGTGTATGCGGCCTCAAAGGCCTTTCTCTACCGCTACAGCCGCGCGCTCCGTTTCGAGCTGCTTGGGACGGGGATCAGTGTCACGGCCGTCTGCCCGTACTGGGTGAAGGACACGGAGTTTATCCCGGGCGCGAAGGAGACGAAGGGCAGCGGGAAGATCAGAAGCTTTCCTCTCGCATCCGGGAAGAAGAGCGTCGTCTCGTGGGCACTCCGGGACACCTATATGGGACTTCCGGTCTCAACGCCGGGACCAGTCTGCACGGCGCATCGCATTTTCGCGAAGTTTATACCGGCGGAGGCTATGATGGGAATCTGGGAGCTGATCCGGCGCTCGTGACCTGCCTGTGCATCACTCAGACCAATATCAGCAACCTGCGTGTTGCAGTTCACACGCTATCAGACATCGGAAAGCGGTCAGCGATATCAGGAGCGGTGAGGGCGTTATACGGAGGAGTCCGAAGATCACCCTGAGCCGCTGTGTCAGCGGCGAAGGGAAGCTGAGGCGTGTGAACAGTAATGCCTGCGCGTGAGAGGGGGCACCTTTCTGTTGTGTGATCTGCGCGGGATATGATATGCTGAAAGGGTCTTTTAGGTCTTGCCGGGCCTGATGATCAGAACAGAAACAGAAATTTTCGAGGAGGATACGGCTCATGGATATCATTGCACTGGGCATGACGGTTATGGACCTGATCGTGCAGAATGCCACACCGGAGCTCTTTGAGCGCGATTCCACGCCGGTGAATATTACATCTGTTCCGGGCGGAGACGCGCTGAATGTTGCGGTCAATGCCGCAGCGCTCGGAAGAGGGACCGCTCTGGTCTCTTCGATCGGAGACGACCCGAACGGAATTTATCTGCAGAATTTTCTGCGGGACCACTATGTGAATACGTCCGCGCTCAAGATCTGCGTGGACGGCATTGATGCGGACGCGCCGGTCAAGACGGAGGATGACAACTCCTGGATGGACACCGGGAGCCTTGCCGAGGATGTGCGCGCCATCATGGCCGG
Source organism: uncultured Eubacteriales bacterium (assembly GCA_900315305.1). Lineage (GTDB taxonomy): Bacteria > Bacillota > Clostridia > Lachnospirales > Lachnospiraceae > Chordicoccus. Next base: position 19,849 of record OMYS01000022.1, read on the forward strand.
AACCTATTCGGACGCAGCGGGAACGGGCGAAGGTGCGGACGCGTCCGCAAAGGAGCAGGAGGCAGCCTCCGCAGGCCCGGAGGACGAGAGCCGGTTTGTCGCAATGGAGGAGGCCGGAGACCGTTCATTTTCAGATATTGCGGAGCCTCCGGCAGGGGATGCGGGCCATGCCGGCGAGAGAAAGAAATATGAGACGGCCGTCAGTCTCGTCATGGTTGAGCCATCCGGGGAGCGCCATTTCCTGTCGAGCACAGATATCTTTGATACGATTACCCCGCGAATGGTGACGGATCAGATGCTCCGGAGCAGCAAGTTCCTCAGCCTGAACAGCTTTTACCGCATGCGGCAGATGGATGCGGCGGGCGTTGTTCCGCTGTTCAGGCGTGCACATGAGTGCGGCTGCACGACGGTCATGGACACGATGCCGTGCAGAACGGCATTTCCGCTGCAGCAGATTGCACCCGTCCTCAATGTGACGGATATTTTCCTCCCGAGCATCGATGAGGCAGCGCAGATCACAGGGACGCGTGACCTGCAGAAGATCAAGATCATTCTGTCCCGCTTCGGCATCAAGATGCTCGGCATCAAGCTCGGGACACAGGGCAGCTTTGTCACGGATTTTGCAAATGACTACATGATCCCGGCGTATGTTCCGGACAAAATCGTGAGCACGACCGGCGCGGGGGATACCTATGTCGCCGGCTTCATGACGGGACTTGCGGAGGGCATGTCGATGCGGGAGGCCGCGACATTTGCCTCGGCGGCAGCGAGCTTTACCGTCGAGGTGCCGGGCGCATCCGGCGGCGTGACATCGGTTGATCAGGTCATGGACCGCGTGCGAAATGGAAAGACCATGTTCCGCTGAACATGAGGACAGGCAGAAAGGAAGAAAGAAGTGGATACAGTCAGAGCGGTCATTTTTGATCTGGATGATACACTGTACAGCTATGAGGCAGCGGACGAGGTGGCCTTCGCCGCCGTTGCGGATTATGCAAAGAAGCGCTTCGGGCTTGAGCCGGAGAGGACGAGGGAGCTGCACGACCAGTGCTTCGCGCGCCAGAAGCGGGAGCTCGGAGACGACAACGCGGGCATTCACAGCCGCATCGTCCGGTTTGAGAAGTTCCTCGAAGAGCTGAAGAAGCCGGTCTTTCCGCACGCGCTCAATCTGACGGACCTGTACTGGAATACATTTCTTGACCATATGACCCCGGAGCCGGGGATCACGGAGCTTCTTCGCGTGCTTCGGCTCCGGGGCATACAGACGGTGGTCGGCACAAATATGACCTCCTATATCCAGTACCGGAAGATCGCGAAGCTCGGGATCGGGCAGTATATCGATACGGTTCTGACGAGTGAGGAGGCCGGGGCAGAGAAGCCGAGCCTTAAGTTTTTCCTGTTCCTTCTCACGAAGCTCGGGCGGGCTCCCGGGGAGTGCGTCTATATCGGTGACAATGCGCGGCGCGACTACGAGGGCGCTGAAAATGCAGGGATCCCCGCCGTGTGGTATGCGGCAAAACCCGGCGTGCATCCGGAGGAAGAGGAGAAGACCGTCCACAGGATCACGGACTACAGCTCGTGCCTGAAGGAGGACGGCATCGATTTAGGAGGCATTTTTATTTCGTACAGATAATTATTCAGGAGATATAAAAGCGGGCGCTGCCATCTGAGGCAGTACCCGCTTTTTATTTTTATTATGGCAGGCAGCCGATATCAGCCCATCTCGACGACGACAGTCTGATGCGGCTTTGACGGATCAAACGGAATGACATTGCTGCTTACAGGCGTGCCGTCCACTGTCATGTGCGCGACACCCTTTTCGGTCCCGTTCTGCTTTACCTCGATGTCGTAGGCTACGCCGCGGTACACTCTGTGTACCTTGAAATCACCGAAGTCGTGCGGGACGCAAGGGTCAATCCGGAGTCCCTCAAGTGTCGGATAGACGCCAAGGATGTACTGGGAGATATCCGCAAATGTCCATGCCGCCGTTCCGGTGAGCCAGCTGTTCTTGCCCTGGCCGAAGAACTTTGCGTCCTTTCCGGCGACCATCTGCGAGTAGACGTACGGCTCTGTCTTGTGGATATCGCTTACGTCCTGCAGATATGCCGGGCAGGTCTTGCGGTAGACCTCGAAGGCGCGGTCGCCGCGGCCGATGACCGTCTCCGCGATGGAGATCCAGGGGTTGTTGTGGCAGAAAATGCCTGCATTTTCCTTATATCCCGGCGGATAGGAGGAAATTTCACCGAGCTCGACGTGGTAGCGCCTGTAGGCCGGCTGCAGGATCATGATGCCGTACTTGCTGTCGAGACGCTCCTTCACGGAATCGAGAGCCGTTTTCGCCTCGCCGGTCTCCACACCGACGCCTGCGAGTACGCAGAAGCCCTGCGGCTCAATGTAGATCTTGCCCTCCTCGCACTCATCGGAGCCGACCTTGTGGCCGAAGGCATCATAGGCGCGGACGAACCATTTGCCGTCCCAGCCGGCTGTGAGAAGCGCCTTCGTCATGGACGCAACCTCTGCGCGCGCATCCGCTGCCTCCTTCTTCTTTCCGATAAGATCGCAGATATCCGCATATTCATTGCCGTACTTGACGAACATGCCGCCGATGAAGACCGACTCGGCTACAGGTCCCTCCGACGGACCGAAGGTCTGGAAGGACTCGCCCGGATGCTCAGAGAAGCAGTTGAGGTTCAGGCAGTCGTTCCAGTCCGCGCGGCCGATGAGCGGAAGTCCGTGCGGTCCCTTGTGCTCCGCCGTGAAGCGGAAGGAGCGGGTCAGATGCTCGAAGAGCGTCGTCGCGACGGACATATCGTTGTCGTACGGGACCATCTCGTCAAGAATCGATGTGTCGCCGGTCTCACGCAGATACGCGGAGGTTCCCGCGATGAGCCATAGCGGATCGTCGTTGAAGCCGGAGCCGATGTCTGCATTTCCCTTCTTTGTGAGCGGCTGGTACTGATGGTACGCGGAGCCGTCCTTAAACTGCGTGGACGCGATGTCGATAATACGCTGGCGCGCACGCTCCGGAATCAGATGGACGAAGCCGAGAAGGTCCTGGCAGCTGTCCCGGAAGCCCATGCCGCGGCCGATGCCCGACTCGAAGTAGGACGCGGACCTCGACATATTGAAGGTGACCATGCACTGATACTGGTTCCAGATGTTGACCATGCGGTTGACTCTGTCGTCCTCTGTCTCGACATGGAAGGTGTCAAGGAGGTGAGACCAGTATGCGCGCAGCTCGGAAAATGCGCGCTCCACATCCTCGTCTGTCTGGTATTTTGCGAGGAGCTTCTTTGCCGGAGCCTTGTTGATGACGCCGGGCGCCTCCCACTTCTGGTCCTCAGGATTTTCGCAGTAGCCGAGGACAAACACGAAGGATTTCGTCTCACCGGGCTGAAGCGGAACATGAAGCTCGTGGGCTGCGATCGGGTACCAGCCGCTCGCAACGGAGTTTGTGCAGCCCTTTCCCATGACGGCCTTCGGTGCGTCGGCCCCGTTGTAGGTGCCGATGAAATCATCGCGGCTCGTGTCGAACGCGGCGATATCTGCATTGACGGAGTAGAGCGCGTAGTGATTGCGTCTCTCTCTGTACTCTGTCTTGTGATAGATTGTGGAGCCCACAATCTCGACCTCGCCGGTGCTCAGGTTTCGCTGGAAGTTCGTCATGTCGTCCATCGCGTTCCAGAGGCACCACTCCACATAAGAGAAGATCCGGAGGTCCTTCGGCTGGTCAGTCGTATTCGTAACCTTCAGCTGCTGGATCTCGCAGGTGTCATTCATCGGGACAAATGCAAGGACATTGGCCGCGACGCCGTTCTTTTCTGATGAGAACTTTGTGTAGCCGAGGCCGTGGCGGCACTCGTAGCGGTCAAGCTTCGTGCGGGTCGGCTGCCAGGCCGGGTTCCAGACCGTGTCCTTGTCCTTGATATAGAAGTAATGGCCATTGCTGTCGTACGGAACATTGTTGTAGCGGTAGCGCGTGATGCGCATCAGCTTTGCGTCTCTGTAGAAGGAATATCCGCCGGACGTATTGCTGATGAGCGAGAAGAAATCCTTTGTGCCGAGATAATTGATCCACGGCAGAGGAGTCTCAGGCGTTGTGATGACATATTCTCTGTTTGCGTCATCAAAATAACCGAATTTCATGTGCGTTCTCCTTACTGTTATTTGTTATTCGAAAACGTTTAAGACCGCTTTCGGGAGATCCTGTCCATGACTTGATTATATGGTTGCAATCCTTGTAAATCAAGGAAAAATGCGGATATTTTGAGCAGGATAAAATAGTGAAAGAGCGGATGCAAAGGACAGCTCCGGAAAGAAAAATCAGGGGATTTTGCGGGACGGAGAGACAGGAATGGTATGTTTCATGCAAAACTGATAAAAATGCCCATATAGAACAGAGCAAAATCAATAAAATCGGTCAAAATGACGATGAAAAGCCGGAAAACCATTGCAAATCGATGAAAATCACGGTATATTAAAGCTACGAAAACGTTTAAGAACTGTGAGACATGAAGCAAAGCAAGGATTCCAGAAAACCAGGGACACAAAGGGCGGAGGGACGCTGGGACAGCAAGAAGGAGGCGCACCGATGGTATCAATGAAGGACATTGCGAAGCGGTGCGGCGTATCTGTCGCGACGGTCAGTAAGGCCCTGAACGGTCACAGTGACATCAGCGAGGCGACAAGACAGACAGTCAGAGAAAAGGCGCGGGAGATGGGATATTTTCCAAACTCCTCCGCGCGGGCCCTCAAGACGAACCGCTCCTTTAACCTCGGCGTGCTCTTCACGGACAGGGCGGGCAACGGACTGACACACGACTACTTCGGACACGTGCTCGACAGCTTCAAGGTGGCGGCCGAGGCGCGGGGGTATGATCTGACATTCATCAACACGAACCGCACCAGCCGGAAAATGACCTTCCTCGAGCACAGCAGGTACCGTGGAGTCGACGGTGTCGTCGTCGCCAATGTCGATTTCGACAGAGACGAGGTCATGGAGCTTGTCCGAAGTGACCTGCCTGTTGTGACGATCGACTACAGTGCTGATTCCAAGCCGTCGGTCGTGTCGGACAACATCAAGGGAATGAGGGACCTGGTCAGCTACGTGATCTCGATGGGCCACAAAAGGATCGCTTATATTTACGGAGGTGATGAATCAGTCGTCACAAGAAACAGAGTCGGAAGCTTTTACCAGACCATGAATGAGGCCGGTCTCAGTGTTCCTGATGAATATGTCGTGCGGGGCGATTACAGAAATCCGGACCTGTGCAGGGAGTGCACGGCAGAGCTTCTCAGCCTGAGGGAACCGCCGACATGCATTCTCTACCCGGACGACCTGTCGGCCGTCGGAGGATACAACGCCGTCAGGGAAAGACATCTGTCCATTCCGGGCGACATCTCACTGGCAGGCTATGACGGCATAAACCTCGCAAAGATCATGGAGCCGCAGCTCACGACGATTGAGCAGGACACGACAGCGATCGGAAGGACCGCGGCGGCCAAGCTGATCGGCATGATCGAGCATCCGAAGGCGACGTTGATCGAGAAGGTCATCGTGGAGGGAAAGCTTCTTGAGGGCGGATCAGTCGGGAGACTGAACTAATTTCAGATATCAGTCCGCATGGATGCGGTTCTGAATAGTTATCGTGTTTTACACCACAGAAAAAGGAGGAATCATTATGAAGAAGGAAATTGTCAGCGTAGTGCTCAGCGCAGCGATGGCAGCAGCCCTGGCAGGGTGCGGAAGCTCAGCATCGACAACGTCAAAGTCGGACAGCACGGCTTCATCGGCGGCAGGATCAGTCGTCACATCGACGGAATCTACAGCTTCAACAGCGGGAACGGCAAATCCGGGAACGACAGACACCGGGTCCGGCGAGGGCAAGGTGCTGAACATTCAGGTCTGGAACACCGAGTTCGCACAGAGAATGGCTGATCATCTTCCGGGCTACACGGCAAAGGATCCCGATGATCCGACGGCCGGCGGCACGATCGGTGATGTGACGGTCAAGTTCACGGTCACACCGACAGATGACAATGCGTACCAGAATAATCTCGACGAGGTGCTTCCGGACAACTCATCCGCATCGGATGACGACAAGGTCGATATCTTCCTGGTTGAGGCGGACTACGCAAAGAAGTATGTCGATGCGGACGCGAATGTCGCGATGAAGCTCTCGGACCTCGGCATCACAGACGATGATCTGGCAGATCAGTACCAGTACACAAAGGACGTCGTCACGGATGCGAACGGCGATATCCGCGGCTCCTCCTGGCAGGCATGCTCCGCGGGTCTCATTTATAACCGCTCGATCGCAAAGCAGGTCCTCGGAACGGATGATCCGACGGAGGTCCAGAAGGCAGTCGCTGACTGGAGCAGCTTCAACGCGACAGCTGAGAAGGTCAAGGCAGCCGGATATCAGATGTGCTCCGCGATGGACACATACCGCACATATTCGAACAACGTCAAGAGCCCGTGCGTCGTTGACAACAAGCTCGTGATCGACGACAACATCAATGCATGGATCGATGATTCCAAGAAGCTTGTCGACGCAGGCGAGGAGACATCAAATGAGCTCTGGGGTGATGACTGGTCAAAGGGCTTCTTCACAGCTACACCGCAGTTCTGCTACTTTGGACCGGCATGGTTCTTCAACTTCTCGATGCACAATGACGAAGACGGCGCTGTCGGCAAGGATGGCGGCTGGGGCTTCTGCAAGGGACCGCAGGGCTACTTCTGGGGCGGCACATGGATCTGCGCAGCTACAGGAACAGACAACCCGACACTCGTCAAGAACATCATTCTGGAAATGACAACCGACAAGACAGTCCTGAAGGACATTGCGGTTAAGGACAGCGACTGCGTCAACAGCCAGTCAGTCCTCAAGGATCTCGCATCGAGCGACGACGGCAACATTGCATGCCTCGGCGGACAGAATCCGTACGCAGAGCTCGCAGCAGGTGCCGAGACCATCGATATGAGCAACCTCTCGATCTATGATCAGGGCTTCACAGAGGAAATCCAGAAGGCTATGAAGGATTACTTCGACGGCAACGCTTCGAAGGACGATGCACTCGCTTCGTTCAAGAAGGCAATGCAGGAGAAGTATCCGGAAATTGAAGTCGACTGATTGTCTGCAGGAAATGGCAATTCAGCCTTGCAAAAAATGGGAGCCTGCCCGCTAGGTCGGGCAGGCTCTTTTCATCGCAGAACATACGCTGATTCCGGGAGGCAGCAGGCACGGCTATTTTATTTTAGGAGGGATCTGTATGAAAGGCAGCGGGACGGCTGCGGTGCGCGGCAGTCACAAGGTAAACAAGCACAACAGGTGGGGATACATTTTCCTCATTCCATTCTTTGCGGTATTTGTCATCTTCCAGCTGATTCCGCTGGTCCAGACATTTTACTACAGCTTTTTCGAGAACTATATGTCGGGGCTCCGGCAGGTGGGGCCGAACTTCATCGGCTGGGCAAATTACAAGAAGCTCATTTCGAGCGGCGATCTGTGGGTGTACACGAAGAACACGATGATTATGTGGATCCTCGGCTTTGTGCCGCAGATTTTCTTCTCATTGCTTCTCAGCGCGTGGTTCACGGACCCGTCGCTCCGCCTCAGGGGGCAGCGGTTCTTCAAGACCGTCATTTATCTGCCGAACCTGATTATGGCGGCTGCGTTCTCCATGCTGTTCTTCACGCTGTTTGCGGACAAGGGACCGATCAATTCCCTCCTGATTCAGCTCGGCATTTTCTCAAAGCCATATAAGTTCATGAGCCATGTCGGCTCGGTCCGGGGGCTGGTCGCATTTATGAACTTCCTGATGTGGTTCGGTAACACGACCATCCTTCTCATGGCGGGCATGATGGGAATCGACACGAATCTCTTTGAGGCGGCCGAGGTCGACGGCGCGACATCGACCCAGATTTTCTGGAAGATCACGCTTCCGCTTCTGAAGCCGATTCTCGTCTATGTTATGATCACATCGCTGATCGGCGGTCTGCAGATGTTCGATGTCCCGCAGATCCTGACCAATGGCTCGGGCAACCCGAACCGGAGCGCGATGACGCTGATCATGTACCTGAACAAGCATCTCTACAGCAAGAACTACGGTATGGCCGGCGCTCTGTCCGTCCTTCTGTTCCTGATCACGGCGGTGCTGAGTATTCTGGTTTTCCGCCTGACAAATGCAGATGCGGTCGAGAAGGGAGAGCACTGATATGGCTGATATGAGTTTAAAGAAAAAGCGCGCAGTTTCAGTCCACGCGCGGCGCGTCATCGCCTACATTGTTCTGATCCTGCTTTCATTTCTGTGCCTGTTCTGGTTCTATGTTCTGTTTATCAATGCAACCAGATCAAACGGCGAGCTGGCGAAGGGCTTCACGGCGATTCCGAGCACGCATCTCCTGAAAAATCTGAACAACGTGCTGTTCCACGGCGCGCAGGACCCGATCCGCGGCATGATCAACAGCTTTATTATTGCGGGTCTCAGCGCGGTCCTCTCGACGTACTTCTCGACCATGACAGCCTACGCGATCCACGCGTACCGCTTCAAGGGCAGAAAGGCGATCTATACGTTTATCCTCGCGGTCATGATGATCCCGACGCAGGTCACGGCACTCGGCTTTATCAAGTGGATGACGAAGCTGAACCTGATGAACAGCTTTGTGCCGCTGATCGCTCCGACGATTGCGGCGCCGGTGACCTTCTTCTACATGAAGCAGTACATGGATTCCGTCCTGTCCCCGTCACTGATTGAGGCGGCGCGGATCGACGGAGCGGGAGAGTTCCGGACCTTTAATATTATCGCGCTCCCGCTGATGAAGCCGGCGATCGCGGTCCAGATGGTGTTTACATTTGTCAGCAGCTGGAATAATTACTTCACTCCGGCCCTGATCCTGAAGGACAAGGCGAAGAAGACGCTCCCGATCCTGCTTGCAGAGCTCCGCGGCGCGGACTTCATGAAATTCGATATGGGCCAGGTGTACGCGATGATCGCGTTCTCAATCTTCCCGGTCATTATCGTGTACCTGTTCCTCTCACGCTACATTGTCGGCGGTGTGACGGCCGGCGGCGTGAAGGAGTGAGGAGCTCCGGAACCACGGGTGCGACAGCGCATATCAGAGCGGTGTCGGGCAGACTCCGTCCTCCTCAGCTTCCCCTCGCCGCTGACACAGCGGCTCAGGGTGATCTTCGGACTCCTCCGTATAACGCCCTCACCGCTTCTGATATCGCTGACGCATCCAGGCTCCTGCGCGAAAGCAAAATAGTTAAGATGAAACTTCCTCTGTGCCACCGGCCTGCTGGGCGCGGATTTTCCGCGCCCAGCACCGGTGGCACATTGCTATGTAGGAGTCGTTGCCGCCGAGCAGGACCTGCTCGCCGGCCGTGATGATCCGCCCGTTTGCATCGATCCGCGCGTTCACGGTCGCCTTGCTTCCGCACGCGCAGATCGTCTTGATCTCGGCGATTGAGTCGGCGAGCTCCATGAGGCGCCTTGAGCCGGGGAAGAAATGCGTCTGAAAGTCGGTTCTGAGGCCGAAGCACAGGACCGGAATATCCTCCTCGTCGACGAGTGTCCGCAGCCCGTCAATCTGGGCGGGCGTGAAGAACTGGCTCTCGTCGGCGATGATGACGTCGTGCTTTCCTGCGCGGTGCCACGCCTCGATGATGTCCTCGTCCGGTGTGATCGCCTCGGCCTTCGCGCTGAGGCCGATCCGGCTCCGAATGATGTCCTGTCCGTCGCGCGTGTCGGTCGCAGGCTTGATGAGCCAGACCGTCATGTCTCTCTCTTCGTAATTAAATTTGGTGATGAGCGCCTGGGCCGACTTCGAGGAACCCATCGCGCCGTATTTGAAATATAATTTTGCCATATTCTATACTCGCTGATCCAGATGCGCCTGTACGCGTCCGATGACCATGTCGACGGCCACCTGGTTCTGTCCGCCCTCCGGGATGATGATGTCTGCGTAGCGCTTTGACGGCTCGACAAAGGCCTCATGCATCGGCTTGACCGTGTCGAGATACTGGTTAATGACGCTCTCGAGTGACCTTCCTCTTTCTCTGACGTCGCGGCGGATTCGCCTCAGGATGCGGACGTCGGCATCTGTGTCGACGAAGATCCGGATATCCATCAGATTTCTCAGCTCCTCCGACGCGAAAATGAGAATTCCCTCGACAATGATGACGCGCGACGGGCGGATTGTCAGCGTACTGCTCGAGCGGTCGTGAATCGTGAAGTCATAGACAGGACACTCGACGGAGTGGCCCATTTTCAGCTCCTTCAGGTCGTGGACCATGAGGTCCGTGTCGTAGGCGTCCGGGTGATCGTAATTCAGCTTCGAGCGCTCCTCATAGGAGAGATCGTGGTGGGCCTTATAGTAATTGTCATGATAGATGACGCTCACGTCCTGTCCGAAGTGACGGACGAGCTGCCTTGTGATCGTTGTCTTTCCACTGCCGGTGCCTCCGGCGATTCCGATGACAATAATTTTATCCATAACAGGTATCCTCCGATGAAACGGATTTTCCGCTGAAGACACTGCGGGACAGAGCCCGCGGCCGTCTCCGGGCCGGATTAATCCGGACTATTGTACCACGAAAACCTCTGGCTGCGTTAAGATAATGTACTGCTTCAGGAACAGCATAAGTCTGCACAGATAAAGATGCAATGTCCTTGTTTTATATGTGCAGATTGTGTATAATCATGGTTACACCAGTTGCACTTTGGTGCAACTTGACAAGTGTCAGAGGTTCAAAGGAGGAAATATGAAAAAAGCAATAGCAATGGTACTGACTGCGTCAATGGCAGTGGCATCTCTGGCGGGATGCGGAAGCTCATCCTCAAAGACATCGACAACGTCATCCGTTGTCACGGAGACAGGAAGCGGCGCGGCTGCTGCGACATCAGGAACTGCAGCGGCATCCGGAAATTCCGACATGAAGGTTGCGATGATCACGGACTACGGTGATATCACGGACCAGTCCTTCAACCAGACGACCTATGAGGCATGCAAGGCGTTCTGCAAGGACAACTCCCTTGAGTTCACGTACTACAAGCCGGACGGCAACAACGACTCCGACCGCGAGGCCATGGTCGACAAGGCTGTGTCCGACGGCTACAACGTCATCGTGATGCCGGGCTACGCATTTGCGCAGTGCCTCGTCGATGAGTCCCCGATGTATCCGGATGTCAAGTTCATCGCCCTCGATGTGTCGCAGGACGATATTGACGGCGCGGAAAATGCAGACAGCTACACGGGCGACAATGTCTACTGCGCAATCTACCAGGAGCAGATCCCGGGCTACATGGCCGGCTACGCGGCAGTCAAGATGGGCTACAAGAAGCTCGGCTTCCTCGGTGGCATGGCTGTTCCGGCTGTCCAGAGATACGGCTACGGCTTCGTACAGGGCGCTGATGAGGCGGCCAAGGAGCTGAACGAGACAGACGTCGAAGTCAAGTATGTCTACGGCAACGCATTCCAGGGAAATGCATCCATCACGGCGACAATGGATACCTGGTATTCGACAGGCACACAGGTCGTCTTCGCATGCGGCGGTGGCATCTGGACATCAGCGGCTGAGGCAGCTGCGAAGTACAGCGGCAAGATCATCGGTGTCGATGTCGATCAGAAGGGAATTATCGACGGCCAGTACGGCGACGGCATGACGATTACATCTGCGATGAAGGGCCTTGCGGCAACTGTCAACACGCTGCTTGCTGCAGTCAGAGACGGCAAGTGGGATCAGTACAAGGGCCAGATCCAGAACCTCGGCCTTGTGTCCGGAACAGATATGGATCAGAACTACGTCGGTCTTGCAGAGGACTCCACGGTCTGGACAGACGGGTTCACGGATGACAATTACAAGACGCTTGTCGGCCAGCTGTTTGACGGCACGCTGAAGGTCAGCGATGACACGACAAAGAGCGCATCCGACTTCGCGACAGTGATCACGGTCGACGATCAGGGTACACTCTCTGGTTCATGACAGGAATTCTGCCGCCAGTGCAGAAATGATCAGTTTCCTTAAGGGTACTATTTCAGCACCCGGACTCGGAACACTTCGCGTTCCTCGTTGTGGACTGACACGCGGCAGGTTATAATGGATTTAAGGAAGGATCGGCAGATGTTCCGTCTGCCGGTCCGTTTTTTAACAGCATTCCTGTGATTCCGGGAAAAACAGGTAAACCCGGAGGGTGACGGCGGGCTGTCACTGAAAAAATGAAGGGAGGCGGTATCGTGGGAAATCCGTATGCGATCGAAATGGTCCATATTACAAAGCGGTTCCCGGGCATCATCGCCAATGATGATGTCACATTGCAGCTCAGGCATGGCGAGATCCACGCACTGCTTGGCGAGAACGGAGCGGGCAAGTCCACGCTCATGAGTGTTCTCTTTGGTCTCTATCAGGCCGAGGAGGGAGAAATCCGGAAGGACGGAAAGAAGGTCACAATCAATAACCCGAACGACGCGAATGATCTCGGAATCGGCATGGTGCATCAGCACTTCAAGCTCGTCCAGTGCTTTACGGTCCTCGACAATATCATTCTCGGCGTTGAGACGACAAAGCACGGGATCCTGCAGAAGGACGAGGCGCGGAAGAAGGTCATGGCCCTGTCGGAGAAGTACGGCCTCAAGGTCGATCCGGACGCGAAGATTGAGGACATCACGGTCGGCATGCAGCAGAGAACCGAGATCCTGAAGATGCTGTACCGGGACAATGATATTCTCATTTTCGATGAGCCGACTGCGGTCCTCACGCCGCAGGAGATTGAGGAGCTCATGCAGATCATGAAGAACCTCAAGAAGGAAGGCAAGTCGATCCTGTTCATTTCCCACAAGCTGAACGAGATCATGGAGGTGGCAGACCGCTGTACGGTCCTCCGCCGCGGCAAGTGTGTGGGAACTGTCAATATCGCGGACACAAATGAGCAGGAGCTCTCCCGCATGATGGTTGGCCGCGACGTCCAGCTCGTCGCCCAGAAGGCGCCGGCAAAGCCGGGAGAGACGGTCCTTGATGTGCGCGGCATGACGGTCGCGTCAAACCGGCATAAAAACAATGCCGTGAAGCATGTGTCCTTTGAGGTCCATGCGGGTGAAATTGTCTGCGTCGCCGGTATCGACGGCAACGGCCAGACGGAGCTTGTCTACGGGCTCACGGGCCTCGCGCCGGTGTCGGACGGAAGCATCACGCTCTGCGGAAATGATATCACGCACGCGCCGATCCGGAAGCGGGCGGCGGAGATGAGCCACATCCCGGAGGACCGCCAGAAGCACGGACTTGTGCTCGACTATTCGCTGGAGGACAATCTCGTGCTGCAGCGGTACTGGCAGCCGGAATTCACGAAGGGCGGGTTCCTGAGGCGTCCCGCGATCCGCTCGTATGCGAACCGTCTGATCAAGGAGTACGATATCCGCTCCGGACAGGGCCCTGCGACGATCGTGCGCAGCATGTCCGGCGGCAACCAGCAGAAGGCGATCATTGCAAGAGAGCTCGACAGGGAACACAAGCTTCTTGTGGCGGTACAGCCGACCCGCGGCCTTGACGTGGGCGCGATCGAGTTTATTCACAAGCAGCTGATCGCGGAGCGCGACGCCGGCACGGCGGTGCTCCTCATTTCCCTCGAGCTCGAGGAGGTCATGAACGTGTCGGACCGGATCCTCGTCATGTATGAGGGCGAGATCGTGGGAGAGCTCGACCCGAAGAAGACGACAACGGAGGAGCTCGGCCTGTATATGGCCGGTGCGAAGAGACAGGAGGCAGGACGATGAAAGAGAAAAAGAGTATTCTGACAAACGGACTGTTCCAGTCGATTGTCTCGGCTATTATCTGCATTCTTCTGGGCCTTCTCGTCGGCTATCTGGTACTGCTTGCGATCAACCCGGCCGGGGCCGGCAAGGCGATCCAGGCGATTGTCAAGAATTACCTCAATTATCCGACGAAGATGGCGCAGATGAAGTATCTCGGCAACACGCTCGTCAAGACGGCGCCGCTTCTTATGTGCGCGCTGTCGATCAACTTCTGCTATAAGGTCGGCCTCTTCAACATCGGCGCGGCCGGACAGTACGTGGTTGGTATCGGGGCCTGCCTGTACGGCGCACTCGCCCTCAAGTGGTCGTGGCTTCCGTGCATGCTTCTTGCGCTCGCCGCGGGAGCTCTCTGGGGCCTCATTGTCGGCCTTCTGAAGGCGTACAGAAATGTCAATGAGGTTATTTCCGGCATCATGCTGAACTGGATCGGTCTCTATCTGGTCAACACGCTGCTTTCCAATGTCAAGGAATCGACGAGCCCGTATACATATGCTCTCGGAAAGACAAATAAGGCCGCGATGCTTCCCGGCGGCGGTCTTCCGGCTGTCTTTTCAAATAACGGGTACGTCACAATCGCAATCCCGCTCTCGATCATTATCGCGGTCCTGATCGATATTCTTCTGACGAAGACGAAGTTCGGCTATGAGCTGCGCGCGACCGGCTTTAATAAGGAAGCGGCCCGGTATGCCGGCATGAACGAGAAGAGAAACCTGATCATGACGCTTGTGATCGGCGGTGCGCTGGCGGGCCTCGGGGCCGCGTTCTACTATCTGTCCGGCTATGAGCAGTGGGAGGTCACGACGTCCTCCGTCCCGGGCATGGGCTTTAACGGAATTGCGGCGACGTTCCTCGGCGGCCTCAATCCGATCGGGACGATATTCGCCTCGTATTTCCTGCAGCATATCATGAGTGGCGGATCGTATCTCGACAAGAATATTTATCCGTCTCAGATTGCGGACCTGATTACGGCGATTATCATTTACCTCTGCGGCTTCGTGCTGTTCATGAAGACGGTCATGAACCGGATGGCGGCCTCGAAAAATGAGAAGAAGCTCCGCAGAACAGGGGCAGAGAGTAAGAAGGGAGGCGAGAAGGCATGATCCTGCTTATCCAGTACACACTGATTTTCGCGGCGATCCTGTCGCTGGTCGCTCTCGGCGGCTGCTTCAGTGAGCATTCGGGCGTCATTAACCTGGGTCTCGAGGGCGTCATGGTCATGGGCGCTCTGGGAGGTGCCCTGACCATGAAGTCTCTCGGCAGCGCCCCGTCGGCAGTCATTGTCATCGTGACGATCCTTGTCGCGGCTCTGTCGGGACTTGCCTACACGCTGCTTCTTGCATTTGCCTGCATCAATCTGAAGGCAGATCAGACGCTTGTCGGCACGGCCCTCAATATCCTGGCGACAGCGGCGGCGACCGTTATCGTCAAGGCGATCAATATGTCGGAGGACTCCTCCAATGTCTCCTCGACGGTCGTCTACACAAAGGCAAACCACGCGCTCACGACAAAGATCGGCGGCTTCAGCTTCAACTGGTTTGTGGCGGTCGCGATCCTTGCGCTGATTCTTGCCTATGTGATTCTCTACAAGACGAGATTCGGACTCCGGCTCATGGCGTGCGGCGAAAATCCGCAGGCGGCCGATTCGGTCGGCATCAATGTCTTCAAGATGCGCTGGTGCGGAGTTCTCATTTCCGGCGTGCTCGGCGGCATCGGCGGCATCGCTTACATCACGGCCGGCGTGTCCCAGTGGAAATTCGAGACGGGCGTGGCCGGCTGGGGCTTCCTCGCACTGGCCGTCATGATCTTCGGTCAGTGGAAGCCGCTCAACATCGGACTTGCCGCGCTTCTGTTCGGCTTCTTCCGGGCGCTCTCCAGTGTCTATTCCGGCATCGGGTGGCTTGCGGCCATGAAGATTCCGAGCACGATTTACGTCATGCTGCCGTACATTATTTCACTCATCGTCCTCGCGTTCACGTCCAAGAATTCGAGAGCGCCGAAGGCGGAGGGTATTCCGTACGACAAATCGACGCGGTAAGGCCGCGGTATCGGCAGGGAGGCTTGTATGAAGAAGGACCCGTGCAACTGGCGCGGGTCCTTTGACTTATAAGAATAATTTATAACCCGATATAAAAATGAGGTATTAGACAAGAACCGCAGAATGGATTAAGATCATAATCACAAACAGAACAAATCCGATAACAATAATAGGAATGTAGGAAATCGGATCATTGAATTATCCAAAGGAGGATACGAGCATGGCAAAGATCACGGAAGAATACGAGAAGACATGGCGTTTTGAGACAAAGCAGGGACACGTCGGACAGGAAGAGCCGGATCCGGCAACGGACGCAAGAGCTGTCCCGATCTATCAGACAACATCCTATGTGTTCCGCAACAGCGATCACGGCGAGGCGAGATTCGGCCTCAAGGACGCGGGCAATATCTATGGAAGACTGACAAACCCGACAGAGGGTGTGTTCGAGGCGAGAATCGCTTCTCTTGAGAACGGCACAGGCGCTCTCGCAGTTGGTTCTGGTGCTGCGGCTGTCACATATGCGTTCCAGGCTGTTGCTCACGCAGGCGATCACATCGTCTCCGCGAAGAACATCTACGGCGGCACATACAACTATCTGAAGCACACCTTCCCGGACTACGGCGTCACAACAACATTCGTCGATCCGTTTGATCTTAACGAGGCAGAGGCGGCGATCCAGGACAACACGAAGGCACTCTATGTCGAGAGCCTTGGCAACCCGAACGGCGAGGTCGTCGATATCGAGGCGTGGGCAGCACTGGCACACAAGCACGGCCTTCCGCTCATCGTCGATAACACATTCGCGACACCGTATCTTCTCCGCCCGATCGAGCACGGCGCAGACATCGTTGTTCATTCCGCGACAAAGTTCATTGGCGGACACGGCACAACGCTCGGCGGTGTCATCGTCGATGGCAACTTCGACTGGACACAGTCAGACAAATGGCCGTGGCTCACAGAGCCGAACCCGTCCTATCACGGCGTAAGCTTCGCGAAGGACACAGCTCCGGCTGCATTTGTCACATATATCCGCGCGATCCTTCTCCGCGACACAGGCGCGACACTCAGCCCGTTCAGCGCATGGCTCCTCCTTCAGGGCACAGAGACTCTGTCACTCCGCGTCGAGAGACATGTTGAGAACGCACTCAAGGTCGTCGATTACCTCGAGAAGAACCCGCATGTTCTGTCCGTGAGCCACCCGGCCGTATCGAAGGATCCGAAGCAGCAGGAGCTCTACAAGAAGTATTATCCGAACGGCGGCGGCTCGATCTTTACATTTGACATCGATGGCGATGAGAGAAAGGCAAAGGACTTCATCGACAACCTGCAGCTCTTCTCCCTGCTTGCCAATGTCGCTGACGTCAAGTCTCTCGCGATTCATCCGGCATCCACAACACACAGCGAGGACAATGCGGAGGAGCTGCTTGAGCAGGGCATCCGCCCGAACACGATTCGTCTGTCCATCGGCATCGAGCATATCGATGATATCATCGCCGATCTGGAGCAGTCATTTGCCAAGACATTTAACGATTAATTCCGCTATACATTCCTATGGGAACGGCCGCCTTCGGGCGGCCGTTTTCATGTATTGGGCTGGTTACAGTTCACACGCTGTCCAACCCTGATATTTGCGACCGCACGCGATTTTTGGTGCGCGTGAACTGTAACGGGCTACAATCCTCGATATGTGTACCGGCCCGCGATATGGACTTTTGGGCGGGTGGGCCATATAATACCCATCGTAGCTTTGATTTTATGAAAAATTTATGCTTTCGCGTATGAAAGCGTTTTATCGAGAGGAATGGAGGAAATATGGCTTCAACAGTAGGGAACATTAAGCATGCGGCCGAGAGACAGGCGATGAGTGTCATGCTTGACGGTCTTGTCAAGCATCTCGACGGAAAGAACGAGGAGGAGAGAAACGCGACTTATCTCAAGATCGTGGATCTTGCAGGCAAGTTCTTCGGCAAGGCTGCTCCGGAGGAGAAGCTTGCTCCGGTACGCGCGGCGATCACGGATCCGGACAATCCGAACCACCGCTGGATCAGCATGATCAATCACATCCTTGATCACACAGATCCGCATGTGGCGAAGATGACTCTTCTGAATCTCGGATATGAGGCTTTTTTGAACGGAACGAAGACAATCCGTGCAAACCGTGAGAAATACAACTGTAATATTCCGTGGCTGATCCTGTTCGACCCGACACAGGCGTGCAACATGCACTGCGTGGGCTGCTGGTCCGGCACATACGGCCACAAGAGCAACCTGACCTTCGAGGATATGGACAAGATCGTCACAGAGGGCAAGGGGCTCGGCGCTCATCTCTTCATGATGACAGGCGGTGAGCCGATGGTCCGCAAGAAGGATGTTCTTCGCCTCTGCGAGAAGCATCAGGACTGCCAGTTCGCGGCATACACGAACTCGACACTGATCGACCAGGCTCTGTGCGATGAGGTCAAGCGCCTCGGTAACCTGATCTTCATGGTCTCCATCGAGGGAACTCCGGAGACAAATGATGCCCGCCGCGGTGACGGTCACTATGCGGCTGTCATGAAGGCCATGGACCTCATGAAGGAGAACGGCATCATCTTCGGAACATCAATCTGCTACACGAGACAGAACATCGAGGCTGTCACGGACGAGAAGTTCCTGCGGATGCTCGCTGACAAGGGCGCTCATTTCGGCTTCTATTTCCATTACATGCCGGTCGGCAAGAACGCGGTCGTCGATCTGATGCCGACGGTCGAGCAGAGAAAGGAAATGATCCGCAAGATCCGTTATGTCCGCTCCAATGACTGCGACATCGAGTTCTTCCCGATGGATTTCCAGAACGACGGCGAGTATGTCGGCGGATGCATCGCCGGCGGGCGCAACTACTTCCACATCAACGCAAATGGAGATGCGGAGCCGTGCGTATTCATTCACTACAGCAACACGAATATCAAGAACAACACGATTCTTGAGATGCTGCAGAGCCCGCTGTTCATGGCTTACCATGAGGGACAGCCGTTCAACAGAAATCATCTGAGACCGTGCCCGATGCTTGAGAATCCGCAGCTCCTGAAGGAGATGGTCGCAAAGACAGGCGCTCATCAGACGAACGTTGAGGCTCCGGAGGAGGCGGATGAGCTCTGCGCGAAGTGCGAGCCGTACGCAAAGGAGTGGGCTCCGGTCGCTGACGCGGAGTGGGCTTCCGAGAAACACAAGAAGCCGACCTACGAGAACTACACGAAAGAGAAGAGAGAGCATCCGGAGCTTGCTGCGTTCGAGCACGCAGAGTAATACGGTGCATAAGTCATACGGAACATAAAGGACCCGGCACGAAGGTGCCGGGTTTTTGCATGAATTTCAGTCGCAGTGCAATGTGTGAACTGGCGATGACGATAGACAGGCGCAAAAAAAGAGCCGCAAATGCTGCAGCTCTTTTTCTATGCCCGGGACTGTCAGTCCGGAAGTGTGAATGATTTTGTCTTGCCTATGTAGATGTCGCCTGCCGCCGAGTCGACGTGGAGCCGCAGTGTGTACTTGCCGCTTGTGCCGATGACGTTCCTTGCGACGCCGAGCCAGTAGGTTCCGTCGGTCTGAAGCGTCGCGCTGTGCATCAGGAGGCGCTCACCGGAGTCATCGTAGATGGACACATAGAGGCTGTTGATGTCGTCCTCAATCTTATCCAGGTTGCTGATCACGAAGTAGACATTGTCGTTGTCGTATGTGACCTTGATCTTCGGCTTTGCCTTGTTCATTTCCTTCGAGACTCTCGAGGACTCCGCGCTGATGCCGGCGAGCTTCGTCATGAAGGAGGACTTCCGCGACAGCTCGGTGTTCATTTCCGTGACGCCGTACTTCTCCGTCAGCGTCTTCTTGTCAGAGAACAGGTTTGTGCCGAGGCCGAGGCGGTCGCCGTCGATCGTGCAGCCGAGAGCTGCGAGCGTCGTCGGGAAATCGTCGAACGTCGTGTAGGTGCGCTTCTTGTCCGGGTTTGCGACAGTCGCGTCCGCGTTGATGTAGCAGGTGTAGACGCGGCGGTTGTAATCGGAGGAGACATCGTTGCAGAAATCTCCGTCCATCGTCAGATGATCGCCGGAAATGACGATCGTCGTGTTGTCGTACCAGGACTGCTGCTGGCACCACTGGATGAAAGAGGCGACCTGCGCTGAGCTGCACGCCATGACATTCGCGTACTGGTTGTCGCCGAATGTCGTCGGGCAGAGCTCGCACACATAGCCGTTCGGGAAATGCGTGTCGACCGTCAGCATCGTGAAGTTGAACGGCTGATCGGAGGAACCGAGCGTCGACAGCTCATTTTTCGCGTTGGCGAAGAGCTTCTCGTCCTCATAGCCCCACCAGACCTTGTAGTTGCTCGGAATCCAGCCGACCTCCTTCGCGTAGAGGTAATCCATGATGTTGTAGTTGCCATGGTCCGTGAAGTAGAGTCTCCGGCCGCCGAAGGTTGCGTTCGAGCCGAGCATGAAGACCTGCTGATAGCCCTGCTGCTGCAGGATATCGCCGAGCGTCGTGATCGACGGGAAGAAGCTGGTCTGCGTCGACATGCCGTTATTGCCGAGCGATGTCTTGAGCGGAAGACCGGAGGTCTGCGCGAAGATGCCGCCCATCGTCCAGGTCGCGCCGTTCATCGCGTAGCTGCCGTTCAGTTTGTCGGAGCTTCCCGAGAAATCTTCATTTTCCTCGGCGAGCTGCGTGAGCTCCGGGATGCAGTTGAAATCAAAGCCGCCGCCGTTGTCCTTGTCGGCGTAGGTCATTTCCATCGACTCGAGGTAGATGTAAATGAGGTTCCTCTTCTTCTCGGGAAATGTGATCGTTGCTGTCGACGGATCAACGTAGTTGTCCTCGATGAAGCTGGAGTCCTTGTTGCGGTTGCTCCACCAGTTGCCGATGTCGAGCTTTGTGTATCCGACCCACGCGGCCGCCACGATGCCGGCCAGACCGCCGAGACCGAGCAGAAGCCTCAGTCTGCGGATGAAGGACTTCTTCCGGAGCAGCACCAGGCAGACGATCGCCGCCGCAGCGGCAATACCAGCCGGAAGCACGCAGGCGGCGAGGAAGCCGGAGATCATGTTGTCGCCCGTGCCCTCGAGGGGCTCGCTCAGCTCGAAGATGATCTCATCCATCTTGAGATTGCTCCAGGTCGTGAATGCCCATCGGCATGTGAAAATGAGAAACACAGCCAGCGTGACTGCGAGGACGATCAGAACGGACAGAATCGCTGTTCTGACCTCCCGGGCGCTCGGTTTTCTGAAGATTTTGTGCCGGTTCTTCTTACCGTCAGGATTCGTTTCCTTCTTCCTGCCGTGAAATCTTTGAAAAATGGATTGCTTCTCGCTCAAATCTTTTCCCCGTCCTTTGTCTTCTCTCCAATATAAATGTGACGTATGTACTGCCAAACTCCCGTTTAAGCATACGCAGTGATTTTATCATGAAATCAGAAGAAAAAAAGCGGAAAATCCATGAAACACAGAAATATCATGAAAAAATCACATTCCGGCGAGGTTTACAGGAACTGCAATCTATGCTAGACTTAGTCGCACAATGAGACAGAGACAGTGACAGAGACCGCGGGGATGCCCGGGGCCTTCCTGCTGTCTCTTTTTTTGTGCCGGTTCTGAAGCTGTGGCTCAGTCTGCAGGAGCCGGGATGCTGCTCAGGCGTATTCCGCGCGGTCCGGCGAGAACAGTCACAGGCCGGTGAAGGCAGAAAGGATAAAAGTATGGCAGCAATTACAGCGAAATCGAAGCAGAAGATGACGACGGTTGAGATCGTCTACTGCGGCATGTTTGCCGCGCTCATGGCGGTCGGCGCATTTATCAAGATCATGATCCCTCTCGGGGTCTTCGAGGTGACCTTCTCACTTCAGTTCTTCTTTGCGCTCCTCGCGGGGTTCTTCCTCGGGGCAAAGCGCGGCTTCACGAGCGTCCTCGTGTACCTGATCATCGGTCTCATCGGTGTGCCGGTATTCGCCCACGGCGGCGGTCCCGCGTACGTGCTGAAGCCGACCTTCGGCTTCCTGATCGGCTTTGCATTTGCGGCACTTGTCGCAGGCACAGTATATAAGAAGCTCGGCAAATGCACATTCCCAAGGCTTCTTCTCGCCGCATTTGCCGGAGAAATGGTTTATTATGCGTGCGGACTCGTGTATTATTACATTATGTTCAATTTCATTCTGCCGAACGGCTCATCGATCGCCATTCCGGAGCTCATCAGTGTCTGGTTCCTCAGCACAGTCATCCCGGACTTCACGTTGTGCGTGGCGGCGTCCTTTGTCGCAAGGCAGCTTCTGCCGCATCTGGGAGTTTTAAAATGACTGTATTACCGCTGTTTGAGAATATCGACGGCAAGACCTTCCTTATTATCGGGGGAGGGAACACGGCTGCCCGCAAGGTCGGGCGCCTTCTCCAGTTCACGAACCGCATCATCGTGATCGCCGAGGAGACAGATATCAAGGATGTGAAGGTGATCCGGAGACCCTTTGAGGAGAGCGATCTGGACCGCGCGGACTTCGTGATCGCGGCGACCGATGACCGGTCGCTGAACCGGAGCATAGCCGCAGCGTGCCGGGAGCGCAGGATTCCGATCAACGTGGTCGACGATCCGGAGCTCTGCTCGTTCATTTTTCCGAGCGTCGTGAAGCGCGGCGATCTGACGGTCGGTATTTCGACCGGTGGCGCATCACCCGCCTATGCCTCACTGCTCCGGCGGACGCTCGAGAAGAACCTGCCGGACCACATCGGCGGCATTCTCGAGAGAATGGGAGCGCTCAGGAAGACGGTTCCGGCACGGATTCCGGACCAGAAGCGCCGCGCGAAGTGCTACAAGGAGATCCTCTCGGAGCTCCTCGTGCGCGACAACAACGTGGGTGACGATGAGATCGACGGGATTGTTGAGAAATATCAGTACAACTGCGAGTGAGAGAGGCAGCCGCCTGGGCAGGCGTTCTCCACGGGCTGTACCCGTGAAGGACGCCTGTTTTTTTGAAAGGAATTAAAAAAATGCGAACAATTCGACTGGCAACAAGGGGGAGCCGCCTCGCGATGGTTCAGGCCCTCATGGTGAAGAAGAGCCTCGAGGAGGCGGGCGCTTCGGTCGAGATTATCGAGGTGACGACGAAGGGCGACAGGGACCGTGTCCACGCGCTGACAGCGATCGGCGGCAAGGGCCTCTTTGTCCGCGGCATTGAGGAGAAGCTCCTTGACGGCGAGGCGGACATCGCGGTCCACTGCGGCAAGGACCTGCCCTACGAGCTGCAGGACGGCCTCGTGATTGCGGGAGTTCCGGGGGCAGCGGATGCGCGCGACATGCTGCTCGTCCCGGAGGAGAAGGCTGGCGCTGCGGACATGAGCGGTGTCCCGGAGGAAAAGGCCTGCACCGCAGACATAAGCGATACGCGGGGTCTGCAGGCGCAGGCCGCTATAAAGACCGGCGCTGCGGCAAGGCATGAGGGCTTCTTCCTGCCGCAGGGGGCGGTCATCGGGACCGGCAGCCCGCGGCGCCGGGCGGAGCTCGCCCGTCTTCTCCCGGGCGCGCGCTTTCAGGACATCCGCGGCAATATCACGACCAGGATCCGCAAAATGCGGGACGGGGAGTACGACGGGATTATTCTCGCGAAGGCCGGCGTCGACCGGCTGGGTCCTGACCTTAGTGGCCTTCGGACTCGCATTTTCAGCGAGGAGGAGTGCATACCGGCCGGCTGCCAGGGAATCCTTGCGATTGAGTGCCGCAGCGATGATGCGGAGATGCGAAGTCTCCTTGAGACGCTGACCGATGCGGAGACGAAGCGCCGCTACGACGTCGAGCGCTATCTCTTCTGTAAAATGAAGGCCGACTGCTCGATGGCGGTCGGTGTCCACGCCCATGTGGAGGGCGACGCAGTGAGAATTGCGGCGATGCTTCGCGGAAGGAAGACCGCAAGACAGGGGCTCTATGCGGATTTTCGCGCGATGTGCGATGACATCGCGCGGGAGCTCACGGAAGGGTGAGGGAACGAAAATGAGCGAAAATAATAAGAAATACGGCTCTGTCATACTGGTCGGGGCCGGCTGCGGCCGCGGCCTGATTACGCTGCGGGGGCTCGAGGAGCTCAGACGCGCGGATGCCGTCGTCTATGACGATCTGATTGATGACGGTCTTCTGAGCGAGGTGAGGTCCGGCGCGGAGCTGATCTATGTGGGCAAGCGGCTCGGAAAGCACAGCATGGCGCAGGATGACATCAACCGGATTCTGATCAGCTGCGCGATGCGATACGCGCGAACGGTGCGCCTCAAGGGCGGCGACAGCTTCGTCTTTGGCCGCGGCGGCGAGGAGGTCATAGCGCTCCGAAAGGCCGGTGTGCCGTATGCGCTTGTGCCGGGCGTGAGCTCGTCGATCGCAGTCCCCGAGACGCTCGGCATCCCGGTCACGCACCGGAAGGTGGCCCGGTCATTTACGGTCATCACGGGCCACACGGCGGACGGGACGGGAGAAAACTACGAGGCGCTCGCAAAGCTTGACGGGACACTCATTTTCCTGATGGGCCTCAGGTCGGCGGACACGATTGCGGCGAACCTCATCCGCTGCGGGAAGGACCCCGGGACGCCTGCCGCGATTCTCTCCAATGGCTTTTCGGCAAATGAGACGCGCATCGACGCGACGCTCGGCACGCTCGGGGAGATGGCGAAGAAGGCGGAGACGCCAGCGATTCTCGTTGTCGGGCCGACCGCGGACATGCACCTTCTGGCCACGATTCCGGGGTGGAGGGATGCGGGGCGTGCGCGCGTCCTTGTGACGGGCACGGAGAGCTTTACGGCGCGCCTTGCCGCGCGGCTTGAGATGGAGGAGCTCAGTGCGGACCGCTGCGTCTGCCTCCGGATTGTCCCGCGGCCGGAGCGGATCCCTGAGGACCTTTCGGCCTGGGGGTGGATCGCATTTACCAGCGTGAATGGCGTCGATCTGTTCTTTGAGACACTGCGGGAGAGACGAGTCGATGTCCGGTCGCTTAGAGGGCTTCATTTTGCAGTGATCGGAAGAGGAACGGCCCTTGCGCTTGAAAAGCACGGCGTGCTGGCAGATTTTGTGCCGTCGAAATTTACGAGCGCTGCCTTCGGAAAGGAACTGCCGGAGGCGATGAGACGCATGGCGGAAAGAGAGGCGCATACGGGTAAGTCTCATGTGCCTGGTGAGCCGGATCGTCCGGAGGATCACAGTCATCCGAAGGCGCAGGAGAACATTCCGCGCCTTCTCATCCTCCGGGCCGCGAACGGCTCGCCTTATCTTGCGGAGGAGCTGCGGGACGCGGGCATCAGCTTCGACGATGTCCACATCTATGACGCGGAGGCTGTGGATAACGACGCGGGAAATGAGGCCCCCTGTGGACAGACTGCGCGCTGCACTTCTTCCGGCTATGCAAACGGACACGAGGCGGCTGATGGAAAGGAAAATTCCCTGCGAGAGGCAGAGAAATCCGGGAAGCCTGATGGCAGGCCGGCGTATGACTACATTGTCTTTGCGTCCGCGGCCGGCGTGCGGGCATACTTCGGGAGCCGGGTGCTTCCGTTCGGCGCGGCCGTTGTCTGCATCGGGCCGTCGACGGCGGAGGAATTTGAGAAATACTCATGCATGCCGTACCTCATGCCGGATGAGCACACGGTGGAGGGTGTCGCGAGGGTGATCCGATGCAGCCTGACGAGCACAGAATAGCTGTCTTACCGGATCTTCTTCGCGAGCTCCTCTGCCTCCGCGACGACCGCCTCGAATTTCCGGAGCGCCGTGTCGACCGGGGCCGGCGTCGTGAGATCGACGCCCGCGTATTTCAGCTCATCGAGCGGATCGCGGGAGCCGCCCATGGACAGGAAGCCGAGATAGCGGTCCACGGCCGGTTTGCCCTCCGTGCGGATGCCCTCGGAGAGAGCGACCGCCGTCGAATAGCCGGTCGCATATTTATAGACGTAGAACGGTCTGTAGAAATGCGGAATTCTCGCCCACTCGTACTGAACCTCGTCGTCGAGGACCAGGTCCGGTCCGAAGTAATCGGCGGTGAGTCCCTTGTACAGCGCGTTCAGAGCCGCCGGTGTCAGTGCCTCTCCGTGCTCAGCCATCCGGTGGGCCTTCATTTCAAATTCCGCGAACATCGTCTGGCGGTAGACCGTTCCCTTGAACGCCTCGAGATACTGGTTCAGAAGGCGGAGGCGTTCAAGCGGGTCCGTTGTCTTCGAGAGGAGATTCTCGATGAGCAGGTTCTCATTGACCGTGGAGGCAACCTCCGCGACGAAGAGCGTGTACTCCGCGTAGTACGGCGGCTGCGTGTGGTTCGCGAGATACGTGTGCATGGAGTGGCCCATTTCGTGCGCGATTGTCGAGACCGCATCGAGCGTGCCCGAGAAATTCGTGAGAATAAACGGGTTCGAGTCGTACGTGCCGGACGAATAAGCGCCGCCCGATTTGCCCTTGTTTGGATAGACATCGATCCAGCGGTCGCGGAACGCGCGCCTCACGGTACTGCCATACGTCTCTCCGAGCGGAGCGACAGCATCGAGCACCATCTGCTGTGCTTCTTCATATGTATAGCGCTTTTCATTTCCGGAAATGAGAGGCGCGTAGAGGTCGTAGTAGTGAAGCTCATCCAGATGGAGCATCTCCTTGCGCAGGCGGACATAGCGGTACATCGCCGGCATGTGCGCGCGGACGGTCTCGATCAGATTGTCGTAGACCGATGCCGGGATGTGCTCGCCGGCCTGAGACATCTCGCGTGATGAGCCGTAGTGACGGGCCGCTGCCTCCGCAGCCGCGCATTTGACGGCGCCGGAATAGGTTGCGGCAAATGTATTGATGTGCTCCCGGTAGGATTTGTAGTACGAGCGGAACGAGTTCTCCCTGAGCGTGCGGTCACTGCTCATCTGCAGTGGGATGTAGCCCGGACCTGTGACCTCGTGCTCCTTGCCGTCCGAGTCCTTCGCCGGATCGAAGAGCAGATCGGCGTCCTGCAGGTTCTCCGCGATCTGCTGCGGCGCGGAGAAGACCTCGCCGAAGGAGGCGAGAAGCTTTTCCTCATCTGCGGTCAGCGTGTGCGGCTTGTCGCGGAGCAGCTTCACGAGAAGATAGCGGTAATCCTTGAGCTTCGGGTCGTCCGTGAGGCTTTTCAGCGTCTCCTCCGGGAGCGCGAGAATTTCCGGCTCCGCGAAGGCTGTGGCCGAGACGGCCTGCACGTATTTGCCGTAGATCTGCGCGTACATGGCCTGTGCGTCAGCGGCGCGCGTGTCCTCACTCCGGCGGAGGGAGGCGTAGCAGAAGAGGTCGGAGAGCAGAAGACTGAGGTCTGTGTCCGCCTTGAAATACGCGAGCACGTGGTCCGCGTCCGTGAGCTTCCCCTGGAATGCGCTGACAGCTGTGATCTTCTCATCGACGCCGCCGAGCGCCTCCCTCCAGGCATTGTCATCCTTATAGAGCGTTGTCAGGTCCCACATATAGGCCTTGTCCATATCCTTTCGTTCCTTTAATTCCATATATTCATATGCGCCGCCCTTTTTCGGCGGCTCCTCCTTTCTATTGATTCGGCCCCCAGGCTCGGAACGCTTTGCGCCCCTGGGTGCTAATTATATTTAATCACAGTTCACGGAGAAGAACAACGTCACGTCTTCTGCGGGGTGAGGACCCGGCGGGTTACAGTTCACACGCCATCAGACCTCGGTGAACGGTCAGTGATATCAGGAGCGGTGAGGGCGTTATACGGAGGAGTCCGAAGATCACCCTGAGCCGCTGTGTCAGCGGCGAGGGGAAGCTGAGGAGGACGGAGTCTGCCCGATACCGCCCTGATATTCGCGACCGCATGCGACTTTGGATGGCGTGTGAACTGTAACCCCGGCGGAGCTCTCCGGAGCCTGCCACCATCTCAGACCGGAATGGTATGACCTCCATCGCAGATTTGTATCCAAAATTGTATACAATAAGCAGATTTCCCGTCGGATTAGCCCCGGGAATCCGCTATTCGTGCGGAGTTTTCATTTTTGTAATCGATAACATGATATCGAAAAAAGCGTAAGAAAGCCCCAAAAACCGCACTTTACACATGTCACTTTGTATCAAATTAGGTTCATGAGAAAAAAGTATTGCGTTTGTATATTGTATACATTATAATTACACTTGTAAGCGAAAGGGAGCTGAGAACAGGAACGGAAATGTTCCGGCGCCCATCCAGTAAATCAAGGTAACAGATGTTTTTTACATTTTCTTTTAGGAGGAATCATGCAGGAAAACGCAGCATGGGAAGGCTTCCAGGGACGTCTCTGGAAGGAAGAAATTAACGTTCGTGATTTCGTTCAGAAGAACTACACACCGTACAACGGTGATGAGAGCTTCCTTGAGGGCCCGACAGAGGCTACTAATATTCTCTGGGGCAAGCTTCAGGAGCTTCAGAAGGAAGAGCGCGCAAAGGGCGGCGTTCTTGAGTGCGAGACAGAGGTTGTCTCCGGCCTTACAGCTTATGGCCCGGGCTACATCGATGAGAAGACAAAGGATCTCGAGAAGATCGTCGGTCTTCAGACAGATAAGCCGCTGAAGAGAGCATTCATGCCGTACGGCGGTATCAGAATGGCTGAGCAGGCAGCTGCAAACTATGGCTACACAATCAACCCGAAGTTCCACAAGATCTTCAATGAGTACCACAAGACACACAACCAGGCTGTTTTCGATGCTTACACACCGGAAATGAAGCTCGCTCGTCATACACATATCATCACAGGTCTTCCGGATACATACGGCCGTGGCCGTATCGTCGGCGACTACAGACGTGTTGCTCTCTATGGTATCGATTATCTGATCGAGCAGAAGGAGAACGACAAGGCTAACTGCGGCGATCATATGACAGATGATGTCATCCGTCTCCGTGAGGAGCTCGCTGACCAGATCAAGGCTCTGAAGGGCATGAAGGAAATGGCAGCTTCCTACGGCTATGATATCAGCAAGCCGGCTACAAATGCTCATGAGGCTGTTCAGTGGCTGTACTTCGGCTACCTCGCTGCGATCAAGACACAGAACGGCGCGGCTATGTCCGTCGGTCGTGTTTCCACATTCCTTGATATCTACATCAACCGCGATCTCGAGGCTGGTAAGATCACAGAGAAGGAAGCACAGGAGCTCATCGATCACTTCGTTATGAAGTGCAGAATGGTCAAGTTCGCACGTATCACTTCCTACAACGAGCTGTTCTCCGGCGATCCGGTCTGGGCTACACTCGAGGTTGCAGGTATGGGCGTTGACGGCCGTTCCATGGTCACAAAGAACGACTTCCGTTTCCTGCACACACTTGAGAACATGGGTCCGTCCCCGGAGCCGAACCTCACAGTTCTGTACAGCTCCAGACTTCCGGAAGCATTCAAGAAGTATGCGGCTCACATCTCCGTCACAACATCTTCCATCCAGTATGAGAACGATGATGTCATGAGAGTCACATGGGGCGATGACTACAGCATCTGCTGCTGCGTATCCGCTACACAGACTGGTAAGGAAATGCAGTTCTTCGGTGCTCGTGCAAACCTTGCTAAGTGCCTTCTGTACGCAATCAACGGCGGCGTTGACGACAAGACTCGTCAGCAGGTCGGCCCGAAGACTCCGGCGATCACAGATGAGTACCTCGACTATGAGGATGTCAAGGCAAGATTCGAGAAGGAAATGGACTGGCTCGCAGGTCTCTATGTCAACACACTGAACCTGATCCAGTACATGCATGACAAGTACTATTATGAAGCAGCTGAGATGGCTCTGATCGATACAGATGTCCGCCGTACATTTGCGACAGGTATCGCAGGCTTCTCACATGTCATCGATTCTCTGTCCGCAATCAAGTATGCAAAGGTTAAGTGCATCAAGGACGAGACAGGCTTCAACATCGACTACGCAATCGAGGGTGACTTCCCGAGATACGGCAACGATGATGACCGTGCAGATGATATCGGCCTCTGGGTCCTGAAGACATTCCTCTCCAAGATCAAGAAGAGACATACATACAGAAATTCCGAGCCGACGACTTCCATCCTTACCATCACATCCAACGTTGTGTATGGCAAGTACACAGGCAACATGCCGGATGGCCGCCGTGCAGGCACACCGCTTTCACCGGGTGCTAACCCGTCCTACGGCGCAGAGAAGAGCGGACTTCTTGCTTCCCTCAACTCTCTGACAAAGATCCCGTATGAGTGGGCTCTCGACGGAATTTCCAACACGCAGACCATGAACCCGAGCGCTCTTGGCCATGACGAGAAGGAAAGAGTCAATAACCTTGTCAATGTCCTCGACGGATATTTCGATCAGGGTGCTCATCACCTCAACGTCAACGTCTTCGGCCGTGAGAAGCTTGAGGATGCTATGGCTCATCCGGAAAAGCCGGAGTACGCAAACTTCACAATCCGTGTTTCCGGTTACGCTGTCAAGTTCATCGATCTGACACATGAGCAGCAGCTCGATGTTCTGAGCAGAACATTCCACGATCATCTGTGATTAATAAGCATACCTCAGGAAACTGATGAAATCAGGGCGGAGAGCTTGCTCTCCGAACGGTTTCAGAAGCTTTCTGAGTATGAATGCTGAATCGTTACGATCAGAAACAACACAATGTGCGCCGGCAGGCAGTCCTGTCGGCGCACATTTTCTACTGTGAGGAAAAAATATTATGATAAAAGGACTGGTCAATTCTATTGAGAGCTTCGGATCTGTCGACGGCCCCGGCGTCCGCTTCATGTTCTTCATGCAGGGCTGCAACATGCGCTGCGCGTACTGCCACAACCCGGAGACCTGGGCAAAGGAGCTTCCGGACACATCGGAGTCGATGGTGATCACGCCTGAGGAGGGCTTTAAGATGGCAAGCCGCTACAAGGCCTACTGGAAGAAGGGCGGCGGCATCACGGTGAGCGGCGGCGAGGCCATGCTCCAGATGGAGTGGGTCACGGAGCTCTTCAAGATCTGCCGGAAAAATGGAGTGACAACCGCTCTCGACACGTCCGGTAGCCCGTTTGATCCGGACAATGCGGAGTACATGAAGAAGTTCGAGGAGATGTTCGCGGTCACGGACCTCTTCATCCTTGATCTCAAGGAGTACGACGACGCGCGCCACAAGAAGCTCACCGGATGTTCAAACCGGAACATCCTCGCACTGGCCCGCTATATTTCCGATCATGGCGGAAAAATGTGGATCCGTCACGTCCTCGTTCCGGGTGTCACGGACCAGGAGGACGATCTCAAGGCGCTCTCGGATTTTATTAAGAGCCTTCACGGCGTCGACCGCGTCGAGATCCTTCCGTACCACACGCTCGGCGTGACGAAGTACGAGAAGCTCGGCATTCCGTACCGCCTCGAGGGCGTACCGACGCCGACGGACGAGCAGGTGCGCCACGCACAGGAAATCCTTCACACGGAGGACTACCAGGGCTTCCGCTCCTGATAGACGGTACACCGGATTTACTCAGTTTATATGCAGTTAGACCTTGGACGCAGTCAGCGATATCGCTGACTGCGTCTGATTCTTTGTTACTGTTCACACCGAATCGGAACTTTGGAAGCCATAAGCGATATCAGATACGTTGGAGGGCGTTAAGTGGAGGAGCCCGAAAATCACCCTGAGCTGTAACGATTCTTTATCGCGGGTGCATGGTAACGTAATAAAGCAGTGACCACACGCCGAAACTTTGGTATACTCTTATGATAAAGGATTGCGAGAGCTGCAAAGCAGCAAAGCAATCCGCCGGGACTCAGATATTTACCGGAAAAAGGGGAGGATCAAAGTATGTGGGCAAAACTAAAAGATCATGGAAAAAAGATCGCATTTGCGGTCGTTGCCGTCTTTCTGATTATCGCGGCCTGCGTGACGACGGCCGACTCCGTTCAGAAGACATTCTGGGCGCTCGTTCCGCCGATCATCGCGATCGGGCTTGCACTCGTCACAAAGGAGGTCTACAGCTCGCTGTTCATCGGCATTCTGTCCGGCGCGATGCTGTACTCGGGCTTCAGCTTCACGGGAACGCTGAACCACACATTCAAGGACGGCGTCGTCTCCGTCCTGTCGGATTCCTATAATGTCGGAATTCTGATTTTCCTTGTTATCCTCGGTATTATGGTGCAGCTCATGAACCGGACCGGCGGCTCCGCCGCATTCGGCAAATGGGCTTCCTCGCACATCAAGACGCGCGTCGGCGCGCAGCTCGCGACGATCGCGCTCGGAATTCTCATTTTCATTGATGATTATTTTAACTGCCTGACGGTCGGCTCCGTCATGCGGCCGGTCACGGACAAGCACCATGTGTCCCGCGCAAAGCTCGCGTACCTGATCGACGCGACGGCGGCGCCGGTGTGCATCATCGCGCCGATCTCGTCGTGGGCGGCTGCTGTCTCCGGCTTCGTGAAGGGCCAGAACGGCATCGATCTCTTTGTTCATGCGATTCCGTTTAATTACTACGCGCTTCTTACGATCGCGATGGTGTTCATGCTCACGGTCCTCAAGGTCGATTACGGCCCGATGGCAAGGCACGAGTACAACGCGATCTACCACAATGACCTGTACACGACGCCGGACCGGCCGTACGCAAATGCCGCGGACGAGGAGGTCAACACAAAGGGAATCGTCGCCGACATGCTTGTGCCGATCATCACGCTCGTCGTGTTCTGCGTGATCGGCATGCTCTACACGGGCGGCTTCTTCAGCGGCAAAGGTCTCGTCGAGGCATTTGCCGGATCAGACGCGTCGGTCGGTCTCGTGCTCGGTTCATTCTGCGCACTTGTCGTCACGATTGCGTACTACCTGGTCCGCCGCGTGCTCTGCTACAGTGAGATCATGAGCTGCTTCCCGGAGGGCTTCAAGCAGATGGTCCCGGCGATCCTGATCCTTGTGTTCGCGTGGTCGCTCAAGGCAATGACCGATTCTCTGGGTGCAAAGGAATATGTCGCGATGCTCGTCAATCAGTCGAAGGGAAGCTTCCAGCTGATCCTCCCGGTTATCATTTTCCTGATCGCAGTCGGTCTGTCCTTCGCGACCGGAACATCATGGGGAACGTTCGGTATCCTGATCCCGATCGTCACGAGCTGCTTTGAGGGATCGGACTACAACATGATGATCATCTCGATCTCCGCGTGCATGGCCGGCGCGGTCTGCGGCGACCACTGCTCACCGATCTCGGACACGACGATCATGTCGTCGGCCGGTGCGCAGAGTGACCATTTGAATCACGTCTCGACGCAGATGCCCTATGCGATGACGGCAGCGGCTGTCTCCGCGGTGTCCTATCTGATCGCAACGATCGTCGAGCGGACGACGCACAGCCTTGTGATCGCCGCGTGCGTCGGTCTCCCGTGCGGACTTGCGATTCTTCTCGTGATTCTTCTGATTGTCAGGAAGGGAAATGCGGCGCGGATCGCGCAGTTTAAGGCGGAAGAGGCCGGAGCGGCACAGGAAGGATAAAACATAGAACTTGTTCGGCAACCCATACTCGGAATGCTTCGCGTTCCTTGTTGTGGGCAGACAGAGCGGCTTTGCCGCATGTCTGTCCCTCAGAAAACTTCTGAATTCGTCCGGCGAGCAGGCTCTCCGTCCGAATTTCATCAGTTTTCTGAGAGGTGCTGATTATTACAACAAGAGCTGGAGGTCTGTCTCATGTGAGGCAGGCCTTCAGCTCTTCTATGTATGCCTGGCCGATTTTTGAGATGATGTTCTGCTTCTTCGTGATGTAGCCGATGTCCATGTCGCTCGAGAGGTTCTCATTTTCATCGCGGAAGGGGACGGCGATGTAATCGTCGCCGTTCAGCTCCTCGCTGATGATGCCGGAGCAGAGCGTGTAGCCATTGAGGCCGCGCATCAGGTTCAGGTTCGTCGCGCGGTCATTTGACTTGATCAGCTTCGGGTAGAGGTTGTCCGGCAGGATCTCCTCCGCGAAGTAGAACGAGCCGTCGTCGCCCTGCTCGAAGGAAATGCACGGATACGGCTCGAGGTCGGCGAGGGAGATCGAGTCGCGGCCGGCCAGCGGATGGCCCTTCCAGAGATAGACGTAGGCCTTGCAGCAGATCAGGTGATGAAAGAGAAGGTCATTTTCTGTCAGGTACTTCTGGATGACCTTGCGGTTGTAGTCGTTCATGTAGAGGACGCCGATCTCGCTGCGGAGCGTCGAGACGTCGCGGATGACGTCGCGTGTGCGCGTCTCGAGAATCGAAAATTCGTATTCATTTGTTCCGAAGGCGCGCACGGTCTCGACAAAGGCTTTGACGGCGAAGGAGTAGTGCTGCGTGGAGACGCAGAAGCGCCTCTTGACCTTCTCGCCGTCTCCGTATTTTTCCATCGTGAGCTCGTACATCTGATAAATCTGCGCCGCGTAGGAGAGAAATTCAGATCCTTCATTTGTCACGGTGACGCCGCGGCCCGAGCGGAGGAAGATGGTGATGCCGAGATCGGTCTCGAGCTCCCGCATCGCCGAGGTCAGTGTCGGCTGAGAAATGAAGAGCTTCCTGGCGGCCTTGTTCATCGATTTTGTTTCCGCGATTACGAGCGCGTAATGTATCTGCTGAAGTGTCATAGTGTTCTCCGTGAAAGGCCCTGCGGGGCCTTTTTTCGTTCCCAGCGCTGCCGGATGATCGGGCATGTCCGGGAAATGCATATAAGTCTTATTATAAAGGGCCGGGGGAAAACGCGCAATGCGGAGGGGGATCACCGCGGTACATAGGTTGCTGTTCACACGCACCAAGGATCGCATGCGGTCGCGAATATCAGGGCGGTATCGGGCAGACTCCGTCCTCCTCAGCTTCCCTTCGCCGCTGACGCAGCGGCTCAGGGTGATCTTCGGACTCCTCTGGCAGCGTGTGAACCGTAACGTGAGACAGGTTTCACTCTATCTGATAATGCCACTGGATTCCAGCAGCTGATAGCATGTGAATTATGGATTGCAGGGCGGAAAAATTGCCTTCATAATGGAATGGTACAGGCAGTGAAATGGGAGAAAACAGGCAAAATGCGGGAGACTGAAGGGAGATGCAGCGATGGACAGAAAGAAGAAAAACTTGAACGGGGAGATTGAGGAGCGTCTCCGGAAGCTTGAAAAGAGGGATTTCAGTATCAGCGGGACATTTGCGGATTTGTTTGGGGGCAGCAGGGGGCCGGTGAATAAAGATGCGGAAACCGGTGCTTCGGCAGGCGGGACCGAGTCTGCGCCGGGGCAGAAGAGTACGACCGGAAACGAACGGTCTGCGAGTGGGGATGCGTATCCGGACGTCGCGGCTATGCTCTCGCGGGCCCTTGAGGAGCAGAAAATGCTCGAGGAGAAACTCGCGGCTTCCGGACAGCCGGGAGCTGCGGGGACGTCTCTGTCCGGAACAGACAATTCAGGGGCAGCTCAGTCCGGTACCGGCGGCGCTGAGGCGTCTCCGGCGGACACGAAGTTCGGGACAGATGGCAGCCGTACATTTCCCGGCACAGATCCTTCTCATGGAGGAACAAAGAATCAGAGTGGAGAGACGGCTGAGAAAGCCGCTGGCGGGGACGCCTCCAGGGAGCCCGAGGAGGACCCGCTTGAGCAGCTCGACAGCCTGATCGGCCTCGAGGATGTCAAGCGGGACGTGAAGGAGCTCACTTCATTTGTCAGGATCCAGAAAATGCGGAAGGACCAGGGGCTGAAGACGGTCCCGGTCTCGCTCCACCTCGTGTTTACGGGAAATCCGGGCACAGGCAAGACGACGGTCGCGCGCATTCTCGCAAGGATTTACAAGAAGATCGGCGTGCTCTCGAAGGGGCAGCTTGTCGAGACGGACCGGGCGGGACTCGTGGCGGGCTACGTCGGCCAGACGGCGATCAAGACGACGGAGCAGATCAAGAAGGCGCTCGGCGGCGTGCTCTTCATCGACGAGGCATACACTCTGTCCGCGAAGGACGACGCGTTCGGGCAGGAGGCGATTGACACGATCCTCAAGGCGATGGAGGACCACCGGGACGATTTTGTCGTGATCGTCGCGGGCTACACGGACCTCATGGAGGATTTTATCGACAGCAACCCGGGGCTTCGCTCACGCTTCAATAAGTACATTGAATTCCCGGACTACACGGTTGATGAGCTGGTGGACATTTTCCTCATGAACTGCAAAAAATACGAGTACACGCTGGATGATGACGCGAAGAAGCATGTGCGGGAGCAGATCGTTCTTAGGAAAATGCGCGCGCCGGAGAATTTTGCAAATGCCCGCGAGGTCCGCAATCTCTTTGAGGACGTGATCACGCGCCAGGCGCAGCGGGTCGCGGCGATCGAGAAGCCGACCCACGAGGACATGACGCGGATCCTCGCGGAGGACGTCGCGGAGCCTGCCGAAGACATGCCGGCAGACAAGGAAAGTGAAACGGATCAGACAGATCATTCTGATCATCCGAAGCGTGCAGAAGGCAAGCCGTCGGAGGGCGGTGAAGAACCTGATCAGACGACTTGATATCCGCGTCCGCATACAGATCGGAAGGGCGGGTTATGCCATAAAAAACGCTGATATATACCATGATGCGTAAAATATGTCCGCTTTTTGCATAAAACAGAGCCGAATATGCCATTGTTTTTTGGCTGACTTTCTAATACAGTAGGATACAGAAAAAGGCGCGCGGAGGTCCTTGCCGGCCGCTGCGCACAGCCGATATGTATGACAGGAAGAGGAAGGAGAGCAAAGACGGGATGAGTACTGTTGAGGAACTGGTAAAAGAGCTGATCGGATATGGCGTGAGAAGACAGCTGATCACGGAGGATGACCGGACATACGCGGCAAATGAGATTTTCGACATTCTCGGTGTCGAGCCGTCGGCGGATTTTTCCATTGAGCCGGCCCACACGGCCGATGAGATCTCCGCGGCAGGAATTGCCGCAAATGAAGAGTCTGCCCCGGAGCCTGATGATGACGGGGCGGCGCTCGAGCCGATCCTTAAAGGGCTTCTTGATGACGCCGTGTCGCGCGGCGTGATCGACGGCGGCATCGCGAGCCGCGATCTTCTGGATACGAGGATCATGGGCGCGCTCACGCCGAGACCGTCTGAGGTGATCCGGAACTTCAGAGAGAGGCTCGCGAAGTCCCCGGAGTTGGCGACTGATTATTTCTACGCGCTCTCCCGGAACTCGGACTACATCCGCGCATACCGCGTGAAGAAGGATGTCAAATGGGTCACGAGGACGAAGTACGGCGACCTCGACATCACGATCAACCTCTCGAAGCCGGAGAAGGATCCGAAGGCGATCGCGGCGGCTCTTAAAAAGAAGCAGGACAATTATCCGAAGTGCCTGCTCTGCCCGGAAAATGAAGGGTACGCCGGCAGGCTTGATCATCCGGCCCGCGAGACGATCCGCCTGATTCCGCTGACGCTCGGCGGCGAGAGATGGTACATGCAGTACAGCCCGTACGTCTACTACAACGAGCACTGCATCGTGCTCTCGGGAAAGCACGTACCGATGAAAATCGAGCGCCTTACATTTGTCAGACTCATGGAGTTCCTGAAGATCCTGCCGCACTACACGATCGGATCGAACGCGGACCTGCCGATTGTCGGCGGCTCAATTCTGACGCACGAGCATTTTCAGGGCGGCCACTATACCTTCGCGATGGCAAAGGCAAAGATTCGCACGCCGCTTGTCTTCAAGGGCTTTGAGGATGTGGAGGCCGGCATCGTGAACTGGCCGATGTCCGTGATCAGGCTTGACGGAGAGAATCCGGACCGGCTCATTGATCTGGCGGACAAGATTCTCACCGCATGGCGCGGATACAGCGACGCGGAGGCGGAGATTCTCGCGGAGTCGGACGGCGCAAAGCACAACACGATCACGCCGATCGCGCGCATGAACGGAACGAAGTTCGAGCTCGACCTTGTTCTTCGGAACAACCGCACGACAGAGCAGTACCCGCTCGGCATTTTCCATCCGCATCAGGAGCTGCACCACATCAAGAAGGAGAACATCGGTCTCATCGAGGTCATGGGCCTTGCGGTCCTTCCGGCAAGACTTCTGAAGGAAATGCAGGAGCTGAAGACGGCTATGCTCGCGGGAGCTGACATTCGGGCGATCCCGTCGATCAAGAGCCATGCGGACTGGGCGGACGAGATCCGAGGCAAATACAGTGACATAAATGAAGACAACATTGACGGGATCATTCGTGACGAGATCGGCCTTGTGTTCTCGAAGGTCCTCGAGCACGCAGGCGTATACAAGGACACGGAGCAGGGCCGCGCGCAGTTCATGCGCTTTATCGACACGGTGAACCGGGCGTAAGCTTTATTTATAAGGAATATTCGGAAAAATCCGGCGGAAGCCGCTCTGGTGCCGTCGGGAAGGTCAGACAAAATACGACAGATGTGAAAGACCGCCACTGGCGGAATGGGAGAAAAGAAAATGGCAGACGAAACAGTCATCAGCAACCTGAAGAAATCATTTGAGGATACATTTGGCGCGCCGGCAGAGCTTGTCTGCTTCGCGCCGGGCCGCGTCAACCTGATCGGCGAGCACATCGACTACAACGGCGGACATGTCTTTCCGTGCGCGCTGACGCTCGGAACCTACGGGGCCGCAAGACGCCGCGCAGACCGGACCGTCCGCATGGCCTCCGCGAATTTCCCGGAGGCGGGCGTGACGGAGGTGTCTCTTGACGACCTCGCATACAGAAAAGAGGACGGCTGGACCAATTACGTGAAGGGTGTTATCTGGGCATTTGCGAAGAACGGCTATGCCTGCGAGAACGGCTTTGACTTCATGGTCAGCGGAACGATCCCGAACAAGTCGGGCCTCTCATCGAGTGCGTCGCTCGAGGTCCTGACCGGAGAGACGATGATGGAGATGTTCTCATTTGACAATGACCAGATCCACAACGCGCTTTTCGGCCAGCAGGCGGAGAATCAGTTCGTCGGCATGAACTGCGGCATCATGGACCAGTTCGCGTCCGCGATGGGAAGAAAGGACAAGGCCATCTTCCTCAACACAGCGACGCTCGACTACAGCTACGCGCCGGTCGTGCTGAAGGACGCGGAGCTCATCATTGTCAACACGAACAAGCCGCACGAGCTCACGGATTCCGCATACAACGAGCGGAGAAGCCAGTGCGAGGAGGCGCTCGCGATCCTTAAGAAGGCAAAGCCGATCAAGGCGCTCTGCGATCTGACACCGGATGAGTTCGATGAGGTGAAGCATCTTCTCACGGACGATGTGCTTCTCCGCCGCGCAAGACACGCTGTCACGGAGGACGCGCGGACGGTTGCGGCTGTGAAGGCCCTCGATGCGGGCAATCTCGAGGAATTCGGAAAATTAATGGACGCGTCGCATGTGTCGCTCCGGGATGACTTCGAGGTCTCCTGCCGCGAGCTCGACATCCTCGCTGAGGAGGCGTGGAAGATTCCGGGCACAATCGGCGCAAGAATGACGGGCGGCGGCTTCGGCGGCTGCACGGTCAATATCGTAAAGAGCGAGGCGGTCCCGGAGTTTATCGAGCGCGTCGGAAATGCATACAAGGAGAAGGTCGGGTACGAGGCGAGCTTCTACAGAGCGGCGATCGGCGACGGCCCGCACAAGGTGGACGGCTGAGGCCGCTCACTGAGCCGGGGGCCGAAGGCATGTGACTGTGTGAGCGGTCGCTATGAGATTCGCGCAAACTGTGCCGATATGGTAAGATAGCAGAACAGACGTCTGCATTTTATGGAGGCACAGATGGCGAAGAACAGACAGACAATTGATTTCAGGTTTTATGATATGCCGCAGAGAGATCCGATTCTTGTATTTTCAGGCGAAAAATGGAAGAGGGTCTACGGCGAGGGCGCGCCGAACCTTCATTTTCATAATATTCTCGAGATCGGCATCTGCCGCGAGGGCAGCGGGCGCATGATCTACGAAAATGAGGAGCGGCCGTATGAGGCGGGCGCGCTCTCTCTGATTCCGGCGAACTGCCCACACAACACGCTGAATGAGCCGGGGCAGATTTCGTGGTGGGAGTATATCTTTGTCGACGTCCATGCGTATCTGCAGCGGGAGTACGGCGCGGATGAGCAGTTTGTGCAGAAGTGCGAGGAGCGCATCGGGAGCCGCTATAATCTGCTGCGCGCGGATGACCACCCGGATATGCGGGGGCTCATCGACGCTGTCATAGAAGAGACGAACCGGAATGATCCGTACATGCGCGAGGTGAGAAATTCGTACATCACGGCGCTTCTCCTGCTCATGGCGAGGGAAAACCGCGACTACACGAGGAGCAGACCGGAGGAGTACCGGGCGAGAGACCGGCAGATTGTGCAGTCGCTCGAGTACATCGGGCAGCACTACGCGGAGAACCTCATGATCGCTGACCTCGCGAACAACGTACACATGAGCGAGACGCACTACCGCCGCGTGTTCCGGGAGTCGATGAATATGTCGCCGACCGATTACCTCAATATGGTCCGCATCCGGGAGGCGTGCAGGCTGCTCCTCAAGACCGATCTTCCGGTCGAGCTGATCGCGGAGCGGTCCGGGTTTACGACGATGTCGACATTTAACCGGAATTTCCGTGCGTATACAAATGAGTCGCCGCTCAAGTGGAAGAAGACGCACTTGGGGGCGTCCGACAGCATCGCGGGCTTTCAGATCCGCGCGAGAAAGGGATGGGACGACGACACGGTCTGATATATGTATTGAGAGCTGCATAACCTGTGGCTCTCTTTTTTGTTATGATTCAGCTCTGAGGAACGCGAAGCGTTCCGAGTTTGGGGTGCTGAATATTACTATACGCCTGGCACCCCACGGAGACTGAAAAGATGAAGGAAGAGCTTGCTCGTTTTTGCACGTCCAAAGCCGGAAACGCAAGAACAGAGTCGGATTTGCACATTTTTGGATAGAAAATGTGAACAATTCCTGAATATCCCTGTGTAAAATGTAATCATCAGGTCGGAACGAAAACGTGTTATTCGTCGTTCTGCACAATGGTTTTCACAAGGAACGGAGGAAAGATTATGAAAAAACAGATTTTATCGGCAGTTCTGGTGACAGCAATGGCAGCGTCCCTCGGGGCCTGCGGAAGCTCCTCTTCATCGTCGTCCACGGCGGCATCCGGCTCGACCGTTACAACGACGGAGTCCACATCCTCGGGCGCGGCGAAGGCAGATGTCGCAAATGAGGACGAGCACACACTCTCCGTCGAGGCGTGGGACGCAAACTTCAACATCCCGGCTCTCGAGGCTGCAGCAGCTGATTATAAGAAGAACGTCGATCCGGACTTCAACCTGAATATCATTCAGGAGTCGCAGTCCTCGGATATTGAGGATCAGATCACACTGGCGGCTTCCTCAGGCGATTACAGCCAGCTGCCGGACATCGTCCTTTTCCAGGACCACTACTTCCACAAGTATGTGACGGATTATCCGGATGCGTGGTCTGACGCAATCAACAGCTCAAGCATTGACTGGAGCGATTTCGGACAGGAGAAGCTCTCCTACAGCCAGTACAACGACGAGCACTGGGGCGTTCCGGTCGACAACGGCACCTGCATCGCGGCGTACAGAACAGATCTTCTTCAGGAGGCAGGCTACACGATCGATGACCTGAAGGGCTGCAGCTGGGACAAGTTTGATGAGATCGGCAAGGCGGTCTACGCAAAGACCGGCAAGTACCTGCTCTGCATGGACGGCGACGGCAACGATCTTCCGTACATCATGCTTCAGGCAGAGGGTGTCTCCCAGTTCAAGGATGGCAAGGCAAACTTCGTCGACAACGACACGATGGTCCAGGTCATCAATATGATCGTCAAGCTCCAGAAGGACAACGTCCTCTATCTTGCAAATGACTGGTCTGACTACACGAACCAGGCAATCCAGGGCGATATGGTCGCCGGTGTCATCAACGGCAACTGGATCATCCCGACGATTGAGCAGGTCACGGCAAACAGCGGAAAATGGGAGATCACAACGCTTCCGACACTGAAGGGCGGCGACGGCTACGCGTCAAACGGCGGCTCCTCCCTCTACATCACATCGAACTGCAAGAAGACAGACCTCGCAGTTGACTTCCTTTCGAAGACCTTTGGCGCAGGCTCCACAGAGACCTATGACGCAGCTTTAAAGAACGGCGGCGTGATCACATGCTCCACAAAGGCAGGCAAGTCTGATGTCTATCAGCAGGGTGTTGCTTACTTCAACAATCAGCCGATCTACGCTCAGATCGTTGAGATGGGCACACATGTCAAGGTTGTCGAGCAGTCTGATTACCACTATGACGCCCGCACACAGGTTGCGGCGGCTATCCAGAACATTATCAACGGCGCGGACACAAAGTCGGCACTGCAGGATGCTCAGGACCAGGTTGATTTCACAATGGGCGGCTGATAGTCCATAAGACAAGAGAACGGGCGGCCGCTCAGGCGGACGCCCGTTCCGCATCAATAAGCAGTGTTCCGAAAGGAGGAAACTGATTTGAGTCATACATCACATCCGAAGAGCAGCCGGCTCGTGAGAAAGCAGAATGCCGCCGGCTGGGGATTCCTGATGCCGGCAACGATCCTCATTTTCATCATGAGCTTCTATCCGATGGTCCAGGCGTTCATCATGTCCCTGAAGACCGGATCGAGCGCAAATATGAAGTGGGCGCAGCCGGTGCTGTTCAACTACATGCGCATGATGAAGGACAAGCTGTTCATCCGGTCTGTCGGCAATACATTTCTGTATCTGATCATTCAGGTCCCGATCATGCTGGTTCTTGCGATTCTTCTCGCACAGATCCTGAACAACCGGAACCTGAAGCTGAAGGGCTTCTTCCGGACCTGCGTGTTCCTCCCGTGCGCGACATCGCTCGTATCCTACGCCCTCATTTTCAAGTCTCTGTTCGCGACGCAGGGTCTTATCAATTCCGTCCTGATGAAGCTTCATATCATCAGCAGCAACATCAACTGGCTCGGCCAGACGGGAACGGCACGGTTTGTCCTGATCATCGCCCTGATCTGGAGATGGACGGGCTACAACATGGTCTTCTATCTCGCAGGCCTTCAGAACATCGACTATTCGGTCTATGAGGCGGCGCAGATTGACGGCGCGTCTCCGTGGAAGACATTCTGGCACATCACGGTTCCGCTTCTCAGACCGGTCATCGTCATGACATTCGTCATGTCCATCAACGGCACACTGCAGCTCTTTGATGAGTCTGTCAACCTGACGAAGGGCGGCCCGGCCAACACGACGATTACGATGTCGCACTACATTTACAATAACTCGTTCGGACAGGGAACCGCGAACTTCGGCTACGCGTCCGCAATGTCCTTTGTCGTCTTTATCATGGTCGCGATCCTTGCGGCAATTAACATGAAGGTAGGTGATACGCGTGACTAATGAGACTGCTGTGGTTAAGAAGAAAAAGAATAAATCCCATATTCAGCGCCGGCTGATCCCGAGCTATATCTTCCTGATTTTCTGGTCATTTATCTCGGTGTTCCCGTTCTACTGGATGATTTCGGCGGCGACAAATAAGTCGCTCGATGTTGCACAGGGCAAGCTTATTATTGGCACGTACCTTGCGCAGAACATGAAGGCTCTGCTCGCCGCGCAGCCGCTGGCGAGAGCGATGGGCAACTCATTTCTTTACTCGACGGTGCAGACGCTGCTTTGCCTCTTCGTCTGCTCGCTCGCAGGCTTCGGCTTTGAGATTTACCACGACAAGGGAAAGGATATCCTGTTTTCGATCCTGCTGCTTGCGATGATGATTCCGGGCGTCGCGACGATGATCCCACTGTTCAAGATGGCATCGAAGTTCCATATGCTGAACACGGTCTGGGGCTTCATTCTTCCGTCGATTTCGACTCCGTTTATGATCATGATGTTCCGCCAGAATTCGAGAAACTTCCCGCGGGACATCCTCGAGGCCGCCCGTCTCGACGGACTCAATGAATTCCAGATCTTCTACCGGATGTATATCCCCTGCATGAAGGCGACATACGCGGCGGCAGCGGTTATCACGTTCATGAACGCCTGGAACGCTTACCTGTGGCCGAAGGTAGTTATGACAGACAACAGGGCAGAG
Organism: uncultured Eubacteriales bacterium; assembly: GCA_900315305.1. GTDB lineage: Bacteria > Bacillota > Clostridia > Lachnospirales > Lachnospiraceae > Chordicoccus. The sequence continues at coordinate 63,683 of OMYS01000022.1, forward strand.
ACGATGCCGATGCTGATTGCAAACCTCGGCGGCGGCTACACCGTGGATTACGGTATGCTGATGCTGGGCGTCCTGTTCTGCTCAGTTCCGACCATGATTATCTTCTTCGTTCTCCAGAGACAGTTTGCAGAAGGTATTACGGGCGCTGTCAAGTGATACAGCATCCCGGACTGTATGCTCCGGATATGATCTGCGGCGGAGCGCTGTGCGCTCCGCCGCTGTCTTTTTAAAGAGAGGTATTATTATGTCAGAGTTTGATTACAGAAAGGTCAGTGACCCGCTGTATTTTAAGGAAAACCGCCTGGCGGCCCACTCGGACCATGTGTGCTTCAGGAGCTGGGAGGAGGAGAGAATCGGACAGAGCTCGCTCCGCTTCAGCCTTGACGGCGTGTGGAAATTCTTCTATGCGCCTACGGAGGCGCTTGTGCCGCAGGGCTTTACGAAAAGGGACGGCGAAGCTCCCGGCCTTGACTGCCGCAGCTGGGAGGATATCCGTGTTCCCGCGCACATCCAGATGGAGGGGTATGGACATCCGCATTATACGAACACGGCGTACCCATGGGACGGCGCAGAGGCGATCGAGCCGGGACAGATCCCGGAGAAATTTAATCCGACGGCCTGCTATGTGCGATACTTCTATGTGCCGGAGAACATGAAGGGAAAGCGGGTGTTCATTTCCTTCCAGGGCGCGGAGAGCGGCCTTGCCGTGTGGCTCAATGGGACGTACATCGGCTACAGCGAGAACAGCTTCGACCCGGCGGACTTCGAGCTGACGGACGCGCTCACGGACGGCGAGAACAAGCTCGCCGTAGAGGTGTTCCGCTGGACCTCGGGCAGCTGGGCGGAGGACCAGGATTTCTTTCGATTCTCCGGCCTGTTCCGCAGCGTTTATCTCTACGAGGTCCCGGAAGCACATATTCAGGACATCCTCATCCGGACAGATCTGGACGAGACGCTGGAGAAGGGCGTTCTTCGTGTCCGCCTTGAGACATTTGGAAGCGGCAGCGTCTCCCTGAAGCTTTCTGATCGATCGGGCCGTGTGGCATCCGCGGAGACACAGATCGGCGGGACGGGCGATGAGACGGAGCTGAGCCTTGACGTCGCCTCGCCGAGACTCTGGAGCGCCGAGTACCCGTATCTTTATGATCTCCTGATCGATGTAAAAAATGAAAAAAATGAGACCTGCGAGGTGATCCGCCAGCGGGTCGGCTTCCGGAAGTTCGAGATCCGGAATTCCATCATGTATTTGAACGGCAAGCGGATCCTCTTCCACGGCGTCGATCGCCACGACTTCAGCGCAAAGAACGGCCGCGCCGTCACGAGGGAGGAGATCCTAAAGGACATCGTGACGATGAAGCGGAATAACATCAATGCGATCCGCACGAGCCACTACCCGGATGTGTCGTATCTCTATGACCTGTGCGACGAGTACGGCATCTATCTGATTGCCGAGAACAACATGGAGACGCACGGGACCTGGGACCCGATCATGCGCGGCGAGAAGGATCAGTCGTACGCCGTGCCCGGAGACCGCGAGGACTGGCTCCCGGTGATGCTCGACCGCGTGACGAGCTGCTACGAGCGCGACAAGAACCACCCGTCCGTTCTGATCTGGAGCGTCGGCAATGAGTCGTACGGCGGGTCTGTCATTTTCCGGATGAGCGAGCGCTTCCGCGAGCTCGACCCGACGCGCCCCGTCCACTACGAGGGCGTCGCCAATGACAGGCGCTACAACGGCTCGAGCGATATCGAGAGCCGGATGTACCCGCCGGTCACGGAGGTCCGCGCGTTCCTGAAGGAGCACAGGGACAAGCCGTTTATCATGTGCGAGTACACGCACGCGATGGGTAATTCCTGCGGCGCGATGTTCAAGTACACGGACCTTGAAAATGAGGACCCGCTCTATCAGGGCGGCTTTATCTGGGACTACATCGATCAGTCGATCACGACAAGGAACCGCTTCGGCGAGCTGTACGAGGCCTACGGCGGCGATTTCGGCGACCACCCGAACGATGGCGACTTCAGCGGAAACGGCATTGCCTACGGCGGAGACCGGGACCCGAGCCCGAAAATGCAGTCCGTGCGCTACAATTACCGCATGATTCGCGCATCTCTCAGTGCAGAAAAGGACGGGACGGTTCTTGCTCATGTGAAGAACAACTATCTGTTCACGGACACGGGGGACTTCGACGCGGAGCTCGTCCTCGAAAAGGAGGGGAATGAGATCTGCCGGAGACGCGTGACGGTGTCCGTCGCTCCGGGCGAGGAGGCGGACTTCGCCCTTCCGGTCCGGATTCCGGGCGCGGGATCTGACGGAGAAGAAGAGACCGTGCGAACTCCGGATGACAGCTCTTGCGGACGCGCTGCTTCGAGTAACCTTGTATCTCCTGACGGCGAATACGCTGTGACGCTCAGGTTCCTTCTCAGGAGACCGACTCTCTGGGCAGACGCCGGCTTCGAGGTGACGGCCGAGCAGGCCGTCTTTGAGGTGAGAGATGGCTGCATTTCAAAGCTCACGGCGGAGACGTGGCAGGAGGAGATCGCGGAAGAGGCTGCGCGTACGGACGGGACGAAATCGACAGCTTCGTCTGTATCCGCTGATTGCGGAGATGGGTGCAGGGCAGCGGTGCGTGATGAGACGGACGGCGGCGCGGAGGCAGTCGCGTTCCGGAGCCTCGATCTGGCCGGGCGGTACGCGCGCGACAGTCAGCGTATCTTCGCCGGAAATGAGCTGCTCCACAGGGCGGGCCTTGCGGACGCGAACCTCAGAAAGTCGCTCCGCACAGTCCGCGGCTTTGAAAATGTCGGCGTGATCGGAGAGAATTTCCGCGTGCTCTTCTCAAGAAAGCTGGGACGGCTTGTCTCCTACCGCTATGCCGGCAGGGAAATGCTGGACGCACCGGTGCATCCGAATTTCTGGAGAGCGCCGATCGCAAATGACAGAGGAAATCTCATGCAGCAGCGCCTTGTGCAGTGGAAGACGGCGAGCCTCTATCCGACGGCGAGAGATTTCAGAGAGGGCAGCATGGGCTTTATTCCTGACGTGAAGGAGGAGAGGGACCGCGTGACTGTGACGCTCGGGTATTACCTGCCGACAACGCCGGCCGCTGCGTGCTTCCTTGCCTACACGGTCTTCGGAGACGGGACGGTCCTCGTGAGAGAGAGCATGGATATTCCGGAGGGACTCGGGACGATGCCGGAATTCGGTGCCGCGTTCCGGATGGATGCTGATTATGACCGGATTTCGTGGTACGGCCTCGGACCGGATGAGACATATGCGGACCGCACGCAGGGCGCAAGGCTCGGCATCTGGTCACAGAGCGTCCGCGACGCGATGGCAGATTATCTCGTGCCGCAGGAGTCCGGCGCAAAGCTCGGCGTCCGCTGGGCGAAGGTCACGGACATGCGCGGAAGAGGCCTTGTATTTGCCGGAGACCGCATGATGATCTCGGCGCTTCCGTGGTCTGTGCATGAGATTGAGCAGGCGGACCACCCGTATGAGCTCCCGCGGGTCTGCCACACATTCGTCCGCGTGGCGAAGGGGCAGATGGGTGTCGGAGGTGACGACAGCTGGGGCGCAAGACCGCACAGCGAGTTCCTGCTTCCGGACCATGGGCATGTGGAATTTACATTTGCATTCCGCGGAGTCTGAGACACGAGAAAGGGCTGATGCTGAGAACGGCGGATTGTCTGTTTGATGAAAATGGAAATCTGAGATCTGGTGTGAAGACAGGCGATTTGTCCGTTCGATTCCGAGTTGAATTTAAGATATAAAGAGAGAGCCGGCGCGCATCGCATACATGCGCGCCGGCTCCCTGTATTTTTAGGACGGATGGCTGGGCGGGAATTCCAGACCAGTCAATGACAGTGCAGCTCACGTCAGGATTTTCCCTGAACCATACGAGCATATTCCGAGTAGCGGTGTGCCGCGTCCGTATTCATTTCATAGCGGTTTTTTACGTCGGTGATGCCGACGATATAGTCGACGCTTGTATTGTACAGGATAGATAAGGTAATCAGTGTCTGGATGGAGGGTTCATTTTCCCCGGTTTCATACTTGGAATAACCGGTCTGGGACAGGCCGAGTATGCTGGCGACCTGTGTCTGATTCAGCCCCTTATTTTCACGCAGATATTTGAGCCTCGGGTACATACAATCACTCCGGTAATACGTGCTTATCCCCTGCTTCACAGGGTACCACCAAGAGTTCTGACGGACTGCCTCGCTGCCTTGCAGTCTCTGCGGTTTCACATCAGAACAGAGAAATACTATGGCTGTTAAGTGTAGCAAAGGTGTTCCGCTGGCATGTCATTTTAATCTGAAACAGATTAAAAATTGTTCGGCAGGGGGAAGGAGCGGGAGGAATGGGACGGTATGCTGCCTGCTGCAGTTCACACACGGCCAGGCCCTGCAAGCAGGCAGAGATATCGTTACAGTTCACACGCCACCAGACCTCGGTGAACGGGCAGCGATATCAGGATGGGCGCGCACTCTCCATTGTGTTTCTGCTCATTTCGGGCTATCATGTAATTATTCAGCACCCCCTTGGAAAACTGATGAAATTCGGACGGTTTCAGAAGCGTTTCGAGCCTGGGGATGAAAGAACAAGGGCACAGCCCGGAAACGGAGTAGAGGCATATGAATATTATTGATATTTCGAGGGAACTGTTTTCTGTGCCGGCATATCCGGGAGATCCGGTGCCGTCAAAGCGGATTGTCAAGGGCTTTGACAAGGAGAAGCCGGATATCTGCCAGCTGACGGAGCTCACACTGGGAAGTCACAGCGGGACACATATCGACGCGCCCAGGCATTTTATTCCGGGCGGACTTGACGTCGAGCATGTGGGACTTCGGCGCGCATACGGGCGCTGCAAGGTTGTGGAAACGGCGACGCCGATCGAGCTGACGGCCGACATGGTGGATGAGTACACGCATGACGGGACGAAGCGCCTGCTCCTCAAGGGCGGCTTTGAGATCACGCCGGAATCCGCGCAGCGCATGGTCGACGATGGGATCCGGACAATCGGGACTGAGGCGCCGACAGTCGGCGGAGAGGGAACGGGCCCGATCGTTCACAGAATCCTTCTCGGAGCGGAGGTCCTGATCATCGAGAATCTGGACCTTTCCCGGGCGAAGCCGGGGGATTACACGCTGTCTGCCCTGCCGCTCCGCATGGCGGACCTTGACGGCTCTCCTGTCCGGGCTGTTCTGATCGAGGAGTGACAGACTATGAGCTCAAAAGAAGAGGTGCTTGCATTTCTCGAGAAAAATAAGGAAAAATTCTGCTCCGGCGCGTATATGGCGTCGGAGCTTGGCATATCGAGGAACGCGGTCTGGAAGGCCGTGAACGGGCTCAAGAAGGAGGGGTACGCGATTGAGGCCGTGACGAACCGCGGATACCGGCTCGTGCCGGGCTCGCCCGACAACGACCGCCTGTCCGTGCAGGGGCTTGCACCGTATCTCCCCGAGGCGTATCTTGGCCGGATTCACATCTATGAGTCGCTTCCATCGACAAACCGCACCGCGAAGGAGCTCGCGGTCGGCGGAGCGGAGGACGGAACGGTTGTCATCGCAAATGGCCAGACGGCGGGCAGCGGTCACGCGGACCATTCATTTTTTTCGCCGGCCGGCGGGATTTATATGTCGGTGGTCAGAAGACCGGGGAAGCTTGCAACGGCCTGCGGACAGGAGTCCGTCTGGACTGAATCGGGAGAAGAGGCGGCGCGCGCTGATGGGCAGAAGTCAGCCGACCTGGCGGGGGCGGGAAGTCACCCGGCGATGCTGCAGGGGTTCGTTCCTTCCGGAAATTCGAAAAATATTACGTATATGACGGCGAAGCTCGTTGCAGATGTGATCCGGGATGTTACAGGGATATCAGTGCGCGTGCGGCCGGTCAATGATCTGTATGTCGGGGAGAAGAAGGTCGGCGGCATTCTGACGGAGGCCGGAAGTGATTTTGACACGGGCGAGCTGCAGTGGCTTGTGATCGGGATCGGGATCAACGTCTCGACCCCGGCGGACGCATTTCCGGCGGAAATCAGGGAGCGGGCCGGGTCGCTGTACCCGGACGGCCACGCCCTTGTGACGAGAAATGAGCTCGTTGCGGCGATTATCAGCCGTCTCCTCGAAGCATGAGGGGCTTCCTCTGCGCGGGTGGCGCTTCAGCTGGGATCGGTCGAGCAGGCGCTACACGGCTAGAATGTTAGCCTTAAATATTATAAAAGTTGACAATTGCTCCTGCAGAGTATATAATTCGACAGCGTACAGATGCAGTGCATATCTGCATGCCCAGACGGATGCAGGCGTGAGTATAGCAATACATACGCAAGCAATAATCTGAGTTTGCAATAACCAGTGCGTCTGCGAGGGAATGTATATATCTTGAGGGAGGATTTGTCATGAAGGATTCGAAAATCAAGAATCTGGTTCTGATCGCGGTGATGGCGGCTGTGATCTGCGTTCTCGGTCCGCTGTCCGTGCCGATCGGCCCGGTTCCTGTATCGCTGACGAACTTTGCGATTTATCTCACGCTGTATGTGCTCGGGACAAAGAAGGGCACGATCAGCTATTTTATTTATCTTCTGCTCGGTCTTGCCGGCCTGCCTGTATTCTCGGGCTTCACGGGCGGCCCGGGCAAGCTGTTCGGACCGACAGGCGGCTATCTCATCGGCTTCATTCCGATGGCAATTGTTGCGGGACTTTTTATTGAGAAATTCATGAGAAAGCCGGTGATCGCGGTGATCGGTATGTTCGCTGCGACATGGATTGCGTACGGCCTCGGGACTGCGTGGCTCGCATATTCGGCGCATATGACATTTGGCGCGGCGCTTGCGGCAGGCGTGACGCCGTTTGTCATCGAGGACCTCGCGAAAATGATTGTCTGCGCGATTATCGGACCGGTGCTTCACAGAGCTCTCTCAAAGGCAGGGCTTCTCGGGACACCGAAGCAGGTCGGCGCGCAGGCGTGATCTGAAAGAAAATTGCCGCGAAGACGCTGCCGGCGGAGTGTAAGCAGGCCGGCGCGCAGACGTGATCTGGAAGAGCGGTGCATATCTAAGACTGTGTGAACTACTCGGTCATTGAATGGCCGAGAATCCCCGCTCAGCGGACCCGGAACGCTTTGCGTTCCTCGTTGTGGGTGGACAGGTGATCCTATGAGTGATAAGACCGGGCCCCGGCAGGATTTGATTCTGCCGGGGCCCGGTCTTGTCTGTAAATGACTGATGTCAGAGCTATGGGTTCATGCCTCATCCAGCATGAACTTCCTGTCGTAGTTCAGGTGGTACTTTCTGACCATCTCTTCAGCGACCTTGAGGGTGTCCGGTCTCCAGACGTCCACAGGCCTGTGTGCATCGGAGCCGAAGACGACCCGGTTGCCGACCTCTCCCGCAATCCTCCAGAATTCCGGGTTCGGATAATTGCGGTGGTCCGCAAGGCCGAGGAAATTGATCTCGAGCGGAATGTCGAGCTTCTTTACTTCCTGACAGAATGTGCGCATTTCCCGTTCGTAGATGGCAGGGTCTCCCGTAAAATGAATGATGTCCGGATGGGCGACGTAGAGAAAACGCCCTGTCCGCAGGGCCTCCAGCACCTGCTTCAGGTATGCGCTCAGGATGGATGGCTCGGGGTGCGGCCGGCTGCTCCAGACGGTCTCATCGCCGTAGAGGATGTCGCCGACCACGTGCTGACCGAGGATCATGTAATCGAGCGGATACTGATCCAGAAATGCAGTCATCTCTTCAAAGAGAGGCTGCACATATTCAGCCTCGACGCCGATTCGGATGTCAATGTCGCGGCGGTATTCATTTTTCAGAGCAGTGAGCGTGTCAACGTATCCCTCAAATTCCTCCGGGTGCATGCGGACGGTCGGGCAGGCGATGTAGTATTCATCCGGAACCGGCATCGGCGTGTGATCGGAAAATCCGAGTACCTTGAGGCCGCCCTCGATGGCCCGCTCGATATATTCTCTTTCGGTGCCCTCCGCGTGGCGGCATCGGTACGTGTGCGTATGGTAATTTGCGTGCATATTCATTCTCCTTCTTTTTATCTGGTCTTAATTACCTGCTTTTTATCATGTTGTGTGTCGTCGCTTCCCAGTATACCGCAGAACTGCTTGGAAAATCTACGAATCGGGCAGAGAGTAGGGCTTGGTGCTGAGAGTGCACCCGTATGAGATACACTGACGGTTTCTGCGTGCAGGATTCTTCATTTTGCAGTTGACATGGGAAAGTATAACTCCTATAATTCATATAAGTTAAATAGGAAATGAAAATTCACCCGAAGGAGGAGCCGGCATGAAGAACCCACTGCACTATCAGCTGACAGAATATGACTGCGGACCGACGTCGATGCTCGACGCGGTCAGTTTTTTATTTGAGCGGGAGGAGATCCCGGCGGAGATCATCCGCGAAACAATGCTGTACTGCATGGACTGCCACGGCTCCGACGGGCTCTGCGGAACAAAGGGCACGAGCTGCACGGCGATGATGTTCCTCGCGAACTGGTACAGCAATTTTGGCGTAAATGGCCAGATGCCGATTGCCACGCGTTACGAGCGGGGCCCGCAGGTGTATATTGATACGGAGGATGACCGGGCTGCATCAGACAGAGCGTCAGCGCAAGGCCGGGAGATTCCGGCTGGCGCGAGCCTGATCCGCAGGGCCCTCTCGGAGGGCAGCGCGGTCGTCGTCCGCCTGTTCCTCGATGAGGCCCACTATGTGCTGCTCACCGGCATTGACGGCGACGACGTCTACATGTTTGACCCGTACTATCAGGACGGCCCGCTCGACTTTGCGCCGGATATCCGGTTCGTCGATGATCACCCGTTCTCCTACAACCGCATTGTCCCGGCGAAGTATCTGAACGCGGAGGGCGAGACCATTTATTCGCTCGGCCCGAAGGCGACCCGCGAGGCAATTATTATCACGAACACAGGGAAAATGAGCGGCGCCCTCGTGCCGGCAGCGGGCGGCCGCATCACGGCGAAGTGAGAGCGATATTCGTTCGGCCGGCGGGCGGCCATATCACAGTGAAGTGAGAGCGATATTCGCTCAGCGGGCGGCCATATCACAGTGAAGTGAGAGCAATATTCGCTCAGCCGGCGGTCACATCACAGCGAAAGGATTGAATTATGGCAGATATTAACAGAGAGCGGCTGGTCCGCTCATTTCTTAAACTCACGGAATTTGACGCGGAATCCTTTCACGAGCGGAGGCTCGCGGATTATTTGAAGGAGACTCTGGAAAATGCAGGGCTTACGGTGACGGAGGATGACGCGGGCGTGACACTCCGAAAAATCGCGGACGGCACGCTTGCGCGAAATGGACGGCCGGCCGGGGCGGCGAAGGCAGATGCTCCGGAGCACGGACGCAATGAGGCTTCCGTGTCCGTACAAGCTGATCAGGGAGGAAACTCCACAGCACACGCGAAAACCTCTGCTGCCGTGTCTGCGCAGGCCGACAGGGAGGCAGACGCGGACCCCGCCGGAAATATTTTTGCCGTGCTCCCGGCATATCATTCGGACGCGGACCCGATTCTTCTTGTTGCCCACTCTGATACGGTCCGCCCGGGGAACAGGCGTGAAGCAAGACTTGTCAGTGAGAATCCTGACGCGGGTACGAAAAACGGTAATGATCCGAAGGAAATCGCCGGAACAGATGCCAGAGCAGAAGAATTGGCTGAAGGGATGTCTTCAGGCCGGAACCTTTATATCACCTCAGACGGCACGACGGTCCTCGGGGCCGATGACGAGGCCGGCATCGCAGAGATACTTGAGCTTCTCGCAATTCTCCGCGAGCAGAAGCTCCCGCACCCGGAGATCGAGGTTCTCATCACGTCCTGCGAGGAGCCGTACTGCCTCGGCAGCCGCTTCTTTGATTTCGGAAGGATCCGCGCGAAGGAGGGCTATGTCCTCGACATGAGCGGAAATGCAGGGCGCGCCGCGTCGGCAGCGCCGGCAATCCTCTCATTTGAAGTGACCGTGACGGGAAAGAGCGCGCACGCGGGCTTTGAGCCGGAGCAGGGAATCCACGCGATCAAGGCGGCCGCGGCGGCTGTCGCGGAGATCAGGACGGGCCATATCGACGAGGAGACGACCGTCAATATCGGTACATTTAACGGCGGGAAGGCGCGCAACATCGTGCCGGACCGCGTCGTCATCACGGGTGAAATCCGGAGTCTCGATGACGCGAAGGCGGACGCGCAGCTCCAGGCCGTTCGCGAGAGCTTTGAAAGGCACGCGAGAGAAATTGGCGCGGAGGTGTCATTTTCCTCGGACCGGTCCTTCCATGCATACAAGGTGGAAAGGGATGACACAGCCGCTGTTCATTTTGAACAGGCCGTGAAGAAGGCGGGCCTTGCGCCGGAGTGGGCGGTGACCTTCGGAGGGAGCGACAACAACCGCCTGCGCGAGCATGGCATCCGCGGACTCGTCATCGGCTGCGGATACTGGCACGCGCACTCCACGAGTGAATACGCGGCCGTCTCGGAGATGGAGAAGAGCGTGCGGATTCTTCTGAACCTTGTCGAGGGCGGGTAAACTACTGCAGCTATTACTCGGAACGCTTTGCGTTCCTCGTTGTGGTCGGTCAGAGCGGCTTCGCCGCTTGTCTGCCCCTTGGAAAACTTCTGGAATCGTCCGACGAGTAAGCTCTCCGTCCGAATTTCATCAGTTTTCCAGGGATGCTGAATAATTACCAAAATATAAATGAATTTTGAATGATTGTTCGTGATTATCACAAGAGCCTCGTGTATAATAGACACGAGGCCTTTTGCTGTGCGCGAGTTTCGCGGGACATGTGTGAGGGGCCGGTTTTTTATCAGAGCGTGGAAAGTCGGAGGCTTAGTGACGGCTGAGAAAACGTAAGGCCGGGAATGTAAGCGGTTGCATTTCGGCTGAGAAAACGTAAGGTCGGGAATGTAAGTGGTTGCATTTCGGCTGAGAAAACATAAGGTCGGGAATGTAAGTGGTTGCATTTCGGCTGAGAAAACATAAGGCCGGGAATTTAGCGGCTGTATGTTGGCTGAGAAATGGAGGTGCGGAACGTATGGGAGATCGCGAGGTCAAATACTCAGAGAATCCGAACCGGGAATATCATATCCAGGTAGCGCCCGGGGAGGTCGGACGGTATGTCATCCTTCCGGGAGATCCGAAGCGGAGCGCGAAGATCGCGCAGTATTTTGACAATCCGGTGAAGATAGCGGACAACCGCGAATTTGTCACCTACACGGGGACGATTGACGGCGTGAAGGTCAGTGTCACGTCGACCGGCATCGGAGGCCCGTCGGCGTCGATTGCGCTCGAGGAGCTTGCAAACTGCGGGGCAGATACCTTCCTTCGGGTTGGGACCTGCGGCGGCATGCAGCTCGACGTGAAGAGCGGCGACACGGTTATTGCGAGCGGAGCGATCCGCATGGAGGGCACGAGCAAGGAGTACGCGCCGATCGAGTATCCGGCCGTCCCTGATTTTGACGTGCTCTGCGCGATGCGCGAGGCCGCCCGGAACATGCACATCCCCTATCACGTCGGCGTCGTCGAGTGCAAGGACGCATTTTACGGCCAGCATCATCCGGAGAGCATGCCGGTGAGCTATGAGCTGCAGAACAAATGGGAGGCGTGGCTTCGGATGGGCTGTCTTGCCTCCGAGATGGAGAGTGCCGCGCTGTTCATCGCAGGAGCCTTCCGCAGGGTGCGCGTGGGATCGCTCTTCCTCGTCATGGCTAATCAGGAGCGCGCAAAGCGAGGGCTTGACAATCCGGTCGTCCACGACATTGATCAGCCGATCCGGACCGCGATCGAGGCGATCCGCATTTTGATCCGGGAAGACGCCGGGAAATGAGCTTCCGCCGGGCTTGAGTGGAAACAGTCGGGCGGAACAGGACGCGCAGGCCCCTGGGACACAAGAGCTGACAGAACGAGCAGGCTCTTGGGACACAAAAACTGACAGAACACGCAGGCCCTGCGGGCAGAATGGTCAGACAGACCAGGTGGGAAGGAAACACAGAACAGATAGAATCAGCAGATCGGACGGGCTGTGCCCGATCCGCCATAGAGAATAGAGAAAGGAGAGACATTATGGCAACACCTCATAACAGAGCAGAAAAGGGAGATTTCGCGAAGACGGTCCTGATGCCGGGCGATCCGCTCCGCGCAAAGTACATTGCGGACACCTATCTGGAAAATGCAAGGCTTGTGACTGACGTCCGGAATATGTTCGGCTATACCGGAACGTATAAGGGAAAAGAGGTATCGGTTATGGGCAGCGGCATGGGCATGCCGAGCATCGGCATTTACTCGCATGAGCTGTTCAGCTTCTACGATGTCGACCAGATCATCCGCATCGGCTCTGCGGGCTCGATCAGCGAGAAATGCCACTGCTTCGACGTGGTCCTTGCGCAGGGCGCGTGCACGAACTCAAACTGGGGACGGCAGTACAGGCTCGGCGAGGGGGCTTCATTTGCCCCGATCGCGGACTGGGACCTGCTCCTCGGCGCGTACAACGCCGCGCAGTCGCTCGGGATCCGCACGGTTGTCGGAAATGTTCTCTCCGAAGACGAGTTCTACAATGACGACCCGGAGTATTCAAAGCGCTGGATGAAGATGGGTGTCCTCTGCCTGGAAATGGAATCGGCGGCACTCTACTCAGTGGCGGCACGCGAGGGCAAGAAGGCCCTGTCGATTCTCACGATTTCGGACGAGATCCTGACAGGAAAATCTCTCTCGAGCGATGAGCGCCAGACGAGCTTCCACGACATGATGAGGATTGCGCTCGAGCTTGCTTGATTCTTGCGCGGGCGGATCGAGTGCTTGACTTGTTGGAGCGCAGAATGTCCGACCGAGCTCTGCGCGGGCGGATCGAGTGCTTGGCCGCTAGGGCGCAGAATGTCCGACCGAGCTCTGCGCGGGCGGACCTGGAGCCTGGCTTGCAGGGCGCAGAATGTCCGACCGAGCCTTGCGCGGGCGTACCTGGAGCCTGGCTAGCAGGGCGCAGAATGTCCGACCGAGCTCTGCGCGGGCGGATCGAGAACTTGACTTGGAGGGAGGCTGAAATGGAGAAAGAGGAGATTTCCGGTCTCATCCGGCAGGCGATTGCCATGCTGGATAAGGCCTATGTGCCATACTCGCACCACAGAGTCGGCGCGGCGCTCCTTACGGGGAGCGGCAGCGTGTATACGGGCTGCAATATTGAAAATGCAGGGCTTACGGCGACCAACTGCGCGGAGCGGACTGCATTTTTCAAGGCTGTCAGTGACGGTGTCCGCGATTTCAGGGCGATCGCGATCGTCGGCGGTCTGAACGGTGTCCTCCGGAATTACTGCGCGCCCTGCGGCGTGTGCCGGCAAGTCATGATGGAATTCTGCGATCCGGAGACGTTCCTTATTATCACGGCGAAGTCGCCGACTGACTACCGGATCCACACGCTCGCGCAGTACCTGCCGGACGGCTTCGGACCGGCGGACCTTAGGGCCGGCACGTGACCATGGCTTGGCTTGCCACCTTTTCGCCGTATGGATGTGACAGTTCTGAAACCTTCAGGCCGGCTCGTGACCATGGCTTGGCTTGCCCCGGGCTTCAGACGGGCGGATCTTAAGATCGGTTCCTGACAGGGCATGTTTGTCTTGACCAACCTCTACTGGTTAGTCTAGGATAACTTATGAAAGTTATTCCAGACTAACATTGCTTACAGGGGAGGAAGGTCTTGACACTTAAGGAACTGAAGCCCGGCCAGTCGGCATTCGTGACGGCTGTCGGGGGAGAAGGTGAGCTCAGACAGCATTTTCTCGACATGGGTCTCATACCGGGCGTGGAGGTGACGCTTGTCAAATTCGCGCCGATGGGTGATCCGATGGAGCTGCTGATCCACGGCTATCAGCTGACGCTCCGCGTCGCGGATGCCGCGCGCATTGAGATCGAGCGGGTGCATAATAACGACGGCAGTGAGGAGCCGAATAATACCAGCGAGCGGTTCGCGAACCACAGAGAGCACCCGGGCCTAGGCGAGGGCGGCCGCTATCATGTGAAGGCGGGCGAGCACCCGCTGCCGAAGGGAACGGTTCTTACATTTGCGCTGGCAGGCAATCAGAACTGCGGCAAGACGACACTGTTCAACCAGCTGACCGGCTCCAATCAGCACGTCGGAAATTTCCCGGGCGTCACGGTCGACCGGAAGAGCGGACCGATCCGCGGACATGAAAATACACTGATCACGGAT
>OMYS01000079.1 GCA_900315305.1 uncultured Eubacteriales bacterium
CATGCTATACTACAAGACATGATTGATATTCATTCCCACATCGTGCCGGGGGTCGACGACGGGTCGGATTCCCTGGACGAATCGATTGACATGATGCTCGCGGCGTATGGAAGCGGCGTGACTGTTATGACTGCGACTCCGCACTGTTATCCGGGGCTCTATGAGAATTACGCGGACGGGTTAGTCGCGGAGAGATACAAAGCTCTCAAGCGGGAGATCGCCAGACTTGACGTCCCTGTAAAGCTTGTCCGGGGCATGGAGTGCATGGCCGACGAGCGGCTGCCGGAGCAAATTCGAAGCGGTCTTGTCTGGACGTTAAACGGCACCTCGTATCTTCTCATGGAGTTTCAGTTCGGTGAGGATCCTGATTTCTGCGCGTACATGATCGGCCTTCTTATGGAAGCCGGCATCCATCCCGTTATTGCGCATCCCGAGCGGTACTTCTTCATCCAGCGAAATCCGGAAATTGCATTTGACTGGTGCACCGGGGGCTGCGCGCTGCAGCTCAACAAGGGCTCGGTTCTCGGGCGTTTCGGACAGGGGCCGAAGAGGACGGCTGAGAGCCTGCTCCGGCATGGCCTTGCCGCGTGCCTTGCGTCGGACGCGCATGGAGCCGTCCACCGGACGGCGGACATGGCGGACGCAAGGCTCTATATAGAGCGCCTGTTCGGTGAGAAATATGCGAAGCTCCTCACGGCGGAGAATCCGAAGCGGATCCTGCAGGGCCGCCCGCTGCTCGGGTATCGGCCGATCCCGTACAGAGAAGAGGACATGGCAGTGGAACGAACGTAGCATCACAAAGCGCCTCTGACACTCCGGACGCATGCAATACTGAGCAAAGGACGGCAACCTTTTCGTGACGGCAAATCAGGTGAGACGGAAGAGGCGTTCCGGATTCCTGTGAAATCGAATGTCGATATGTAAGAAAGGAGAGAGCGGCAGGTCCTGCCGCAAAACATGATTTGAAAAGACTGCGAATTTTTCTTCTTGTATTTTTCATCGCGGCCGCTGCCATTTTCGGCGTCTACAAGGGCCGGGAGCTGATGACCGCGGACAATGAGGCGCCGGTGATCAAGGCGCCGAACGATGCATTTGAAGCGAGCGTCTCGGCGACGGACGCGGACCTCATGGACGGCATGACGGCGACAGACAACAAGGACGGGGACGTAACGAGCTCGATGGTCGTCGTCTCGAAGTCGAAGTTCATTTCCGATAAGACGCTGAAGGTCACGTACGCCGCATTTGACAGCCACAACAACGTGGGTACGCTGACGCGGAAGGTGACGTACGCGGACTATCACAGCCCGCGGATCTCGATCACGTCGCCGATGCGGTTCCTGTCCGGAGACACCGACAACAACTACCTCGCCAATGTGACGGCAAATGACTGTCTCGACGGCGATATCAGCGGCCAGGTCACGCTGGAGTATACGGACGGCTCGACGTACGACAGCAATGAGTCGAAGGTCCCGATCCGGATCAGCGTCACGAACTCCGAGGGCGACACCGGGCGGGTCGCGATTCAGGTGAGGCTCTGCAGCAACGAGGAGTTCAATAAGCCCTGCGCGGCGCTCTCGGACTATGTCGTCTACACGGACCTGAATCAGAAGCCGGACTACGCGTCTCTTGAGCAGGGCATCTGGCAGAACGGAAATGTCACTGCATTTGACGCTACGAGCGCGTATAAGGCAAGCTCCGTTGTCTTCGATGACAGTGAGGTTGACTACACGAAGTCCGGCTGCTATCAGTGCTTCGTCACGCTGAAGGATGAGGACGGAGAGAGCGAAGGCACCGTCAATCTGGCCGTCTGGGTCAGCGCGGACAATCAGGGAGAATAAGAGGGGTATGGAAGAAAAAAACGGAAATTCGATGCAGCTCCAGGATCTGGATGCATTTTCCCTTGTGAGGGACCTCATCCGGAACCTGTGGGCGATTCTCATTGGCGCGCTCGCCGTGGCGATGCTCGTCAATGTATATTACAGCTTCACCTATGAGAGAACGTACACGACGACGGCGACATTTGTCGTCACGTCGAAGAGCTCGGGAAATTATGTGTACAAGAATCTCTCGTCGGCACAGACGATGGCGGATACGCTGTCCAATATCCTGAACAGCTCCGTCCTCAAGACGGAGGTCTGCCGGGACCTCGGCGTGAGCGAGCTCAACGCGCATTGCTCGGCGTCGGTCATCGACGAGACGAACCTGCTCAACCTGTCGGTCACGGCGGACAGCCCGCAGAATGCGTACAAGATCATCCGGTCGATCATGAAGACGTATTCCTCGCTCGCGGGCTATGTGTCCGAGGATATTGTTATGACTGTCTTAAAGCAGCCGGCGATTCCGACCGGCGCCGACAGCCGGTCAGGTGCGATGGCCCAGGCGAAGAAATGGTTCCTGTATTCATTTCTCCTCCTCGCCGTGCTGTTCGGGATTCTCTCGACTACGCACGACACGATCAAGTCCGAGAAGGCCATGACAGAAAAGCTCGACGCGAAGACGCTCGGCACGATTTATCACGAGCGTCGCTACAAGACGCTGCTCTCGGCGCTGAAGAAGCACCGGAGCGGGATTCTCATTTCCGATGTGACGACGAGCTTTGAGTACGTGGAGCGCTACAAGAAGGTCACGGCAAGACTTCTCACGCAGGGCAGAACGAAGGTGAAGAACCCGAAGGTTATTCTCGTTACGTCCGCCTCGGACGGCGAGGGACGGACGACGGTCGCGTCGAACATCGCGATCACGCTCGCGCACCAGTCGGAACGCGTGCTTCTCATCGACGGTGACATGCGGAAGCCTGAGGTTGCGAAGCTCTTCGGCAGAAAATGCGCGGCCGGCTGCTCGATCGCGGACCTCGCGAAGGGAAACGCGACGCTTAAGGAGGCGCTGCTCCCATCCGGAACGGATCATCTCTGGCTCATTGCCGGCGGCCGCCCGAACCGGAATTCGACGGATCTCATCGCCGGCCAGGAGATGAAGAACGTGATAACGAAGCTTCGTGAGGAGATGGACTACATCGTCATCGATACGCCGTCTATGATGGCGGCGCCTGACGCCGAGGCGTTCGGCGAGCTTGCCGATCTCAGCGTTCTTGTCGTCAAGTACGACGACATGCTCGCGGAGGATTTAAATGACGCGATCGATTCGCTGAAGGACACGAAGGCGAAGCTTGCGGGCTGCATTTTAAATGACGTGATGGTGCTCGGATCAAGGCGTGTGGTCGGCAACTATGGCTACGGCTACGGGTACAAGGGCTACGGCTACGGAAGCGGCTACGGGACGTACGGCCGGTATGGCAAGTACGATCACTACGGCCGGTATGGCCGGTACGGACGCTATGGACGGTACGGGAGATACGAGCGGGCCGCGGAGACGGATAGCTCTTCCGGGCAGAAGACAGCATCTGTGGGAACAGCGGCGCACACGGTGGATACCGCAGTGCCGCATGGTGACTCGGGGCACAAGACCGGCTTTTCGGGGACTGTATCCGGATCTGTTACGCACACAGCGGACAGCATTTCATCCATGGCACAGCCCGAGAATGCGGGATCAGGCTCTTTCAGTGATGCAGCTGATTCTGCGTTCGCAAACCTTGTATCTGATTCTGATGGAGCTGTGTCTCATGCAAACTCCAGTGCAGAGAACGCCTCCAATACGCAGGAATTTGCTTCTCCTGAGACTTCAACAATCGATACATCCACTGATGCAGGGAAATACCAGATTCCGGAGACGATGCTGCATCACACAGACGACATGTTCTCGTCCGGGAATTCGGCTGCGATTTCCGGAACGGTGGACGCATCAGTTTCTGTCGACGGGTCCGGAAAATTAGGCGCGGGCCGCGGCGAAGCGATGGCCGATTACGACTACGTGAAGGCCGGCGAAGACAGAGACAGCGTGCGCAGCATCCGCTCGGAGCTCGATACGCATGATGCACATGCATTTACCGGAAAAATGACGGCGGCGGAAAACGCTTCCGGAAGGAAACCGTCGGCAGAGAACACGTTTGGAAGAAAACCGGCGGCGGAGCCTGCCGGAAAGAAGACGTCCTCTGACACGGACGGTCTGTCCCGGGAGGACATTGATTTTCTGAACAGCCTGTATGAGACCGGAAGGTCGAGAAGAGCGCGGATGAGCAGCAAGGGAAAGGAGGAAAGACATGAGTGATTCATCAGCTTCATATGAACACGTGGCGCCGAAGAAGATTGATATCGTCTCCGGGCTCTATGATTTCTTCCGCTACTTCATGAGAATGTGGTGGCTGCCGGTCATCCTCGCGGCAGCTCTCGGCGCTCTGATGTATTTCCGCGTGTCGACGAGCTACGTGCCGTCCTACAAGGCGGAGGCGACGGTCTCTGTGTCCGCGGAGGCCGGCGCGGGGTCTGACTCGGCAACGGCTGAGCAGCTCGGCAAGGTATTTCCGTATATTCTGTCCTCCGGCGCACTGTCGGACATCATCGCGGAGGACCTCGGGACCTCGTCGGTTCCGGGAAGCATTTCTGTCACGAATGTCGAGGGAACGAACCTTCTGACGATCACGGTGACCTCGTCAAATGCGCAGGACGCCTACAACGTGCTTCAGTCCGTCATCAAGAATTATCCGCAGGTCTCCCAGTACGTCGTCGGACAGACGACGATGGACGTCATCGATGACAACGGCGTGCCGACGGACAGCGGCAAGACGGTGACGATCCGCGGCTCCGTGAAGAAGGGAGCGCTTGTCGGCTTTGGCATCGGACTTCTCATTATTCTGTTTTACATGGTTTCCTATCGGACGATCCGCACCTCCGGTGA
>OMYS01000021.1 GCA_900315305.1 uncultured Eubacteriales bacterium
CGCTATTGTAAACGCCAGATCCAGTGATGGATTATACTTTCCGGTCTCAATAGAACTGACTGTCTGTCTGGAAACACGAATCGCTTTTGCGAACTCCTCTTGGTTTAATCCGCGCTCTTTGCGCAGCTTTTCTACACGGTTCTCCAAGTCATCACCTCCGCCACGTTTTGACAAGGTTCCTTTACATTTTCAAAGATATCATATGGTATTAGTCTTGTCAAGGTTCCTTTACATTTTATCAGTAAACTCATAGCCGCAACCTACCCCAAATAGTAAAATCGTTTTCTCGTTTTGCCAAAAATAGTAAAATCGTTGACTCGTTTTCTGAAATAGTAAAATCGTAGCCACGACCCTGCTTCTTGACCAGTTCCCGCGAACATAAAAAGAGGGTTTCCATCACTCGAAGCGGAACTTGCTCCCGGTGACGGAAACCCCAGTATTTCAGGCTTTTTCAGGCCCTTTTCCTCAAGAATGTGTTAGTAGACAGACAGTCTCAACGTGATCGGTAAATGGAAAGAGATCGAACGCCTTCGCCTCTTTCGCCCTGTACCCGTGCTTCTTCAGCCACTTCAGATCGCGAAGAAGTGATTCCGGTCCGCAGGAAATGTATACAATTCTGCCGGGATTCGTCCGGACGGCCGCCGCAAGGAAGTCCTCCGTCGCTCCCTGGCGCGGCGGATCGAGGAAAATAACATCCGTCTTCTTGTGTTCCTCTGCCAGGTCCGTCAGATATTCTCCGGCGTCCGCGTTCACAAAGGCAATATTCTTCACATTGTTCTGCTTCGCATTTATCTCTGCATCGCGCACTGCGTCCTCGTTCTGCTCAATACCGATGACGCGCTCTGCGCCATGCGCCGCGCAGATTCCGATCGTTCCGATTCCGCAGTATGCGTCGACAACCGTCTCGTGGCCGTTCAGGTGCGCATATTCGATCGCCTGTCTGTAGAGCTTCTCCGTCTGCACAGAATTCACCTGATAGAAGGATTTCGAGGAAATGCGGAACCGCTTTCCGCACAGCTCATCCTCGATCCAGCCCTTTCCGTACGCGTTCGACTCGCGCTCACCGAGAATCATCGATGTCTTCTCCCTGTTGACATTGATGACTATCGTCTCGATCCTCGGGTGCTTCGCGCGAAGGATCTTCACAAAATTGTTCTTGCCCGGCATGACAGGCGATGCGAGGACGAGGACGACCATAATCTGGCCCGTCGCATGTGCCGTACGGATGAGCACATGGCGCAGAAGACCCTCTCCCGTGTCCTCATCGTAGATCTTCATTTTGTATTTCCGGGCAATGAGCAGGATGTCGCGCATGATCGCATCGGCCTCCTCATCCTCGATCAGACACTCCCGGATCGGGACAACCTTGTGCGTTCCTTCCTTATATATGCCTGCTTCGTGGCGCATCCGGCGGCCATCGTAAACTGCCTGAAAGGCCCAGTGAACCTTGTTTCTGTAGTGATAGGGGTTCTCCATCCCGACGATCTCCGGGACACGGACGACCGGCCGGAGCAGATCATCGAGCTTCGCCCGCTTCTCCTCCAGCGTCTTCTCATAATCCTGCCCGATCGTTCTGCAGGCTCCGCATTTTTTTACATATGGACATGTCTTGATCTCTGCCATTTCGTCTCCTTCTGAATATATCTCATCGGCCGCCAGGCAATGTCTGGACAACCGGGAATTCCGCTCGCTTGTCAAAAAAGATTGCAAAGAATATCATACATGATCTGTCCCTCAAAGAAAAGGTTTGTTCATTTTACAGCTTGATTCGAACGGGAATTCACGATATTATGGAACATCTCGGAGGGAGAATTATGCAATATTACGTTCTGCATTACTTTAATTTTCAAAATGCCGGCACATTCATGCTGGTCTCATTTGTCGGACTTGCACTCGTCCTCGCAATCATCCTGTCGATCGCACGCCTCGAGCAGAAGAGCGCGCGCAGGGAAATGGAGGCCGCAAGGACCTACAGCAAGGAACAGATCCGGAAAATCAAGCGCCGCCCGTATGTCCTCATTGAGAGCTTCTATGAGATGGTCTTCTCGAGCACGTCGATTCTCTTTTTCCTCGCGCTCTATTACATCATCGACGGCCAGTTCACAGACGCGATCCCGGGGACCTACGCGATCTGGGTCAAGTATCAGGATATCCTGCTGCTCGTATTCCTGTTCCTGTCCGTCTTTATGACGAACTGGTTCGACGTTCTGCTCGTAAGGCTCACGCACATAAAGCCGGAGCAGAAGGCCGCCGTCAGGCTGACGAGCTCGCTCTATGTCGTGCTGATCCTGCTGTACATCCGGTTTATCTACAACGACACGAATTACAACACGCTGATCATGTACTTCATCACCCTGTTCATCGGCCGTTTCATTTACTTCGACTTCACATGGAAGGACTTCATGAACATGCTGCACGGGCTCATGCGGAACATTCCGCTCATGCTGCTCATGGTCGCCTATTCAGCCATCGTCTGCTGGTACGGCTTCCACGTCGGCTTCCTGCTGAAATCAAATGGCGTGATCATCAGTACGCTGATCGCCCATCTTTTCATGGACCTCGCGATCTTCATCGTCTACCACACGAAGCTCGTCAAGTTCTTCATCTGAAACAAAAATGGGCTGCCCACCGGCAGTCCATTTTTTTGTGCGCATTGTCCGTCACGCCGCGGCAGCCTCCGCCCTCGCGTTCTTCTTTGCGAAGAGCAGATCAAACAGCCAGTGTGTGAACGGCGCCGCCGCGAACATGTTCCAGAAAAATGCCATCGGGAAATTCTTGAGCAGCGTTCCGACCCAGATCGCCGGCAGCTCCCAGACAGGCTGTCCCGCCATAATGACGTTAAAGAGAATCGACGCGATGAGGCTCATCGTCGGACACATGATGGCGACGGTGCCCGCCTGGCGCATAATGCGGCAGAAATACGGGTTGTCCTTCTTCGGGTCCGTATATTTTTCCATAAAATGAGCCCCGATCCGGTTGCCCCAGAGATCCGATGTGATAAAGACGAAGATCCCCATGTACGCGGCCTCCTTCAGCGCCGCCGGGAAGACCCTGAGCGTCATCGTGCTGAAACCGCCGACGTTCAGGTTATACCCCATCTTGATCGCGATATTGTACACCTCCATCCCGATCGCCATCGCGTACGACATGATCAGGCCGAAGATCTGGCCCTGTGCTTTTGTTCTTGGCATGAACTGCATTCCTCCTCACATGATATGATTCAGCACCCCGGACTCGGAACGCTTCGCGTTCCTCGTTGCGGACGGACAGAGCGGCTTCGCCGCTTGTCCGCCCCTCGGAAAAATGATGAAACCGTCTGGCGAGCAAGCTCTCCATTCGGATTTCATCGTTTTTCCGAGGGGTGCTGAATCATTGCAAAATAAAACGAGCGGCAGAGGAACCGGATTTACACAGCTCATCTGACACTCGTTCGATGACCCATTTTAGCAGGTCTTTTACATTTATGTAAGGAAAAATTTCAACGGATCACACCCAAACCGCAGCGCACAGCCCTTCAGCAGCCCGCAATCAGCTCCCTGACAACCGTACTCGCAATCGCAAGACCCGCAGCCGGCGGCACAAAAGCAGAAGAGCCCGGGATGTCCCGCCGCACGCTGCAGCTTCTCGTCTGTCCCGGCGGGCAGACGCAGTGCGTCCGGCAGTTGTCATCGTCATTCTCCGCGTCCGGGCGGATCGGCTTCTCCGACGACCACACACACAGGAGGTGGCGGACGCGCCTCTTCCGCATCTCATGGCGCATGACCTTCGCCAGCGGGTCCATCGTCGTCTTATAGATATCCGAGACATGAATCTGCGTCGGATCGAGCCGGTTCCCGCAGCCCATGCAGGAAATGACAGGCACGCCGGCGGCCTTCGCGCGCATAATGATCTCAATCTTCGCCGTCACCGTGTCGACCGCATCGACGACATAATCATACTTCGAAAAATCGAATTCATCCGCGTTGTCCGGCAGAAGAAACGTGTGAAAGACATTAACCTCGATCTTCGGATCAATGTCGTGGACCCTCTCCTTCGCGAGATCCGCCTTCTTGTGCCCGATCGTGCTCCGGAGCGCGAGCAGCTGGCGGTTCAGGTTTGTAAGGCAGACCATGTCGTCGTCGACAAGGTCCATGTGGCCGACGCCGCTGCGGGCCAGGGCCTCGATGGCATAGCCGCCAACGCCGCCGACGCCGAAAATGAGCACCCTCGCATTGTGCAGCGTTTCAATCGCCTTCGGGCCAATGAGAAGCGTGGTCCTCGAGTACTGATTCATGTATAATTCCTTTCCTTTATGTAAATACACGAAAAGAAGCGGCAGAAAACGCCGCTCCTTTTCTCACACGCAGAATCAATCAGTCAAGCGAATCAATCAGCTCAAGCGAATGCTCCTCGTTCATCTGATTGCACATGTCGATGAACTTTGCGAGCGGCACGCCGTGCAGCTGCTTGTTTCCTCTGATGTTGATAGAAACCGTTCCATCCTCTGCTTCCTTGTCGCCGAGGACCAGTGTGTACGGATCCTTGTACTTCTTGCAGGTCTTGATCTTCTCCTTCATGTTCTTATCGGAGTAGTCGACCTCAAAGCGGATATGGTTCTTTCTCAGGAGCTCCGCAACCTTCTTCGCGTACTCGTTGTGCTCCGTGCGGATCGGAACGATGCCGACCTGAACCGGGCTGAGCCAGAACGGGAAGGAGCCCTTGAAGTTCTCGATCAGGATACCGATGAAACGCTCCATGGAGCCGAAGATTGCTCTGTGGACCATGACCGGTCTCTTGAATGTGCCGTCCTTGTCGACATACTTCATGTCGAAATTCAGCGGCAGCTGGAAGTCGAGCTGGATTGTGCCCATCTGCCACTCGCGGCCGAGGCAGTCTCTCATCTTCAGGTCGATCTTCGGGCCGTAGAACGCGCCGTCACCCTCGTTCACTTCATAGTTGCCCGGGCCGTACTTCTTGTCAAGGATCTTCTTGAGATCAGCCTCTGCCTGGTTCCAGACCTCGATGTCGCCCATGTAATCATCCGGACGTGTCGAGAGCTCTGCCTTGTATGTGAGACCGAAGGTTCCGTAGATCTCGCCGGCGATATCCATGATATCGGAGATCTCGGACTCGATCTGGTCATTGGTGATCAGGTTGTGGGAGTCATCCTGGCGGAACATCTGGACTCTGAAGAGGCCGTTCAGCTCACCGGACTTCTCCTTTCTGTGAATGACATCGACCGTGTTGATGCGCATCGGCAGGTCCTTGTAGGAGCGCTGCTCACGCATGTAATACTTGATTGCGTTCGGGCAGTTCATCGGCTTGACAGCGTATGTGTTCGCCGCGTCGATGGAGTAATTGCCGTCCTCATCCTTGCCCGGGAGAACGAACATGCCGTCCATGTAGTGAGCCCAGTGGCCGGATGTCACCCAGAGATCCTTCTTCTGAATGAGCGGAGCAGAAATCTCCGTGTAGCCGTGAACCTCATGGACAGATCTCCAGTAATCGAGCAGCGCGTTGAACAGCTTCCAGCCGCGCGGCAGCCAGTACGGCATGCCCGGAGCCGTCTCATCAAACATGAAGAGGTCGAGCGCCGGACCGAGCTTCTTGTGGTCGCGCTCCATCGCCTCTTTAATCAGAGCGAGATGGTCCTTCAGCTCCTGCTTGGACGGGAAGACATAGAGATAAATTCTCTGCAGCTGATCGCGCTTCTCATCGCCTCTCCAGTAAGAGCCGGAGACGGACTTGATCTTGTATGCCGCATTGAGGAGCTCTGCGGAGTTATCTACGTGAGGTCCTCTGCAGAGGTCGACGTAGTCATCGCCCGTGTAATAGACTGTGATTGTTTCATTTTCCGGAAGATCCTGAATCAGCTCCGTCTTGAACTTCTGGTCCTTGAAAATGTCAAGCGCCTCGGCCTTTGTGACTTCTTTTCTCGTCCAGTTCTCCTTGCGCTTCAGGATCTCGCGCATCTTGTCCTCAATCGTCTTGAAGTCGTCCTTCGTCAGTGTGCGCGGAAGTGTGAAATCATAGTAGCAGCCGTCCTCGATCTGCGGACCGATCGCGTACTGCACATTTTCCTTCCCGAACAGCTCAATGACGGCCTTCGCGAGGATATGGGCCATAGAATGACGGTAAACTTTCAGGTACTCTTCTTTTTCCATAATAAGAAGTTCCTCCTTTGGAATCCTGGAGGCATTTTTTACTTTCGCACTGCATTTCAGGAAAATAAAAAACGCCTCTTACATTAGGTTATAATGTAAGGGACGCATGATATGCGCGGTTCCACCCTAATTGCCCGCATGGCAGGCCACTTTCTTATGATGATAACGGAATCACCGGGCCGGATTGGGGCCTCTCGGAGATGGTCTTCGGCAGCTTCCGGACCGGAGCGCTTCCACCCGCGAAATACGCGGCGCTCCTCTCTGTGGTCTTTTCACAGCTTACTGTTCTCTTCAACGATTTATGAAGTCACCGGACATATGTATCCGGCCGCTTCGGTTTTTTATTATATGCGCCGCGCCCTCCGTTGTAAACCCCCAAAAAACAATCGAACAGTGACAATTCCCGCGGGCTGTCACTCGATCTTTTTCGTGAATCTGCCCAATCCGAGTGGAAATACATTTCCCTCCGTGATATAATAAATGCAGTTTTCAGGAGAGAGGAGAGTACCATGGAAAAAAAGAGCGACAACAAATTACTCAGGATTTTTGCAGTCATCGGTATTGTAGCGGCTGTCGCGGCGATCGCGTACGCCATCTACAAGTTCTTCACGCCTGATTACCTGGAGGACTTCGAAGACGATTTTGATGACGACTTCGACGATTACTTCGAGGATGAGGACGAAGATGACAAGACCGCGGAAGCCAAAGATACCGTGAAGGAAAAGGCTGAGAAGGTCAGAGACAAGGTCGTCGATGTGACAGAGGACGTGAAGGAAAAGGTCAACGGCGTCGTCGATGATGTCAAGGAGAAAGTATCCGATAAGTAAATTGTAATTGTTCAGCCCCCTGGACTCGGAACGCTTCGCGTTCCTCGTTGTGGGCGAACAGAGCGGCTTCGCCGCTTGTCCGCCCCTTGAAAAACTTCTGAAATCGTCCGGCGAGCAAGCTCTCCGTCCGAATTTCATCAGTTTTCCAAGGGGTGCTGAATAATTATAACAAATCCTGAAAAACTCGTGAGCCCCGGCTTTCTGCCGGGGCTTTTCTTACCGGGAGGAGCCCTATGCAGGAGAGAGAGCAGATCATCCACGCTCTCCTTGATTTCGGAGAGGAATTTCTGATCAGCGGCGCGGAGATCAGCCGGGTCGAGGACACGATGAACCGGATCGGCATGGCGTTCGGCGCGCAGAAAATGAACGTCTTCGTGATCACGTCCCATATCATTGTCACCATCAGCTGGCCGGACGGCGCCTCCCTGACGGAGACGCGCCGGATCCGCAGGGACACCGACAACGATTTCGTGAAGCTCGAGGAGCTGAACGCGCTGAGCCGCAGGTTCTGCGCGTCTCCTTTTTCCATCCATGAATTCGGCCAGAGGCTGTCCCGGATCCGCGGCATTCACTCCTCGCGGAGAGACGTCCTCTTCGGAAGCGTGCTCGTGGCCTTCTCCTTCGCTCTCTTCTTCGGCGGAAATATCGCGGATGCCGTAGCAGCCGGTGCCGTCGCGGTATTCATTTTCTGGATGCAGACATACATTCAGCCGATCTGTCTCAACACAATCTCCTTCACCTGCTCGGCTTCATTTTTGTCGGGCTTTCTGATCTCGCTGCTCACGTTCCTGCTGCCCTTTCTTCACCGGGACAAAATTCTGATCGGCGACATCATGCTGCTTGTCCCCGGCATCATGTTTACAAATGCATTTCGTGAGGTCCTGCTCGGTGATACAATCTCCGGCGTGCTGCGGCTTCTCGAGGCTGTTCTTCTTGCCGCCGCGATGGCGCTCGGCATCATGGCAGCCATGTGGCTGGCCGGGCAACTGTTCTGACATTTTCCACTGAAGGAGGATCTCTATGACTAAGACAGTGATTCAGCTCGCCGCGGGCGCGTTCGGTTCCGCCGGGTACGCGCTTCTCTTCCATCTGCGGCGCAGATATATTCTTCCGGCCATGCTCGGCGGCATCATCGGATGGGGCTGCTATCTTCTATCCGCGTACTGCTTCGGGGGCATCTTTCTTCCGACGCTGCTCGCAGGCTTCTTTACGGACCTCTACGCCGAGATTCTTGCGCGCACCTTCCGGGCCCCGTCGACGCCGTTTTTCATTACGTCAGCGATTCCTCTCTTTCCCGGAAGCACGCTCTACTACTGCATGGACGCGATTGTTCGGAACGACCTCTCGAAGGCCGGCTCCTACGGCAGGACCACGATTCTCTACGCGCTCGGCATCGCCGCCGGCATGGCGATCGCGTGGTCGCTGTGCGACTTCCAGAGGAAGCTCGCGGGGCTCCGGCGCACACGGTGACCGTCCGTCACAGTTCACGCGCCACCAGGAATCACATGCGGCCGGTTACTGTTCACACGCCATCCAAAGTCGCATGCGGTCGCGACTATCAGGCGGTGTCACCTTCAGCAGGCTGGACAGCCGTGGTACAATGTATGTAGATTCGCCCGCAGCGCGCGGGCTTTTTTGGGGGATTTCATTTTGAGTGGTTCAGATGTAAAAAATGCAAGGGAAATTGACATGCTGGACGGGGGCATTTTTCGCAAGCTCTGCGCGATCGCAGTCCCGATCTGCCTCTCCAGTATTCTGCAGCAGCTCTTCAATGCCTCGGACACAGCCGTTGTCGGCAATTTCTCCTCGAGTCAGGCTATGGCGGCCGTCGGGGCCAACGCACCGGTCATCAACGTGATCGTCACGCTCTTCACCGGTCTTTCAATCGGCTCGAATGTCATGCTGGCCGGCTTCATCGGATCCGGAAAGAGAGACAAGGTCAATGAAGCGCTGCACACAAGCTTTTCGGTCGCGCTCGTGAGCGGCTTTATCATGCTCGCTCTGGGGCAGATGATCGCAAAGCCGGTGCTCACGCTGCTCGATACGCCGTCGGACGTCATGGGGATGGCCGTCACCTATCTGCGGATTTACTTCCTCGGCATGCCGTTCCTCATGATCTATGACTTCGGAAGCGCTGTGCTCCGGTCCATCGGCGACACGAAGCGGCCGCTCATTTACCTGACATGCTCCGGCCTTCTCAATGTCTGCCTGAATCTCTTCTTCGTCATCGTGCTCCACAGAAATGCAGACGGTGTCGCGATCGCGACGACGATCAGCAACGGCGTCAGCGCGACACTCATTTTCCGGGCACTGCTGAAGGAGAAGGGCATGCTTCACCTCGACGTCCGGAAGCTCGGAATCCGCCCGGAATATCTGAAGAAGATTCTGTGGATCGGCGGTCCCGCCGGCCTGCAGGGCATGATTTTCTCGATCTCGAACGTCGTCATCCAGGCCGCGATCAACAAATTCGGGTCGGCCTGCATCGCGGGCAATTCCGCGGCGCTCAATTTCGAGTACATCAGCTATTTTGTCGTGAACGGCTTCTCGCAGGCGGCCATGACATTTATCAGCCAGAACTTTGCCGCGAAGCGCTTTGACCGGTGCCGGAAGACGACGCGCATCGCGATGCTGTGCGCAGTCGGCTTCTGCGCGATGGTCGCAGTGAGCTTCTTCCTCCTGCGCCATCAGCTGATCGTGCTCTTTTCGCCGGACCCGGAGGTTATCCGCTACGCATTTATCCGCATGACATTTATCACGCTGCTTGAGCCGATGACGGCCTCCTACGAGATCACAGGCGCATCGCTCCGCGGCATCGGGCACTCGCTCGCGCCTGCACTGATCACGCTCTTCGGGAGCTGCATCCTGCGTGTCATCTACATCTCCGCGATGTTAAACCGCTTCACGGATTTCCGCCAGGTCGTCGTCATCTACCCGATCACCTGGACCGTGACCGGAAGCGCCGTGATCCTGCTCTACTTCCTCGTCACGCGGAGAGAATACCGAGGGGCGAAAGAGACCGCATAACACGGCTTCTGACAAAAATACAAAGTCGTATTACACGGTCTCTCTGCGCTTATATAAAAAGGTAACTGTTCAGCACCCGTAACTCGGAACGCGAAGCGTTCCTCGTTGCGGACGGACAGAGCAGCTCAGGATTCCAATTTTCTCGCAATCACACAGGTCATGTACGCGGCGTCATCCGGGATCTCTTCCGCGGACCGCGCGATAATCTGTGTCGGAAGGCCGCAGTTTGAGACGGCCTTCACGTCGATTTCTCCGCTCTTCTCCCGCGCGATGAGCTCCTTCTTCAGGGCCGGCATCGCGTGGCCGGATTTCATGTAAACTTCGGTGTCTTCGGTGCCCTCCACAGGAGACGCTTCTCTCCCCGGCAGGATGTGCAGCCGGCTTCTGCCCTTCGTGAGGGAAATCCCGAGGGCAGCGGCGCACGCGCTGAACGAGGTCACGCCGCTCACAAGGCGGACGCGGATCCCCGCCTCCTCTGCGAGCTCCCCGAGTCTTGCAAATGTACTGTACACGGCGACGTCCCCGATCGTGAGGAACGCAACGTCCCTTCCCGCGCAGAGGGCCGGCAGAATCTGCGCAAAGCCCTCCTGATAGGCCACACTGAGACGGACCTCATCTCTTGTCATCGGAATTTCCATCTCAATGACCGGCTTGTCCGCAAGAGACGGCACGGCGCGAAGTGCCGTCTGGTAGGCGATGCAGGTCTCCTTCGGCTCCGGAAGCGCAACGGCTCCGCAGCCCTTAAGAATGCGCACGGCCTTCAGTGTCATTTCCTCCGGATCTCCCGGGCCGACACCGACGCCGTAGAGCATTCCACTCATCGCCGCGCAGATGTGGTTCATATAGAGGCTCCGGATGTTCTTCATTTGTCCGAGGCCCTCCATGACGCACTCCGCCGAAAAGCCGGCCGTCTCAAATGAAGATTTCCAGCTGTCGGCCTTCTCTCCCGCCATGTCGTTTGTCGCGTGGTCACCTGCGACGACCATGAGCGGCAGAAGCACAACATGCTGATAGATGCCGGCCGCGCTGACATCCGCGACCAGGTTCCGGATATTCGGGTCCGCCTCGACGGTCGCCACGAAGTAGTGGCCCAGTCCCATCTCCCGGAAGACGTGCTGCAGATGCATGTAGTCGCGGTTTGCCTCCGCGGGCGACCCATGCCCCATGAGGCAGATGGCCGTCCTCCCGTCGTCGTACGGCTTCATTTTCTTCGCGATGGCCTCCGCGACGAGCTCAAAATCTCTCTCCTCATGGAGCAGCACATCGCCGATGGAAAATGAAGAAAACTTTGAGCTGTACGGCTCTGCCTCCCGCAGAATTTTCTCGTACTCGATCCCGCGGATGATATGCGTCGGCTGAATAACGACGTCCGTAAAGCCATCTGCAAGCGCCCGGTCAAGCGCCTCCGGCACCGTATCAATGTGAATGCCCTGCTTATGAAGCGCGCGGATAATCACGCCCGACGTAAAGGCACGGCGGACCTCGCAGTCCGGAAATGCATCCCCTGCCGCCGTCTCAATGGCCCCGATCGTCAGCTCCCGCGTCTTATGGAAGCTCGTCCCGAAGCTCACAACCAGAATCAGTTTTTTATTCATTTTTCTCTCTTTTCTTAATTTATAGTAACTATTCAGCACCCCATACTCGGAACGCTTTGCGTTCCTCGTTGTGGGCGGACAGAGCGGCTTCGCCGCTTGGCCGCCCCTTGAAAAACTTCTGAAACCGTCCGGCGAGCAAGCTCTCCGTCCGGATTTCATCAGTTTTCCAGAGGGTGCTGAATAATTACAATTTGTGACAGTTCACACAGATTCCATGACGAGCCGTATGAAGAGAATGGCGAGCACAACAAGAAGCAGCGGACGCACAACCTTGCCGCCCTTCTTCATGACAAGGCCCGATCCGACGTAGTTGCCCGCCATGTTGCAGGCCGCGGCGGCAAGACCGAGCGGCACCAGCACCTTCCCGCTAATAAGGAACAGGACGAGCGCCGTGACGTTCGTTGTCAGGTTGATCGCCTTTGCCTGCGCGTTTGCCGCCTCCACCGTCAGATGCGCGAAAACCGTGAACGCGATGATGAGAAAGCTGCCCGTTCCCGGTCCGTAGAGCCCATCGTAGACACCGATGAGAAATGCAGAGATCATCGAGACGGTGACTGTCCTCTTCGTCACCGCCGCTGCCTTCTTGCCCTCGCCGCTGAACATTTTCTTGTTCAGGACAAAAAACGCCGCGACCGGCAGCACGCAGATGATGATATTCCTGAGAACCGTTTCACTTATAGACAGCGAAATGCGGGCCCCGAGTGAGGAGCCCGCAACGGCCGCGATCACGGACGGAACGGCAAGCTTCAGATTGATCAGCTTATTTTTCACGAACCGAACCGTCGTGAGCGCCGTCCCACAGGTCGACGACAGCTTATTTGTCGCGACGGCCGTGTGAGGCGGCAGACCAGCAAGAAGATAAATCGGCATCGAGACGAGCCCGCCTCCTCCCGCGATGGAATCGACGAATCCCGCGAGAAAGAGGAACGGACAGACGAGAAGAAACATAAATGGGGTCAGCGTCACTTCTTCTCTCCCTCTGTGTCTTCATTTTCAGAAGATGTATGAACCTCCAGATCGGCAGCAGAAACGCCCTGAACATCGCCGAGCGCCTCCTCCATCGATGAGGCCTTTTCATTTGCCATCGTATCAAGCTCCTCGCTCGTCTCCGCGACGGCAGTCGCCTGTGTCTTGCCCCAGGACGCAATCTTATTACGCAGCAGGTGCGAGACGATGACAGAGCAGGATGCGTCGCCCGTGATGTTGACAGTCGTTCTGCCCATGTCGAAGATACGATCGATGCCCGCGACAAGCGCGATACCATCGACCGGAAGGCCGACAGACTGAAGGACCATCGCCAGCATGACCATGCCGGAGCCCGGAACACCCGCAGTTCCGATCGATGCGAGCGTCGCCGTGACGACAATGGTGATCATCTGCGGGAATGTCAGATGGATGCCGTAGCAGGCCGCGATGAAGACAGAGCAGACGCCCTGGTAAATAGCCGTTCCATCCATGTTGATCGTCGCACCGAGCGGCAGGACGAAGGATGAGACCTCCTTCGGAACGCCGAGCTTCTCCGTGCACTCCATGTTGAGCGGCAGTGTGCCGACCGATGACGCCGATGAAAATGCAAACAGGATCGCCGGAAGCATGCCCTTGAAAAACTTCACAGGGTTCATGCCGCCCAGTGTCCGCACGGCGAGGGAGTACACAATCAGCGCATGCGCGATATAGCCGATGTACGCGACAAGAAGAACCATGGCGAGCGACCCGAGGATCTTCGCGCCATTTTCCGCGATAACCGGGCAAAGCAGGCAGAAGACGCCGATCGGCGAGAGCTTAAGGATCATTTCCATCGCCTTCATAAAGACATTGTTGCAGACATCGACGGCGCGGACGGCCGGCTCCGCCTTCTTGCCGACGAGGATGATCGCAAAGCCGAGGATCAGCGCCATGACGATGACCTGCAGCATATTTGCCTCATAGAGCGGCGCAAGGAAGTTGCTCGGGAAGACATTGACGAGTGTATCCATCGCAGAGACCTTGTCACCGGCCTTGTACGAGAGGTTCGATACGGACAGCACCGGAAAATACTTCTGGAAGCTGTTCGCAAGAAACAGGCCAATTGCCGTCGCGAACGCTGTCGTGCACAGGTAGTAGATCAGCGTGGTTCCGCCGATCGCACCGACCTTCTTGATGTCCTTCATCGAGACGACACCGGCCATGATCGAGAACAAAACGATTGGGCCTACGATGAATTTGATCAGGTTCAGGAATATGGTTCCGAACGGTGTGATGTACGTGCTTGCAAATTTCGCGTACGGCTGGATCAGAAGGCCGACAATAATTGCAAGGACAAGTGCGATGAAAATCTGCCCCGCAAGCGGCATAGGCTTCTTATTTTTCTTAGCCTGTTTCATGAGTTCCTCCCTCTTTTAAAAAAAGGCGCACTGCCCCCACAGGCAGAGCGCCATTGCTTCTAAACGAATTCAGTATACAGGCTGTAGTACGGTGAAGTCAACTCCATCTTAGGTGTCCATCTTAGGTGTCAGGTTCCGATTAAAATTTGGTAAACAAGTTTATCCTTTTTTAATCCGAACCTGACACCACATCCTCCAGCGTGACTCTCGCGAGCTCATCATCCGTCACCTTTCCATCGGCCACGATCCGGTCGGCCTGACGGCCGAGCGCCTGCTCGAAGTAGTTTCTAACCTCACGCGCGTTGGCGAAATTCTGCGGATGAGAGGCGATACGCTTCTCAAAGAAGGACTGCACATAGTCCCCGGCATCCGGATCGAGCGTGACGCCGGACTGCGTACAGAGACCCTCGAAAATGTGCCGAAGCTCCTCTGCCGTATAATCCTGAAAATACAGGAACTTATTGAAGCGGGACCGAAGTCCCGGGTTCGCGTTCAGGAACTTTTCCATCGGCTCCGGATATCCCGCGACAAGACCGGAGCGGTCCGTCTCGACAAAGGCGCCTGTGCTTAAAATGCCAAGCTTCTTATAGATCTTCGCAATGAGACGCGCAACCGTCGTCTTGCCGGTACCCGGATTTCCGATGAAAACAAGGTGGTTTGACATCTCCGGCTGATGGATGCCGCGCTCTGCGCGCATTTTTCTGACGCGAAGAAGATTGATGAGCGAGCGAACCTCATTCTTGATGTTGCCAAGGCCCGTGAGATTGTCAAGCTCGGCAAGAAGCTCATCGAGTGACTTATCGTCATCATCTGCAGCACTGCCCTGCGCCGGGGCATCCGCTGCAGAAGAAGTGTTATCTTCCGAAGCAAGGGGTTCTTTTTCTGAAGAATTTTGTTTTGCACTGTCTGTCTTAAAGTGATCAATGGCATGCTGCAGCGTATCCGGATACGTTCTCTCTCCGCGAACCACCTCCGTAATACTTCTGCGGGCATATTCATCAAGGTTCCTGTGGAACATAATCATGCGGGCAATCTCCGACTCCGTGATATTGTCATCACTGAGCGACAAAAAGAGCCCGATGCACGCATACAGCTCCGCAACGCTCTCCGTGCAGGTCGCATCTAGCTTCTTGTGCTGGGCAAACAGCAGATTGTCAACGGTTGTAAAAACTTTGAATGTCTCCGGAACCTTGCCTGCAAACTCCTCGCCGGTCAGATGCTGGTCTGCGGCAAATTTCTGAATCAAGGCCTGCGTGAGAGGCGCATCGATCAGATCTAGTGCATTCAGCATCTCAACCTCATCCTCCGAGATTACGGAGTCCGAACAAATGATAAAAACGCTGTATTGCAGAAGGTTCATCTTAACCGACTTTGCCAGATCTCCGGGCTCAAGCCCCGGACCTATGCCCGGCATATTCTGAATATCATTGCACAGATTAAAGACAGTGTTGTCCATACCTTTTAAGACTTCGACAAATTTTCTTCTATTTTCGTTCATACCAGTCTCCTCCCTATCACTGGTGTCACCGGAGATATCGCTGGTGTCAGGTTCCGATAAAAATTCTATAAACGAGTTTATTCTTTTTTAATCCGAACCTGACACCACAGCCTCCCACAGCCTCACACACCATAGCCTCACACCGTCAGCTCGATCTGATTTCCCTCGATTCCCACGATGCAGCTCTCGTAATATCCGTCGCCGGTCACCCGCGGCCCGCTGATCACCTCGTATCCGTCTGCCTGAAGCCGCCTCGTCAGCTCGTCGACCTTCTCCCGGCTCCCGAGACTGAACGCGGCGTGGATAAAGCCCGTCCGGTTCCGCGTCTTCTCCGAATCCTCCATGCCGGGCTTATTCATAATCTCAAGCCTCGCTCCGTCGTCAAAGCTGAGAAAGTAGGATCGGAATCCCGTTTTCACGTTGTGATAGGGCGCACCTGCCAGTGCACCAAGATACTTTGTAAAAAATTCTCTGGCAGCCTCCAGGTCGGTCACATACATCGCAATATGGTCGATCTTCATTTTCCTTGCCTCCAATCATATTATAGAAAATTGTGTCCCGGAAAGGTCGCCGGAGAAGCGACATCGGGTCAGAATGTGAGTCTCATCTGGTGCCAGACGACACCTCCGTGAACAGACTTCTCTGAAACGCCCTCATCCTGAAAGCCGAACTTCGCATAGAAATGCACCAGTCTGTCCTTGCAGGTAAGAACGACTCCCTTTCTGCGCTGTTCTCTGGCGCAGCGGATCGCGTATTCAATCAGCTGACCTGCATAGCCATGCCTGCGGTATTCCGGCAGCGTGTTCACCCCGAATATCATCTGCCACGCGCCATTTTCGTTGTGCATATCTGCCTTCGCATACATCTCATCCGTGAGATCCGGCTCATCCGTGACGAAGCCGTCAACAAATGCAATCAGCCTGCCTCCGTCAAACATCAGCCAGAAATAGTCGGCATAATGTGCCAGTCTGTCACGAAATTCCTCCCGCGTAGCCGCCTCCTCAGGAGGAAAGCACGCAGCCTCCACAGCCGTAATACTATCAAGATCATCCATCGTTGCTGTTCTGATTTTCATAATGTCCCCCTTTCAGTCATGGAACAGCGCGTCGTACGCCTCAATTGCGTCAATCCATGCCAGATTATCATACATCTTCTTCCGACGGCCGCGGTCCCTGATTTCATATAATTTTTCCGTACAGCTCAGAAAATGAATGACCCGTACCAGAAGATACGCATAGCCATCTCCCCTGTCCCTGAGGCTCACTGATACATTTCCGTAAGGTGATAAAACTGCCTGGATCTTGCCCACGTCCTCGAAGTTTACATAAGGCGCAGACAGAAGCTGCACATGGACATACGGAGCGATCAGATGCAGTGCTTCGGATGACGAAATCTTCTTCATGTGGCTGCCTCCCTTAATATATCCAGATCAATCATCCAGACATCGCCGCATTTCTCCAGCAGTTCCGGCACAAGGTTGATCCAGCTCCGACAGGCATCCAGAATGACAGAGTCAGAGCTCACAACATAGCCGGACCTCTTAAGGACCGCATCTACGTCATTGATGACATAGATTTCCATCGGGAAGCTGTATCCGAGAGCTTCGAGCCGCTCGTAGAAAAGTGCCTTCAACCTGCCGGAATTAGAGACCGGCGCATCAAGAAATATACGCGCGCGGCCGATCTGCAGCCTCTCCAGTGCGGAAAGAAGCAGGTCGACCGCCGTCTCTGTCTTATCAATAATCCGGTATGTGCCGCGCAGTCCGGCAAGATCCCTGATGCAGCCGTCCATGCCACGGAAAACAGGAGAGCCTGACAGAGCTGTCTCCAGCGTAATGATGGTGTTGAAGCCGTCTATGTTGACTTCCGGAAGCGGCTGGCTTTCATTTTCCGAAAGATCCTCCAGCCTGATTTCTCTACTCTTCCTTCCGGCGGCCTTATCATCCGGAGCAATCGACCTTGCAAGTGCCAGGCGCTGCCGCTCCGAAAAGAGATAATGATTCCCCACAAACCTTGTCACAGACTTCACGTCATATCTGCGGTTGAGAAGAAAGCGCACCTCCGTGCCCGCTCTCCTCAGAAGACGGACAGCATCTTCAGAAAACTGCTTTTCATCCTCCGGAACGAATCCGCGCCGCACATTCCTGTTTGTATGCGTGGCGGCCGGAATGTCCCGCCCAGCCTCATGATCCATTCTCATTTCCTCTCGCAGACAATATGAAGTGACCTCACATTTGCAGCAATGTGGATGCGCCGCCATGCAGTTTCATTATAAAACACGAATGTGCACAGTGGCAGCAGTGGAAGCTTTAACCGCTTGATTTCAAAAAATGCAAGTATATCGCAAAAAAGTGCATACTTGCATTTCAGGAAAGTTCATTTAAGGAGAGGGCACCCGATCGGGTGCCCTTTCGTCTGTTACGCGGATTTCCCGGACACGGAAGTCCCGGCCGGTCAGGACTTGTTTCTCGATGCTGCCGCAGTGCGGACACTTCCCGTGATTGGGAATGATATCGTACTCCATCCCGCAGTCAAGACAGCGGGCGGTTGCCTTGACTGAATTGATCAGGAGCTTTGCGCCCCTCAGAAAGTCGTATTCATCGAATACGATGTAGGAGTAATTGGCGAGAAAAGCCGGGATGACGCCGGACACCTCGCCTACATCAAGAACCAGGGCATCGATATGTCGGATCTTGTTTTGCTTTACGACTTCGCCGACCAGATCACAGGCGCCCATCAGAAGCGGCAGTTCATGCATGTTTCGTCCTCCGTTCTTATTCCTTTACGTCAGTATCCGCACCAGCCCCGGCCTTCGTGATGGCGATGTCCCGGATTCTCTGCGCACGGTATTCTTCCATATATTTCTCGCGCTTTTTGCCGATTCCAATGACCGGCTGATCAAACCGTTTGACGAGATGGATGGCCTCGAATTTGCAGCGGGTCGTGCACAGGCCGCAGCCAAGACAACGGTTCTGGTCAACGACCGTAGCGCCGCAGCCAAGACAGCGGGCGGTTTCTTTCCGCACCTGGTCCTCAGTGAAGGTCATTTCCTCCGGAAAATGAGTTCTCACCTTTGATTGATCGATGCCGGGGACCTGACGCTTGATATTGTCATAGCTTACGCCGGCAAAGTCGATGTTGTCCTTGTCGAGCGCCCGATAGTTTCTCCGGTCACGGCCGATTGTCAGGCTGTGCCCCTTCCACAGATAGCGGTTGATGCTGATGGCTCCTTCTTTTCCGGCGGCAATTGCATCGATCGCGAATTTTTGTCCGGTGTAAATATCACCGCCTGCGAAAATATCAGGCACACTGGTCTGGCGAGTGAGAGGATCGCACACGACGAGTCCGCGCGGAGTGAGCTTCAAAGGCTCTCCGTCGGTGATGCCACCCCAGGCCGGACGCTGTCCGATGCAGTAGAGGACAGCTGTGCACTGCGCTTCATCCGTCTGACTGTCATCAAAGGCAGGTGCAAAGCGGCCCTCAGCATTGCGGACGGCTGTGCATTTGCGGAAACGGATTCCTCTGACTCTGCCGTTATCAGTCAGGATCTCCGTCTGTCCCCAGCCGTCGTGGATACTGATCCCGTCCTTCTGGCAGTAGTTCTGATCTTCCACACCCATAGGCATTTCAGACCAGGACTCAAGGCAGTAGAGGTCGACATGGTCTGCCCCGTAGCGGATGGCTGTTCGCGCGACGTCTGCTCCGATGCTGCCTCCTCCGATGACGACGACATTGCCATGAAGAAAGCTGTCATCTCCGCGGTTAATCTGTTTCAGGAAATCGACGCCGGACATGACACCCTCAGCGTCGGCCCCGGGGATATTCAGCCTGCCGCCGTCCTGAAGCCCGATGCCAAGGTAGAAGGCCTCGTATCCCTGATGCCGGAGCTGGCTGATTGAAATGTCTCTGCCGACCTCGATGCCGCATTGGAATTTGACGCCCAGGGCACGGAGGACATCGATCTCCGCATTGACGACATTTTTATCCAGGCGGAAATTCGGGATGCCGTTCACCAGCATGCCGCCGGGCCGCATTTCCTTTTCAAAGACAGTCGGCCTGTAGCCCATGACGCCCAGGTAATAGGCGCAGGAGAGAGAGGCGGGGCCGGAGCCGATAATCGCGATCTTCTTATCGAGGTCCCAGTGCTTCTTCGGGACATAGCGGTGGCTCTTGTCGATTTCCCAGTCTGCAATAAAGCGCTTGACCTCATCGATAGCGACCGGGTCGTCGATGCTTCCCCGCGTACACTCGCTCTCACAGCGCCAGTTGCAGATTCTTCCGCAGACGGCCGGGAAGGGATTTTCCCGCTTGATTAACTTCAGGGCTTCCATATATTTGCCGTCGTGGGCAAGCTTCAGATAGCCCTGGACGGGGACATGGGCCGGACATGCGGTCTTGCAGGGAGAGGTTCCGGTCGGCACGACATCTTCCTTCGTGTCCCGGTAATCCAGGTTCCAATATTCGGGGCCCCACTCATGATCATCGGGAAGAGGAGTTGCTTTCTGCGCGATCGGGGTCTTTGCACAGATCTTCTGGCCGAGCTTCAACGCCTGATTTGAGCAGACCTCGACACACTGTCCGCAGGCCACGCATTTGTCTTTTCTGATTTCGGCTACATAATTGCTGCGGACGAAATTCGGAACGTTGTATTGGGCAGCGGCGCCAATGGCCATGCACGAGGTCGGATAGCAGTTGCAGATAGCGGATGTCTTTCCGTCCTGCAGACAAGTCACCTCGTGGACGCAGCCCATTTCCTCGCACCGCTTCAGATGAGCGTCGACTTCTTCTCTGGTGGCTTCTTTTCCGCGTCCATGGCGGATCATTGAATCTGCGATGACGCCGGTATAGACGCACATGCCGAACTCGAGATCACCGGTTCCTTCGCCCATAATCCGGCGAACCCTCCGGCACTGGCACGGAACAAAGCAGAATTTCTGCGGGAAGGTCTTGTCGAGCAGGGCACTGATCCGGTCATTGGGCAGCGGCTTCGGATCTGCCGGCAGTGCGCTCTCGACGGGGATGACCCGCATGACGCCGACGCCCATCGGCATGGTGGGCATGACATCGGCATAGGATTCCACATGATCATGGAAGAGATATCCGATCTCCGGGTTTTTCTCGAGGAATCCGGGCCTGGTCATCTGGAATTCGAAGAGTCCGGGCGCAAAGGGTGCCAGAACGTAAAGCTTCACACCAACCTTCGGGATTTCCACATCCATGAAATATGCCTTGTCTGCCATGCCGTCCATGATTTTCCGGGCCTTGCTCACCGGCATGCCTGCCTTGCGTGCCAGACTGGAAGCAGAGGTCGGTGTCAGAATTTTCATGTTGCACATGAGAGCCAGCTCGTCATCTGTCAGCAATTTGTCGAGCACCTGATATTCCGGACTGGAGGGACTTGTATCCAGCTCGTTCTGGCACATAGTATTAGCCAGACGGATGATTTTTTCCTGCCTTGTTTCAGTCATAAAGAACCTCCTTCACGATAAAACCTTTCTTTTATTATAGCGAATTCGGCATCTGATACAAAGTTTTGGACGTATTCAAAATGAAGTTTGTGAAAAATGCATAATTTGAGCTGGCGACTTTTGTTGGTCCCAAATTTTTATGGTGTCAGGTTCCGATTAAGAAAAAATAAACTTGTTTATCAAATTTTAATCGGAACCTGGCACCATTAGGGAGAGGTCTCTCTCACAGAAGCGGCGATACCTGCCTCATGAACTGGATGAATTCATCCATCTCCTTGAAATGACCGGCGGTTTTGTTCCAGATCATACTGACGTTTACATGAATCGGGTCCTCGAATGGTATGTATGTGAGGTCGGAAAATTCGCCCATCATTTCCTTGAACAGAAAGCCTGTCGCCAGGTTATTTCTCACGATTTCCAGCATGGTCGAAAGCTGCGACGTCTGAAGCAGGATATCCGGCCGGACACCTGCCTCTTTGAAATATTGCCTGAGCATCACTGCATGAAAATGCGCATTTGTGAACATCACAACTCTGTGGCCCTCGAGGTCCTGCACGGCCAGCGTCTGCTTCTCTGCCAGACTGTCGGCGGCATGCGCAACGCATCCGATTTCGAGCTTCGAGACGAAAATGGATGCATAGGTTCCGGGCAGTGGATCCTTATGAACGATAAAGGCTATGTCGATCATTTCGTCATCGACCTTCTTCAGCAGGTCCTCTCTGTTCGGCTCAAGAACCTCCAGTCTCATTTCCGGGTGGAGCATGAAAAACCGTTTGATGATTTTCGGTATGATGATGGAGCCCAGCATGGGCGTGATGCCGATCCTGATCGTATGTCGGTCCTTTCCGAGCTCATCCATGATCCTCTCGATCCTCGCCGCGTCGTCGAGCAGCGATCTCGACAGGACGAACAGCCTGTCCCCGGCCTCTGTCGGCTTCATTCCGCGATAGCGTCTGTCAAACAGCAGGACACCGAATTCGTCCTCCAAGGTGCGGATGGATTCTGACAGTGAGGGCTGCGAGATGTGAAGGATATCGGCGGCTCTCGAGACATTGCCGTACAGGTATACGGTTTGAAAATATTTCAGCTGGTTCAAATTCATTGCTATATATTCCCTTTTCTTGATAGTTAATTGATACGACGCACAGAGTCTGTACCGACGCATTTGCAAATGAATACCGTTCATTTTCATGATATAGGTTTAGCCTATTAAAATCAAGAAAATATGTGTTTCACAAATATATAAAAAGCGACTATAACGGAAGTGTCAAGAGAAACAGCCAATGAATGTAAGAAGAATCGAACAGAAACATGAGGTTTCGGAGGTGTATAAAATGAGAACAACAGAGAAGCTGGGATATGAGCTTTTGAAGGATCCGTTCAGGAATAAGGGAACTGCATTTACGGAGGAAGAGCGCAGGAAATACGGACTTGTGGGCCTGCTTCCGCCGCGCATTGACGACATCGAGTCACAGTCGCAGCGCATTTACCGCCAGATGGAGAGAAAAAGCTCTCCAATTGAGAAGAGACGCTTTCTGATGGATGTCTTCAACCGGAACAGGACCCTGTTCTTCCATGTTTTTCACGAGCATCTCGTAGAGCTCATGCCGATTGTTTATGATCCGGTCATTGCGGAGAGCATCGAGCAGTACAGCGAACAGTTCATCAATGAGCAGAATGCCGCATTTCTGTCCATCGACAGACCGGAGGATATTGAAGAGACACTTAGAAATGCCGCGGCCGGAAGAAATATCCGCCTTATCGTCGCGACGGATGGGGAAGGCATTCTCGGCATCGGCGACTGGGGAACAAATGGCGTGGATATTTCTATCGGAAAGCTGATGGTTTATACGGCTGCGGCCGGCATCGATCCGTCCGAAACGCTGCCCGTCATGCTCGACTGCGGGACAGACAGAGAGAGCCTGCTTCGCGATCCCCTGTATCTCGGGAACCGGCACAGAAGGGTTCGCGGCGATGCGTATTTCCGCTTTATTGATAAATTCGTAAAGACTGCCGAGAAGCTGTTTCCGTCGCTGTATCTTCATTTTGAAGATTTCGGGCGCGCAAATGCGGCGAAGGTGCTTGAGACCTATCGAAGCACCTATCCTGTCTTCAACGATGACCGTCAGGGGACCGGAATCATTGCGCTCGCAGGAATTCTCGGCGCCATGAAAATGAACCACCAGAAGCTGACGGATCAGATTTATATGTGCTTCGGGGCCGGAACGGCGGGCGCCGGCATTGCCGACCGCGTTTTCCGCGAAATGTGTGCCGAGGGGCTCACGGAGGAAGAGGCCAGAAGTCATTTTTACCTGGTGGACAAGCAGGGGCTTCTTTTTGACGATATGGATGATCTGACCCCTGAGCAGAGGCCATTTGCAAGAAAACGGTCGGAATTCCGGAACGCAGATGAATTAACGACACTGGAAGCTGCCGTAAATGCAGTTCACCCGACAATTCTCGTGGGAACTTCGACGCAGCCGGGAGCCTTCACGCAGAGGATTGTGTCCGCCATGAGCTCATGGTGTGCACATCCGGTCATCTTTCCGCTCAGTAATCCCACGAAGCTTGCGGAGGCCAGAGCAGAAGACCTGATCCGCTGGTCCGACGGAA
This sequence comes from uncultured Eubacteriales bacterium, assembly GCA_900315305.1. Lineage (GTDB taxonomy): Bacteria > Bacillota > Clostridia > Lachnospirales > Lachnospiraceae > Chordicoccus. The sequence continues at coordinate 23,531 of OMYS01000021.1, forward strand.
AAGCGATGGTCGCAACCGGAATTCCTGCAGATCCTGTGCGCTACAAGGGAGTTACGTACCAGATCGGTCAAGCAAATAATGCGCTGATTTATCCGGGCCTCGGGCTCGGCAGTATGGCCGTGGACTCCCGTCTTGTGACCGATGAAATGATTTCCGCGGCGGCCCATTCGCTCGGCGGCTTCCTGCAGACAGACGTTCCGGGGGCAGCGGTCCTTCCGCCTGTCTCCAGGCTGACAGAGTTTTCCGAGACAGTCGCCTGCGCCGTAGCGGCGTGTGCTGTCCGGCAGGGACTGAACCGCGTTCCTGCGGCGGAAGCGGATGTGCCTGAAATCATCAGGAGGAGTATCTGGAGAGCAGAGTACGAGGCGCCTGAGGAAAATCAGATCAGGCTGGCAGGGTGAGCTGCATGAAAACGACGAGAGGGCACCCGATCGGGTGCCCTCTCCCTAATGGTGTCTTCCCACCTAATGGTGTCAGGTTCCAATAAAAATTTTATAAACGAGTTTATATTTTTTTAATCGGAACCTGACACCGTACCAATGGACACCGCACCAGCTCACGGATTGCAGATCTCACACGGATCGTATCCCGCGTTAATGGCTTCCTCGCGGCTGCTGAACGTAACCTTGTTCTTGTCCGACATCCTTGCGACGCTTGAGCAGTCCGGACGGTGGAACGTGTGCGTGTTTGCATTTCCAATATAAGCCGCCGTTTGGTTCGCATCAGCAGCCGGCTGCGGTGCCTGCGTAGCAGTGGGAGCCGCCTGATTGGTCTGCCCCTGATCAGCCGCCCCCGTGTCACCCGACTCGGAGCTGTCGCCTGTCGCGTAGTCAATCGTGATATTCGGCTGCACATTGTAGCAGTAGACGCAGAACAGGACGCCGGCTCCATTATCCTCCACGGACTTTCCTTCCATGAGAACACCCGAGGCGACAAGATTATTTCCCTCGAACACCGGTGTCACGCGGTACAGCACATGGTTCCCGGATTCCTTGATGTAGTCTGCCGTCATATTTTCAAACGGCTCCATGCCCTCGACATTCATGTAGCGGGTGCCCGTAATCAGGTTCTTCTCATTTGCATTTTCCGCCGTCAGCTGATAGCCGATCAGATGACACCGGTTGTACAGATACTTTCCGTCAATGCCATCGTACTTCACGTTGTGCCAGCCGGTCGGCTTGACCGAGCTGATATCGCCGCGCTTTTCCGTCGGCATCAGGTCCTGCCCGATGCAGGCATATGCCGTGGTGCATCGTCCGAGCGAGTCCAGATCGCCGTACTGCTCGAAGGATGTCGCCTGCATATCACTGTCCGAAAAATACGGGACATTATTGTTGACAGCAACATACGGCGCTCCCGCATACGCCGGAACGTCAGACAGCTGAAATGAAGTGCCGCCTGCCTGTGCCGCTGCCTGATCTGTTACCCCCTGATCTGCCGCGGCCTGCGCGGCCGTCTGTGCGTCAGCCGGCGCCGCCGTCGGTGTAACCGTATTTTCTGTGACAGAGCCTGTGCTGCTCGTGGACGCCGTCCGTTTGTCTGACGGAAACAGGGCGAGCCCGACAAAAAGCATGACCACAAGGAAAATGACAATCCTTACAGTCCTCGCCTGACGCCGGCGTCCGGACTTTCTTCTCTTACTCATCTCAGCCTTCTTATCTTCTCCAGATTTCCATGGTTATTTTCTCGTGAGAATATCCCGCGAAGTCCTCTGTGCTCTCAAGGACCATGCCGCACTCCTCCGGATCAATGTCCAGGAACACATCGCCCGGATATTTCCGGTTCCACAGGATTCTGACCAGCTCTTCCATATCATCCTTGTACGGCAGAAGCGGCTCTCCCTCCACAAAGCAGTAGTCCTCAGGGCCGGCATCCCGCAGCGGCTGCTCACTGAGCCTTGCCTGCTCCGGCAGCGTAAGGAACTGACTGGCCGTATACTTCGTCATCCAGAGCGCATGTCCCTCACTCAGCTCCTCAATTTTTCTTCTGACGACCCGGTCCGACGACTGCCGCCTGTGATTAAACAGGACACCGCCCCGGTCGTCCACAGCTACAATAACCCGCATCGCCTCATACTCCTTCCCGAATCATCCCTTCACTTCATCGAAAACCTTCGTCACCTCCGCATCCGGTGCCGGTGTCAGAAGCGAGACAATCACATTCACGAGGATCGCCATCACGAAGGCCGGAAGCAGCTCGTAGATATTGAAATTTCCGCCGAGCGGACGGACACAGTACTTCCAGATAAAAATCATCACGCCGCCGGTCGCCATGCCTGCCAGCGCACCGTATTTGTTCGAGCGGCGCCAGAACAGCGCGAGAAGCATGACCGGTCCGAAAGTGGCTCCGAAGCCGGCCCACGCAAATGAAACGATCCCGAAGACCGAGCTGTTCGGATTCCATGCAAGAAATACACCAATCAGCGCAATCGTCAGAAGGCTGATTCTTGAAATGAGAAGCAGCTTCTTCTCCTCAATGTGTGCGTGCAGGAACCGGATCAGGATGTCGTTCGATACCGATGAGGACGCCGCCAGAAGCTGCGAGTCGGACGTCGACATCGTCGAGGCAAGAATGCCGGACAGCACCACGCCGGCAACCAGTGCCGCCAGAACGCCGTAGTGCGACAGCACATCGGAGATCCGGACAATCACGGTCTCAGATGCCGATCCCGAGAGCGTCTTGATAACGCCTGCGCTCGTCATGGCATTGCCGACCAGACCGATGAGGACAGCCACCGCCATCGAAATCACGACCCAGACCGTCGCCACGCGGCGGGACAGCTTGATCTTGTCCTCGCTCTCAATCGCCATGAAACGAAGCTGAATGTGCGGCATGCCGAAGTAGCCGAGTCCCCAGGCCAGTGTGGAAATCACCGTGAGGGCCGTATACGGCTTTGCCGCGCCGCTCGCGGGGTCATAGCTCTGCGTAAAGCTGAGATATCCCGGCAGAGACCTTGCATTTGCGACCACCTGGTCCCAGCCGCCGGCCGACCAGATCCCGAACAGAAGGACAACAAGCAGCGCGACCGTCATGATGATCGACTGGATAAAGTCCGTCAGCGACGCGGCCAGGAAGCCGCCGGATGTCGTGTAGAACATAATGACAACCGCGCTGACGATCATCGCCAGATGATAATCTACGCCGAACAGTGAGTTGAAGAGCTTTCCGCAGGCGGCAAAGCCGGAGGCCGTGTACGGCACGAAGAAAATGATAATCCACACCGCGGCGAGTCCCGTCAGCACATGCCGCTGGTCGCCGTACCGGTTGGAAAAGAACTCCGGCAGTGTGATCGAATTCGTCCGCTCTGTGTAGCGGCGGAGCTTCTTCGCAACGAGCAGCCAGTTGAGATACGTACCGCAGGCAAGACCGATGACCGTCCAGCCGACGTCCGCCATGCCGGAAAGATACGCAAGTCCGGGCAGTCCCATCAGCAGGTAGCTGCTCATATCAGAGGCCTCCGCGCTCATCGCCGTGACCAGCGGTCCGAGATGGCGTCCTCCCAGATAAAAATCGCCGACTGTCTCATTTTTCTTGGACAGCCTGGCACCGATCCACATCATCGCAATCAGATAAATGCACATCGCCGCCAGCATCAGAAACTGTGATCCTGTCATATGGTTGTATCTCCTCCCCTGTGTACATTGTGAATAATTATACTTCTCCCACTTCTTCCTGTCACTCCCTCTTTTTTACTCCGCCGGAACCAGCTTTTTATAAGAGAACTCGAGCATTCCGATATTAAGAAACGCGAAAATGAGCAGATACCACGGCATAATCCAGATTCCCAGCGCCTGCTGCAGAAGCCCGAACACCATCGGCATAAATGTGCTGCCGACATAGGCGGAGGCCATCTGAAGGCCGATCATGGCCGCGCTGTTCTTTCTGCCGAAATTCTGAGGCGCCATATGCTGAATTGCGGGGTAGACCGGCCCCATGCCGGTTCCGATCATCACGAAGCCGACCGCCGTGACCACATAGCCCGGAAATGGAAGCATCACGACGAGAATGCCCAGAAGCTCGAGCACAATGCCCATGCGGATCATTTTCCTGTCACCGAAATGATTCGAAATAAAGCCGGCGATCAGCCTCCCCAGCATCAGTCCCCCGAAGATCAGCGACCCGAAGGAAGCGATCGTCCCGGCGCTCAGCCCTTTTTTTGTCCCTGCAAAGAAGCTCGGCACCCAGAGGAAGCACGTCGCCTCTCCGCTGCAGTACGCAAAAAATGCAATCAGCGTCTGCACGGCTCCCGGGATCCTCACGACCTCCCGGATTCCCGCGCTGTTCTTAAGCGTCTCCTCTTCTTCCTTCGTCTGGTTTCGTTTCCATAAGGGGAGCGATAAAATGCATACAACAAGAATCGCGATCTGCAGATACGCCGTCCAGCGGTAGCCCTCATTCCAGCGCGCTCTTCTAAGGGCCGACGCCATGATATACGGGCTGATCATGGCGCCGACGCCGTAGAAGCAGTGCAGGAAATTCATGACAGAGCCGGAATAATGCATCGCCACGTAATTATTGATTGAGGCATCAATTGCTCCCGCGCCGAGGCCATACGGAACCGCCATAAGAAACAGCATCCAGTACTCCGTGCAGACGGAGAAGCCAAGAAGCCCCGCGACCGTCAGCATAATGGAAATGATAACGATCCACTTTGTCTGCATTTTCCGCATGAGACGCGGACTTAAGAGCGCCGAAATAATCGTCATAAAGGAAATGGTCATGGACACGTAGCCCGCAAAGGACGACGGGACGCCAAAAAAGACCCGCATCGCGGGCCAGCCGGACCCGAGCAGAGAATCCGGAAGCCCCAGGCTGATAAAAATCAGATAGATGACTGCGATTAACAGAGATCCCATAAAATTTTCTCCTTACGTAAAATTCACACAGCCGCTTACTGTGTGGCAGATGCGGTGCAGATATTCAGTTTATCAGACTTCTCTCTCGGATACAATGGAGAAGATGGTGCGAGCTGTAACGCGTGTACGTCATTTTGTTCAAGTTATTGAGACGCGCGCTTGACTTTAGCGCGTTACCGGATTAATGTATTGCTAACACGGAAAAATAAAAATTTCATAAATTTTCGTGTTCAGAGAATTCAAGGATGTAGAAAGAAGGTATCTGGCATGAATAGTCTTGTGATCTTACTGATCGCCGCAGTGGCTCTTCTCTGCGGCTATGTCTTCTACGGCGGCTGGCTGGCAAAAACATGGGGAATCGACCCGAAGAAGAAAACGCCTGCTGTAGAGATCAACGATGGAGAGGACTACGTTCCCGCATCGAAATTCACCGTATTTGCCCATCAGTTCTCATCAATCGCCGGTGCCGGCCCTGTCCAGGGTCCCATCATGGCGGCCATGTTCGGATGGGTGCCCGTTCTCCTCTGGCTTCTGATCGGAGGCATTTTCTTTGGAGCCGTGCAGGATTTCGGCGCTCTCTACGCGTCTGTAAAAAATAAAGGCGAGTCAATCACCATGGTAATTGAGCGGTATATTGGAAAGACCGGCCGGCGGGTATTTACGATGTTCTGCTGGCTCTTCTGCCTTCTGGTCATCGCCGCCTTCACGTCCATGTGCTCCTCCACCTTTGCCCCGGTCAAGGCGACCGCCGTGCAGGCCTATAACGGAGGAACCGCAGGTACCATTTCCCTCCTCTTCATCGGAGGCGCCATCGTTCTCGGACTTCTGATAAAGAAGGGCTTAAAAAATGAAGGCTGGAAGGCCGTGATCGGTATTGCTCTCATCATCGCCATGTTCGCGATCGGCATGAAGCTTCCGATCTATCTCAGCGCAAGTCAGTGGAACTTCGTCATCATGGCTTACATTTTCGTGGCGGCCATTCTTCCGATGTGGCTCCTCATGCAGCCCAGAGATTATCTCACCACCTTCATGCTGATCTTCATGATCGTCGGCGCTGTCTTCGGCGTTCTGGTCGCGCATCCGGCCATGAAGCTGAATGCATTTAACGGATTTACCGTTATCAATTCAGCAGGCGCAAAGCAGTACCTCTTCCCCACGCTGTTCGTCACCATCGCCTGCGGCGCCATCTCCGGCTTCCACAGCCTGGTATCCTCCGGAACGTCCTCCAAGACCATTCGGAATGAGAAGGACATGAAGTTCGTAGGCTACGGGGCCATGCTCCTTGAGACGCTGGTTGGTGTCATTTCCCTCATCGTCGTCGGTGCCGTTGCCGTAAATGGAAAGGCCCCCGCTGACCAGACTCCTTTCCAGATCTTCGCGAGCGGCGTCGCCGGATTTTTCGAGCTCTTCGGGATCCCGAACTCCGTCGCCAATGTGTTCATGACCATGTGCGTATCCGCGCTGGCGCTGACCACTCTGGATTCAGTCGCCCGTCTGGGCCGGATGTTCTTCCAGGAGCTCTTCCGGACCGAGACCCCGGATGCCGAGAAATCACCTCTCGAGAAGGTTCTGATTAATCCGGTATTTGCGACATTGATCACGCTCTTCTTCGGCTATATCCTCTGCCTGGGCGGCTATCAGAATATCTGGGCCCTGTTCGGATCCGCAAATCAGATGCTCGGCGCGGTCGTTCTCCTCGGAATCGCCGTCTTCCTCCGTGCTACGAACCGGAAGTCGGCCATGATCTATCCGCCGATGTTCATCATGCTGGCTGTCACCTACACGGCCATCATCCTGAATGTGATCGGCAACGTGAAGGCCTTCGCCGCCGGCACCGGCACCTTCCTGGTCAATGGAATGCAGCTGATCGTCGCGGCCTTCCTGATCTGCCTCGGCGCCTATGTCGTCGTCACCTGTATGAAGAGCCTCTTTAACTTTCATAAGGAGAAGAAGGCGCGGATGATGGCGGAGGCGGAAGCACGGGCATAAGCTGATCTCTCGTCTGGAGCGTCCGGCGCTGAATAGTTGCAACGTGATTTAAAAGGACTGCCGCAAGTCATGCGGCAGTCCTTTTTTCGCACAGACCTGACTGCTTGGTGTGCTTCTGCTTCGGTGCTTCAGGAGGTGTCAGGTTCCGATTAAAAAACTGTAAAGTCGTTTATACAATTTTTATCGGAACCTGGCACCCATGGTGCCTATGGCGCCTCGAACCTGACACCTGTGGCACCGCACCTGCCCATTCATTAAATCCGTTGCATAGCCTTGAAAATCTGCTCATTCAATTCGTCGTAAGAATTCCAGTCTTCCTTCTTCACATTGATGCTCGTATACGAGAACAGTCTTTTTATCTTTTCCATGATCTGGTTTGGTGTGAAGCCTGTCATCTTCCGGATCTTCTCCTCCGTAATCGAAGCAATCTGATGCGCCGCAATGTTCCGGATCTTTTCCTCAACTGAATGGAGGTCTGTCATTAAAGACTTCAATGTGTCATCATCCGAAAGGCCGCAGAACAGTTTCAAAAGATGATCAGACTTCACATATCCATACTGAAATCCCCAATGAGATTGATATGCGTCTTCGAGAATACTCAGGACATTTGTTCCGACTAATTTTTTTTGTGACCAGCTTTCCTTGCCTTCTTCCGAGGTACTCGTATAACTGCTTATATTCAGGCCACACTGCTTTTTCAGCGTCAGCTTGAAAAGATCTGCCAGTATCGGCGTGATCGCACGAATAAAGTCCGCATATTCCCCACGCCGGTTTCTGATATCAAGTCCCAGAGCATACTCAAACAGCATCTTCTCATTGCCGGTCTTGATTGGATAAAAATCAATCCCGATCTTTCTCATAAGAGAATCTGCCTTTGGGAAATCAAGCTGTAATCTGGCCCGCCCAAACTCGAGCAAATTTCTGTATAAAAGTTCTGCCTTGCCGGGTATGCTGTCGGCGACCGTCAGTGCAGCCTCGTAATCATAAACTCTGACATGCTGGCAAATCATTTCTTCATGTTCCATGCGGGAGAGCGTCGGACAATGAACTTCCTTACAGCGGCTCTTCGCGTCCGGCTCATTATCCGGGTCAAGTTCCCACAAAGTCTGCACATCATAATCCTTATGGATATGATTATTGATATCGCGAGCAGGCGTAATAACCTGAATCGTCTTGGAAGGAATCTCGCCAAGCGTCTGCAGAACAAGAAGCCCGCTCTTCATCGCCGGCGTACCGGATGACACATTGATCAGGAGCTGATCACTGTCATCCATCTTCTCTCTGATCGCCATGAGAATCTTGCGGAATTCCTCATAGAAGAAGTCAAATTCCTGAACATCCGTCAGCTCCGACTTCTTAATCTCCTTGATTTCTACCCCTGTCCGGCCCTGCATCTCAAACAGTTTGTTAAGCGCATACCGATAGCGGTCATCCTGCGCCTGCCACTCCAGCATACGCTTCGACATATACAGGATGATCCTTGTCGGCCGATAATACCTCGCGATGTGCAGCATCGAACCATCATAACAATTATAGTTTGAGATCGGATCTGTTCCTCCGATCGGCGAGAATAAAATCACTTCATTCATGCCATTTTTCTCCTTCTGTCAAATGACAACCACATCTTCCTGCGCAGACGGATCCGGCTGCCCGAATACTGTCACCGTTCCCTTCCCTATAATCTTGTAAATGCGGACACTGTCGCCGTCACTGCCAAACGGCTGCAGTTCATCAAGCATATCA
>OMYS01000074.1 GCA_900315305.1 uncultured Eubacteriales bacterium
CTGACCGGCTCCAATCAGCACGTCGGAAATTTCCCGGGCGTCACGGTCGACCGGAAGAGCGGACCGATCCGCGGACATGAAAATACACTGATCACGGATCTGCCGGGCATTTACTCACTCTCGCCGTACAGCCAGGAGGAGATCGTCAGCCGGCAGTTCATTTTAAATGAAAATCCCACAGGCATTATCAATATTGTCGATGCGACGAATATCGACCGGAACCTGTATCTCACGATGCAGCTGATGGAGCTCAATCGCCCGATGGTCCTCGCCGTCAACATGATGGACGAGCTGACCGGAAATGGCGGTGCGATCCGTGTAAACGACATGGAGGCCATGCTCGGCATCCCGGTCGTTCCGATTTCTGCCGCGAAAAATGAAGGCATCGATGAGCTGATCCGCCACGCGCTCCACGTCGCACAGTACCAGGAGTGCCCCGGACGGATCGATTTCTGTTCACCGGACGAGGACGGCGGCGCCGTTCATCGCTGTCTGCACGCTGTGGCGCATCTGATTGAGGACCACGCGAAGTCAGCAAGTGCGTCGTGAAGCCGCATGTCAGCAAGGAGCAGAAGCGCTCTGACCGGATCGATCGCTTCCTGACCGGAAAATACACGGGAATTCCTGCATTTATCGGCATTATGTGCGTCATCTTCTGGCTCACGTTCAACGTCGTTGGCGCGTTTCTGCAGAACCTGCTGGCGAGCGGTATATCGGCGCTCGAGGCGGTTGTGGCGCACGCCTTTGACGTGTGGAATGTCAATTCGGTCATCAAGTCGCTCGTCATAGACGGTATCTTCGAGGGTGTCGGAACGGTGCTCTCGTTCATGCCGATCATCGTCGTCATGTTCTTCTTCCTGTCGCTTCTTGAGGACACGGGGTACATGGCGAGAGTTGCATTTGTCATGGACAAGCCGCTCCGGAAGATCGGTCTCTCGGGCCGGTCAATTGTCCCGATGCTCGTGGGCTTCGGCTGTACAGTCCCGGCCGTCATGTCGAGCCGGACACTTCCCTCTGACCGCGACCGGAAAATGACAATCCTGCTGACGCCGTTTTTCAGCTGCTCGGCAAAGCTCCCGATCTACGGGTTCTTCGCGGCGGCATTTTTCCCGAAGCAGGCGGGGCTTGTTATGGTCCTGCTGTATGCGCTTGGCATTTTCCTCGGGATTCTGCAGGCCCTTCTTATGAAGAAGTTCGTCTACAAGGGCGAGGCGGTCCCGTTCGTCATGGAGCTTCCGACCTACCGGATGCCGTCGGCGAAGAACACGCTGCAGCTCATGTGGGACAAGGCGCGTGACTTCATTGAGCGCGCGTTCTCGATCATCTTCATCGCGACGATTGTGATCTGGTTCCTGAAGACCTTCGGGCCGACCTTCAACGTCGTGAAGACAGCGGATGCGTCGGGAAGTATTCTCGCCATTGTCTCAGGCCTCATCGCGCCGGTCCTTAAGCCGCTCGGACTCGGCGACTGGCGGATCGCGTCGTCTCTCATTTCCGGGTTCCTCGCGAAGGAGTCGGTCGTCGCGACGCTGAACGTTATGTTTGGAAGCCGCGCGGCTGTCCAGGCGGCGCTCACACCGCTCGCCGCGGCAGCAATGCTTGTCTTCTGCCTGCTCTACACGCCGTGTGTATCGGCAATCGCATCGATCCACAGAGAGCTCGGCGGGAAATACGCGGCACTCGTCGTGGTCTGGCAGTGCGTGGTCGCGTACGCGGCCGCGTTCCTCGTGCGCCTTGTCCTGATGGGGCTGGGGATGGCATAAGGTCTGGCGGCGTGTGCTTATTAACAACGGTCTTGTTACAGTTCACACGCCACCAGACCTCGGTGAACGGTCAGCGATATCAGGAGCGGTGAGGGCGTTATACGGAGGAGTCCGAAGATCACCCTGAGCCGCATACCGCACTGATATTCGCGACCGCATGCGACTTTGGATGGCGTGTGAACAGTAACACGGTCTTTGTTACAGGTTCGTAAATTCGGAAATCGGGGTGGAAATCAAAGACCGAAGACGGTATCATAAAAAGAAGAATTGGATAACTGGCACCGCGCCTGCTCCGGGAGCTTTCCGGGGCGGGCGCGGGCTTTCTGACAAGGGAGGATTTTCAGCATGAGATGGATGATTGCGTCTGATATTCACGGATCCGCCGTGTTCTGCAGACAGATGCTTAAGCGATATGACGAGGAGCACGCGGACCGCCTGCTTCTTCTGGGTGACCTTCTGTACCATGGTCCGCGCAACGATCTCCCGGAGGGATACGCGCCGAAGGAAGTGATCGCGATGCTGAACGACCGGAAGGATGAGCTGCTCTGCGTGCGCGGCAACTGCGAGGCGGAGGTCGACCAGATGGTCCTTCATTTTCCGGTGATGGCAGATTACGCGATTATCCCGAACGGAAGGAATATCATCTATGTGACGCACGGCCATCACGCGTCTGAGCAGACACCGCCGCCGCTCAAGGAGGGCGACATTCTGCTGCATGGCCACACCCATGTGCCGAAATGCGTGAGCCATGAGAACTTTGTCTACATGAATCCGGGCTCAGTCTCGATCCCGAAGGAGAACTCACCGAGGTCGTATATGATTTACGATGACGGCGTTTTTGAGTGGAAGCGCCTCGATGACGGAAGCGTCTACATGCGCGCAGACTTGAGGGACGGACAGAAGCATGCATAAGAAAAAACAGTCAGCGGAGGTATCCACGCTCATTCACGCGCTGATCCTGCTCGCTGCGGCTGTCATCTGGGGCTTTGCATTTGTCTCGCAGAGCATCGGTGCGGACTATGTCGGCCCGTTCACGTTCCTTGCGGGGCGGTGCTGGATCGCCGTCGCGTTTCTCATTCCGGTTGTCGCGATTGCGGACCGCGTGAGGGAGCGGGGGCAGGCAGAAGATAGAATCGAGAGCTCGGACAAGCGGGCGGAAGGCAGAGAGAAAAACCGGGATAGCAGCTGCGCAGAATCTGAAACTCCGCAGACAAGAATCGCAGGCAGAAACAGCGAGGATCAGAAGGCTGCCGCGGGCGCTGTGTCCACAGGCAGACCGGTCACGGCCGCACAGCGCCGCATGCTTCTTACGGCTGGTGTTGTGTGCGGCATCTTTCTTTTTACCGCGAGCGCCGCGCAGCAGATCGGCATCGGGATGACGACGACCGCGAAGGCGGGCTTTATCACGGCACTCTATGTCATTCTGGTCCCGATTGTGTCGCTCTTCCTCGGGCACAGGAGCAGTCCGAAAATCTGGGTCAGCGTCGCGCTTGGCGTGACGGGACTTTATTTTCTTTGCATGAAGGGCGGCCTTACGGGACTGAACCGGGGTGATCTCATCCTGATGCTGTGCGCTCTTCTGTATGCGTTCCAGATTCTGGTGGTGAACCATTATCTTCCGATGGTGGACGGTCTGAGGCTCTCGCTCATTCAGACACTGATTGAGGGGATTCTCTCGACAGTGTTTATGCTGATGCTTGAGACGAACACGGCGGCTGCCCTGAAGGCGGCTCTTCCGGCCATCCTCTTTGCCGGCATCATGTCGAGCGGCGTCGCCTACACGTTCCAGATCATCGGGCAGAAGGGCCTGAAGCCGGCGGTCGCGTCGCTCCTTATGTGTCTTGAGAGCGTATTTGCTGCGATTGGCGGATGGCTGTTCCAGGGACAGGTGCTGACCGGACGGGAGCTCCTCGGATGTATCCTGATGTTCAGCGGAACCGTGCTGTCGCTGCTTCCGGCGAGGAGACGGGCATAGAAAGACGTAGAAAAAAGGCGTGTGAAAAACGAAAATTTTTCACACGCCTTTTTGGAACGCTCGACCCATTTCAGTACGTATACGTCTGTCCGTCATAGCCCATCCGCATCATCTTCTGCTTCAGCGCTCCGTAGAGGGCTGCATGCGTGAGGTACTGGTACGGGGCCACATAGAAGACAGTGAGGATGCCGAGTGTGCAGGCGCCCAGAATGTTCCAGCCGAGGAAGGAGAGGTCGAGAACGAACACATTCCATTTCTCACCGTCCATCATCGCCTTTGATCTCGCAAAGGCCTCCTCTGTCGGCATGCTCGGGTCCTCGGAGAGCAGGTACGGGACCATCATGTACTCATAGGCTTTGACGATGCCCGGGATGATAAGGAGCAGGCTCCAGAGGAAGATATAGAGGTCGCGGAGGAAAATCGTTTTCACAACGTTCAGGTAATTCCCCTGGAATCCCGCGCCGAGGCTGTCCAGCGACTGCGGCGCGAAAATGTCCTTCCGGAAGTAATTCTTGCACCCGACCTCGAGCGGATTCAGCACGAAGATGCCGAGCGCAACGGCGATGATGCCGGCCGTGACCACGGAGATCAGAAGAGCCGCGAGAAATGCACCGCTTATTTGAAATGAGCCGTAGGTGCTGAAGATGTCTCCCGAATTGCCGCTTGATATATTTTCAGATACATTGTTCGCGGAGGAAATGACGGACGTTCCTCCTGTAATAAGAAGAAGGATGAATGCGACGAGCACGCTTCTCCAGTAGGAGCCGTGAAGCGCGGTGCGGGCCATCTCCTTCAGTCTAGCTCTGGACCAGTTCATGATTAGTCTCCTTTCTTAAAATCTCTAAATTTATTATCACAGTTTCACAGATCAAAGTCAATATTTCGGGCTTCCCGATCGACAGATGCGGCAATCCGTCGTCTAGGCCGGCTTGCGTAATTTCGTCATATACCGTAAAATAATACACCTGTGGTCCGGCAGAATTCTACAGGATGTCAGAAGAGAAAAGAAATGCCGGTATAAAAAGGGAGACCGGCGAGGAGCGAATATGAAGAGAAAAAAAGTGATGGTTGTCCTTATGTGTGCCGCAATGGCACTTGGAACTGCTGCGTGCGGCTCAAACAGTAAATCAGCAGCATCATCTGCAGGCAGTGTTGTTACGGAAACAGAATCAACGGCGGCAAATGCAGGCACCGATTCAATTGCCACGGAGTCCATGGTGGCGGGTGATGAGTGGAGCGACTATGTCACACTCGCGGATTACAAGGGACAGGCGCTCGCCTACGCGGACGGAACGAAGATCGCAAATGGAATGACGGTTAACATCGATTACGTCGGCAAAATTGACGGCACTGCATTTGACGGAGGAACGGCCTCTGATTATGATCTGACGATCGGTTCGGGCACGTTCATCGACGGCTTCGAGGACCAGCTGGTCGGTCACACAAAGGGGGAGACGGTCGACGTCAAGGTCACGTTCCCGGACAGCTATGCCAGTACAGACCTTGCGGGCAAGGACGCTGTGTTCACCGTGACGATCAACAAGGTTTACAAGACGACGCCGGGCGAGGCGCTGTCGAATATCGTGAGCAAATCGGACTTCCAGAAGTATCCGGAGCAGCTGCAGGAATCGTGGAGAAGTTACTGGTCCGCATATGTCGAGCAGACGGCGGCCAACTACAGCATGACGACGTCCGACTATCTGAGCCAGGTCGGCAAGACACAGGACGACATCAATGAGATGGCGGATTCCTATCTCAAGACAGACATGGTCAGCCGCGCGATCGTGCAGAAGGAAGGCATCACGGAAAATGACGACATCTACAAAAACGCCGTAAAGTCCGTGCTTGCCAATTACAACGCAAACAGCCTCGATGACCTGGTGAGCCAGGGAACGGTACCGCAGGTCGCGGCCGATTATATGGTCTCCTACAGCGAGGCGGAGGCCGTCATCGAGAAATATTCGGTTGCGGCTGTGGCGGATGCGACGGATTCATCGGCGGCATCGACGGAGTCCTGAGAGAAGGATTTAAAAATCGGCTTGTTTGGGGTGCCAAGGGAATCGGCAACCTCAAACAAGCTTCTTTGGCGCTCTGTGAATGAGATCAGCTGATACGTTCGGACATAGAAAAAGAGGGGAGCTGCGGTTCCCCTCTTTTTCTATGTCTATAAAAATTATGCGTTCAGATATTGCGTTACTTTCTCTTGCGCCTCTTCCCCCATCCGCAGATCGAGAAGAAGTCCGGGCCTGTGTGGACACCGATGATCGGTGTCTCGCAGATCGTGTAGACCTCTGTGCCGGGCTCTGCAACCTGCCGGAGCATGTCAGCCAGATGGTCCGCCTCCTTGTAGAGGGACGTGTGCGTAATGAAGACGACCTTCGGGACGCCCTCGACGCCCATCTCAGCGACGTAGTCCTTCAGCAGACCCTTGAGGGCCGCGTTGCGGCCTCTCGCCTTTCCGACCATCTCGAGCTTGCCCTCGTCATCGATGATGAGGAGTGGCTTGATGTCGAGGACGCCTCCGATCAGCGCGACGGCAGCGGAGACGCGGCCGCCCTTGTGCAGGTAGCCGAGATCACCGACGGTGAAGCGGTGACACATGTAAGGAATCTTCTCGCGGAGCCAGGCTGCATTTTCTTCAAGAGACATGCCGTTTGCCTGATTCATGGCGGCGCAGTATGTGATGACGCCCTGCCCGCCGGTAGCAGCGAGTGAGTCGACGCACTCGATCGTGCGGTCCGGGAAATCGTCCTTCAGCTGGTCCGCGGCATTCTGCGCGTTCTGATACGTCGCAGACATGCCGGATGAGAAGGAAATGTAGAGAATATCGTATCCCTTCTGGAGCTCGGGAGTCCAGGTATCAATGTAGCGGTACGGCGTGATCTGCGACGTGTGCACATCCGCGTTGTTCTTCTGTGCCGCGTACAGCGCATCGCAGTGCTCGTTGTGGTCAGGTGCCTTGGTATCAAATGTGATCGACTCGCCGTTCAAGAGATAATCCATCGGAACAATGCGGATGTCATAGCGCGCGTAAATCTCCTGCGGAAGATCTGCGCCGGAGTCGGTGTAGACAAGATAAGAGCTCATAGATTCAGGAATCCTCCTCCATAATCATAATAAACTTAAATTGTATGATACCATATGCCCCTCCGCTTGTAAAAGCGAAATGAGGACAGCAGCTGCCGTTCGTTAGTTATTCAGCACCCCCAGACTCGGAACGCTGCGCGTTCCTCGTTGTGGGCGGACAGAGCGGCTTCGCCGCTTGTCCGCCCCTCAGCCAATTTCTGAAATCGTCCGGTGAGCAAGCTCTCCGTCCGGATTTCAGAAGTTGGCTGAGGGGTGCTGAATAATTACAAAAGGCCTTGACAGGATTTCCGCGACTGAGTAGGGTAGAATTTGTATAAGCCGGATGATGGGTGTAGTATACACTTTAC
>OMYS01000048.1 GCA_900315305.1 uncultured Eubacteriales bacterium
AGCATCGGGCCGCCGCTGACGAAGACGGTCGGGATATTGAGACGGGCCGCGGCCATCAGAAGGCCCGGGACGTTCTTGTCGCAGTTCGGGATGCAGACCATCGCGTCAAACTGATGGGCCTGGATCATCGCCTCCGTCGAGTCCGCGATCAGATCGCGGGTCACGAGGGAATATTTCATGCCGGTGTGTCCCATGGCGATACCATCGCAGACAGCGATCGCCGGGATAACGACCGGGAAGCCGCCCGCTTCTGCTACGCCGAGCTTGACGGCCTCTGCGATCTTGTCAAGGTTCATATGGCCCGGAACGATCTCATTCCAGGAGCTGACAACCGCAACGAGCGGCTTATTCATTTCCTCCTTTGTCACGCCGAGCGCATTCCAGAGCGCGCGGTGCGGAGCCTGCTGGAGACCCTTTTTAACTCTGTCACTTCTCATAATAATGTTCTCCTCTCTGATCATAAGCCGGAGCCCTCTGCCGAGGCCACGGCCTCTTTCCTCATTTCTAATACCTGTTCAGCACCTAAGGACTCGGAACACTTCACGCTCCTCGCCGCAGGAGCTGCATTATTTCATCCTTTCAAGGACTGCATTTCCCATCTCTTCCGTACCGACGAGCTTGCAGCCGTCCGACATGATATCGGCTGTGCGAATGCCGTCTCTTAAGACCTCGCGGACTGCGTTCTCGACGGAATCAGCCTCCTTGTCCATGTCGAGCGAATAGCGGAGCAGCATCGCCGCGGAAAGAATCGTCGCGATCGGATTTGCGATTCCCTTGCCTGCGATATCCGGCGCAGATCCGCCGCTCGGCTCATAGAGACCGAACTTCGTCTCATTCAGTGACGCCGAGGACAGCATGCCGATCGAGCCGGCAATCATGGACGCCTCATCGGAGAGAATATCTCCGAACATGTTCTCTGTCAGAAGGACATCGAACTGTCCCGGATTCTTGACGAGCTGCATCGCGCAGTTGTCGACCAGCATCCAGTCAAAGGTGACATCCGGATAGGACTTGGCGACCTCTGTCACAACTGCCCTCCAGAGTCTCGAGGAATCGAGGACATTGGCCTTGTCGACAAGGGTGACATGCTTCTTTCTCTTCTCTGCGATGTCAAATGCCTTGACCGCTGCTCTTCTGATCTCGTGCTCGCTGTAGGTGAGCGTATCCGTCGCGACCTTCTCTCCGTCCACATCCTCTGTAAAGCGGTGTCCGAAATAGAGACCTCCGGTCAGCTCACGCACCATCATCAGGTCAAAGCCGTTCTTAATGATCTCCTCCTTCAGCGGGCAGGCGTCCTTCAGCTCCGGATAGAGATACGCCGGACGAAGGTTTGCAAAGAGGCCGAGGGACTTGCGGAGCTTCAGGAGGCCTGCCTCCGGGCGGAGGTTCGGGGCCAGCTTGTACCAGGGCGAGGTCTTCGCGTCGCCTCCGATCGAGCCCATGAGGACGGCATCACTCGCCTTGCAGGTCGCAATCGCCTCGTCTGTGAGCGGAACACCTGTCGCGTCAATCGACGCGCCGCCCATTAAAACATCACTGTATGAAAATGAATTGCCGCTCATATCCGCGGCTTTATCAAGGACGCGTTTCGCCTGTTCTACAATCTCCGGGCCGATTCCATCGCCGCGGATCAGAGAAATTTTATAATTCATACTGACACCTCTTTATTCAGACTAGAAATTACTATAACTCAAAAAATAGACGAATTCAACAAATCATAGCAACAAAGTAAATACGGTTCAAGATAGCAAAGGAGCCGCCGCACGCACGGGTCTCTTAAACCGGCGGGCAGCAGCTCCTTATTTCAGATCATTATTTCTTTTCGAATTTATCCTCTGCCGGTGCCTTCTTCTTGTCAGCCGGCTTGGCATTTTCTGCCTTCTTCTCAGCCGGGGCATCGCCATAGCCATCAGAAGCCTTCTCGACCTCAGCGATCGCCGTCTTCTTCATCGGGATGCGGCAGTTCTTGTTATTTCCGAACTCAACAATCACGTCCTCGTCCGTGATGTCGAGGACAACGCCGTAAAAGCCGCTCGTCGTCACAACGCTGTCGCCCTTCTCAAGGTCGTTCAGCATCGCATTGACGCGGTTCTGTTCCTTCTTCTGCGGACGGATCATCAGGAAATACATGAGCGCGATCATCGCGACAATCCAGATGAGGAGCACGCCTGTGCTGCCTGCCGTCGAGCTGCTGGCTAAAATCAGATTCATAATCATTGCCTCCTGAATGCTTTATTACGTACGAATATTTCTATATTACACGAAAATGAAGACCCGTACAAGTCTTATTCCGGCATTGTCACTGTCTCTGTCTCATCGGCGTGTTGACGACCGGGTGCTCGGCGTAGCCCGCGAGCTTTTCCTTCTTGAATTCCGCGAACCGGTGCTCCTCAATCGCCTTCCGGATCTCCTCCATGAGGTTGTTGTAATAATAGAGGTTGTGCATGACGCAGAGGCGCATGCCGAGCATCTCATTTGCCTTGAGGAGGTGGCGCAGATATGCCCTCGAGTAATGACGGCACACAGGGCAGCCGCAGTTTTCATCGATCGGGCGGGGATCGGTCTCATACTGCGCGTTGAACAGATTGAGATGACCGTGATCGGTGTAGACATGGCCGTGGCGGCCGTTCCTTGACGGGTAGACGCAGTCGAAGAAATCGATGCCGCGCTCAACGCCCTCGAGGATATTCGCCGGCGTGCCGACACCCATAAGATAGGTCGGCTTATTCTGCGGGAGGTACGGGACGACAGCATCGATCACGCGGTACATCTCCTCGTGGGTCTCGCCGACCGCAAGTCCGCCGATCGCGTAGCCGTCGAGGTCCATCTCCGCGATGGCCTGAGCGTGACGGATCCGGATGTCCTCATAGATAGCGCCCTGATTGATGCCGAAGAGGAGCTGGTGCGGGTTCAGCGTGTCTGGCAGGCTGTTTAAGCGGTTCATTTCCGTCTTGCAGCGCTCGAGCCAGCGCGTCGTGCGCGCCACTGACTTTTCTACGTAGTCCCGCTCAGAGAGCGCGTTCGGACACTCATCGAAGGCCATCGCGATCGTCGAGCCGAGATTCGACTGGATCTGCATGCTCTCCTCCGGGCCCATGAAAATCTTCCGCCCGTCGATATGGGAGTGGAACGTGACGCCCTCCTCGCTGATGTTGCGGAGCTTTGCGAGCGAAAAAACCTGGAAGCCGCCTGAGTCCGTGAGCACGGGGCCGTCCCAGCAGGAAAACTTCCGGACGCCGCCCATTTTTCTGACGACATCATCCCCGGGGCGCACGTGCAGGTGATAGGTATTGCAGAGCATGACCTCTGTCTTCAGATCATGGAGCTCGGGCGCCGCAACAGCCCCCTTGATGGCGGCAGCAGTGGCCACATTCATAAAAACCGGTGTCTCGATTGTGCCGTGAACGGTCGTGAGGCGGGCGCGCTTCGCCCGTCCGTCCGTCGTCAGAATTTCGTACATATGTCTCCCTTCATTTTTCATTTCACTTCGCGCTGGATGCGCCTTATCTTTCTTTGATTATATAGACCGTCTGCCAAAACCGCAAGAACGCATGGGAACGGTTTCACGAATGTGTTGCTTGTCAATCAGTTCTATGAGCCTTATAATACGCTTGATTCTTTGGTTGCTGCTAATAAATAAGAAATAACAAACAACAGAAAAGGACAGTACATGAGTGAACATACATATACGCTTGGCATTGATATCGGTTCTACAACCGTAAAGATTGCGGTTCTCGACGAGAACGACAATCTTCTTTTCTCCGACTATCAGCGTCATTACGCAGAAATCCAGTCCACAGCCGGCAGACTGATCAGGGAGGCCTATGAGAAGCTCGGCGATCTCAAGGTCTCTCCGGCCATCACCGGTTCGGGCGGACTGACGCTTGCGACGCATCTCGGAGTCCCGTTCGTACAGGAGGTCGTCGCCGTCTCCACCGCGATTCAGAGACGCTGCCCGAAGACAGACGTCGCGATCGAGCTCGGCGGTGAGGACGCCAAGATCATTTATTTTGAAAATGGAAACATCGAGCAGCGGATGAACGGCATCTGCGCCGGCGGCACCGGCTCCTTCATTGATCAGATGGCGGATCTTCTGCAGACAGACGCCCCCGGCCTCAATGAGTACGCAAAGCACTATCAGGCGATTTATCCGATCGCGGCCCGCTGCGGCGTCTTCGCAAAGACTGATATCCAGCCGCTGATCAACGAGGGTGCGACAAAGGAGGACCTCTCCGCGTCTATCTTCCAGGCCGTCTGTAATCAGACCATCTCCGGTCTTGCCTGCGGTAAGCCGATCCGGGGACACGTCTGCTTCCTCGGCGGTCCGCTGCACTTCCTCGACCAGCTCCGCGCCGCCTACATCCGCACGCTGAAGCTCGACGAGGAGCACACCATCGTCCCGGAGAATTCGCATCTCTTCGCCGCTCAGGGCTCTGCCATGAACGCGGTGAGCGCGGCCGAGGGCCTCGCGAGACAGGAGGAGCGCGCCTATGTCCCCGGCGAGCAGATCACAAGCCTCAAGGACCTGTCTGACCGCCTCGAGCACGGCGTCAAGCTTCCGTTCGAGGTAAACCGCCTCGATCCGCTCTTCCCGACGAAGGAATCCTATGAGGAGTTCAGGGCCCGCCAGGACCAGTACAAGGTTGCGAAGCAGGACCTCTCCACCTACCACGGGAAGGCCTTCCTCGGCATCGACGCGGGTTCGACGACGACAAAGACAGCTCTCGTCTCTGAGGACGGAAAGCTGCTGTATTCATTTTATGACAATAACCACGGAGACCCTCTCGCCACCTCGATCCGCGCGATTAAGGAGACGTACGCGCATATGCCGGACGATGTCGTCATCGCCGGTTCCTGCTCGACGGGCTACGGCGAGGCGCTCATCAAGTCCGCGCTGATGCTCGACGAGGGCGAGGTCGAGACGATTTCGCACTACTATGCGGCCCGCTTCTTTGATCCGGACGTCGACTGCATTCTCGATATCGGCGGACAGGACATGAAGTGCATCAAGATCCGTGACCACGCGGTGGACGACGTCATGCTGAACGAGGCGTGCTCGTCCGGATGCGGTTCATTTATCGAGAACTTCGCAAAGACCCTGAACTACAGCGTGCAGGATTTCGCGAAGGCTGCTCTCTTTGCGGAGCACCCGATTGATCTCGGCACGCGCTGTACGGTCTTCATGAACTCAAAGGTCAAGCAGGCGCAGAAGGAGGGCGCGACGGTCGCGGACATCTCTGCGGGTCTTGCGTACTCTGTCATCAAGAACGCGCTCTACAAGGTCATCAAGGTCTCGGACGCATCGGAGCTCGGCCGCAATATTGTCGTACAGGGAGGTACCTTCTACAACGACGCGGTCCTCCGCGCATTTGAGAAGATCGCGGACTGCGAGGTCATCCGTCCGGACATCGCGGGCATCATGGGCGCGTTCGGCGCAGCCCTCATCGCGCGCGAGCGCTACGACGAGTCGAAGCCGACGACGATGCTCTCTCTCGACAAGATCAACTCCTTCAAGTATTCGACGTCGATGACGCACTGCCACGGCTGCACGAACCAGTGCCGCCTCACCGTCAACAGCTTCTCCGGAGGCAGAAAATATATTTCCGGCAACCGCTGCGAGCGGGGCATCGGCAAGCAGAAGAACAAGGACAACCTGCCGAACCTCTACGAGTACAAGCTGAAGAGGCTCTTCAGCTACCGGCCGCTCACCGCGGACAAGGCGCCGCGCGGCAAGGTCGGTCTTCCGCGCGTGCTCAACATGTACGAGAACTATCCGCTGTGGTTCACGTTCTTCACAAAGCTCGGCTACGAGGTCGTTCTCTCTCCGTCATCGACGCATAAGCTCTACGAGCTCGGCATCGAGTCGATTCCGTCGGAGTCTGAGTGCTATCCGGCCAAGCTCGCGCACGGCCATATTGAGTGGCTGATCCGCCAGGGCGTGAAGTTCATTTTCTACCCGTGCATTCCGTTCGAGAGAAATGAATTCCCGAGCGCAGTCAATCACTACAACTGCCCGATCGTGACGTCCTACGCGGAGAATATCAAGAACAACGTCGAGGAGCTCCGTGACCCGTCGATCCGCTTCATGGACCCGTTCCTCGCGCTCTCCAGCGAGAAGATCATGACAGACCGCCTCGTCGAAATCTTCCATGACATCCCGAAGATCGAGGTGCAGAATGCGGCGCACGCGGCGTGGGAAGAGCAGGCGCAGTACAGACGCGATGTCGAGGCCAAGGGAGTCGAGACACTGAAATATCTCGAGAAGACCGGCCGCCACGGCATTGTTCTCGCGGGCAGACCGTACCACATCGACCCGGAGATCAACCACGGCATCCCGGAGCTCATCAACTCCTACGGCATGGCTGTCCTCTCCGAGGACTCGATCTCGCAGCTCGGAAATCTTGAGCGCCCGATCCGTGTCAACGACCAGTGGATGTTCCACACGAGACTGTACTCGGCCGCAAACTACGTGAAGAAGACGGACAACCTCGACATCATCCAGCTGAATTCCTTCGGCTGCGGTCTTGACGCCGTGACGACCGACCAGGTGCAGGAGATCCTCTCCCGCTCCGGCAAGATCTACACCTGCCTCAAGATCGATGAGGTCAGCAACCTCGGTGCCGCGCGCATCCGGATCCGCTCCCTGCTCGCCGCCATCCGCGTCCGTGAGCAGAAGAAGCCGGAGCGCGAGATCAAGTCGGACAGACAGACGATCATCCCGTTCACGGAGGAGATGAGGAAGAAGTACACGATTCTCGCGCCGCAGATGTCGCCGATTCATTTCAAGATTCTGCAGCACGCATTCAACTCCGAGGGCTTTAACTTCGAGGTTCTTGAAAATGACAACCGCGAGGCCATCGACATGGGCCTCAAGTACGTCAACAATGACGCGTGCTATCCGTCGCTTCTGGTCGTCGGACAGCTCATGGCCGCGCTGAAGTCGGGCAAGTATGATCTTGACCGCACGGCGCTCGTCATCACGCAGACCGGAGGCGGCTGCCGTGCGTCCAACTACATCGCATTTATCCGCCGCGCGCTGAAGAAGGCTGGCTACGAGAAGGTTCCTGTCCTCTCGCTCAACTTCAACGGCTTCGAGCCGCAGCCGGGCTTCAAGATCACGCCAAAGCTTCTCGTGAAGCTTGTCTACTCGGTCGTCTTCGGCGACATCCTGATGAAGTGCCTCCACCGCATGCGTCCGTACGAGCAGGTGAAGGGCTCCGCGAACAAGATATACGAGAAATGGAACCGATACTGCTGCCATTTTATCGACGGCAAGTCGATCAGCTACAGGAAATATAAGCAGATCTGCAAGAGCATCATCCACGACTTCGACAATCTTCCGATCACGGATGAGAAGAAGCCGCGCGTAGGCATTGTCGGTGAGATTCTGGTCAAGTTCTCTCCGACCGCGAACAACCATCTCGCGGACCTTCTGGAGAAGGAGGGCGCGGAGGCCGTAATTCCGGACCTTCTCGACTTCTTCCAGTACTGCTTCTACAACGGAAACTTCAAGAGCGACAACCTCGGCTTCTCGAAGGCATACAAGCTGGAAATGAACGCAGCCGTTCAGGCCGTCGAGCTGATCCGCGGCGCAGCTACCGCAGAGTTCAAGAAGAGCCGGCATTTTGATCCGCCGGCAAAAATCGCGGACCTTGCAAAGGCCGCGTCTCCGATCGCGCAGAACGGCAATCAGACCGGCGAGGGCTGGTTCCTGACAGGCGAGATGCTCGAGCTGATCGGCGAGGGTGTACCGAACATCGTCTGCATCCAGCCGTTCGCCTGCCTGCCGAACCACATCGTCGGCAAGGGCGTCATCAAGGAGATCCGCCGCCGTCATCCGGAGGCGAATATCGCCGCAGTCGACTATGACCCGGGTGCGTCGGAGGTCAATCAGCTGAACCGCATCAAGCTGATGCTGAGCACGGCTGAGCAGAATCTCGAAAAGCAGGAAAATGCCTGAAAGGTAAGGACGAATGATACAATACGACCAGACAGGCCCCGAAAAGGCGGTCCTCGTCGGACTCAACGTGAACGAGGACCGCACCTTCGACAAGGCCATGCGGGAAATGAACGCACTCGCCGAGGCCGACGGGATTGAAATCTGCGAGACCTTCTCGCAGAACCTCCCGAAGATGGTGACCGGCTTCTATATAGGCTCCGGAAAAATCGAGG
This sequence comes from uncultured Eubacteriales bacterium, assembly GCA_900315305.1. Classification (GTDB taxonomy): domain Bacteria; phylum Bacillota; class Clostridia; order Lachnospirales; family Lachnospiraceae; genus Chordicoccus. Next base: position 8,173 of record OMYS01000048.1, read on the forward strand.
AAATAAGAGCGTATCTTTCGATGGCGGAGGACATACGCCTCGTTCTCACGGTCAGCCAGCTGACCCCCGTGCAGCAGCGAAATCTCTCGGACGCGCTGGGCGTCGCCGTCATGGACCGCACGGCTCTGATACTTGATATCTTCGCGCGGCGCGCGCGGACCCGTGAGGCGATCCTCCAGGTCGAATACGCAAGACTCCAGTACAAGCTGCCCCGCCTTGCAGGCATGCACGATGAGCTCAGCCGTCAGGGAGGCGCCTCCGGCGCAATGAGCAGCAAGGGCGCCGGCGAAAAGAAGCTTGAGCTCGACCGACGCTATATTGAGCGGCGGATGGCCGATCTCCGGAAGGAGCTCGAGACGGTCTCAAGGGAGCGCGATGTCCAGCGCTCCCGCCGTCTCCGCTCCGGTCTCCCGAGGGTCGCGCTCGTCGGCTACACAAATGCCGGGAAATCGACGATTATGAACGCGATGATTGATGCCGGCGGCGAGGAAGGCGGACAGAAGGTATTCGAGGAGGACATGCTGTTCGCGACGCTCGACACGACCGTCCGCAAGATCACGCCGCCATCCATTGACGGAGATAAGGCGGAGGTCATGCCGTTTCTTCTCTCCGATACAGTCGGCTTTATCGAAAACCTGCCGACGACGCTCGTCAAGGCATTCCGCTCGACGCTCGAGGAGACGAAGTACGCAGACCTTCTGCTCATCGTCTCCGATGTATCTGACCCGGAGTACAGGGAAAACCTCTCTGTCACGGTAAGCACGCTCGAGGAGATCGGCGCAGGCGACATCCCGCGCATCTTTGTGTTCAACAAGGAGGACCTTCTCCCGGATAAGGTGTCAAGCCTCATTTCATTTCCGGGAATCGGTGAGAGCGACGGACGGATCACGATGTCGGCAAAACGCAAGGCGGATGTTGAGAAGCTGATGCGCCTCATCTGCCGGAAAATCAACGAGGGCCGCATTTCCTGTGAAATGCTGATCCCCTACACGGACGGCGGCGCCCTAAGCCGCCTGATGGACGGCGCCGATGTCACGATCCTCGGCTACGAGGCGGACGGAACGCACATTAAGGCCGTTCTCGAGAGGGCGGATTATCAGCGCTTCCTGCGCTATGTTCTGCCGGAAGCATAAAAAAGAAAAAGGAGCCGAGACAAGGCGATTTTGCCATGTCCCGGCTCCTTTTTTATATCAGTGAGGATCAGCGCCCCAGACGAGGAACACTTCGTGTGCCTCGGTTATTCAGCACCCCCAAACTCGGAACGCAAAGCGTTCCTCGTTGTGGGGAGGACAGAGCGGCTTCGCCGCTTGTCCGCCCCACGAAATGCTTCAGAAATCTCTCAAGGAGCAAGCTCCTTGTCCGATTTCCGATCATTTCGTGGGGTGCTGAATTTTTACAGGTTCGCCTGGACGAGCTTCGGCGTGAAGCCGCCGGCCTCCAGGGCCTCCATGATCTGGTTCTTGTGGTCCGTTCCGAAGGATTCGATCGTGACCTTCAGCTCAACGGCCTCGTTGCGGTTCGTGCTGTAGAACTGGTTGTGGTCAAGCTTGATGACATTGCCCTTCTGGTCCGCGATGATCTGCGCGACCTTGACGAGCATGCCCGGTCTGTCCGGAAGAAGGACGGAGACCGTGAAGATTCTGTCGCGCATGATGAGACCGTTCTGGACAACAGATGCCATCGTGATGACATCCATGTTACCGCCGGAGAGGATGCAGACGATCTTCTTGTCCCGCACGTTGAGGTGCTTCAGCGCCGCGACGGAAAGAAGTCCGGAGTTCTCGACGACCATCTTGTGGTTCTCAACCATATCGAGGAACGCAGTGATCAGCTCATCGTCCTCAATCGTGAGCACGTCGTCCAGGTTCTTCTGCAGGTACGGGAAGACCTTGTCGCCGACCGTGAGAACAGCCGTGCCGTCCGCAATCGTCGATGCGTGCGGAATCGTGACAACGTGGCCTGCCTTCAGGGCCTCCGTGAGGGACGGAGCGCCTGCCGGCTCGACGCCGATAACCTTGATCTTCGGGTTGAGGAGCTTTGCGAGCGTGGAGACGCCTGTGGCCAGTCCGCCTCCTCCGACAGGAACAAGGATGTAATCGACCGTCGGAAGCTCCTTGATGATCTCCATCGTGATCGAGCCCTGACCGGTCGCGACAGCCGGATCATTGAACGGATGGACAAATGTATACCCGTTCTCCTCCGCCAGCTGCATAGCCTTCGCGCACGCCTCGTCGTAGACATCGCCGTAGAGAACGACCTCAGCGCCGAGATTTCTCGTCCGCTCGACCTTGATCAGCGGAGTCGTCGTCGGCATGCAGACGACAGCCTTGACGCCGCACTTTCTCGCCGCGTACGCAACGCCCTGCGCGTGGTTGCCCGCCGAGGCAGTGATGAGGCCCTTGGCCTTCTCCTCGTCGCTCAGCGTGCTGATCTTGTAGTATGCGCCGCGGATCTTGTAGGCTCCCGTCAGCTGCATGTTCTCAGGCTTCAGCCATACCTTGTTGCCCGTCTGGGCGGAAAAATAATCGCTGTACTGAAGCGGTGTCGGAAGCGTTACTTCTTTGACCTTCTCTGCTGCCTCTTCAAATGCATCAAGTGTGAGCATTTCCATAATCTTGTCCTCGCTTCTTTAATTTTTCTTGTTCTCCGGCTTGTCAAACAGTGCGTTGATGAAGTCGTCGGAATCAAATCTGTGCATGTCCTCGATCTGCTCGCCGACACCGATATACTTGACCGGTATGCCGAGCTCGGCCTGGATCGCAATCGCGACGCCGCCGCGGGCTGTTCCGTCGAGCTTTGTCAGGATAATGCCCGTGACGCCCGCCGACTCGCCGAAATCTCTGGCCTGCTGGACCGCATTCTGGCCTGTGGCACCGTCGAGCACCAGCAGCGTCTCGACATAGGCCTCCGGATACTCCTTGTCAATGATCTTCCGGAGCTTTGCGAGCTCATTCATCAGATTCTTCTTGTTGTTGAGCCGGCCGGCCGTATCGACAAGAAGAATGTCCGTGTCATGAGCCTTCGCGGATGCGATCGCGTCGTAGACGACAGAGCCGGGGTCAGCCCCCTCCTGTCCGCTGATGATCGGCACACCGGCGCGGTGCGCCCACTCCGTGAGCTGTTCATTTGCCGCGGCGCGGTAGGTATCGGCTGCTGCCATGATCACCTTTTTCCCGTCGTTCTTAAAAATGCAGGCCAGCTTTCCGACGGAGGTCGTCTTGCCCGCTCCGTTCACACCGATCACCATGACGACGGATTTCTTATTTTCAAATGCAAAGTCATCCGGACTCTGGCGCATCCGGCTGCGGAGCGAATTCACGAGAATCTCCGTGCAGTCCGAAGGCTTTTTGATCCGCTTGGCTTTGACCTCATCTCTCAGCTCATCAAGGATCTCCTCCGTCGTCCGGATTCCGATATCTCCCTTGATCATGATCTCCTCGAGGTCGTCGTAGAAGTCCTCATTGATGACGTCGTGCTGCTCGACGACGTCGCTCAGCCCGCGCACGAAGGTCTCGCGCGTCTTCTTGAGACCGCCGACCAGTCTGCTGAAAAATCCCATATCTTATTTCCTCTCTCCGGGCGGTCCTGCCCGCTTTTACCGTGGTTCTTATTTCGAGAGCTTGTCCTCGATCAGATTGACCGAGACGAGCGTCGAGACGCCCTTCTCCTGCATCGTAATTCCATACAGGCGGTCGCACTGGTTCATCGTCCCGCGCCTGTGAGTAATGATAATGAACTGCGTGTTCTTTGTCAACTTATGAAGATATTCAGCGAACCGGACGACATTGCTCTCGTCGAGGGCCGCCTCAATCTCATCGAGCAGGCAGAACGGCGACGGCTTCAGGTTCTGGATCGCAAAGAGAAGCGCGATCGCCGTCAGCGACTTCTCGCCGCCGGAGAGCTGCATCATGTTCTGCAGCTTCTTGCCCGGCGGATGGGCGATGATGCTGACAGGCGCCTCGAGCACGTCGACATCCGGATCGAGCTCAAGTGTCCCGTGTCCGCCTCCGAACAGTTCCTGAAATGCCTTGTCGAATTCCGTGCGGATCAGTGCGAACTGCTCCGTGAACTGCTTCCGCATGCCCTCATCCAGCTCCCGGATAATGCCCTTCAGCGTATCCTCGGACTTGATGAGGTCCTCATGCTGGGCAGAGAGGAATTCATACCGCCCGCTCTGCTCCTTGTACTCCTCGATCGCGTTGACATTGACCGTTCCGAGGCCGCGGATCGCATTTTTCAGCGAGGCGATCTGCTTCTTCACCGCAGCTCTGTCCTCGCTCTGCTCCGGAAGTACAACCGTGCGGATCTCGCTCGGCGTCATGTTGTACTCATCCCACATATAAGAGACGCGCTCCTCGCGGCCCTCCGAGAGCCGCTCCTTCTGCGCGTTCAG
>OMYS01000056.1 GCA_900315305.1 uncultured Eubacteriales bacterium
AGGGGTGCTGAATAATTACAAAAGGCCTTGACAGGATTTCCGCGACTGAGTAGGGTAGAATTTGTATAAGCCGGATGATGGGTGTAGTATACACTTTACCGGGCTGCTCCCGGCGTATCCGGCATTACAAGGAGTGGAAGATATGGGACTTATCAGAGAGATCAGACAGGTCACGAAGAATCGGTTTCTTAATTTCTTCGAGCTCTCGACGGTCAAGAAGACCGGCGATCCCGGGAAATATTTTCTCGCGAGCCGCGCGGAGAGTGTGGATGACCTCGAGATCCGGAGAAAGAAGACGCGCGCCGACGGCGTCGCGATGTACGTGCTCTGCGGAAGGGAGCACGACAAGGTCCTTCTGATCCGTCAGTTCCGCTGGCCGATCGGGGCTTACGTCTACGAGTTCCCGGCGGGACTCGTGGAAAATGAAGAGACATATGAGGAGGCGGCCGTCCGCGAAATCGACGAGGAGACGGGGCTTGAGATGAAGCCTCTCGCGGCGGACCCGATGTATACCCGCCCGTATTATATGACGGACGGACTCACAGATGAGTCGTGCGCGATGGTCTACGGCTACGCGGAGGACGACGATCACGCCCGGCAGCATCTCGAGGATTCTGAGGAGATTACGGTCGTCATTGCAGACCGCGCTGAGGTCCGGAGGATTCTCCGGGAGGAGCGCGTCGCGGAAAATGCAGCCCTTCAGCTCATGCATTTCCTGCACGATGCGGACCCGTTCGGCTTCCTCAAAGAGTAAGAAAGATAGAGAAAGCTGCTATTCAGTACCCCGATTCAGAAAATTCTGAAGCTGTCCGGCGCGCAGGCTATCCGTCCGGATTCCATCAGTTTTCCAAGGGGTGCTGAATCATTAAAACATAGAAGGAGTTAAATTATTATGGGAATTTATGAGGAACTCAAGGCGCGCGGCCTGATCGCGCAGGTAACGGATGAGGATGAAATCCGCGAGCTTGTCAACAACGGCAAGGCGACCTTTTATATCGGCTTTGATCCGACGGCCGACTCACTGCACGTCGGTCATTTTATGGCACTGCTCCTCATGAAGCGTCTGCAGGCAGCGGGCAATAAGCCGATCGCCCTCGTCGGCGGCGGCACCGGCATGATCGGTGACCCGTCCGGCCGCTCCGACATGCGCCGGATGATGACAGTCGAGGAGATCGACGCGAACTGCCGGAAATTCCAGAAGCAGATGAGCCGCTTCATTGATTTCGGCCCGGGCAAGGCACAGATGGTCAACAACGCGGATTGGCTCAGAAATCTGAATTTCCTTGATTTCATGCGTGAGATCGGACCGGAATTCTCCGTCAATGAGATGCTGCGCGCGAGATGCTATGTGAACCGCCTCGAGAAGGGCCTCTCATTTCTTGAATTCAGCTACATGCTGATGCAGGGCTACGACTTCTACAACCTGTACAAGACCTACGGCTGCAACATGGAGTTCGGCGGCGATGACCAGTGGTCCAACATGCTCGCGGGCACGGAGCTGATCCGCCGGAAGCTCGGCAAGGACGCGTACGCGATGACGATCACGCTGCTCCTCAAGCATGACGGCACAAAGATGGGTAAGACGTCCGGCGGCGCTGTCTGGCTCGATCCGGAGAAGACATCCCCGTACGACTTCTACCAGTACTGGAGAAATGTCGACGATGAGGATGTCGTCGGCTTCATCCGCAAAATGACCTTCCTTCCGCTCGATGAGATCGATGAGATGGAAAAATGGAAGGGCAGCCAGCTGAACCGCGCGAAGGAGATTCTCGCCTATGAGCTCACAAAGCTCGTCCACGGCGAGGATGAGGCGGAGAAGGCACAGGACGCGGCCCGCTCCATGTTCGGCAAGGGCATCGCGACGGATATTCCGAAGACCGTTCTTAAGGATGACGACTTCAAGGACGACAAGATCGGCATCATCCAGCTTCTCGTGAAGGCAGGCTTTGCGACATCGAACGGCGATGCGCGCCGCACCATCCAGGGCGGCGGCGTCAGAGTCAACGAGACGCAGGTGAAGGACATCTACGCACAGCTCGACAAGGCTGAGCTCGCAAAGAACGAGACCGTCCTTCAGAAGGGCAAGAAGAATTTCAAGAAGATCATCGTCGAGTAAAGAGGTGCTTATATGATCTCAGAGAAAATGAAGGGCTTTGTCGCCGGGAGCTCCGCGATCCGCGCGATGTTCGAGGAGGGCAAGAGGATGGCCGCCGAGTTCGGCGCGGACCATGTCTACGATTTCAGTCTCGGCAATCCGAATGTCCCGGCCCCGCAGGCTGTTAAGGACGCGATCCTCGACATCACGGAAAATGAGGATCCCGTCATGCTCCACGGCTACATGAACAATTCGGGCTACGAGGACGTCCGGCAGACGATCGCGGAGCATCTGAACAAGAATTTTCACACGTCATTTTCGGCGAAGAACATCCTGATGACGGTCGGCGCCGCGGGCGGACTGAATGTCATTTTAAAGACACTCTTAAACCCGGGCGACGAGGTCGTCACAATCTCACCGTACTTCGGCGAGTACCGCTCCTACGTCGGCAACTTCGACGGCGTGCTCGTTGAGTCGCCGGCTGATCCGGAGACGTTCTACCCGGACTTCGCGGATCTTAAGAAGAAGATCACGGCGAAGACGAAGGCGATGATCATTAACTCGCCGAACAACCCGACGGGCGTTATTTATCCGGAGTCGGTTATCGTCGAGCTCGCGCAGCTTCTCAGTGAGAAGGAGAGCGAGTGCGGCCATCCGATCTATCTCATTTCCGATGAGCCGTACCGCGAGATCGCGTTCGACGGGGAGACCGTTCCGTGGATCACGGGCTACTACGCGGACTCCATCGTCGGCAGCTCCTTCAGCAAGTCGCTGAGTCTGCCGGGCGAGCGCATCGGCTATCTGGTCCTTCCGGACTCGCTTGACGGCGCGGAGGACATTCTCGCGGCGGCCAACGTCGCGAACCGGATTCTCGGCTTTGTCAACGCGCCGTCTCTTATGCAGCGCGTCGTCGCGCGGTGCATCGATGTCCGGTCGGATGTTGATTTTTATCTGAAAAACCGCGATGACCTCTATCTTGCGCTGATTGAGGACGGCTACACGGTCGTTCATCCGGACGGCGCGTTCTACATGTGGGTCAAGTCCCCGGAGGAGGACGAGCGCGCATTTGTAGACAGACTGAAGAAAGATGAGCACATTCTCGCGGTCCAGGGCCGTTCATTTGGCTGTAAGGGATGGGTGCGGATCGCATACTGCGTGGCGCACGAGACGATCGAGGGCGCACTCCCGGGCTTTCAGAGAGTTGCGGAAGCCTACGGCCTGTGAGGCGATGAAAGGACGAAGATGAGCTGGAAAGACAATATAAGACGTGTTGTTCCGTACACGCCCGGCGAGCAGCCGAAGACTACGGACGTCATCAAGTTAAATACAAATGAGAACCCCTATCCGCCGGCTCCCGGCGTCGCGGAGACGATGAAGACGCTCGGGACAGATGACCTCCGGCTCTACCCGGACCCGGCGGCGTCGGAGCTCGTGCATGCGATCGCGGAGCACTACGGCCTTCGCGACTCGGAGGTGTTCGTAGGCGTCGGCTCGGACGACGTCCTCGCGATGAGCTTCATGACATTTTTTAATTCGGAGAAGCCGATCCTGTTCCCGGACATCACGTACAGCTTCTACGACGTGTGGGCGGACATGCTGAGAATTCCGTATAAGAAGGTCCCGCTCGATGAGAACCTTCACATCCGCGCGGAGGATTACAGAGAGCCGAACGGCGGCATTGTATTTCCGAATCCGAACGCGCCGACGGGAGCACTTCTTCCGGTGGAGACGGTCGAGGAGATTGTGAAGAATAATCCGGACAGCATCGTTATCGTCGACGAGGCATACATCGACTTTGGCGGCGTCTCCGCGTTGCCGCTCATCCACAAGTACGATAATGTCGTGATCACGCAGACCTTCTCCAAATCGAGAGGACTCGCGGGACTTCGCATCGGCTACGCGATGGCGAGTGAGCCGCTCATTCACTATCTGAACGATGTGAAGTACAGCTTTAACTCCTACACGATGAACCGCATGACGATCCGCCTTGGGGCGGCGTCGGCGAGAGACTCGGAGTATCTTGCGGAGACGTGCGGGAAGATCATGAAGACGCGCGCGAAGGCCGCGGAGGAGCTCCGGAGGCTCGGCTTCCACTGCGACGATTCCTACTCGAATTTCCTGTTTGTGACACACGAGCGTGTGCCGGCAAAGGAGATCTTTGATTTCCTGAAGACAAAGAACATCTTTGTCCGCTGGTTCAATCAGGACCGGATCCGCAATTACCTGCGTGTAACGATCGGGACCGATGAGCAGATGGAGACGCTTGTCCGCGTGCTTGCTGATTATCTGTCAGAGCGTGCATGAGAATGAGGCAGCAGATGCCGTGCGCATGGCACGGGGCAAGGGCCGCTGACCGCGCCGGCATTCCTGCTGCAATAAGATATCTAGGGAGACTTAATTTCGTAATGGATGCATTTGTAAACTGGTACAATCTTCATCTCGCACACATTCTGGCGCCGCAGGCGTTTGTGACGCTCGTCTCGATGCTGCCGCTCGTTGAGCTTCGCGGAGGCATCATCGTTGCGCGGGCACTTGAGCTTCCGCTGCAGCAGGCGCTGATCTTCTCGCTGATCGGCAATATTATTCCGATTCCGTTCATTCTTCTTTTTATCCGGAAGATCTTCGACTGGCTGAGGCCGACGAAGCATTTCGGGAAGCTCGTGCGGAAAATGGAGGCCCGCGCGATGAAGAAATCGGACGGCGTCAGCAAGGCGGAGTTCTGGGGACTTGTCGCATTTGTCGGCATTCCGCTTCCGGGAACAGGCGGCTGGACCGGCGCGCTGATCGCGTCCCTCCTCGACGTTGATATCAAGAAGGCGTCCCTTGCCATTCTTGTCGGAATTGCGGTCGCGGCGACGATCATGTCGCTGATTTTCTACGGCGTTTTGCACATGTAATTATTCAGCACCCCTTGGAAAACTGATGAAATTCGGACGGAGAGCCTGCTCGCCGGACGATTTCAGAAGTTTTTTGAAGATATGCTGAATAGTTGATACAAAAAAGGGAGGTGAGCGTATGCCGGAGCAGAAGGTTCGGCATCTCGGCGTCATTATGGACGGCAACCGCCGCTGGGCGAGGCAGCATATGCTGAAGTCGGTCATGGGCGGCCACGAGAAGGGCGTCGATACATTTATCGATCTCTGCGAGTGGTGTGAAAATGCGGACATCCCGTATCTGACGGTGTATGCATTTTCCACAGAGAATTTCAAGCGGTCACAGCAGGAGGTGAGCGACCTCTTCAAGCTGATGCGGCGGTTCTTCGTCGAGGAGATCCACACCTGCATCGAGAAGGGCGTGAAGGTCGTCGTAGTCGGAAACTTAAGCTACCTGAAGCCGGAGGACATCAAGGTCATCCGCGACGCGGAGGAAGTGACGAAGGACTGCGGGAAGCTCTATCTGCAGATCGCGCTCTCCTACGGCGGCCGCGATGAGATTCTAAGGGCCGCAGAGGCGTACGCGAGGGACGTGGCCTCCGGCAAGGCGAGTCTGGACACGCCTCTCACGGAGGATGCGTTTGAGCAGTATCTGATGACGCCGGGAATTCCGGACATCGATCTTGTGATCCGCACGGGCGGAGATCATCGGCTCTCGAACTTCTTCCCGTGGCAGACGACGTACGCGGACCTCTGGTTCACGGATGTCCTGTGGCCGGATTTTTCGGAGAAGCTTCTCGGCGAGGCACTTCAGTGGTACGCAAACGTCAAGGTCAACAAGGGGAAGTGATCAGATGGGCAGAGACAGAGACAAGGAAGCTTTAGAAGCGTTCATGGCATATTACAGGTCCTGCGCGTCGTCTCTTAAAAAGCACAAGAAGGAGCTGAACAGGCGGCTTGCGAAGGACCCGAATCCGCTGATCCGCACGTTCCGCTCCGATCTTGCGGACCTGAACGACGGCGGCAAGAACCTCCGCGGCGTGCTGGTCGAGCTCGGCTACAGGCTCGGCGGCGGGAAGGACCCGGAGCACGCGATGGACCTCGCGCTCGCCTTCGAGATGTTCCAGACGGCGGTCCTCGTCCATGACGACATTATCGACAATGCGGACATGCGCCGCGGGAAAATGACGATCCAGAACCGCTATGAGGACCGCCTCGAGGTGCGGGACATCCGGATTCTGTCCGCGCAGGAGACGGAGCCGGCCCTCGCAAAGTCAGCAGCGCTCTGCGCGGGAGATCTCGGACTCTTTTACTCGAACCTGATTCTCGCGGAGGCCTATGCGGATGATCCGAAGGCAAATGCAATTATCGCCGAGTTTGACCGCGTCGCGATCGACACGATCCGCGGCGAGCTCCTCGATGTGGTCCTTCCGTATGAGCTGCAGGACAGCTCGTACACAGATGAGCAGAGAGCGGAGCTCCTCGAGAAATCGGTGGCGGACATTTATCACCTGAAGACGTCCCGCTACTCGGTTGTGGGTCCTCTTCACCTGGGTCTCATGCTCGCAGGCGCGGACGATGCGCTGATCCGGCGCACGGACAGCTTTGCCGACGATATCGGCATCGCGTACCAGATCATGGACGACATCCTCGGCATCTACGCGGACGAGTATGTGCTCGGCAAGGATGTCGGCTCGGACATCTCGGAGTACAAGCAGACGATTCTCTACATGTATGTAAAGAATCACGCGCCGGAGTATGTGGAGCGGCTCGAGAAGCACTACGGCAGTCCGAATGTGACGGAGCAGGACGTCGAGAAGGTGCAGGATATCTTCCGGGAGAGCGGCGCGCTTGACTACGCGAGGGACAGCATGAACAGCTGCTTTGCGCGCGCGGAGAGAAAGATATCCCGCCTGAAGGTCCCGGATGAAGACAAAATGCTTCTCCGCGGGTTCATCGGGTACTGCCGCGGCAGGAGAAAATAAGTCCGGAGGCAAATGAACCAGTGCCGCGTGCGGCGCTGCCGGCCACGGGATGTGGCAGAAAGAGAGGCTGTATGCATTTTACAAAAATGCAGGGAATCGGCAACGACTACGTCTACGTAGACGGATCAAAGGAGCGCCCGGCCGACGTCTCGAAGACGGCGGTCATGGTGTCTGACAGGCATTTCGGCATCGGTTCGGACGGTCTGATCCTGATCAATCCGTCCGACAAGGCCGATTTCGAGATGGAGATGTACAACGCGGACGGAAGCCGCGGAAAGATGTGCGGCAACGGAATCCGCTGCGTCGGCAAATACGTCTATGACCATGGTCTGACGAACAAGACGACGATTACGGTCGACACGCTGGCCGGCGTGAAGACGCTTCAACTCACGCTCGGTGAGGACGGCAAGGTGTCCGCTGCGCGCGTCGACATGGGAGAGCCGATCCTTAAGCCGGAGGACATTCCGGTGAAGCTTTCGGGCGACAGGGTGGTCGCGGTCCCGAAGTCCTTCGGGAACATGCTGTATGAGATCACCTGCGTGTCGATGGGCAATCCGCACTGCGTCGTCTTTCCGGGACAGGACATCAAGGACATGGACCTTGAGAAGATCGGGCCGATTTTTGAGAACGATCCGGTTTTTCCGGAGAGAGTCAACACAGAATTCATCAATGTCGTCAATGACCATGAGATCCGCATGCGTGTCTGGGAGCGCGGCTCCGGCGAGACCTGGGCGTGCGGAACGGGAGCCTGCGCAGCGGCTGTCGCGTCGGCGCTCAACGGATATACGGGAACTGAGGTGACCGTCCATCTTCTGGGCGGGGACCTCCACATAGAATGGGACCGTGACAATACGAACCATGTATTTATGACGGGACCTGCAGCAGAAGTATTTGAAGGAGATATCGATGTTTAAGGTAAATGAAAACTATCTGAAGCTGCCGGGCAGCTACCTCTTCTCCACAATTGCGAAGAAGGTGAACGCATTCACAGAAGCACATCCGGACCGCACGATCGTGCGTCTCGGCATCGGCGATGTCACACAGCCGCTCGGCGAGCCGGTCATCCGCGCTCTTCATGACGCTGTCGCGGAGATGGCCTACGCGGAGACCTTCCACGGCTATTCACCGGACCTCGGCTACTCATTTTTAAGAGAAGCGATTGCAAGTGGCGACTACAAGGCGAGAGGCTGCGAGATCGAGCCGGATGAGATTTTCGTCTCCGACGGCGCAAAGAGCGACTCCGGCAATATCCAGGAGCTGTTCTCGGAAGATTCAAGGATCGCCGTCTGCGATCCGGTCTACCCGGTCTATGTCGACTCGAATGTCATGGCGGGCCGCACAGGCACCTATGATCCGAAGACAGGCTACTGGAGCAATGTCATTTACATGCCGTGCACGGCGGCGAACGGCTTTATCGCCGATCTTCCGAAGGAGGTCCCGGATGTCATTTATCTGTGCTTCCCGAACAACCCGACGGGTGCCGCAATCACAAAGGACCGCCTGCAGGACTGGGTTGACTACGCGAACAAGAACGGCAGCGTGATTATCTACGACGCCGCGTACGAGGCCTATATTTCCGAGAAGGACATGCCGCACTCGATCTATGAGTGCGAGGGCGCGAGAACCTGCGCGATCGAGATCCGCAGCTTCTCAAAGAACGCGGGCTTCACAGGCCTCCGTCTCGGCTACACAGTCGTCCCGAAGGACCTGAAGTGCGGCGATGCGTCACTTCATGACATGTGGGCGCGCCGTCACGGCACAAAGTTCAACGGCGCTCCGTACATCGTGCAGCGCGCGGGCGCAGCCTGCTATACAGACGAGGGCAGGGCGATGATCAAGAGCCTTGTCGGCTACTACATGGAGAACGCGCGGACAATCCGTGACGGTCTCGAGAAGCTCGGCTACACCTGCTACGGCGGCGTGAACAGCCCGTACGTCTGGATGAAGACGCCGGACGGCATGACGTCCTGGGATTTCTTCGACTACCTGCTTGAAAATGCGGGCGTCGTCGGAACGCCGGGATCAGGCTTCGGTCCGAACGGAGAAGGCTATTTCCGCCTGACAGCATTCGGATCACACGAGAATTCAAAGAACGCTCTGGAGCGGTTCGCAAAGCTCTGAAGCGGGGCATACGGAAAGTGACGGAGGGCGCGGGATTTCCCGCGCCTGTCCGCCCTGAAAGGAACAAAAATGAAAATCAGTTTTATCGGATGCGGCAATATGGGCTCAGCCATCATCGGCGGGGCGGCGTGGCAGCTCCGGCTGATATCACAGCGGCGGACGCGTACGCGCCGGCCCGCGAAAAGGCGGAGAAGACACTGGGGATCCACACAACCGATGACAATCTGCAGTGCGTAAAGAATGCGGACGTTGTTGTCTTTGCCGTCAAGCCGATTGCTCTCGATGAGGCGGCAGCGGGCATGAAGGACGCGCTCACAGGTGAGCAGCTCATCATTTCCATTGTCGCGGGACAGTCCGTAGAGAGACTCGAGGGACTGCTTGGCGCGGACAAGAAGATCGTGCGCGTCATGCCGAACACGCCGGCGCTCGTCGGCGAGGGAATCTCGGGATGGTGCACGAACAGCCATGTGACGGATGAGGATAAGAAGACGGTCAGCGCAATTCTCGGGTCGTTCGGGAAAGAAGAAGAGATCCCGGAGCGGCTGATGGGTGTCGTGACTTCCTTAAGCGGCTCCTCTCCGGCCTACGTGTTCATGTTCATCGAGGCGATGGCAGACGCCGCCGTTCTCGACGGCATGCCGCGGGCGAAGGCATATACATTTGCGGCACAGACCGTCCTCGGGTCCGCTAAGATGGTCCTTGAGACAGGAAAGCATCCGGGCGAGCTGAAGGATATGGTCACATCTCCGGCCGGCACGACGATCGAGGGCGTCGCGGCGCTTGAGCGCGGTGGGTTCCGCGGAACTGTGATGGAGGCGGTCCACGCGTGCACGGAGAAGGCACTGAAGATCTGAGACAAG
>OMYS01000087.1 GCA_900315305.1 uncultured Eubacteriales bacterium
TGAGTCCGCTCAGACCGACGGCGGCGTACTGGGCCGGGCCGGCGAGGCTTAGCCAGGAGCCGATGCAGAACAGCGCGACGAACATGACAAATGACATGATCAGTGTGCCAAGTTCGATCGGAATGTCCGTCGGCTGCACGAGCAGATAGATCATTCCGGCGATCGAAACGGGACCGAAGATCCAACTGTACTGTGTGATCTTCAGACGGATCTGCTCAAACAGCATGCCTGCGTAGAAGAGCAGGCAGCACGTCAGGATGTTCTGCTGGAAAGGAATCTTGAGATCGAACACGTTGAGCTGGTTCAGGTAAGCCAGCAGAATGAGGACGGCCAGCGTCACATACCGCATGCGATGGAAACAGAACAAAATGACCGGATAGAGCAGGTAGATCAGGATGATCGCGCCGAGGAACCACTCGCCGATCAAGTAGTAGGTCCGCCCCAGATAATTGAAATATCCATCGATTCCGAAGATGCTGAGCAGAAGACTCCAGGGCCTCCCGAAATAAAAGAAGCTGTGATTCATGATCACGTTCTGGAGATAAATATACGAAAATGCCATCCAGAACATCGGGTAGAGCTTCTTCGCCCTCGTCCAGTAGAACTGCAGGATGTTCCGGCGGTTCAGCCTGAAATCGTGCGTCATGACGATAGTCGCGCCGGAGAGAAGAAAGAACAGGCCGACTGCCGTTCCTCCCCAGCTCTTCCCCTGATAGTTGTAAAAATAAGGAAATGAGGCCCAGCCCTTTCTGGCCGAGGCGGTGCTTGCGAAGTGATAGGCAACCACGATAAATGCGGAGAAAATCCGGATGACATCGTAGCCGATAATGCGTCTGCTTTTCATGAATGTATGGGTACTCCGTCGGATATGGCTTCGGGTATAAAATATAGTGGCTATATAATGAGCCATATTGATTTTAATTTTACGGAAGGGATGTGAATTTGTCAATCTGTGAGCTTGATGCCGGGAATGGGTCGCCTGTCCGGGCTTTGAATGTGTGGCGCCGCATTCCCGCGACTTCGATCGCACATCTGCAGCCGGTTGAGGCGTAACTTGTAAAAGGTTTGTAACGGGAGACTTCGCGAGTTGCTATTTTTTGGGCTTTATGATACAGTGAAACAGGTTACAAACACTGACGGGTTGTGCGCTTTGCCGCCTGAATCTGATTATCCGGTGGATGCGCACAGCGCTTTGAACACAAAAGGAGAAACAATTATGGCAAAATGGGTATGCAGCGTTTGTGGTTATGTATATGAAGGCGATCAGGCTCCGGCACAGTGTCCGGTCTGCAAGGCTCCGGCTTCCAAGTTTGTGAAGCAGGACGAGGAGATGACATGGGCGGCTGAGCATGTTGTCGGTGTTGCGGCTGACGCCCCGGAAGATATCAAGAAGGATCTCGAGGCAAACTTCACGGGCGAGTGCTCTGAAGTTGGCATGTACCTCGCAATGGCACGCGTCGCGTTCCGCGAGGGCTATCCGGAAATCGGTCTGTACTATGAGAAGGCTGCTCACGAAGAGGCTGAGCATGCTTCCAAGTTCGCTGAGCTTCTCGGTGAGGTTGTCACAGACAGCACAAAGAAGAACCTCGAGATGAGAATCGAGGCTGAGAATGGCGCTACAGCAGGCAAGACAGATCTTGCAAAGCGCGCGAAGGCTCTGAATCTCGACGCAATCCATGACACCGTTCATGAGATGGCTCGTGACGAGGCAAGACATGGCAAGGCATTCAAGGGCCTGCATGACAGATACTTCGGAAAGTGATTCTCTGCATCCGCGGAGGGAGAGGGAAGCGGCATGGGCCGCTTCCTTTTTTTATGCCTTTCGGAGTGCCGCCGGTCGACATGCCTGCTTAGAACCGCTATACTATATCAATATAAAAGCAGTACTGGCAGAGAAGGGAGACTTTTATTTCAGATGGGTATTGTTCTGCAGTGGTGGCTGATTTTCCTGCTTATGGGGCTGGGATTTCTGCCGCTCGCCACATATGTGTTCCGGGGGTTCGATGACGGCGGATGGATGTTCGCAAAGACGATCGGCCTCTTCCTTGTGTCCTGGCTTGTCTGGACACTGAACTGCACGGGTCTTGCTCTGTTTCAGCAGAGCACAATCGTGATCACGCTGCTTGTCCTCGCTGCCGTAAATTACGCTTCGCTCTTCATTTTCCGTAAAATGCAAACAAAGCGGAGAAGGACGGGCGCTTCAGGCCCTGCGGATCATGAGATCTCTGTTTCGACAATTCTGATTGAGGAGGCCGTTTTCTTTGCTCTGTTCGGGCTTTGGGTCTACATCATCGGATTTAAGCCGGAGGCCTATGGAACGGAGAAGTTCATGGACTACGGCTTTATGACCGCGATGACACGCTCGCTCACGATGCCATTTGAGGATATGTGGTTTGCGGGCAGCAAGGTCAACTACTACTACGGCGGCCAGTACATCGCGACGCTGCTCGTGAAAATGACAGGCGTGACGACGGGCGAGGGCTACAACCTGATGCGCGCGATCGTCGCGTCGCTCTCCTTCAGTCTGCCGGCCTCGCTCGGCTATCAGCTGATGCGCGACAAGCTGGAGGCGAGGTGTGCGGACCACGCGGGAGCCTTTTCTCACGGGAGGGCCGGCGCTGCATCAGAAAAGCATACGGGTCATGCCGCGTCAGCCGGCGCTGAGTCAAAGAAGCGCGCAGGCCAGTCCGGGCGTGCGGACAGGCGCTCGAAGCTTCCGTATCTCACGGGTGCCCTCGCGGGAGCGGCTGTCGCCTACTGCGGAAATGGTCATTATATTATTTACGGCATTATAAAGCCGATCATCGCAAAGCTTACGGGTCAGAGCTACAGCTACTGGTTCCCGGATTCGACGCGCTACATCGGCTACAACCCGGATGTCGGCGACAAGACGATCCACGAATTTCCGGCGTACTCAACGGTGCTCGGCGATCTGCACGCCCACTACGTGAACATCATTTTTGTCGTGACAGTCATCGCGATTGTCTACGCGTGGGCGCGGAAGGTAAAAATGCCGGAGACGAACCCGTTCTCTGCGGCCGCGGTGCGCGCAGGTGCAGTGACTGCAGGGAGGCCTGCGGCGCATGGTGGGAACTACGCCGGGGTGAGAGTCTCTGTGACTGATGGAGGGTCTGCGGCGGAGAAGAACCAGGCGGCGCGTGCCGGGAAACATGCCGAGGCTGATATGGCTGCAGCTGACGGTCAGGCGGCGTCCGCGGTGAATGGCACCTCAGAGGATTCTGCAGCGGACAGAAGCCTTCTCGAGTCGGGCATCCTCGCGGCAAAGAAGCACTTCGGAAAAGGCGGAAAGGCGCAGGACGGATTTCATTTTACGACGGAGGAGGTCCTGCAGATTATCTCGCCGGAGATTCTGCTTGTCGGTCTGATGACGGGTGTGTTCCGCTGGACGAACTTCTGGGATTTCCCGATCTACTATGTGACGTGCGGATCGATTATCTTCTTCGTGAACCTCCGGACGTACAGGCGGAACCTGCCGAAATTCATTCTCATCATGGTGCTGGAGGCGCTCGTGATGCTCGCGGTCGGAGCCGTGTGCGCGCTTCCGTTTACGGCGAATTTCGATATGATCTCGTCGCACGTCGGCCTCACGCACAGCCACACCGCGTTCTACCAGCTTGCCGTCCTGTGGGGGCTGCCATTTGCATGCTGCATCGCGTACATTGTGGGGCTGATTGCTTTCCGGAACCGGCGCTGACAGATGCGGCGGATATGCTCATCACCTCGACACGCCGGATCTTGCGGTTCTCATGTGGAGCCTTTGCGCGATGGGTCTCGTGTTTCTGCCGGAGGTCATCTATGTGAAGGACATTTACGGCGGTGACTATTACCGCGCGAATACGATGTTCAAGCTGACCTACCAGGCGTTTATTCTCTTCGGCGTCTGCATGGCATACATCATCACGCGGGCGCTCGCGGGAGCTTCCATCCGGCCTCATATGTCAGTCGCGCGCAGGCGCGTCGTCCGCCTGATCAGTGCGGCGGCTCTCGTGTGCCTGCTCCTCACAGGGGGGTACATTTTCAAGGCGTGCTCCTCGTGGTTCGGCAATGTCCTGCGGCCGGAAAATCGCGTCAGCACGGACGCTTCAGTTTTCGTGTCGGAGTCATTTTTGTCAGATTTCGAGGCGATCAGCTGGCTGAACACACATGTCAGCGGGACGCCGACGATTCTCGAGGCACCGGGCGACAGCTACTCGGACTATGAGCGAGTGTCGGTCGCGACGGGGCTTCCGACTGTCGCGGGCTGGTACGTACACGAGTGGCTGTGGCGGTCAGATACGGTGGAGCTGAACCAGCGCCTCGCGGACATCGAGACGATCTACACGTCGACAGACGCAGCCGCTGTGAAGGCTCTGATCGAGAAATACAATATCGCCTATATTTATATCGGCCGGCTCGAGCGCGAGAAATACCCGTCCTTAAACGACACGCTCCTGCAGAGCATCGGTGAGACTGTGTATTCAAACGGAGCGGACACCTATATTCTCAAGGTGCAGTGAGAATGCGGGAGCTGCGGAGCCGCAGGGCAATCCGCCGGGCTTACTGTTATGGCTTATGATGCCACGCGAAGCAGGGCATGGACATTTACTTTACAGACATTTTCAGTTACAATCGTACTGTTGCCGGATCGGGCCGGCCCGCCGTCATCCACGGCGTGACAGACCCGGATGGCGGACACGCCCGGAATTCAAACCACAGAAGGATACGCCGGGATTTCCGTTTCCCACGGCTCTCAGACGATCTGCGGGACGGACTGTGATGGGTTCGCACGGCGACAGATATTCCCGCATCATCAGCGGTTCAGGAGGAAGCTATGACCAAGAGAGGAAAGTACTACATTACGACTGCCATCGCGTACGCGTCAGGCAAGCCGCACATCGGAAACACATATGAGATCATCCTGGCGGACGCGATCGCCAGATACAAGCGCCAGATGGGGTACGACGTTCATTTCCAGACAGGAACGGACGAGCACGGACAGAAGATCGAGGAGCGCGCAAAGAAGGCGGGCATGAC